>JASCPH010000041.1 GCA_029959545.1 Microbacteriaceae bacterium PS02066 | reverse complement strand
CCCAGTACCCGCGGACGGCCCCGGGAGGACGGGGCAGCAGCAGGCCGTTGTCGGGGGGAGTGCTCTCCGCCCCGGCGACGGCCTGACTGCTCGTGCTCATCCGCTCGACTCTACGCGTCCCGGCTCTTCAGAACGGCGCTCGCGCCCACGAGGCCGACGACGACCCAGGCGACGAGGGTGAGGCCGGCGGCCCACGGCTCGAGCGGGTTGCTCCCGCCCCCGGTGCCCATCAGAAGCTGGCCCGCGTTCGAGGGCAGGAACCGCGCGGCATCCTGGATCCACTCCCAGCCCGGCAGGGCGGCGAAGAAGGCCGGGACGATGGGCAGGACGAACACGAGACCCACGCCGAGGGCGATCGCGCCCGGACCGTTGCGGAGGATGTAGCCCGTCGCGACGCCGATGATCGCGATGACCGCCATGGTGAGGGCGCCGGCGAGCAGCGGGAGCAACGAGACCTCCGGGTTGGAGAAGTCGAGTCCGAGGTCCTTGCGGGCCATGATCGGTGCTGTCGCCACGGCGGCGATGGCGAAGATGATGATGCTGGACACGAACACGAATCCGGCGACCACGACGGTCTTCGCGAAAAGCGACCCGAGTCGCCCGGGCGCAGCCGTCAGGGTGGAGCGCATCATGCCGGTCGAGTACTCGCCGGTGACCTGGATGGCGCCGAGGATCACGGCGAGGAGCATCGTGAAGGTCGTGGGCGCGAGGATCACCATCGTGGCCAACGAGCCGTCGTCGCCCTGCGGTCCGCCGTCGAAGCTCGTGATCGCCCACGCCATCAGCAGGGAGAAGCCGATCGAGAGCACGGCGACGATCGCGATCGACCACCACGGAGAGCGCAGCGTCACGAGCTTGAGCGACTCGCTTCGTGCGAGGCGCGGGAAGGAGATGCGGTACGAACCGTCCGTCGAGGTGGTGCGACGCGCGGGTGCGGGTGCAGTGGTGGCGCTCATGCGATTTCCTTGCTCTTGTACTCGACGGACTCGCCGGTGAGGGCGAGGTAGGCGTCTTCGAGCGAACCGCTCTGCGGGCTCAGCTCGTGGATGGGGATGCCGGCGGCCGCCGCGGCGTCGCCGACGGCCTCGGGCAGCGCACCGACCAGGTCGGCGGCTCCGGGCTCGGTCTGGGTGATCTCGATGCCCACTCCCGAGACGAGGGGGATCAGCTCCGCGAGACGCGGGCTGCGCAGGCGGATGCGGGTGCTCGTCCATTCCGAGACCAGCTGCGACACGGGCGCGTCGGCCAGGACACGGCCCTTGCCCAGCACGATGATGTGATCGGCGGTGATCGCCATCTCGCTCATGAGGTGGCTCGAGAGCAGGACGGTACGTCCCTCGCTCGCGTAGTGGCGCACGAACTGGCGAACCCAGCGCACGCCCTCGGGGTCGAGGCCGTTGACCGGCTCGTCGAGGATCAGCGTCTGCGGGTCGCCCAGGAGCGCTGCCGCGATGCCGAGGCGCTGGCCCATACCGAGGGAGAATCCGCCCGCACGCTTCTTGGCGACTGATTCGAGGCCCGTCAGCGCGATGACCTCGTCGACGCGGGAGGTCGGGATCCCGTGCGTGGCCGCGAGCGCACGCAGGTGGTTACGGGCGGAGCGGCCGGTGTGCACGGCCTTGGCATCCAGAAGGACACCGACGCGGGTCAGCGGCGAGCGCATCTTGCGGTAGTCCTCGCCGTCGACGGTCACGTTGCCGTGGGTCGGACGGTCCAGTCCCACAATCATCCGCATCGTGGTGGATTTGCCCGCACCGTTCGGTCCGAGGAAGCCGGTGACCTTGCCGGGTTGGACGGTGAAGCTGACATCGGAGACGGCGTGCTTGTCCCCGAACTGCTTGGTGAGGTTCTCTGCGACGATCATGGCTCAACGCTACGAGCGGCGGCCTCGCGGCCGCGTCCCCCTGTGGTACCGATCTCGACCGCTGCGCCTCGTCCCACGGGCGGAGACGGCAGAACGCCCCGTCGACGCGGGTCGACGGGGCGTTCTGGTCAGCCGATCAGGCGTCCGCCTCCTGGACGGAGAGGGCGCGCTCGACGCCGGCGAGGTTCTCGGCGACCAGACGGCGCAGGGCCGCCGGTGCCTCGCGGTTCTCGATGAGCCACGTGCGCGTCGCGTCGCGCAGCGCGACGTCGGCGAGGGGTGCCGGGTACAGGCCGACGATGAGGTAGTTCGCGATCTGGTAGCTGCGCGACTCCCAGACCGGCAGCAGCATGTCGAAGTAGGTCGACACGAACGGGGCCAGCAGGTCGCGCCCGGCCGGATGCGTGAAGCCCGCGGCGGCCGAGCGGACGACGGTGTTGGGTAGGTCGTCGGAGCCGACCAGAGCGTCCCAGGCGGCCTGCTTGGCCTCGGCTGTGGGGAGCGCGGCCTTCGCCTGAGCGGCGAACTCACCGCCCTTGGCCGTGTTGTCGGCGGCGAGGGCGGCGTCGATGTCGGCCGTCGTGACGAGTCCGCCCGCGGCGAGTGAGACCAGCAGTGCCCAGGACAGGTCCGCATCGATCTCGAGGCCGTCGAGGACGAGCTCACCGTCACGCAGGCTCCGCACGCGCGCGAAGTGCTCCGGGGTCGCCGCGGCAGAGGCGAATGCGGTGACGAACTGCAGCTGGCTGTCGCTTCCCGCGGCCGCACCCTGTGCCAGGTCCCACAGGCCGTCGGCGACGGCCACGCGCGTGGCATCGCGCTTCGCGGGGTCGACGTAGGCGTTCGCCGTCAACTGCAGCTGCGCGAGGGTCGTGCGCACGGTGGTGGACTCGGTCTCGGTGGCGATGTTGCCGAGGACGAGCTGCACGTACGCGGAGGCCGACGCCTCCGCATCCCGTGTCTGGTCCCAGGCGGCGCCCCACACGAGGGAGCGGGCGAGCGGGTCGCTGATCTTCGACAGGTGCGCGACGGCTGTGGCCAGCGACCGGTCGTCGAGTCGGATCTTGGCGTAGGCCAGGTCGTCGTCGTTGAGGAGGATGAGGTCGGGACGGCGGTGGCCGACGAGCTCGGCGACGTCGGTACGGTCGCCGTCGACGTCGAGCTCGATGTGGTGCACGCGCACGAGGGCGTCGCCCTGCAGGTCGTAGAAGCCGATGCCGAGACGGTGCGGACGGATGGTGGGGTAGTCCGCCGGCGCCGTCTGGATGATGGAGAACTTGCTGATCGTGCCGTCCACGGACTCGTCCACCGCGGGGGTGAGCGTGTTGACGCCGGCCGTCTCCAGCCACTTCTTGGACCAGCCCGACAGATCGCGGCCGCTGGTGGTCTCCAGCTCCGTCAGCAGATCGGGCAGCTCGGTGTTGCCCCACGCATGCTTCTGGAAGTAGGCGGACACGCCGGCGAAGAACGCCTCGACGCCGACCCACGCGGCGAGCTGCTTCAGGACCGAGCCGCCCTTGGCGTAGGTGATGCCGTCGAAGTTGACCTGGACATCCTCCAGGTCGTTGATCTCCGCGACGACGGGGTGAGTGGAGGGCAGCTGGTCCTGGCGATAGGCCCAGGACTTCTCCATCGCGTTGAACGTCGTCCACGCCTCGGTCCACTCGGTGGCCTCGGCGGTGGCGATCGTCGACGCCCACTCGGCGAACGACTCGTTCAGCCAGAGATCGTTCCACCACTTCATGGTGACGAGGTCGCCGAACCACATGTGCGCCAGCTCGTGGAGGATCGTGACGACACGACGCTCCTTGACCGCATCCGTGACCTTGCTGCGGAAGACGTAGGTCTCGGTGAAGGTCACCGCGCCCGCGTTCTCCATGGCGCCGGCGTTGAACTCGGGCACGAAGAGCTGGTCGTACTTCGCGAACGGATATGCGACACCGAACTTCTCCTCGAAGTACGCGAAGCCCTGGCGGGTGTTCTCGAACACGTAGTCGGCGTCGAGGTACTGCCAGAGGCTCTTGCGGGCGAACACGCCCAGCGGGATGACGCGGCCCGACGAGCTGGTGAGCTCGGAGCGTGTGACCTCGTAGGGGCCGGCGATGAGCGCCGTGATGTAGGACGAGATGCGGGGCGTGGGCTCGAACGTCCACGTCGCGACGCCGTCGCCCGCGGGAACGGGCTCAGGGGTGGGGGAGTTGGAGACGACCTGCCACGGGGCGGGAGCGGTGATCGTGAACTGGAACGTCGCCTTCAGGTCGGGCTGCTCGAACACGGCGAACACGCGCCGCGAATCGGGCACCTCGAACTGCGAATAGAGGTACACCTCACCGTCGACCGGGTCGACGAACCGGTGCAGACCCTCGCCGCTGTTCGTGTACCGCGCGTCGGCGTCGACGGTCAGCACATTGTGGGCGGCGAGGTTCTCCAGCTGGATGCGGGAGTCCGCGAAGGCGGAGGTGTCGATGTCGACGCCGTTGAGCGTGATGCGGTGCACGCGCTCGGCGATGAGGTCGACGAAGGTCGAAGCGCCCTCGGTGGCGGCGAATCGGATGGTGCTGGTCGAGCGGAACAGCTCCGCTCCCGTGGTCAGATCCAGCGCGATCTCGTACGACTCGGTGTCGATGACCGCGCGGCGCTCCTGCGCCTCGATCCGGGTGAGGTTCTCTCCAGGCACTGCGTTTGCTCCCATGGGGTGAGGGTGTGAAAGGCGCGGCATCGCTGCTGGCGACACGGGCGAGACCTCCAGCCTACGGTTTTGCTGCGCATCGGCGGTATCGCTCCGGCCCGATCAATTCGCGGTGCGAGGATGTTGGCGTGAGTTCCCCTGAACAGACCCCGCTTCAGACCGAGACCCCCGACACCGCGGTGCCCTTCGCCTCGGCGCACGCCACGAGCGGTCCGCCCTGGGTCGAGCAGCCCACCGCGTACGACGCCGTGCTGCTCGCCGGCTTCGGAGGGCCGGAGGGGCAGGAGGACGTGATCCCGTTCCTGCGGAATGTGACGCGGGGGCGCGGCATCCCGGACGAGCGCCTGGAAGAGGTGGCGCACCATTACCGCCACTTCGGCGGGGTGAGCCCCATCAATGCGCAGAACCGCGCACTGAAGGCTGCGCTCGAGGCCGAGATCGCGCGCCGCGGCCTCGGACTCCCGGTGTACTGGGGCAACCGCAACTGGGGCCCGTACCTGGAAGAGGCCGTTCAGGAGGCGGCGGATGCCGGTCACACGACGCTGCTGGCGGTCGCGACGAGCGCATACAGCTCGTTCTCCAGCTGTCGCCAGTACCGCGAGGACTTCGCGCGCGTTCTGGACGCGACGAACCTGGGCGGGAGGGTGACCATCGACAAGGTGCGTCAGTTCTTCGACCACCCCGGATTCGTGTCCACCTTCGTCGAGGGCGTCCGCGAGGCCGTCTCGGGCTTCCTGGCCGACGGGGTGCCCGCGGATCAGATCCGCGTGCTGTTCTCGACACACTCGATCCCGACCGCCGACGCGCAGCGCTCGGGCCCGCGCGACCGGGACTTCGGCCCCGGCGGGGCGTACGAGGCCCAGCATCTAGCCGTCGCCGAGGTCGTCATGGCGCAGTCGGCACCGGAGATCGGTTGGAAGCTCGTCTACCAGTCGCGCTCGGGCCCCGCATCCCAGCCCTGGCTCGAACCCGACATCAACGACGAGATCACGGAGCTCGCCGCCGCCGGGATCACCGCCGTCGCGATCGTGCCGCTCGGGTTCGTGAGCGACCACATGGAGGTTCTCTGGGATCTCGACACGGAGGCCATGGAGACGGTGCAGGAGGTCGGAATCCGGGCCGTCCGCACGCCGACGCCCGGCATCGATCCCGCCTACGTGTCGGGGCTTGTCGATCTGATCGAGGAGCGACTGGCCGGCACGCCGGCTGACCAGCGCCCGCACCGCACCTCGCTCGGTCCGTGGTTCGACGTCTGTCGTCCCGGCTGCTGCGAGAACATCCGCGCGGGCTTCAAGCCGGCAGCCGCCGGCATCGCCCCGTGAGTGCGGGCCGGGTGCGCGCGTCCCTAGGATGAGCAGCATGCGCATCCATATCGCCACGGATCACGCCGGCCTCGAGTTCTCGACGCGCCTGCAGCACCATCTCGCCGAAGCCGGTCACGACGTCGTCGACCACGGACCTCTGGAGTACGACCCCGTCGACGACTATCCGGCGTTCTGCATCCGCGCCGCCCAGGCGGTCGTCCGCGATCAGGCGGCGGGCATCGAGGCGCTGGGCATCGTGTTCGGCGGCTCGGGAAACGGGGAGCAGATCGCGGCGAACAAGGTCGCGGGGATCCGTGCGGCGCTGGTCTGGAACATCGCGACGGCCGAGCTCGCGCGCGAGCACAACGACGCGAACGTCATCGCGATCGGTGCCCGACAGCACACGTTCGAGGAGGCGACGACCTTCATCGACCGCTTCATCGCGACGCCCTTCTCCAACGAGGAGCGCCACGTGCGCCGCATCGCGCAGATCGCGGACTTCGAGCGCGACGGCTCGCTTCTTCCCGACCCGCGTGCGGGTCTCGCGCACCCCGACGTGCTCGACGACGCATCCAGCAGCTTCGACCCGGAAGCGGGCTGATGCCCGAGGGCCATTCCGTTCACCGGATCGCCCGGCAGTTCGACCGTAATGTGGTCGGGCACCGCGTTTCGGCGTCGAGTCCGCAGGGCCGCTTCGCCGAGGGCGCCGCGCTGCTGGACGGTCGTGAGGCGCTATCGGTGCGGGCTGTGGGCAAGCAGATGTTCCTCGAGTTCGAGGGCGATCTGTGGCTGCGCGTGCATCTCGGGATGTACGGTGCGTGGGACTTCTCCGGCGAGATCCTCGTCGATCCGACGATCGCCTCCGCCAACGGGCGCATGGGGCAGACGAACCAGCGGGGGACCGATCCCGAACGCATCGTGGACGCCGCGGGCGAGAACTCGCTGACCTCCATCGGTGCGCCCCGCAAGGCGCGCGGGCACGTGCGCATGTCGGAGCAGACGTCGGGGCTCGACGACACCGACGCGACGTGGCCGCCGCCGGTCGTGGGCCAGGTTCGGTTGCGGCTGCTGACCGAGGCCACGTGCGCAGACCTGCGCGGGCCCACCGCATGCGAGGTGCTGACGCCCGATCAGGTGCAGGCGGTCATCGCGAAGCTGGGTCCGGATCCCCTCGTCGACGACCTTGCCGAGGGTGAGGAGCGCTTCACGCGCGTCGTCCGGCGCAAGCCCACGCCGATCGGGCTCCTGCTCATGGACCAGAGCGTCGTGAGCGGGATCGGCAACGTCTACCGCGCCGAGCTCCTGTTCCGCGCCCGCCTCGATCCGCACACTCCGGGACGCGACGTGCCCGAGGAGGTCGTGCGCGGCCTCTGGCGCGACTGGGTGAGGCTGCTGCGGATCGGGGTCGAGACCGGTCAGATGATGACGATGGACGACCTCACCCCCGATGAGTGGCGGAGAGCAATGGCGCATCGTGACGATCGCCACTGGGTCTACCACCGCGCGGGCCTGCCCTGCCGCATCAGCGGCACGTCGATCCTGCTGGAGGAGATGGGTGCGCGGAAGCTCTACTGGTGTCCGGTGTGCCAGAAGTGAGGATGCGGTGAGACAGAACCCGAGCTTCGCGATGACCGATGTGGACGAGATCCGTCGACTCATCGACCACAACCCGTGGGCGACCCTCGTGAGCGTCGGGCCCGACGGCCTCGTCGCGTCGCACTACGCCGTGCTCCTCGATGACACCAGGGACGATCTGAGCATCGTCGCCCACGTCGGCAAACCCGACGACGCCATCCACGCTCTGGGGGAGCGCGAGCTCCTCGTCGTGGTGCAGGGCCCTCACGGCTACGTGTCGCCGGGCTGGTACGGCGACGTGCCGGCGGTTCCCACCTGGAACTTCGTGGCCGCGCACCTGAGCGGCGTCCCCGAACTTCTCGGCACCGCAGAGAACCTGCGGGTGCTCGACCGTCTCGTCGACCGCTTCGAGTCGTCGAGGCCGGCCCCGCGCCGGATGTGGGAGCGTCCGAACGACGCAGAGTTCGTGCATCGTCTCGAGCGCGGCACGGTCGGCTTCCGGCTCACGCCCACCTCGGTCGTGGCCAAGCGGAAGCTGAGCCAGAACCGCCCCGTGGAGGTGGTCGACCACATCGTCGACATGCTGCGTGCGGAAGGGCCGCACGCGAACGCCGCATTGGCGGATGAGATGGCCCGGGCGCGGCGAGCACGGCCCGAGGCATGAGTCGGCCACGCATCGACGCCCTCGCGGACGTGCGGATCGCGGGTCCGGGCGCCGAGCTCCTGCCGGGGACCGAGCTCTACGACATCGTCCTCCACGACGGGCGCATCGCCGACATCGCGCCCGCCGGTGCGCTTCGGCTGACCGGTTCGGTGCATCGCGCCGAGGGAGCCCACGTTATCCCCGGCCTCTGGGATCATCACGTGCACGTGACGCAATGGGCCTTGGCCGCGTTGCGCGAGCCGCTCGGGGACGCGGTCTCGGCGACGGATGCGGCAGCCCGGATGGGCCGTGTGGCCCCAGGCGTGGACGGACGGCGCGTCGGCACCGGCTTCCGCGATGCGCTCTGGCCCGATACGCCGTCGCTCGCGGTCCTCGATGCGGCGACGGGGGACGTCCCGACCTACCTCATCAACGCCGACGTGCACAGCGTGTGGCTCAACTCCTCAGCCCTCGCCCGCGAGGGCGTCTCGTCCGACGACGGGATCCTGCGCGAGGGGCCGGCATTCGAGATGTCGCGGCGTCTCAACCAGCTTCCCGACCGGGTGTCGGATGCGGCCGTGACGGCGATGGCCGCCGCCGCGTCCGCTCGCGGCGTCGTCGGTGTGGTGGACCTGGACATGGTGTGGAACGAGTCCTCGTGGCAGCGCCGTCGTTCGGCCGGCTTCGATCTGCTGCGCGTGGAGTTCGGCGTCTATCCCGATCTCCTCGACCGAGCCATCGCGGAGGGCCTGCGCAGCGGCGACCCGCTGCGGGGCGACGACGGAGGTCTCATCACGGTCGGAGCGCTGAAGGCGATCACCGACGGATCTCTCGGCACACGGACCGCGGCATGCTCGGTCGCCTACGCCGATCCGCCGCACCCGCACGGTTTGCTCACGATCGCGCCCGACGCTCTGCGCGAGGTCATGACACGGGCGACGGCGGCCGGTCTCGACTGCGCGATCCACGCGATCGGCGACGAGGCGATGCGTCATGCCCTCGATGCGTACGCGGCCACCGGCGCACACGGAACCATCGAGCACGCGCAGCTCGTGGCCGTCGCCGACATCCCGCGGATGGCCCGCCTCGGCGTCGCGGCCAGCGTGCAGCCGGAGCACGCCCTGGACGACCGCGATCTGACCGACAGCATCTGGGCCACGCAGACGGCGCGTCCGTATCCGCTGCGCTCGCTGTGGGCCGCGGGAATCGACCTACGCTTCGGATCCGACGCCCCGGTGTCCGCGCTCGACCCCTGGCGCCAGATCGCGGCGGCCGCCTCTCGCACGCGCGACAGTCGCGAGCCGTGGCAGCCCGGCGAGACGGTCTCCGTGGACGTCGCTCTCGCTGCATCCACGCATCGCGGTTCCTCGAACCCCGACACGATCGCCGTCGGCCAGCGCGCGGATCTCGCACTCACCGCGGCCGACCCGCGCGCGATGGAGCCGTCCGCCCTGCGCAGGATGGAGGTCGTCGGCACGATCATGGATGGCCGGGTGATCCACCGCGTCTGAGCGCGATTACGCTCGGGGGATGATCGTCCTGCTCGCCGTCCTCCTGCTCGTCAACGCCGTCTACAACGTCGTCGTCTGGCCGCGCTTCTACGGACGTGTCGCGAAGGATGCGCGAGCCCGCGACGCCGCGGGACGCCCGACACGGTTCCTTATCGTCCATGCTGTGCTGATCGGCACCGCTCTCGTCCTGGCCGTCGTGTCGGCGGGCGCCGCCGTGTGGGCTCTCGCGGCGGGCTGAGCGCCTACGCTGTCTCGGTGGCCATCTCGAAGATCCTGCTGTACTACCGGTTCACCCCCATCGCCGACCCCGAAGCCGTTCGCCTGTGGCAGCGTGACCTCTGCGAACTACTCGGACTGCGCGGCCGCATCCTGATCTCGAAGCACGGCATCAACGGCACGGTCGGCGGTGAGCTCGGCGCGGTGAAGATCTACGCGCGCAAGACGCGGCAGTACGGGCCCTTCCGGGGTCTCGATCTGAAGTGGTCGGAGGGGAGCGGTCTCGACGACGAGGGCCGGAGCCTGGACTTCCCGAAACTCGCAGTGAGGGTGCGCGACGAGATCGTCACCTTCGGTGCGCCCGACGAGCTGCGCGTCGACACGGACGGCGTGGTGGGCACCGGCACGCACCTGACGCCCGGCGCCGTGCACAAGCTCGTCGAGGAACGCGGCGAAGAGGTGGTGTTCTTCGACGGCCGCAACGGGTTCGAGGCGGAGATCGGCCGTTTCCGCGGGGCCGTCGTCCCGGACGTCTCGACGACGAGGGAGTTCATCGCGGAGCTCGACTCCGGCCGGTACGACCACCTGAAGCAGAAGCCGATCGTGACGTACTGCACCGGCGGCATCCGGTGCGAGGTGCTCTCGAGTTTGATGACGGCGCGCGGCTTCCAGGAGGTCTATCAACTCGACGGCGGGATCGTGCGGTACGGCGAGACGTTCGGCAACACGGGACTATGGGAGGGATCGCTCTACGTCTTCGACGGACGGCAGGCGATGACGTTCGGCTCCGATGCCGAGCACATCGGGCGCTGCACCGGATGCGGCGCGGCGACGTCGCGGATGATCGACTGCGCCGTCGCCGGATGCCCTGACCGCGTGGTGCGATGCGAGGCGTGCGAGGGCAGCACGGCGTGCGGTCACCATCCGGAGCTCGTGGCGGGCTGAACCGATCGCCTGAGAAGATGGAGGGATGTCCTCCACTGACGCCGTGCCCGCTCGTTACACCGTCGCGACCGACGGTGCCTGCAAGGGCAACCCGGGCCCCGCGGGTTGGGCATGGGTCGGCGAGGACGGCCAGTGGGCCGCAGGCTCTCTGCCGAGCGGCACGAACAACATCGGCGAGCTGCTGGGCCTGCTCTACGCCATCCGAGACCACTTCCAGGTGCCCGAGCTCATCGTGCAAGCCGACTCCATGTACGCCATCGACACCTACACGAAGTGGATGGACGGCCACGCGCGTCGCGGCTGGGTGACCTCCGCCAAGAAGCCCACCGCCAACCGGGACATCCTCGAACAGCTCATCGAGGTCCGCGACGCCCGGCGGGCGGCGGGCCTTCCCGACGTCGTCCTGGAACACGTGCGCGGGCACCGCGGTCATCGCCTCAACAGCTGGGCTGATGAGCGCGCAGTCCGGGCATCCCAACACGCGGCCAAGGGCGAAGAGCTCGTGTGGACCTCGCTTCGCGGGCTCGACCCACTGGATGTGAGTGTCGACCCGCCGCGCAGCGCGGGCGACCGTGCGCGCTGAGCACCTCTCCCGCACTGCGCCGACGCGCGAGAGGATGGGGGCGTGCACACCCCGGACGACCCGCTGATCGTCGCCGACGCCGCCGCCTGGCGTGCGTGGCTCGACGAACATGAGCACGACGACGAGGGAGTGTGGCTCGTGCTCGCCAAGAAGGGCACGACCGCGCCCACGGTCCTCAGCTACGACGGCGCACTCGAGGAGGCGCTGTGCAGCGGTTGGATCGATGGTCAGAAGCGGGGACGCGACGAGGCGACGTTCCTGCAGCGCTACACGCCGAGACGCCGCGCCTCGTTGTGGTCCCAGCGCAATCTGACGCTGGTCGCGGGTCTGATCGAACAGGGGCGGATGCGCCCGCGCGGGCAGGCCGAGATCGACCGCGCGAAAGCGGATGGACGATGGGACCGTGCCTACGCCGGTTCGGCCACGATCGAGGTGCCCGATGACCTCCGCGTCGCCCTCGCGGCGGAGCCCGCGGCGGCGTCGCTCTTCGAGCGTCTCGACGCGACCAACCGGTACGCAGTGCTGCACCGGGTCGCGACGGCCACGCCGTCGGCGCGAGCGGGGCGCATCGCCCGGCTCGTCGCGATGCTCGCCGAGGGGAAGACGCCGCATCCGCTCGGGGAGCCGCGCGGCCCCCAGCTCACGTAGGCTCGGATCATGCTCGCAACCGTCATC
This sequence comes from Microbacteriaceae bacterium PS02066, assembly GCA_029959545.1. GTDB lineage: Bacteria > Actinomycetota > Actinomycetes > Actinomycetales > Microbacteriaceae > Microbacterium > Microbacterium binotii. The sequence continues at coordinate 16,233 of JASCPH010000041.1, read as the reverse complement.
CACGCCGCCCGTGACATCCGCGTCGAAGAGGTCCCGCGTCCGCAGCTCTCGACCGGGCGCGACGCGATCGTCCGCGTCGTCGCCGCGTGCGTGTGCGGCTCGGATCTGTGGCCCTACCGCGGGGTGACGCCGACGGAGCGTCCTCACCGCATCGGCCACGAGTTCGTCGGAGTCGTGGAGGAGGTCGGCGGCGATGTCGAGAACGTTCGTGCCGGCGACTTCGTCATAGCGCCGTTCTACGTGTGCGACGGCACGTGCGTGAACTGCCGTAACGGCGTGAGCACCTCGTGCCTCAACGGCGGATGGTGGGGCAGCGACGTACGCGAGGACGGCTTCGCCGACGGCGGTCAGGGCGAGTTCGTACGAGTGCCTCTCGCTGACGGCACCCTGGCCGTGGTCCCGGGCCCGGTCGAGCCCGAGGATATCCCCGGCCTGCTGACGCTGAGCGACGTCATGGGCACGGGGCACCACGCCGCGGTCTCCGCCGGCGTGCGCCCCGGCGATAGTGTGGCCGTCGTCGGCGACGGGGCGGTCGGCCTGTGCGCCGTCATCGCCGCGAAGCGACTGGGCGCTACCACGATCATCGCGATGTCGCGTCATCCCGAACGACATGCACTGGCGCGGGAGTTCGGCGCGACGCACATCGTCGCCGAGCGGGGCGAGGAGGGCATCGCGAAGGTGCGCGAGCTCACGGGCGGCATCGGCGCGGACCGCGTCCTCGAGTGCGTCGGCACGAAGGAGTCCATGGACCAGGCGCTGCGCTCGACCCGACCGGGCGGGATGGTCGGGTACGTCGGTGTGCCCAACGGCGGCCCTGAACTGCCCGTACGCACCATGTTCGGCTCGAATGTGGGTGTCAACGGCGGTGTGGCGCCGGTGCGCGGCTACATCGAGGAGCTGCTGCCCGACGTGCGCTCGGGAGCGATCCGGCCCGGGCTCGTCTTCGATCTCGAACTGCCGCTGCGTGAGGCCGCCGACGCCTACGCCGCCATGGACGAGCGCCGGGCGACGAAGGTCCTGCTGCGTCCGTGAGTCGGCGCGTTGTGCGTCCGGCGGGCGGGGGAGTGAGCGAGTCGGTGGCGACGGGAGAGCAGAATATGGCGCAGGCAGAGGCGACGACCTGGCTTCTCGTCGACGGCGAGAACATCGATGCGACGCTGGGCGGGTCGATCCTCGGCCGCCGGCCGCAGCCGGATGAGCGTCCACGCTGGGACCGCCTGCTCGCCTTCGTCGAGCGCACCTGGGGCGGGCGCGCTCGCGGGCTCTTCTTCCTGAACGCCTCCACCAACCTTCCGATGACCTTCGTCCAGGCGCTGACAGCGCTCGGGTTCGAACCGGTGCCGTTGTCGGGTCCCGCGGACGCGAAGGTCGTCGACATCGCCATCCAGCGCACGCTGCGCGCACTGCGCGAACGTGACGACGACGTCGTGCTCGTCAGCCACGACGGCGACTTCGTGGAGGATCTCGCCCCTCTCGCCGACGGCGAGCGGCGGGTGGGAGTGCTCGCGTTCAACGAGTTCCGCAACACCGGCTACGCCGCCCTGGGCGGTGTCACCTTCTTCGACATCGAGTACGACGCTCAGGCCTTCGATGCGCCGCTGCCCCGCATCCGGGTCATTCCCATCGAGGAGTTCGACCCCACGCAGTTCCTGCGCTGAGAACGTGTGGGCTATGCGCCCGACGTGCGCGCCCAGGCGATCAACTCGTCGCGAGTCGGCAGCTCGCCGGTCGCGATCGCGTGCTCGCGAACGTAGCCGACTGTCTCGAACTCGAGATCTTCGTCGACGACATCGGCATCCAGCCCGAGTGCGTGCGCGAAGACCGGCCACGACAGTTCGTCCGAGGAGCGTGTCGTCATGCGGATCGTCGGCGCTGAGCGCCAGTTCAGCCGCATCTCGGCAGTCTGCCGGGCCAGCCATGCCGTTGCCTCTTCGGAGTCGACGATCTCGAATTGGATGCGCCCCTTCGTCCGGCGCAGAGAGGCGAGAACCTCTTGCCACGCTGCCCGGTCATCCTCGCCCACGTGCCAACCGGTGGGGTCGCCGAAGAACCCGCGCAGATTCGTCTCGTACGCCCAGCGCCCGGTGGCGAATCCCGCGAAACGCGCGACCGCGCCCGTTCCCTCCCGGCGGATCGGGTCGTGGAGGATGCCGTAGCCGTCGCGCGGCGTTGCGCGGATGTACCTGTCGAGTTCGTCGCCGACGTCGTCCGTCGCAATGATGACCCGGGCAAACGACTCATTCGCCATAACGCCCCCTACTGCTCGTTCCCGCAACAGGATGACAGAGCGGAGGGTGCGGTCGCGGGAGCCTGTGGAGACCGCGTCCTCGCTCAGAGTGTCAGCTGGTAGTGGATGAAACCGCTGCGGGTGGCAACCTGGTCGTAGAGCGCCCGCGCACGCGTGTTCGTCTCCGCGGTCAGCCAATAGACCTTTGTGCAGCCGGCACCCTTCGCCCAATCGCTGACGTGGCCGATGAGCGACCGACCCGCGCCGGACCCGCGTGCGTCGGGGGAGACGAACAGGTCTTCGAGGTAGCAGTAGTCGCCTCGCGACCACGTCGCCAGGTGCGTCAGCCAATGCACGAGTCCGACCGGGCACCCACCTTCCCAGGCGATCGCGCCATAGAGCCCGGATGCGGGATCCACGATCCGATCGAAGGTGTACTGCGTCACTTCCTCCGTGAGCTCCGTTTCGTAGAACTCCAGGTATCCCTGCCAGACGGCGTGGTCTTCAGGACGGACGGCGACGATCTCCAGCATCCGACCAGCCTCGGGCCGATGGACATCGAGGGTCGCATCATCTGCCCTATTGTTGTACTGAGGCCAAAAAAGAGGGAGTCGGGGTGCTGGACGTGGTGACGGTGGGCTTCGCGCCCGCGAATCCGGGGGCCGAGGGCTCGCGCGATCGTCGTCGTCGGCGCGCTCGTCATCGCCGCCCTCGTGCGCGCGCCCGTCAACAACGCCGTGAGCCTGCTGCTGTGGCACACGTCGACGGCGGGCGCATGGGGCCCGCGAACCCTGACCAATATCGTCACGACTCTCGTGGTCTTCGGCGTCGTCGGCGTCGCGACCGACCAGTTCGCGCGACGCCGTCTCGTCGCCCAGCGGCTGGCCGACGCGCTGCAGCTCATGCGGGAGCGACTGGACGCCGCGCTGGAACGCGTGACGCGGACGCGGCAGCTCCTGGAGAAGGCGGTGGCTCAGTTGCGTTCCGGCCGAGACGCAATGCTGGCAGGACGCGTCGAGTTCGACACCGTGCGAGCCTACGCCGCGCAGGTGCGGGAGCAGAGTCACCGTTTCGCTGAACTCGTCGAGAACGACGCTCACCCCGCCGTTGCGTCGGCCGCAACCGGGCACACCGGCACGACGGGTCGCCTGCCGCTGGTTCTGATCCCTACGCCCTGGCTCGCCGTCGCGGTCGTCTACAACCTGGCCTCGTTGCCGTTCGCGCTCACCGCGGGGGCGCCCGCCCTCGTCGGGCTGGGCTACCTCGGCGTCTTCCTCGCCGACATCGCGGCGGGGGCCGCGACGCGTGCACGTCGCCTGCGCGGTGCGACGCCCGGCTCTGTGCGACCGACCGCATTCGTCGTGATCTGGTTGCTGGCCGGAATCGTTGTCGCGCTCCTGACGTACGCGCTCCTGCCGGGTCTGAACATGCTCAGTGTGGTGGGCGTGGTCGCGATTCCCGCAGCCGCGGTGGCCTTGTCGTTGTGCGTCGACGCGATGCGGCGGGTACGCCAGGCCGAGCATCGCTCCGCCCGCGTGCTGGCCCGTGTGGCGCAGCGGGTCGCGGCGATGCGGGAGCAAGCGAGCGAGCAGTCGGCACGCGCAGCGAGTCTGCTTCACGGTCGTGTGTAGGGCAGGTGCGTGATCCTCGCCGCGCAGGCTGACGATGAGCCCCCGACGGTCGAAGACCTGGCCGTGTTCCGCGCGCAGACCGAGGACGCCTTCGCGGCCATCCTCGATCCTGACCCGAGTCCGGACGGCGCCCCTCAGTCAGGCTTCGCCGTATCCGTCGAGAGCCTTCTGTCCGCCTGGAGCGGCGTGGTCACGACGACGCTCGACGTCGACGCGGATGCAGCCGTCGCCCTGCACGATCCCGCGACGGCGGAGCGTGCGGTCGAAGCAGTCAACGAGGCGCTCGTCAACGCGGTGAAGCACTCGACGGCGCGGGTCGCCGCCGTCGAGATCGCCGTCATGCTCGACGGCCGCGTGCGCGTTCCCGTCTCCTCGCGGGGAGCTCTCGCCGCAGGCTCCGGGCGTCCGACGGGGCTGGGGACGAGAGGTGCGGGCATCGCGATCAGTCAGCAGGGCGACGATGTCGTCCCGGACTCGGTCCTTCCCGCCGCCGGCTGACGGAGGGGAAGGACCCGGGCATCCCGCTCGCCGAGCGAGCATTACTTCACCGAGTGAGCATTCGATGGAATGCTCACTCGGCAAGATGATGCTCGCTCGGCGATGACTGAGACGGGGGAGCGGGCGCGCTCAGGCCGAGACCGGGGCCTTCCAGCCGAGGGCCGGGGCGACGTACTTCGCAAACGACTCCACGACGCGCAGATTGAACTCCACGCCCAACTGGCTGGGGATGGTGAGCATGAGCGTGTCGGCGGACTGGATGGCCGCATCCTGCAGCAACTGCTCGACCAGCACGTCGGGTTCGGCGGCGTACGTCTTGCCGAACGTCGAGCGCATGCCGTCAATGATGCCGATCTGGTCCCCGCCCTGCGAACCGCCGAAGTACATGGCATCCTCCGCCGTCGTGATCGGGAAGATGCTGCGACTGACCGAGACGCGGGGCGTGCCCGCGTGACCGGCTTCGCGCCACGCCGCGCGGAACGCATCGATCTGCTGCGCCTGCAGAAGATCGAAGGGCGTGCCGTCCGCCTCGGTGAGCAGCGTCGAGGACATGAGGTTCACACCGATGCGTCCCGCCCATTCAGCGGTGTCACGGTTGCCGGCTCCCCACCACACCCGTGAGCGGAGTCCCGGGGACTGCGGTTCGATCGCCTGCATCCCCGTTCCGCCGCCGAAGGGGCTGTTCGCGTCGCGCTCGGCGAGCGGTTCGCCGTCGATCGCGCGCAGGAACAGATCGAAATGCCGACGCGCGATGTCGGCACCCCGAGGGTCCTCAGAACCCGTGTAGCCGAAGGTCTCGTAGCCGCGCACCACGGACTCAGGTGACCCGCGGCTGACGCCCAGCGCGAGCCGGCCGTCGCTGATCAGGTCGACCGCGGCCGCTTCCTCTGCCAGGGAGAGGGGGTTCTCATAGCGCATGTCGATCACACCGGTCCCCATCTCGATGCGCGAGGTGCGCGCGGCGATCGCGGCGAGAAGCGGCATCGGGGAGGCCTGCTGGCGCGCGAAGTGGTGAACCCGGAAATAGGTGCCGTCGACGCCGAGCTCGTCCATGCCCACGGCGAGGTCGATCGCCTGGAGCATCGAGTCGCGCGCCGTGAGGATGCGGCCGCCGCCGAGAGGGCCGTAGTGCCCGAAGGACAGTGTTCCGAAGCGTTCCATATCGAGGACAACCATACGAAGGCAGAAAGCATTCCGGTGAATCGATCTTCGTGCTTCGCGTCGGCCCTCGCCCTCCGCGGCCGTGCGTAGCATGGCAGCACATCGACGACCGGGAGGTGTCATGATTCGCGTCCGCGTCCTGGGGGTGGCACTGGATCCCGCGCAGGAGCATGTGATCCTGCTGAAGCCGGTCCTCCGCCCGTGGGACAGGATCCTCCCGGTGTGGATCGGTGCCCAAGAAGCGACAGCGATCCTCGTCGCCGTGCAGGGTGCCCCCTCGCCGCGTCCGCTGGCCCACGAACTGATGCTCTCGATCGTGGACGAGCTGTCCGCGCGCGTCGAGCGGGTCGAGGTGACGCGGGTCGACGACGGCACGTTCTACGCCGCGGTGACCCTCGACACCCCGCGGGGCGCTCGCGTGGTGGATGCCCGACCGTCGGATGCCATTGCACTGGCGTCTCGTGCGGACGCTCCGATCTTCGTCGCGGACGAGGTCCTCGCGGTGGCAGGAATTCCCGATACCGTCTCGGAGGAGTCGGATGAGGCATCCGCGCGGGACGAGGAGTCGCGCATCGCCGAGTTCCGCAGCTTCCTGGACGAGGTCGAGCCGGAGGATTTCGAGGACTGAGCGCGATGGCTACGCTGGCGCCATGACTACCCTTGTGCTCACCGTCGTCGGGGTCGACCGCGCGGGCATCGTGTCCGCGGTCGCCGAAGTGATCAGTGCGCACGGCGGCAACTGGGAGAACAGCGAGCTCGCGGAGCTGGCGGGCACTTTCGCCGGCGTCATCCAGGTCGACGTCGGTCCGTCCCGTGCCGATGAGCTGCGGGATGCGCTGAGCGTCCTGGAGGGGTTGGCCAGCATCGTTGTCGTCACGCCCGGGCGATCCCTCCAGCCACGGAGCGAACTCGCCGTCCGTGTGATGGGCAACGACCGCGTCGGTATCGTCCGCGAGGTCACGAGCGCGCTGGGCGAGCGCGGCGTCAACGTCGTCCGCATGACGACGCAGACGCAGGATGCGGCGATGTCGGGCGGGCGGCTGTTCCAGGCGGAGATCGTGGCCGCGGTCCCTGCGGACACTCCCGCGACGGAGATCGTGGCGGCGCTGGAGTCGATCGCGGCGGATATCCAGGTGGAGGCGACCGCCCTCCAGAGGGAATGACGGTCGGTCAGTCGCCCGGAAGGAGCTCGGTTGACTCGTCGGGAGCGAGAACGCCGGATGCCGGCTCCTCGGGTGCGTCGTCGGACGGATCCGGGGTCGGTGTCGTCGTCGGTTCGGGCGACGGTGTGGGATCGTCCGTCGGCGACGGGGTGGGCTGCGGAGTCGGAGCGGGGGTCGCCGGTGGAGCCGGGGCGGGGGCCGGCGCAGGCGCCGGAACACGCCCGACTTTCGGTGGGGTGCTCCGATCGCGGCGGGACGACGGAGGAACGCTGTCGTCGGGCGCGGGGGGTTCCGCGATCGGGGTCGGCTCCGTCCCGATCGCCGCTTCCAGGGATGCGGGAGCGTTCAACGCGATCGGAGGGAGGGCACGATCGCTGCTGGCCGCGCGCGGCGAGGTCTCGGCGTCGACACCGGTGAGAGCGAAAGCGCTCAGGCACGAGAGCACGAGCGCACCCGCCGACGCGACCATCGCGGTCACGAGCGGTCGGGGCGCGGGCATAGGTGACTTCCTTCGGTAGGTCTACCGGCGTTCGGGTCCTTCCATCATTCTCCGGACGTCCCGGGACGTCAACGCGTGCGCGCGCGACGATCAGGGCAGTGACGTCAGGATGGCCCGGTCATCCATGCAAAACGCTGCTGCTGCACATCTTTCGATCCCGCAAGCCCGGCCCGCATGTCGCGCCCGCTTCGTAGGCTGGAAGCATGGCAGAACATCACGCAGATCACCGCGCCGACGCGAAGCGATCGAACGCGGGGCGCATCCCCTCGGTCTCCCTCAACTCGGGTTACGACATCCCGCAGCTCGGGTACGGCGTCTTCAAGGTCGACCCCGCTCAGACGGAGAGATTCGTCTCCGACGCCCTCGAGCTCGGATACCGACACATCGACACCGCAGCGATCTACGGCAATGAAGAAGGGGTCGGGCGCGCGATCGCGGCCAGCGGGATTCCCCGCGACGAGCTGTTCATCACGACGAAGCTGTGGAACGACCGGCAGGCCGGATCGCAGCCGAAGCAGGCCCTCGAGGAGAGCCTGACCAAGCTCGGACTCGATCACGTCGACCTCTACCTCGTGCACTGGCCCGCCCCGGCCAACGACAACTACGTGCATGCCTGGGAGCAGCTCGTCTCGTTCAACGAGGCCGGACTCGCCCGTTCCATCGGCGTCTCCAATCACCTCGTCGAGCACCTCGAACGCCTCGTGGCGGCGACGGGCAAAATTCCGGCGGTCAACCAGATCGAGCTGCACCCCGCTTACCAGCAGCGTGAGGTCGTCGCCTGGGCGAAGGCCAACGGCGTGCACATCGAAGCATGGGGACCCCTGGGCCAGGGCAAGTACGACCTGTTCGGCACCCCCGCGATCCACGACGCGGCGGCTTCTCACGGCAAGACGCCCGCTCAGGTCGTGCTGCGCTGGCACCTGCAGGTCGGCAACATCGTCTTCCCGAAGACGGTCAACCGGGATCGGATGGCGGAGAACCTCGACCTGTTCGACTTCGAGCTCTCCGACGACGAGGTCGCTGCGATCACGGCACTCGACCCGGGTGACGGATCCGGCCGTGTCGGCACCCACCCGAACGATCTGAACTAACGCATGCGCAGGTGAGGCGCAACGGATGCGGCGGGCGTGTGCTCGCCGCATCCTCCTGCGTCAGGCCTGTGTCGTGGCGCTCTCACGACGCGGCAGCACCCAACCCTGTCGAGGGAAGTGGCAGGTGTAGCCGTTGGGGATCCGCTGGAGGTAGTCCTGATGCTCAGGCTCCGCCTCCCAGAACGGACCCGCCGACTCGATCGTCGTCACGGCCTTGCCCGGCCACAGGCCCGAGGCGTTCACATCCGCGATGGTGTTGCGGGCCTCCTGCTCCTGCTGCTCGGTGAGCGGGAAGATGGCCGAACGATAGCTCGTGCCGATGTCGTTGCCCTGGCGGTTCAGAGTCGACGGGTCATGGATCTGGAAGAAGAACGCGAGGATGTCGCGATAGGTCGTCTTGGTGGGGTCGAAGACGATCTCGACGGCCTCCGCGTGTCCGGGATGGTTGCGGTAGGTCGCGTGATCGTTTTGCCCACCGGTGTAGCCCACGCGGGTGTCGAGAACGCCGGGCTGACGACGGATGAGGTCCTCCATGCCCCAGAAGCACCCGCCCGCGAGCACGGCGGTCTCGGTGCCGGGGATCTGCGTGATGGTTCCGTTGTCGGTGGTCATGCTGACTGCTCCTTGTCGGACGGATCGTCGCCGCGTGATGGCTTTCACGAGTGTAGATCCGCCGGTCTGCGATGCGGCCGGTCGCCGGCATCGACGGGTACAACAACGCACCTCGCCGTTTTGGTCCCGCGCCGCGGATCCGCCTCAGCGGCGGCGTGAGCGCAGCAGTCGCCCGCGCGGGCGGGTCGGGACGATCGGGATGGGGCGGGTGACGATAGCGTCGACGACCATGGATCCGCTGGTCGGTCCGACGACCGGGATGGGCGTGGTCTCGGGGGAGACGTGGTCCACCCGGGAGATGGGATCGTGGGCGAGCAGGCGGTGGGCGCGCACGTACGCCGGGATCAGGACCACCACGGCTCCGAGCCACGCGAGCGGATTGCTGAAGGCGACCCCGGCAAACCCGAAGGCGGCGCCGAGCGCGATCGCGGCGCCCACGCGCATCACGAGCTCGATGACCCCCGTGACGGTGGGGATGACGGTGTGGCTCAGACCCTGGAGCGCACCGCGGAGGACGAAGAGGATTCCGAGGAACGTGTAGCTGGCGCCGTTGATGACCAGGTTGAGCGCGGCGAGATCGACGACCTGCGGCGCGGAGTCTCCGACGAACAGGCGCACGATGGGCGCCCCGAAGACGATGAGCAGACCGCCGAGGGCGACGGCCCCGGCGATGGCGAGCCAGGAGGCTTGACGCACGCCTGCGCGGATGCGGTCGGGACGGCCGCCGCCGAAGTTCTGCGCGACGAACATGGACACCGCCAGGCCGAGGGACTGCAGCAGAGCGACGGCCAGTCCATCGACGCGCGCCGCGGCGGTGTAGGCGGCGACGGCATCCGCGCCCAGCTCGTTCAGACGCACCTGCACCGCCAGCGTGCCGATGGCGATGATGGAGGCCTGGAACCCCATGGGCAGGCCGAGACGAAGATGCAGAGCGATGTCCGCGCGGCTGATTCTCCAGTCGGAGCGTGTCAGATGAAGCACCGGTACGCGCCGGCGCACGTACGCGAGGCACAGCAGCACCGACACAGCCTGCGAGACGACCGTCGCCACCGCCGCTCCGGCGACTCCCCACCCGAGAGGGCCGACCGTGAGCACCACGAGCCCCGCATTCAGGAGGCACGCGACCGTGAGGAAGACGAGCGGGGTGCGTGCGTCGCCGATGGCTCGGATGATGGCCGCGAGGTAGTTGAAGAACATGGTGGCCGCAGCGCCGAGGAAGCTGACCTGGGCGAAGACGGTCGCGTTGTCCAGCAGCTCCGGGGGAGTCTGCAGCATCTGGAGCAGAGGACGTGACACGAGGGGTGCGCCCACGGTGAGGACGGCGCTGGTCGCGGCCGTCAGTACCGTCCCGGTGGCGACCGATCGCCGGACGGCGGCGTGGTCTCCCGCGCCGAACGCCTGTGCGGTGGGAATGGCGAAGCCCGAGGTCAGACCCCACGCGAACCCGATGAGCAGGAACAAGAGACTGCCCGTCGCGCCGACGGCGGCGAGCGCGTCCACGCCCAACTGGCGTCCCACCACGATCGCGTCGACCACCTGATACAGCTGTTGCACGACGTTGCCGACGAGGAGGGGAACGGAGAAGAGGAGGATGACGCGCCAAGGGCTGCCCGTGGTCAGTGAGGTGGACATGCGAAAGCTCTCGGGATCGTGCGGGGAAGACGGCGGTTCGACGACCGCATCCTTCAGGATATCGAATCGATTCGAGAACGCGCCAGTGGTTCCGCCCGCCGGATTCGCCGGGAACGGCGTTCGGATGGGATCCGCCTTCCCGGGACACGCGTGCTCTAGCGTGAGAGCATGACCTCCCGTACTTCGTCACTGACCATCGCCGAGCGTGCGACGCGACTGCGCGAGCTGCACGCCGCGTCCGAGATCCTGCGCGTCGTGAACGTGTGGGACGTCGTTTCGGCGCGGGCCGTCCTCGCCCTGCCCGAGACACGGGCGATCGCCACGGCCGGTCATTCCATCGCGGCGAGCTTCGGCTACGAAGACGGCAGGATCCCGCTCGAGACGACTCTCGACATGGTGTGGCGCATCGTCCGCGTCGCCGGCGACGTGCCCGTCTCGGCCGATCTCGACGACGGCTATGAGGACCCGGGGGACACCGTCCGTCGTGCCATCGGCGTGGGTGTCGTGGGGGCCAATGTCGAGGACAGGTTGCGCCCGCTCGACGAGGCCGTCGCGCGCATCGCCGCGATCACCGCTGCCGCGGATGCGGAAGGAGTGCCGTTCGCCCTCAACGCCCGCACCGACGCCTTCGTGCGTGCGGGCGGGCGCCCGGTCGACGAGTCCGTCGCCGACGCGATCGAACGTGGCCGCGCCTACCTCGACGCCGGCGCCGATGTGGTCTTCGTCCCGGGCATCCTGGACGCCGTCGTCGCCGGCCGCCTCGTCGAAGGGATCGGCGAGCGCAAGGTGAGTGTCATCGGTCTTCCGGGGGCCCTGACCGCCGCGGAGTACGAGGCGCTCGGCGTCGCGCGCATCTCCTACGGGCCTACCACCCAGCGCGTCGCGCTCACCGCGTTGCAGGATGTGGCCGCGCATCTGTACGCCGATGGCTCGATTCCCGGCTCGACCCGCGCACTGAACTGAACAGCGATCCGATCGGCGACATGAGAGCTCTGGGTGGGGCGCGAGCCGAACTCGCAGCACTCGCGCGGAACGCGGAGAGTTTCGACGTCGCCGAACTCCCCGCCCCGGCCCCGACAGATCGCGCGGCCGCGGTGCTCATGCTGTTCGGAGTGCTCGATGCGATTCCCGCGACCCGCAGCGCCGCGGACGAAGCGGTGTCTGCCGACCTCGATGTGCTGCTGCTCTCGCGGGCGGCGACACTGCGTGCCCATCCGGGCCAGGTGGCCTTTCCGGGCGGCCGTCTCGAGGCCGGCGACGACGGCCCCGTCGCTGCGGCACTGCGCGAGGCGCGTGAGGAGACGGGTCTGGATCCCGAGGGCGTCGAGGTTCTGGGCCCTCTTCCGGCCGTGCCCCTCGCGTTCTCGCGACACGTCGTCACCCCCGTTCTCGCCTGGTGGCAGAAGCCGTCGCCGGTGCGCGTGGTGGACGTCGCCGAATCGGCTGCGGTCTTCCGAGCCCCGGTCGCGGATCTGCTGGATCCCGCTCGACGGGGGATGACCGTCGTACGGCGCGATGGACGCGAGTGGCGTGGGCCCGCGTTCGCCGTGGAGGCTGCCGCGGGGGAGTTCCTGGTCTGGGGCTTCACGGCGCTGCTGCTGGACGCTGTCTTCGACCGCCTGGGCTGGACGGAGCAGTGGGATCGTTCGCGGGAGTTCGCTCTCCCGATGTGATGCGTCAGACTCGACGCATGTCTCTGCCTCTGGACCTGCCTGACGGTGCTCAGCTGCGCGCCGCGCGGCCGGGTGACGAACCCGGAATTCTCGCGCGGATCCACGATCTCGCCAGGTACGAGAACGAACCGGATGCGGTCGAGAATACCGAGGAGGCCTTGGTGGAGGCGCTGTTCGGCGCAGAGCCGCGTGTCTACGCGCACGTCGTGGAACGTGGTGGCGACATCGTCGCGATCGCGATCTGGTTCCTCACCTACTCGACCTGGACGGGCCGGCACGGGATCTGGCTGGAAGATCTCTTCGTCGCCGACTCGGAGCGGGGGCGCGGGCTCGGCCGGGCGCTGATCGGGTCGCTGGCGGCGCTGTGCGTCGATCGTGGGTACACGCGTCTGGAGTGGACGGTGCTGGACTGGAACGCGCCGGCGATCGCGTTCTACCGCTCACTGGGCGCGACGCCGATGGATCAATGGACGACGCAGCGCCTCACGGGAGAGGCGCTGCGTCGTCTGGGCGAGGGCTGATCCGCGTCAGCCGGCACCCCGTACCTCGCGCAGGAAAGCCGTGACGTTTTCGCGGAGGGCTTCGATGCGTCGCTGTCGAGCTGCTTCACGGTCGAAACCGAGGTACGCGGAGGGCGGCAGGCGACGGACGTTGCGGGAACACTCGAAGCCGGCGCAGACCAAGGTGCCCACCGTGTCGCCGCGGCGGCCGGCGTCACCTGCGCGGCGCGCGACGAAGAGCACGACGTCGTTCGGCAGCTCGACGTCGTTGCACCACGCGCACTGGGCTCGTGTGCGAGGGCGGCTGTCGGCCTCGCGCAGGATCACGCCGACCGGACCGCCCCCGACCTCGGCGACCGCGTAGCCCATCTTGGGCTGCTTGGGGTCGCGCCAGCCGAGATAGTCCAGGTCGTCCCACGACGCGGTCTCGAGAGTCGGCGGAAGAAGAACGGCCTTGCGCTCGCGCAGGGACGTGTTGACGAAACTGGCCCGGATGCGGGCATCGTCCAAAGGGATCATGAGGGTGCCTTCGTGTGCGTGCCGCCGAAGCGGCGGGTGGACATCGACCGGCGGTCGACGCAGATGCAGAGGAGCCCGCGGGGCTCGATCCTCATCTGTCGCCGGCGCGATGCGCGCCGGGGACCTCCTGACGCCCTGCGGGCTGCATGTCACGAATCACGCGACCACTGTACGCCGTCGTCGGAGGGCGGGCGCCGTACGCTGAAGACGTGCTCAGCCGTCTCCGTCGACCGATCCTCCTCGCCGCCGTGGCGGACGTCCTGGTGGTCGTCGTCTTCTGCGCCATCGGTCGCGCCAGTCACGACGAGTCTCCGCTGGGGGAGCTGCTTGTGACGGCGTGGCCGTTCCTCGTCGCACTCGCAGCCGGCTGGGGGATCTCGCTCGCTTGGCGACGGCCGTTCGCAGTCCTGCGTACGGGAGTGCCGGTCTGGATCGTCACGGTGGCCGGGGGCATGCTCCTGCGCGTGCTGGTCGGCCAGGGGACGGCTCCGGCATTCATCGTGGTCGCATCGCTCGCCCTCGGAGTCCTCCTGGTCGGCTGGCGTGCCGCGCGCATGGCGGTTCTGCGCAGGCCCGGCCGATCCGCGATGACCGCCGCGGATGAGAACATGAAGGCATGACCGAGAACATCGCGCGATACGTCGACCACACGCTGCTCAAGCCCGAAGCCACCACGGCGGATGTCGCGGCGACGATCGCGGAGGCTGCGGCGCTCGGCGCCTACAGCGTGTGCCTGTCTCCCTCGGTGCTCCCGGTCGCCATCCCGGATCCACTCAAGCTCGCCGTGGTCGTGGGCTTCCCCAGTGGCAAGCACCATTCGCAGATCAAGGCCGCCGAGGCCGCACTGGCCGCGTCCGAGGGTGCGGACGAGATCGACATGGTGATCGATGTGGGTGCGGCGATCGAGGGACGCTACGACGCGGTCGAGTCGGACATCCGCGCGGTGCGCGAGGCCGCGCCCTCGCCGGTGGTGCTCAAGGTCATCATCGAGTCGGCGGCGCTGAGCGACGACGCGATCGTGGCCGTCTCGCAGGCTGCCGAGCGCGCCGGGGCCGATTTCGTCAAGACGTCCACCGGCTTCCACCCCGCGGGCGGTGCCACCGTCCACGCGGTCGAGCTGATGAAGCAGACCGTGGGAGATCGACTGGAGGTCAAGGCTTCGGGTGGCATCCGCACGCGTGAAGACGCCGAGGCGATGATCGCAGCCGGCGCCACGCGCCTCGGTCTCTCGAGCACGCGCGCCGTGGTGGAGGGGGCGACCGCGTCGGGCTCGTACTGACGCGCGCGGCAGACGCCGCGGATCGATGACGCCGCATGACGGCGCTCTCCGGAGCGCTGGATCGCGGTGCCCGGCTCTGATAGCCTTGATCGTCACTCGTGTGGCGCGCCCGATGGTGCGCGCAGGGTGACAAGAAACCAGACAATCCGCTCCGTCCGTCGCATGCGCGTGCGTTCGGAGCCTGAGACCCCAATCCAACAAGGACTACCCACTACATGACTACCGCAACGACCGCCCCGGCCACCAAGCAGGTCGCGATCAACGACATCGGATCTGCCGAGGACTTCCTGGCCGCGGTCGAGAAGACCCTGAAGTTCTTCAACGACGGCGACCTCATCGAGGGCACCGTGGTGAAGATCGACCGCGACGAGGTCCTCCTCGACGTCGGGTACAAGACCGAGGGCGTCATCCCCTCGCGCGAGCTCTCCATCAAGCACGACGTGGACCCCAACGAGGTCGTCAACGTCGGCGACCACGTCGAGGCCCTGGTTCTCCAGAAGGAGGACAAGGAAGGTCGCCTCATCCTGTCCAAGAAGCGTGCGCAGTACGAGCGCGCGTGGGGCGACGTGGAGAAGATCAAGGAGAACGACGGCGTCGTCACCGGCCAGGTGATCGAGGTCGTCAAGGGTGGCCTCATCGTCGACATCGGCCTGCGTGGCTTCCTGCCCGCATCGCTCATCGAGCTGCGCCGCGTCCGCGACCTCACCCCGTACCTCGGTCAGGAGCTCGAGGCGAAGATCCTCGAACTCGACAAGAACCGCAACAACGTGGTCCTGTCGCGTCGTGCTCTTCTCGAGCAGACGCAGTCGGAGTCGCGCTCCAACTTCCTCAACAACCTGCACAAGGGCCAGGTCCGCAAGGGCACGGTCTCGTCGATCGTCAACTTCGGTGCGTTCGTCGACCTGGGCGGCGTGGACGGCCTCGTGCACGTCTCGGAGCTGTCCTGGAAGCACATCGAGCACGCCTCCGAGGTCGTCGAGGTGGGCCAGGAGGTCACGGTCGAGATCCTCGAAGTCGACCTCGACCGCGAGCGCGTCTCGCTGTCGCTGAAGGCGACCCAGGAGGACCCGTGGCAGGTCTTCGCGCGTACGCACGCCATCGGCCAGGTCACGCCCGGTAAGGTCACCAAGCTCGTTCCGTTCGGTGCGTTCGTTCGCGTCGCAGACGGCATCGAGGGCCTGGTGCACATCTCAGAGCTCTCGGGCAAGCACGTCGAGCTGGCCGAGCAGGTCGTGTCGGTGGGCGAAGAGGTCTTCGTCAAGGTCATCGACATCGACCTCGAGCGTCGTCGTATCTCGCTCTCGCTCAAGCAGGCGAACGAGTCGGTCGACCCGTACGGCACCGAGTTCGACCCGGCCCTCTACGGCATGGTCACGGAGTACGACGAGAACGGCGAGTACAAGTACCCCGAGGGCTTCGACCCCGAGACCAACGCCTGGAAGGAAGGCTTCGACGCTCAGCGCGAGGCTTGGGAGCAGGAGTACGCCGCTGCTCAGGGTCGTTGGGAAGCTCACAAGGCTGCCGTCATCAAGGCCCAGGAGGCGGAGGCCAACAACGTCGGCGCCGTCGAGGCCAGCGGTTCGTCCTCCTACTCGAGCGAGTCGGGCCCGGCGGGCACCCTCGCCGACGACGAGGCTCTCGCAGCTCTGCGCGAGAAGCTGTCGGGTCGTTGATCGACTGACATCCCCATGAGAGAGGGCCGGGCTCTTCGGCTCCCGGCCCTCTTCAAGGTATAACGACGCCGCGAA
>JASCPH010000040.1 GCA_029959545.1 Microbacteriaceae bacterium PS02066 | reverse complement strand
AATATGCGCTGTTGCGTACGTAGTGCGGGTAGCGGGTCGGCGCGGTAGCCCCAGCCCCAGCGCCGACCCGCTACGCTTTACCGCTCGTCAGCGACGCGAATCGCTTTGCCGACGATGATCGCCACCCCAGTCGCGATCACGGCCCAGGCTGCGACGCCGACAATGAGAAAGACTCCCCAGTCCATTTCAGCCCCCAGCTGTTATGTGAAAGAGCCCCAGTGCTCTCTCGTAGCTTTAGCAACACGCCCTAAGCGGCGCAGGCAAAGGCGGCGCGCTCGCAGGGCTGT
Organism: Microbacteriaceae bacterium PS02066; assembly: GCA_029959545.1. Taxonomy (GTDB): domain Bacteria; phylum Actinomycetota; class Actinomycetes; order Actinomycetales; family Microbacteriaceae; genus Microbacterium; species Microbacterium binotii. Next base: position 29,724 of record JASCPH010000040.1, on the reverse strand, counting down.
CGGTCACCGTCTGGTCGGCGCTCGTCGTCCCCGTACCGATGGTGCTCCTGGCTCTCCTCCTCGACGGACCGGATGCGGTCGGCACAGCACTCACCCACCTCAGCCCGGCGCAGCTGCTGTCCACCGCCTACACGGCATGGCTCGCGAGCCTTGTCGGCTACGGCATCTGGAACACCCTGCTGGCCCGGCACACCGCATCCGCCGTCGTCCCGTTCACGATGCTTGTGCCGCCGGTCGGGATCGCGGCGGCGTGGCTCGCACTCGGCGAGACACCCGCGCCCGCCGAGCTCGTCGGTGGCGCCGTTCTGCTGGTCGGCGTCGCCATCGCGGTGCTGCCGCCGCGCGGTCAGAAGGTGAGCGGAGTGTCCTCGGGCACGCGCAGGCGGAGCGCGGCCGGGGCCGGCCAGCCGAGCTCGTAGGTGCGAAGGGGCGCGTCGATCGCGCCGAAGTCCTCGCTCTTGACCACGATGCGCTCCGGGGTCACCTCCACGAGACGCACGGCCAGCGGAGCCTCACCCTCGCGCTCCAGCATCCACTTCTCGGCGAGCCAACCGAGGCCGCGCGCCTCGAGCGCCTCTTCCGCGTCGAGCCACTCCACAGGCTCGGTCATGTCGTGGCCGAGGAGATCGACGGCGACCCAGCCGGATCCCTCCGGCCGGATCCACCCGAGCAGCTCGCCGTCGTCGCGGCGGTGCGGGGTCCAGTCCGGGTTCATCCCGCCACCCTACGACCTCGCATCCACCCCCGTGCCCGCGGGGCCGGAGGTGGGATGGGCGGGTGGGCGATGCGTGACAGCGCGGTGACAGCGGCGGAGGCGGCATGACAGCGGCATGACGGCGGATGCGGCGCACTCTGGGCAGTTTCGCGGGAAGGAGGAGGGGGCCCCGGGGAAGCGTCGGCTCCCGGGATTCAGGCGCGGGTGGTGACGTGCTCGGCGAACAGTCCGGGCCAGGCCATCACCCCGTAGGGGCTGCGAGCCACGATCAGGCGGCTGTCGTCGATGAGCTCGCGCAGTGTGCGGGCGGTCTTGAGCGGATGCGTGCGGTCGCCCGTCCAGGCGAGGATGAGGGTCGGTACCTCGATGCGGGCGATGCGCTTCTTGGGCGGGAGATCGGTCGCGGCGGCTCCCCGCAGCACGATGGGCAGCAGTTCGGCCGGCACGGTGGGGCGCGTCTCGGGCGCATCGGCGAGCGCCGGGGGCACGGGAGCCGTGTTGCCGATCTCGAGCAGGGCGGCCAGACCCCCACGCTCGACGAGTTCGGCGTTCGCCCGGTACACGTCGCCCTGCGCCCGGCGCCGCTTGTAGGCGGTGGGCGGCGTGACGAGCGTGAGCGTCGAGAAGCGGCGCCGGTCGGCGGCCGCCGCGTGCAGCAGGGTGCCGGTGCCCATCGACGGACCGACGCCGTGGACCTTCTCGCCGGGCGCGACGGCGTCCAGCAGCATGAGCAGGTCTTCGGCGAGCGCGTCCCAGCCGTAGTCCGATTCACGATCGGTGCCGCTCGATCGTCCGTGGCCGCGCGCGTCGTAGCGCAGGATGCGGTGCCCCCGCAGAGCCCGGCCGAGATCCAGGCCCAGCTGCGCGTCGCGGCTGCGGCTCGAGGTGAGCCCGTGCAACTGCACGACGAGAGGCCCCTCGTCGCCGGTGATGTCGTAGTCGAGGCTCGCTCCCCGTACGCGTAGCGCCGGCATCCGCGTCTCCGTTCCCACCCGTCCACTGCCCGCAATCTGCGCCCCTTAGACTACGGCGCCATGCGCCTGACCAATGTCGCCCACCTCCGGCTCCCGCCCGGGCGGCTGCACAGCTATGACGTCGTGATCGAAGCGACGGATCAGGAGCTGCCCGTCTCGTTCGATCAGGGCCGCCATGTGGGCGAGGGCGACCGGCCCGGATCGTGGATGGCGATGTCGTTCCGCCTTGCGGGCGCCGAGCGACAGGCTCTGGGCCGAGCATGGGATGCGGTCGTCGCCCGTCACGGCACGCTGCGCTCCGTGTTTCGCGCAGGCGAGCGCGTCCGCCTGTTCGCCGGCAAGCAGACGCCCGGCGTGTGGCGCACGCATCCCACCGCCGGCGGGATGGCCGAGGCGCTGCGAGAGGCGTTCGATGCCGGCTGCCGCCCCCATGCGGCGGGCTCGTTCCTGCTGTGTCTGGTGGAGTCGGATGCGGGCGAGCCGGTCGTCGTCATCGGCAGTGACCACGCCCACGTCGACATGTGGTCGCTCCTCGTGCTGGGTCGCGATCTGGACCGCGCGTTGCGCCGCGTGCAGAAGGGCGAAGAACCGGATCTGACGCCCGCGCATCCGTTCGCCGAACACACCGCGCTGCTGGAGACGATGGGCGAGTCTCCCGCCGACGTGCACGACGAGTGGGAGCGCCTGCTCGCGGCCGGCGGGCAGGCCATGCCGCGCTTCCCGCTGCCGCTCGGCGACATGAGCCGCGCACACGACGAGGTCGTGGAGGTGCGCGACGTGCTCGATCCCGCCCAGGTCGTGGAGCTGACCCGGGTCGCGGACGAGCGAGGCGTTCGGCCGACCGCGGTCGCGCTCGCGGCGGTCACGCGGGCCACCCGCCGTGTCGCCGACGCACCGCTTCGCGCCGTCTTCCCCGTGCACAGCCGGAACGATCCGCGCTGGACGGATGCGGTGGGCTGGTTCATCACGAACTCGGTCATCGAGTGCGAGGACGGTGACCCCGACGCCTGCGCCGCGGATGTCCGCCGGGCGCTGTGGCTCGGCTCGCATCCGCTGGCGCCGGTGTTCGCACCGCGCGGGGGGATGCCCCGCACACCGGGCATGTTCGCACTGTCGTGGCTGGACACACGCCGCCTTCCCGTCGCGGTCGACGACCCGCAGGCGTCGTGGATCTCCGCGGTGATTCGAACCAACGGCGTGATGATCTGGTTCGTCATCAACGACGCCGGCCTGCATCTGCGCTGCCGCTACCCCGACACCGTCGAGGCGCGCACCTCGCTCACTCTCTGGCTGGATGCGGTGGAGAGCGAGCTGAAGGCGGCGGCGACCGCACCCCTTCCGGTCGCGGGCTGATCACCCGGCGGTAACCTCCCGCGCCCAGCGGCATCGCGGGGATACGGTGGCCGTTATGACGGCGTCCGAGAGCACCACGCGCGACACCCGCTTCTTCGGCCAGCCTTGGGCACTGGCCCACGTGTTCGGCGTGGAGATGTGGGAGCGGTTCAGCTTCTACGGCATGCAGGGGATCCTGCTGATCTACCTCTACTACTCCGCCACCGACGGCGGTCTCGGCCTCGACAAGCCCGTCGCGACGAGCATCGTCGGCGGCTACGGCGGCGCCGTGTACCTCTCCACGATCCTCGGCGCCTGGATCGCCGACCGCCTGCTCGGATCCGAACGCGTGCTGTTCTTCAGCGCGATCGTGATCATGGCCGGCCACATCGCGCTGGCCGTCCTGCCCGGTTTCGTCGGCGTCGGTGTCGGCCTCGCGCTCGTGGCCCTCGGCTCCGGCGGACTGAAAGCCAACGCCACATCCGTCGTCGGCACGCTGTACCCCGACGACGACCCCCGCCGCGACGGCGGGTTCTCGCTGTTCTATCTGGGCATCAACCTCGGCGCGTTCTTCGGCGCGTTGCTGACCGGGCTCCTTCAGTCGCTCGCCGGCTTCCACTGGGGCTTCGGCCTCGCGGCGGTCGGGATGGCCATCGGTCTCGTGCAGTACTCCTTCGGACGCCGCCAGTTGCCCGCCGAGGCGCGAGCGGTGCCGAATCCGCTGCCGCGCGAGCGGCACGCACTGTGGATCGGCATCGCCGTGGCCGGCGTGGTCGTGATCGCGGCGAGCGTGCTGCTCGGCATCGTGCGCGCCGACAACCTGGCCCTCGTCGTCATCGTCGTGACGATCGTGGCCGCGATCGCCTACTTCGCCGTCATCCTGAGCTCACGGCGCATCGACGCGACAGAACGCTCACGGGTCTACGCGTTCATCCCGCTGTTCGTCGTGAGCGTCGGTTTCTGGTCGCTCTACCAACAGCAGTTCACCGTGCTGACGATCTACTCCGATGAGCGCCTCAACCGCGATCTGTTCGGCTGGGAGATGCCCGTCTCGTGGGTGCAGTCGATCAACCCGGTATTCATCATCCTGCTTTCGGGCGTCTTCGCTGCCCTCTGGACGAAGCTCGGTCGACGGCAGCCGTCGACGCCGGTCAAGTTCGCGATCGGGGCGATCGTGATGGGCGTCGCGTTCTGGCTGTTCCTCTTCTGGGCGAACGGCGGACCGAACGCCACACCGCTGCTGGGCGTCATCGGCATCCTGTTCGTGTTCACCGTGGCCGAGCTGTTCATCTCACCGATCGGTCTGTCGGTGTCGACGAAGCTCGGGCCGACGATCTTCCACACCCAGATGGTCGCCCTGTTCTTCCTGTCGGTCGCACTCGGAACCGCCATCGCCGGGCAGATGGGCGAGTACTACGACCCCGAGAACGAGGTCGGCTACTTCTCGATCCTCGGGTTCATCGCGATCGCCCTCGGCGTCGTGCTGCTGCTGGCCGTGAAGCCGGTGCTGCGACTCATGAAGGGCGTGCGCTGACCTCAGACACGGCGCAGCTCGTCGCTCGCCCGCTGGGCGGTGGCGACGAGGGCCGGCAGGTAGTGCTGCACCAGGTGCTCGAGGCTGTCGCGCGTCGCCGATGACGAGACGTTGATCGCGGCCGCGACCCGACCGCTTCGATCGCGCACACCGACGGCGATCGAGCGCAGCCCTGCCTCGAGCTCGCCGTCCACGACCGCCCACCCCTGGGCTGCGACCCGGTCGAGCTCGGCGCCGAGGCGCGCCGCATCCGTCACGGTCCGATCGGTGAGCGGATGCAGGTGCGCCAGCGCCTCGGCACGAGCGGATGCGGGCAGCGCCGCCAGCAGCACGCGCCCCATGCTCGTGGCGTACGCCGGGAAGCGGGTGCCGATCGTGATGCGCACGCTCATGATGCGCCGAGCCGGCACACGGGCGATGTAGACGATGTCGGCGCCGTCGAGCACGGCCGCCGACACGCTCTCCCCGACCTCGCGCGAGAGCAGTTCGAGATGCGGCTGGAGCACGTCGGGCAGCGACAGCGACGACAGGTAGCTGAAGCCGAGCTCGAGCACCCGCGGCGTGAGGGCGAACAGGCGCCCGTCGCTGCGTACGTAGCCGAGACTCACGAGGGTGTGCAGGAAGCGGCGGGCGGCCGCGCGCGTGACCTCGGCGCGGCGCGCGACCTCGCTCAGGGTGAGCTCCGCGTGGTCCGCGTCGAACGCGCGGATGACCGCGAGCCCGCGGGCGAGCGACTGCACGAACTCGCCGGATGCGTCGTCCTGCTCGCTCATCCGCTCACCATATCCGCGCCGGTCACCTCTCGAGGACGACCGCGAGGCCCTGTCCGACCCCGATGCAGATCGCGGCGACCGCGACGCCCCCGCCGCGACGGGCGAGCTCGTGCGCCGCGTGGCCGATGATGCGCCCGCCGGACGCGCCGAGGGGGTGACCGATCGCCAGTGCACCGCCGTGGATGTTCACCCGCTCAGGGTCCAGATCTGGCCAGCCGGCGATGCAGGCGAGGCTCTGCGAGGCGAACGCCTCGTTCAGCTCGACGACGTCGACGTCGTTCCACGTGAAGCCGGCGCGGGCGAGGGCCTTGTTGGCGGCCTCGATGGGCGCGATCGGGAACACATCGGGGTCGACGCCGTGGGCGGCGCGGGCGGCGATGCGTGCCAGCGGTTCGCCCGGCAGCGCTCCCTCTCCCGCGACGAGCACCGCGGAGGCGCCGTCGTTGATGGGAGACGAGTTGCCCGCGGTGACCGAGCCGTCGCCGTCCGACGCGAACAACGCGCGCAGCCCCGCAAGCTTCTCGAGGGAGGTGTCGGGGCGGATGCTCTCATCGCGGGCGAGCTCAGCCCCGGGGACCTGCACGATCTCGCCGTCGTACACACCGGCGGCCCACGCCTCGGCCGCGAGGCGGTGCGAGCGTGCGGCGAACGCGTCCTGCGCCTCGCGCGAGACGCCCCACTCGCGCGCGATCTTCTCCGCCGACTCGCCGTTGCTGATCGTCCACGGCTTCGGCAGCGCAGGGTTGGTCATACGCCAGCCGATCGCCGTGTTCCACAGCGTCTGGTTGCCCACCGCGGGCCACGGTTTGGCCGACTTCTCGACGACGAAGGGCGCGCGGCTCATCGACTCGACGCCTCCGGCCAGGATGATGTTCGCGTCGCCGGACTCGATCGCCCGGGACGCTTGGATCACGGCCTCCACAGACGAGGCGCACAGTCGGTTGACGGTCGCACCCGTCACGGTCGTCGGGAATCCCGCCAGCAGCGCGCCGAAGCGGGCGACGTTGCGGTTGTCCTCGCCCGCCTGGTTCGCGTCGCCGAAGATCACGTCGTCGATCCGGGCCGGGTCCAGGCCCGTGCGTTCGACGGCCGCACGCATCACGAGGGCCGCGAGATCGTCCGGCCGGATGCCGGAGAGCGCACCACCGGCTCGACCGAACGGTGTGCGGACGGCGTCGTAGACGAAGCTCGCGGTCATTTCCCCTCCTGGGACGCGGATGCGGCCGCATCCGTCGCATCGATGAGCGCGAGCCCAGTGAGCTCGCGCAGCTGCTCGATCGTGTTGTCGCCGAACGCCTCGGTGACCGCGAAGCCCGCATCCGTGATCTCGAAGACGGCGTGATCCGTGTAGACGCGCGAGACGCAGCCCACGCCGGTGAGCGGATACGTGCAGGCGTCGACGAGCTTCGGCTCGCCCGCGCGGGTGAGCAGATCGGTCATGACGTAGACCGACTTGGCGCCGATCGCGAGATCCATCGCGCCCCCCACGGCGGGGATCGCACCAGGCTCCCCCGTCGACCAGTTGGCCAGGTCGCCATTCTGCGCGACCTGGAAGGCGCCGAGCACGCACACGTCGAGGTGCCCGCCGCGCATCATGGCGAAGGAGTCGGCGTGGTGGAAGTATGCGGCACCCGCGACGGCCGTGACCGCCTGCTTGCCAGCATTGATGAGGTCGGGGTCGATGCGCTCCGGCGCCGGCGCCGGACCCATCCCCAGCAGACCGTTCTCGGTGTGCAGCACGATCTCGCGGTCGGCGGGCAGGTGGTCGGCGACGAGCGTCGGCGCGCCGATGCCGAGGTTCACGACCGCGCCGTCGGGGATGTCGGCGGCGATGCGGCGGGCGAGGTCTGCGCGGGAGATGCGGGTGGTCATCGCTGCTCCTGGTTCTCGAGGGGGCGGCCTTCCAGGTCGGTGCCGCCGACGAACACGCCGTCCTTCAACCAGCGCCGCTCGCCGACCGCGACCACTCGATCGACGTAGAGCCCGGGGGTCACGACCGTCTCGGGGTCGATCGAACCCAGCGGCACGATCTCGTCCACCTGCACGATCGTCGTCGTCGCCGCGGCCGCCATGATGGGCCCGAAGTTGCGGGCGGTCTCGCGGTAGACGAGATTGCCCCAGCGATCCGCCTGGCGGGCCGAGACCAGCGCGTAGTCGGCGCGGATGGGGTGCTCGAGCACATAGGTTCGTCCGTCGATCTCGCGGTGCTCCTTGCCCTCGGCGAGCTCGGTGCCGACGCCGGTCGGCGAGAAGAACGCACCGATCCCCGCGCCGGCGGCTCGGATGCGTTCGGCGAGGTTGCCCTGCGGGACGAGCTCCAGCTCGATGCGGCCCGAGCGGTAGAGGTCGTCGAAGACCCAGGAGTCGGACTGCCGGGGAAAGGAGCAGACGATGCGGCGCACCCGTCCCGCGGCGAGCAGCGCGGCGAGTCCCGTGTCGCCGCTGCCGGCGTTGTTGTTCACGATCGTGAGGTCGCTCGCGCCGTTCGCGATGAGGGCGTCGATGAGTTCCACGGGTTGGCCGGCGCGGCCGAACCCGCCGATCATGACGGTCGAGCCGTCCTCGATCCCGGCGACCGCCGATGCGATGTCGGCGACAGTCTTGTCGATCACACGTCCTCCTTCGGAAGTGTTCGCTCTGCGAACGCAAGTGCGTCTAGCGAACAGCATACGCCGCTCCGCCCCTCGACACCACCCCGCACCCCCTGGTCGAGAGACCCAGCCCACGCCCGCGAGCGCCTTCACCCGACGCTACGGCGCCTCGCCGCGACGGTACCGGGCAGACCTGCAGCGGCAGGGACAGCCCGGCGCCGCAGACTGATCACTCCTCGGCGAAGACGTCCTTGACGATGCGGAAGGCGGTGTTCGCCGCGGGCACGCCGCAGTAGATCGCCGACTGCAGCACGACCTCGACGATCTCGTCGCGACTCAGTCCGTTGCGCTGGGCGGCGCGCACGTGCATCGCGAACTCCTCGTGGTGACCGAGCGCGATGAGCGCCGTCAGGACCGCGATCGACCGGTCGCGTCGCGCCAGACCGGGCCTGGACCAGATGTCACCCCAGGCGTAGCGCGTGATGAGGTCCTGGAAATCCACCGTCTCTGCGGTCGTGCCCGCGACGGCGCGATCGACGTGAGCGTCGCCGAGCACCTCGCGGCGCACCCGCATCCCGTCGTCGTATCGCTGCTCGTCGCTGCGGCCCGCACCGCTCGGCCGGCTCATCGCGCGGCCTCGCGGAAGAACTCGCGCAGCACGGACGCCGTCTGCTCCGGCTGCTCGGCGGGTGGCAGGTGCGCGGCGGACTCGATCACAGCCACCCGTCCGTCGCGCACGCCCTCGGCGATCTCGACGCTCTTCGCTTCGGGCGCCACCTTGTCGTCCCGCCCGAAGACGGCGAGCACGGGAGCGGCGATCTCACCCAGCCGCGGGCGCACGTCGTAGGCGGCAAGCGCCTCGCAGCACGTCGCGTAGCCCTCATCGTCGGCATCCTGCAGCGCGTGCAGCAGCCGACCGCTCAGCTCCGGGCGACGCTCGATCGAGCCCGGCGCGAACCACCGCTGCGCCGAGCCGATGATCACCGACGACGTGGATTGCGCACGCACCTGGGCCGCCCGTTCGTGCCAGCTCGCCGCGTCGCCGAGCTGGGCGCCGGAGGCAACGATCGCCGCGCCGCGTACGAATTCCGGGTGACGCAGGAGCAACTCGAGCCCGGTCGCGCCGCCGAGCGACACTCCGGCGTAGAGGATGCGGTCGCCGCCGATCGAGCGCACCGCGTCGGCGACGGCGTCGGCGATCTCGGCGACCGTGAACGGCGCGGTCGGGGCGGGCGCAGCTCCGTGGCCGGGAAGGTCCCAGCTCACGACGCGGTAGTCGTCTGTGAGGAGCGGGACGACGTCCTCCCACAGGATCGTGGATGTGCCGAGCGACGCACCGAGCACGACCAGCGGCGCATCGGCAGGACCGGTCGGCTCGGTCAGGGCGATCGCGGGTTGCGTCATGCAGGCTCCTCCGTCGGCGCTTCGATGCTTTCGCGCGCGGCATCCGCAGGGACGTCGGCGACGGCCCGGTCGACCAACGCGCCCGCGAGTCCGGTGTAGGCGCCAGGGTCCAGCAGGGCGTCGACGTCGTCGGCGGGATGCGGGGCGCCGGGCACCCGATCCAGCGCCGCCTCGAGCGCCTCACGCACGAGCACGCGGAGGTCGCCGCCCGCAGTCGCGGCACCGACGATTCGGCGCACCTCGTCGGATCCGATGACGGGCGAGAGCACGAGGGACAGCCGCTCCGACACCAGCAGCCCGTCGGTGGCGGCGAGAGCGCGAGCCACGGCGACCTCGTCGACGCGCAGACCTGTCACGAGCGCGAGGCTCGTCTCGGCGGCACCGAGCGCGAGGCGCAGCAACTCCCGCAGCGTCGGCCACTCCGCGTGCCATGCACCGTCGGGGCGTTCGTCCGCGGCGAGCGCGGCCGCGAGGTGCAGCGTGGCTCCCAGCTGCGGTGCCCGAAGCGCCGCCGAGCGCACGAGCACGGCGCCGGTGGGGTTGCGTTTCTGGGGCATCGCACTCGAACCGCCGCCGGCACCCTCCGCGAGTTCGCCGATCTCGGTGCGCGAGCCGGTCGCGACATCGGTCGCGAGCTTGCCGAGAGCGTCGATCGCCTGCACGAGCGCATCGCCGAGCTCGGTGACGGGCCAGCGCGAGACGTGCCACGGCGCGTCGGGGGCGGCGAGCGCGAGCTCTGCGGCGTAGGCCGCCGGGAGGGCGGATGCCGCATCCGGCCCGCCGATCTCGACGAAGGAGGCGAGGGTACCGCCCGCGCCTCCCAGCTGCGCGGGAAGCTGCCCGACGGCGTCGCCGAGCCGGACGCGCGCACGGGTGACACCGCGCAACCACCCCGCGGCACGAGCACCCACGGTGGTCGGCACGGCATGCTGCGTCAGCGTGCGGGCGGCGGCGACCGTGTCGCGGTGGACGACGGCGAACCCGGAGAGCTGCGCCTCGACCTGCCGGAGCACCCCCAGCAGATGCAGCCCCGCGCGCCGGGAGACCAGCATGAGTGCCGAGTCGAGGATGTCCTGGCTCGTGGCACCGCGGTGCAGCCAGGGACGCACCTGGATCGATGCGCGATCGTCGAGCCGGGCGATGAGAGGGATGACGGGATTGCCGCCCGCGACGGCCGCACTCGCCAACCGGGTGGTGTCGAGCCAGTCGGCGTCCACGAGCAGGCCGGCTCCGGACCACCCGAACTCCTCGGACGCGGCCGTGGCGACCGCATCCGGAGCGACACCGACGCCCGCCCACGCTCGCACGAGGGCGACCTCGGCGGTCACGAGGGCGGCAGCCACGGCGTCGTCGGCCACGAGGGCGTCGTGCGACACCGTCACCGGGGAGAGCAGCCCCACATCCGTGAAGGGCGCCCCGGGTTCGTCAGAAGGCAAGGAAAACGGTCTCCTTCTCGCCCTGCAGGTGGATGTCGTGGGTGAGATCACCCTCGGGCGTGCGCGTCGCGATGAGCGTAGCGCGCTCGTGAGGCTCGAGCGAGGCGAGCAGCGGATCCGCCGCGAGCAGTTCCTCGTCGTCCGGCAGGTAGATGCGGGTGTGCAGCTTGTTCGGGAGCCCGCGAGCGAAGACGACGGCCGCGAAGAACGGTGCCTTGCCGTCGATCGGACCGGGATTGCGCGTCCAGAAGTCGTACGCGCCCTCATCCGTCGTGAAGCTGCGGCCGAAGCCGGTGAAGGTGTGGTCGTCGCGGCGACGAGAGCCGCGCGCACGGGAGATCGTGCCGTCGGTGTCGGCCCCCCAGATCTCGATCACGGCGTCGGGGATCGGCGCGCCGGCACCGTCGTAGATCGTGCCCGACAGCACGATCGCGCCGCTCGAGTGCGGGAAGACGACCTCGTGCATCTTGGGGTACTCGAGACCGAAGGCGAAGAAGGGACCGACCGTCTGACCCGAGGTCGCAGGAAGGCGCGTGGCTTCAGACATCTCAGTGCTCTCCCTCGGGCTCGAACCAGGTGGCATCCGGACCGTCGACCACGATGTCCCAGCGGTAGCCCATCGAGAACTCGGGCACCGTCAGGTCGTGGTCGTAGGCGGCGATGAGGCGGTCGCGATCGCGCTGTTCCCGGATGGTGTTGTAGATCGGGTCGAGCGCGAACAGCGGGTCGCCGGGGAAGTACATCTGCGTGATCAGGCGCTGCGTGAAGCCGCTGCCGAAGAGCGAGAAGTGGATGTGGGCGGGCCGCCAGGCGTTGATGTGGTTCTTCCACGGGTACGGACCGGGCTTGATGGTGGTGAAGGCGAAACCGCCGTCGTCGCCCGTGATCGTGCGGCCGGCGCCGGTGAAGTTCGGATCCAGCGGTGCCGGATGCTGGTCGCGCTGGTGGATGTAGCGGCCGGCCGCATTGGCCTGCCAGATCTCGACGAGCTGGTTTGCGAGAGGCCGGCCCCAGCTGTCGAGCAGGCGCCCCGTGACGGTGATGCGCTCGCCCTGTGGCTCGCCGCGGTGCTGGAGCGTCAGGTCGGACTCGATCTGCGCGACGTCTCGCTGACCGTAGGCGGGCGAGAACAGCTCGATGGTCTCGGGGTCGACGAGCCGCGGGTTCTTGGTGGGGTGGCGCAGCAGGCTCGAGCGGTACGGCGCGAAGTCGTAGAGCGTGGTGGGAACGTCCTCGCCGGCGGCCACGCGACGGGCGGCGTCGGCGTGCGCGTCCGCGATCTCCTGGTTGATCTTCGACTGCGTGGGCATGTCGGCCGAGGCCAACAGCGACTCGGGAGCCGCAGCCTGGGGCGGAGGGGTGGACATGGAACCGTCTCCTTCGACGTTCACGGGTGGGACCTCCAGCGTGACCTGACGTGTCGGACGCGGTCTCTCTGATTCTCACTCAGTGAGAATGTGCCCCGCGGAGCGCCCTCGTCAGATCCTTCGCCGCCTGCACGACGAGCGGGGCGAGGCGCCTCTCATCGGCGCCGTCGAGGTGGGTGACGACACCGAGCGCCGTGGCCGGAAGCCCCGAGACCGTGCCGAGAGCCGCGGCGACGGAGATGTTGCCGAGCGTCATCTCCTCGCGGGTCACGGCGTACCCGCGGCGCCGGGTGAGCGCGATGTCGGCACGCAGCACCGCGGGGTCGGTGATCGAGTGCCGCGTCTCGGGCACGAGGGGAGCGGCGAGGTACGCGTCGAGCCATGCCTCGTCGCACGTCGCGAGCAGTGCACGCCCGACACCCGTCGTGTGCAGCGGGTGACGCCCGCCGGCCCGGCCCAGGGTCGGCACCGAGGCTCGGCCCGTGATGCGGCCCGCGAACAGCACGACCGCCTCCGGCGGGGTCGGGGCATCGAGCACCGCGAGGTGCACGTTCTCCCCCGTCGCCTCATACAACCGCACCAGGTGCGGCAGCGACTGCTCGCGCAGCCTCAGGGCGAGAGGCGAGAGCTCGCCGAGTTCCCACATCCTGGCGCCGACGGCGTACGCGCGCGCCGAGGTGCGTTCGACGAGCCCCTCGTCGATGAGCTGCGCGAGGAGGCGGTGCACCGTCGAGAGGGGAAGGCCCGCGCGGCCGGCCAGCTCGGCGGCGGTGAGTTCGGGGGCGTCTTCGTCGAACGCCCGCATGAGCGTCATCGCCCGACGCAGCACGCCATCCGCCATGCCCTCACCCTAGCCGCGGGGGTGTCGCGCGAGCCTGCGGCCCGGCCACCTGCAGCGCATGTCCCACTTGCCGCAAGAATTCCTCCCCAAACCTGCAGAAAGTGGGACATGCGGGATGCGGGATGCGTGAGATGGTGGCGGCATGGCCAACTCGCCGAGCGGGGACTCGATGACGGCACGCATCGTGCGCGTGCTCGAGACGTTCACCGCCGACCGCACGGTGCAGACGGCGGCGGAGATCGGCCGGCGTGCGCAGCTTCCCGCATCCACCGCGCACCGCATCGTCGACGACCTCGTCGCGGAGGGTCTGCTCGAGCGCGACGACGAACGCCGCATCCGCATCGGCATGCACCTCTGGGAGCTCGCCCTGCGCGGTTCGACGGCGCTGCGGCTGCGGCAGGCGGCGCTTCCGGCGATGTCGGCCGTGCAGGATGCCATCCGCGAACACACGCAGCTCGCCGTGCTCGAGGCCGACGAGGCGTTGTTCGTCGAGCGGCTCTCGCATCCGGATGCGGGCGCCAACATCACCCGCATCGCCGGGCGCCTCCCGTTGCACGCATCCTCCGCCGGGCTCGTGCTCCTCGCGCACGCTCCGGCCGCCCTTCGCGAGCGGGTGCTCGATGCGCCGCTGCGACGCGTGGCCCGCGAGACCGTGACGGATGCGGCCGAGCTGCGCCGCATCCTCACCCGCATCCGGCGCGACGGGTACGTGGTCGCGCCGGGTTCGATCGAGGCGGTGTCGACGGGCGTCGCCGTGCCGCTGCGCGAGGAGGGCGAGGTCATCGCCGCGCTCTCGGTCGTGCTGCCGCGCGACGCCGATGCGGAGCTCGCCCTGTCACCGCTACGGAAGGCCGCCGCCGAGATCGAGGCGGGGCTGCGCGGCAGCCGGGCCTGAACGTGCGGCAGGCCCGGGGCACCGCATCCGCATCCGCATCCGCCACACTTTTCGGCATCCGCCACAGTTCACGACTGGCGCATCTGCGCAAACATGTGGCTGGTGCGCACATGCGACGCAACTCGGGCAGATACACCGCGACCTTGTGCAGTCCCATTCAACGGGAGGTTCCGTGCCGGATGCGGGAGCTCGGGGCACACTGTTTCAGCACCCCACAGGCCCGTCGTCGAAGGAGACGCCATGACCGTTATCCGCACCCGTGTCGCCATCGTCGGCGCCGGCCCCGCCGGGCTCCTGCTCTCCCATCTGCTCGCCGACGCCGGCATCGAGTCGGTCATCGTCGACTCCCGCACGCGCGAGCAGATCGAGACGACCATCCGCGCCGGCATCCTCGAACAGGGCACCGTCGACCTGCTCGTCGCAAGCGGCGCGTCGACGCGCGTGCTCACCGACGGCAACCGTCACGACGGTATCGAGCTGCGCTTCGCCGGCGAGGGCCACCGCATCGACTTCCCCTCCCTGACCGGCCGCAGCGTCTGGCTCTACCCGCAGCACGAGGTACTCAAGGACCTCGTCGCCACACGGCTCGCGGCCGGACAGGACCTACGTTTCGGGGTGCGCGTCGACGCGGTGGATGACGCCGCATCCGATCGGCCGCGGGTCATCGGCGTGGATGCGGACGGGCAGCGCGTCGAGATCGAGGCCGAGTTCGTCGTCGGCGCGGACGGCTCGCGCTCGGTCGTGCGTCAGACGCTCGGCGGCTCGGCAGCCGGGTCGTTCCGCGAGTACCCGTTCGCGTGGTTCGGCATCCTGTGCGAAGCGCCGCCGAGCGCCGAGGAGCTCATCTACAGCAACTCCGATGCGGGCTTCGCCCTCATCAGCCAGCGCAGCAGCACGGTGCAGCGCATGTACTTCCAGTGCGACCCCGACGCCGACCCCGACGCGCTGAGCGAGGCGCAGATCTGGGACGAGCTGCAGGCGCGCGTCCCCGGCACGACCCTCAACGAGGGACCCATCTTCCAGCGGGACGTGCTGCGCTTCCGCAGCTTCGTCGCCGGCGAACTGCGCCGCGGCCGCGTCGCGCTCATCGGTGACGCCGCGCACACGGTCCCACCGACGGGCGCGAAGGGCATGAACCTCGCCGTCGCCGACGTGGTGCTGCTCGACATCGCACTGCGCGCGCTGCTGCTCTCCGGCGACGAAGGCCCGATCGACGCCTTCGCCGAGACGGCAGCGCGGCGGATCTGGAAGGCCCAGCACTTCTCGTGGTGGATGACCAGCATGCTCCACCGCACCCCCGACGCATCCGACTTCGACCGCCAGCGACAGCTCGGGGAACTCCGCTCGATCATCGACTCGGATGCCGGCCGCACCTATCTCGCCGAGGCGTACACCGGCTGGCCGTTCGAGACCCGCCTCGGCTGAGCCGCGCGGCACGCACACGCTCGCGCGGTGGTACCCAAACCGGCCCCGCGAGGCGACGGGGGCCCGCGGTACCGCGACATTCGCACGGCCAACGCGACCCGCGCCGCCCCACAAGCCCCACCGAGCACCATCCGCACCACGCGTCGTGCACACGTCGCAGTGACGGCGCGGGCATCCGCCGCGCGAGAACGGGCGCGGACGGAGGCGGCGGGCAGGGTAGAGTCCGGTGCTCGTGAGCATCCAGACCCCCGGCGAGCGCCCGCACCGACGCGGCCGCGGGGTCCTGCTGCTCGTCGCCGTGGCCCTGGTGGCGGCGAACATGCGCGCGACGATCACGGGCGTCGGCCCGCTGCTCGAGGAGATCGCGGACGATCTCGGCACGACGTCAGCGGCCCTCGGCTCACTCGCCGCGGTGCCCCTCCTCGCCTGGGCGATCGTTTCGCCGCTGACCCACGGCCTGTCACGCCGGTTCGGGATGTCGCGCGTGCTGCTGGTCGCGCTCGTCGCGCTGGGCGCGGGAACAGCCTGGCGGTCGCTGCCGGGCACGGAGGTCAACCTGTGGCTGGGAACGGGCCTGATCGGAGCCTCCCTCGCCGTGGCCAACGTGATCATGCCGGCGGTGATCAAGCGCGACTTCCCGGGGCGCGTCCCGGTCATGATGGGCATGTACACGGCACTGCTCGGCGGCGTGGGAGCCATCGCCTCGGCCGTCGTCGTGCCCATCTCGCACGCCATGGATGATCCGGATGCCGGATGGCGCGTGGCGTTGGCCGCGACCGCCGCCCTCCTGCCCGTCACGATCGCCCTCTGGGCATGGGCCCAGCACGGCCGCACCCCGCGGACCGCGGCGGCATCTGCCTCACCCGGCGTCTCGCGCAGCACGGGTATCTGGCGCGACCGCCTCGCGTGGCAGATCGCGGCCTACATGGGCGCGCAGTCGGCGTCGTTCTACATGCTCGTGACATGGATGGCCCCGCTCGCCGCATCCACCGGCAAGTCTCCCGTCGCCGCGGGCGTCGACGTCGCGCTGTACCAGATCCTCGGGGTCGTCGGATCGTTCGTCGTCGCTTTCGCCCTGCAGGGGCGCCTGCGCCGGGCCGTGCCCGCGGCACTCCCCCTCCTCGCGATCGTCGCCGCCGTCGGCATGATCCTCGCTCCGCAACTGCTGACCGCGTGGGCCCTGCTCTCGGGCTTGTCGGCGGGGGCGTCGCTGAGCATGTCGCTGACCCTGATGGCGCAGCGCGCGAGGGACGCCGCCGCATCCTCCGCACTCTCCGGCATGTCGCAGTCGGTCGGATACCTGCTCGCCGCCGCCGGCCCCATCTCCTTCGGAGCCCTCCACGCGCTGGACGGCGGATGGACCGCGCCGCTGCTGCTCTACATCGCCGTCCTGGTCGGACAGTGCGTGGTCGGCGTCTCGGTCGGTCGCGAACGGTACGTGCTCGAGGGCCGCTGAGGCTCACGAACCGCATCCGTAGCTCAGGAGAAATCCCTCCAACAGGACGATCCGCGGCGGCCCCTCCTGTCGAGCGGAGATCTCCTGCCGAAGGGATGCGGCCCCCGCGGCGCCCCACGTCTCTCCGCCGTGCCAGGCGCCGGCCGGCGCCTCAGGGGAAGGCGATGCGGCGGAGCAGGTCGGCGAGCTGCACGCGCTCGGCGGCCGAGAGGTTCCCGTGCAGGTCGCGCTCCGCGGCCTCGGCGGCGGCGAGCGCGCGTGCGTGGAGCGCGAAGCCTTCGGCCGTCGCCACCACGACGTTGGCACGGCGGTCGGCCGGGTCGGGTCGGCGCTCGATCAACCCCCGGCGCTGCAGGTCGTCGACGAGGGCGACGACCTGGCTGGGATCGAGACGCAGGAACTCGGCGAGCTCACGCTGCGAGGGGCCCGCCGCTGTGTCGCACGCCAGAGCCAGCACCGAGTACGACCGCACTTTCAGCCCGACGGCGGCGAGCGCCGCATTGCCCGCGGCGAGCGAGAGGGCGTTGGCGCGGGCGAGCAGGAAGCTGACGTCGTCGGCGAGCCGAGCGCGCGCGTCCGTTCGCACTGCGGCTTCCTCGCTCTTCGCCATGGGTCGATCCTAACAAAAGGTGCAGGAAACAATAATTGACAATTTCAACTAGTCCGGTTTCAATGAGAGCACGAACGAAGGAGTCCCCCATGTCCCTCGACGGCAAAGTCGCCATCGTCACCGGATCCGGCCGCGGCCTCGGCCTCGCCTACGCCCAGGAGCTCGCCCGTCAGGGTGCACGCGTCGTCGTGAACGACGTGGATGCGGCCACCGCCGCCGAGGCGGTCGCATCGATCGAGCGCGAGGGAGGCCAGGCGGTCGCCGTCGTCGCCCCCGTGGGCTCCTCCGAGACCGCGAAAGAGCTCGTCCGCGCCGCGGTCGACACCTACGGCCGTCTCGACATCCTCGTCACCAACGCCGGCGTCCTGCGCGACACCGTGCTCTGGAAGATGAGCGACGAGGCCTTCGACACCGTCATCGACGTGCACCTGCGCGGCACGTTCACGTGCGTTCGCGAGGCCGCGACCTACATGCGCGAGAACGAGATCGCGGGTCGCATCATCTGCATCGGCTCGCCGACCGGGCAGCGCGGCAACTTCGGACAGACCAACTACGCCGCCGCCAAGGCGGGCATCGTCGGCATGGTGCGCACGTGGGCGCTCGAGCTGAAGAAGGCCGGCATCACCGCCAACGCGGTGATCCCCGTGGCCGCCACCGCCATGACGGCGACCCTGCCCTACTTCGCCGCCGCGGTCGAGGCGGATGCGGCGGGCGAGCCCATGCCCGCCTTCTACCGCCACGATCTCGGCTTCGGCACCTCCGACGACGTCTCCGGCCTGATCGCCTTCCTCGCCTCGGATGCGGCGGCGAACGTCTCCGGCCAGGCGATCGGCGTCGGCGGCGACCGCATCCAGCTCTGGTCGCACCCGGAGCCCGTCGTCACCGCCTACCGCGAGGGCGGGTGGAGCGCCGAAGCTCTGGAGTCGGAGTTCGCCGACCTGGTCGGCGACAACCTGCAGTCGGTCGGCGAGCGCTTCCCCGCGCTCCCGGAAGAGCTGCAGCGTCCCCGCCCCTGAGACTCGAGGGGCCCGGCCCGCTCGGGCCCCTCGCACCACGCATCCCCGACGACGAGGAACGCCGATGACCACGCGCTACGAACCCGCGATCGACCTGTCCGCCATCACGGCGATCGACGTGCATGTGCACATCGAGGTCGACGCGCACGGCCACTCCTCGCTTCCCGCGGATCTCGCGGAGGCCGCATCCGCATACTTCAGCGCCGACGCCGGCCGCCCCGACCTGGACTCGGTGGCCGCGTATTACCGCGAGCGCTCCATGGCCGCGGTCGTGTTCACCGTGGACGCGCAGACGGCGCTGGAGCACCCGGCGCTCTCCAGCGAGGAGATCGCGAAGGGCGCGGCGCGCAACAACGACGTGCTCATCCCGTTCGGCTCCGTCGACCCGCGTCAGGGCCAAGCCGCGATCGATCGGGCACGGCACCTGATCGAGGACTACGGCGTGCGCGGCTTCAAATTCCACCCGACCGTGCAGGGCTTCGACCCGAGCGATGAGCAGTACTTTCCGCTGTACGAGACGCTGCAGGCGGCCGGCGTCGTGGCGCTCTTCCACACCGGGCAGACAGGGATCGGCGCCGGGATGCGGGGCGGCCGCGGCTTCCGCCTCGCCCTGTCGAATCCGATGCTGCTCGACACCGTCGCCGCCGAGTTCCCCGACCTGCAGATCATCATGGCCCACCCCTCGGTGCCGTGGCAGGACGAGGCGATCTCGGTCGCGACCCACAAGCACAACACCTGGATCGACCTGTCGGGCTGGAGCCCGAAGTACTTCCCGCCGCAGCTCGTGCGAGCGGCGAACTCGTTTCTGAAGACCCGCATCCTGTTCGGCTCGGACTTCCCGCTGCTCACCCCCGACCGGTGGCTGCGCGACGTCGAGCAGATCGAGATGAAGCCCGAGGTCATGCCCGGCATCCTCAAGCACAACGCTGCGCGACTGCTCGGGCTCGGGTAGACCATGCTCCCGAGACTGCGCAGCGAAGCGCCTTTCGGTCACGATCCGCTCGGGTTCGCCGACGCGACGCTCAGCGAGGGCGCCCGGGCGGCCCTGGCCCGCCTCGATGACACCCTGCGTGCCGAGGTCGCGCCTCTCCTGCCCGCGGCGTGGGAGAGCGCGACGCTGCCTTCCGCGATCATCGATGCCCTCGCGCCCCTCGATCTCATGCAGCCCGTCGGCGTGGAGCCGGCGGAGGCGGCATCCTCCGTCTTCTCCGGATACCGGGCCTTCGTCCTCGCCCGCACCGACGTCTCGGTCGCCACGGCGTACAACGCGCAGTCGGGACTGTTCCGCACCGCGGTGCGCCGCGGGGGATCCCCCGAGCAGGTGGCCGCGCTCGACGACGCGATCCGCAGCTTCGCGCTGCGGGGCGTCTTCGCGTTGACCGAGCCCGACCACGGCTCCGACATCGCCGGCGGACTCGCCACGACCGCGACCCGCACGGGCGACGGATGGGTGATCGACGGCGCGAAGCGATGGATCGGCGGGGCCGACACCGCCGACGTGCTCGTCGTGTTCGCGCGCGCCGCGGACGACGGCGAGGTCAAGGCGTTCCTCGTACCCCGGGACGCACCGGGCGTCATCCTCACCCGCATCGAGGGCAAGGTGTCGCTGCGACCCATGCAGAACTTCGACATCCGCCTCGAGGGTGTGCGGGTGGACGAGAGCGCCCGCCTTCAGCGGGTCGACAGCTGGCGCGACGTGGCCGAGATCCTGCGGTCCCTGCGCTCGGATGTGGCCTGGATCGCGACGGGCCTGCAGGCCGGCGCCCTGGATGCGGCGGTCGCGTACGTGCGCGAACGCGAGCAGTTCGGCTCGCCGCTGGGCGGCTTTCAGCTCGTTCAGGAGAAGCTCGCCCGCATCCTCGGCAACCTCACCGCATCCCTCGGCATCGTCACGCGCCTGTCCGCACGGCAGGATGCGGGCGTGCTGCGCGACGAGGACTCGGCGCTCGCGAAGATGCAGACCGCCCGCCTCGCCCGCGAGAGCGTCGCGCTCGCCCGCGAGGTGCAGGGCGGCAACGGCATCCTCCTCGAGCACGGCGCCGCACGGTTCTTCGCCGACGCCGAGGCCGTCTACTCCTACGAGGGCACGCACGAGATGACCGCGCTCATCGTCGGGCGGGGGCTCACCGGCTCCTCCGCCTTCGTCTGAACATCCACCGAAAGGAACCCACCATGACCACGACCGCCGCTTACGCCGACGCCGCATCGCTCGCGGGCACCGACCTCGGCTTCACCGACTGGCTCGAGGTGACCCAGGACCGAGTGAACCTCTTCGCGGACGCGACCGACGACCACCAGTGGATCCACGTCGACCCGGATCGGGCGAAGGAGGGCCCCTTCGGCGGTCCGATCGCACACGGCTTCCTGTCGCTGTCGCTGACCGTGAAGTTCTGGTCCGAGCTCTTCGACCTCGACGGCGTCAGCACCAAGGTGAACTACGGCCTCGACAAGGTGCGCTTCGTCTCGCCCGTCGCCGTCGGTGCCCGCATCCGCGGCGGCGCCGTCATCGCCGAGGTCACCGAGGTGCCCGGCGGATACCAGTTCGCCGTCGACCAGACGATCGAGATCGAGGGCGCCGCCAAGCCCGCGGTCGTCGCTCGCGGGCTGTACCGCTTCTACGCCTGACCCCTCCCCTCCGGGCTGCGCCCCGACTCCACCATCACGAGGATGCAACGATGCATGATCACGGACTGGGATCCTGGATCACCAAGAGACGACTGAAGAGCCCCGGCAAGCCGGCCATCATCGTCGACGGCGGCGAGACGCTGTCGTACGGCGAGCTCGCCGACGCCGTCGACCGCACGGCGGCCGTGCTGCGCGCACGCGGCGTCGGCAAGGCGGATGCGGTGGCCTACCTCGGCGAGAACAGCCCGGCCTTCCTGCAGGTGCTCTTCGCGTGCGCCCGGCTCGGGGCGGTGTTCGTACCGGTGAACACACGCCTCGCGGCACCGGAGATCCAGCACGTGCTGACGGATTCCGGCGCGCGGGTGCTCATCCACGACCCGGAGTTCGCGGAGCGCATCATCCCGGGGATCGAAGCCGCATCCATCGGCGAGGTCATCCTGACCGGGGAGGGCATCTCGCACCACCCCGGCCTGTCCGCGCTGGTGCGCGACGCCGACGGCACCTCGGTCGGCACGACCGAGGTCGCGCACGAGGACCCGGCTGCGATCGTGTATACCTCGGGCACGACGGGTCGCGCGAAAGGCGCGGTGCTCACCCACGGCAACCTCACCTGGGTCGCACTGAACTGCATCATCGACTACGACGTGGTCTCGACCGACATCGCGCTGATGATCTCGCCGCTGTTCCACGTGGCCTCGCTCGGCATGGGCGCGCTGCCGGTCATCCTCAAGGGTGCGACTCTCGTGCTGGAGAAGGGATTCGACGCCGGCCGCGCGCTGATGCTGATCGAACGTCACCGTGTCACGATGCTCAGTGGCGTGCCGACGACCTACCAGCTCATGGCCGATCACCCCGACTGGCCCACGACCGAACTGTCGAGCCTGCAGAAGCTGACGTGCGGCGGGTCGGCGGTGCCCACCCGCATCCTCAACGCCTTCGAGGCGCGGGGTCTGTCGTTCTCGCAGGGCTACGGCATGACCGAGACCTCCCCCGGCGCCACCTCTCTGGCCCCGGCGATGACCCGCGCGAAGCAGGGCAGCGTGGGCCTGCCGCACTTCTTCACCGAGGTGCGCGTGACCGACGACTCGGGCGCCGTGGTCCCTCCGGGCACGGTGGGAGAGATCGAGATCGCGGGACCCAACGTGTTCCCCGGATACCACGGGCTCCCCGGCGAGACAGCCGCCGCCTTCCGCGAGGGCGGCTGGTTCCGCTCCGGCGACCTCGGCTATCTGGACGAGGACGGCTACCTCTTCATCTCCGACCGGCTGAAAGACATGATCATCTCCGGAGGAGAGAACATCTACCCCGCCGAGGTCGAGAACCTCATCAACGACATCCGCGGAATCTCCGGAGTCGCGGTCATCGGGGTGCCCGACGAGCGGTGGGGCGAGGTCCCCTGGGCCGTGGTGACCGTCAAGGAGGGCGCCGAGGTCACGACCGAATCCGTGCGCACCCAGCTCGACGGCGTCCTCGCCCGGTACAAGCTGCCCAAGAACGTCGTCGTCGTCGAGGACCTGCCGCGCACCGCATCCGGAAAGGTCCGCAAAGCCGCGCTGCGCGAGCTGTTCGGACGGAAGCACTGATCATGTCGCTGCTGTCGCGCCCCACCGTCGCACGATTCGTCGCGCGGCGGTTGCAGAAGGCGATGCCGCGCATGATGGCGGCGCAAGCGGGAGGGGTCGACCCGCGCGAACGTCTGCCGGAGTTCACCGCAGAGCGGCGCGAGCTGATCGTCCCCGCCGATCCGCCCGCGCCCGCCGTGATCTACCGCGCGGATGCGGTGGCCATCCCCGGCGTGCACGTGAACTTCCTCGGCGGCGGCTACATCCTCGGCCAACTGCACGGCGACGATGCCCTCTGCCGCGCGATCGCGAGCCGGGCGGGCGTCGTGGTGGTCGATGTCGACTACGCGGTGGCGCCCCAGCATCCGTTCCCGACCGCCGTGCACCAGGCGATGCGGGTCGTGCAGTGGGTCATCGACAATGCCAACTCTCAGGGGTGGGACGCCACGCGGCTCACGGTCGGCGGGCAGAGCGCCGGCGGCGCGATCGCCGCCGCGGTCGCGCGGCAGGCGCTGGATGCGGGCGGTCCCCGCATCCGTCTGCAGGTGCTGCACTACCCGCCGCTCGACCTTACGGTCCCCGCGGCCGGGAAGCACTCGCCGCTCGCGAAGCCCCTCCTGCGTCCCTGGATGTCGGAGGTCTTCGACAGCTCCTACGTTCCCGATCCGGCCACCCGCGCGGACCCCCTCGTCTCGCCGGCGGCCGCGTCGGACACCG
The DNA here is from genome assembly GCA_029959545.1 of Microbacteriaceae bacterium PS02066. GTDB lineage: Bacteria > Actinomycetota > Actinomycetes > Actinomycetales > Microbacteriaceae > Microbacterium > Microbacterium binotii. The sequence continues at coordinate 6,451 of JASCPH010000040.1, read as the reverse complement.
CCGATCTCACCGGGATCGCGCCGGCCGTCGTCATCGCCGCATCCGACGACATCCTGCGCGACGAAGACGAGCGCTACGCCCGGCGCCTCGAGCGCGCGGGTGCCTTGGCGGAGTTCTGGCAGGTCGAGGGCGCCGACCACGGCTACGACGGTGGCGATGACACGCTCGCCCGGGAGAACTACCTGCGCATCGCCGCACACATCCGCGCCGCGCAGGTGTGACGGCTCGCCCGCCGCGTGAGGCAAGCTGGCTTCATCATGGACGTGCACGAGGAGTTGCTGCGCGGGCCGCGGGGTCGGCGATGGTGCCTGAACTGCGTGAGCGACGTCGATGAGGCGGTGGCGAGCAGCCTGTTCTGGCTCGCTCGAGAGCGCGACCCGCATCCGGGGACGCTGCTGCGTTTCGGGAGCGGTGAGCCCGACGCGCACGAGGACCCTTCGTTCACAGACGTCGAGGTGGCCGCGGCCACCGATAGCGCCGACGTGAGCGCCGTGACCCCGGCGATCGCGCGGGCCGCGCTCGCGTCGTCGGTGGACATCGCCCGCTACTGGCAGGAACCCGACGGCACCGACATCGTCGCGGCACTGCCCATCGTGCGGGCGTCGCTGTCGACCGTCGCGAGTCGACTGGCCGTCGTGATGCCGGAGCTGACCGCGCCCGCCGCCGTGCAGCAGTGGACGGTGCAATGGTGCCCGGTGTCGGAGAGCGCGCCGATCGAACGGAGCGCCGCAGAGATTCTTCAACGATGGTCGATCGAGCAACACGAGGACGAGCAGCGATCCCGGCGGGAGCGGCCCGCCGATCCCCGCGCGAACTGGTCGGGAACCTGGTGGTCGGTGCCGCAGCAGTTGCTCGCGAGCAGAGGGACACCGCTCGCCGCACTCGACATGGTCGAGGACCCGCTGGGTTGGGAGGTCGCCACCGTCGTCCCAATCTCGGGTCGGGGCGAGATTCTCGAGATCGGCTCCGCCGACGACTGGGCGCGGCTGTGTCGCGCGTACCCGACGGAGGTGACCGCGTCACGACGGCACGACTGGTTCCGCGTGACCGGACGGGACGGGCGGTGGCTCATCCCGGATTGGGAGCGCGTCGCGCAGCGCTGGGATGCGGTGCACCTGACGACGCTCGGGTATCTCTCGGCGGCGACCACCCTCATCCCGATCGACGACGAGTATGCCTCGGTGATCGCCGGGTGGGGGCCGGATTCCACGATCTGGCTCACCGACTCCGCCCGCGAAACGGACGGCAGGCGCATGCAGTGGGAGCGCGCGGGCAACAGTGCGCAGTGAAGGGTGACGGACGCCGCGTCCTGACGCGGCTTCAGCGCCCCATCTTCAGTGCTCGCCCCGGTCCTGTCGGCGTCGAATCGCCTGTGACAACGGGTCATCGGGCAGCGGGGGGCCGAGTTGCGACGAGGGCTTCGGGTCGTGGTGCGGAGGCGTCGGTGTGGGGCGGCCCAGGTACGCATCGATGTAGGGGTCGGATGCGTAGAGAGCCTCGCTCTCGATCCTCTTGCTGCGGCGGGGCCGGACCGACAGGAGCGACACCGCGCCCAGAGCGAGGACCGCGCCGATGATCACGGTCCAGAGCGGGATCCGCCACGCGAAGGCGATGGATGCCCAGTACAGCCCGAAGCCGCCGAGGACGATCGCGACGATGAGCGCCCGTCGCCAGCGATACAGAGCCATGTTCCACGGTAACGCGATGTCTCCGGCGTCGCCAGGGCCCTCTGTTCACCTCTCGCTGCGGTGAAGGATCACGTGCACGACGGCGGGTGCCGCGGGATCGTCCACGTAGATCTGCGCGGTGTGTGCCCCCGCATCCGGCAGCGGGATCTCCGCGAGTTCGCCCGAGAGGAAGCTCCCGAAGCGCACCGACGGCGTCGGCAGGGACAGGGTGTGCTCGAACACCTTCTCGCCCTGTGCGACGACCCCGTCGATCAGCACGCGGACTGTAACGTCTCCGGCGAGGTCCGCTCGGGTCGCCACCATGATCGCGGAGTCGGTGGCCACGGCCGGCTCGTCGCCGGTCACCCACTCCGGAAACTCCGCGCCCTCCGCGGCGAACAGCACGACCTGCGCGTTCAGCGGCGTCACCGTGATCTCGGACCGGCTCATCTTCGTCTCCCTCCCGGGATGGCCAGGCTACTGCGCCTCGGGCACAACTCAGCCGCATCCGGACACCACGGACCTCCCCGCGCCCGAACTCCTGCAAAACCGCCCAGCGGCACCCGGACAGCCCGAAGTGAGCGGGTTCTGCACGAGTTCGGGCACGACCGACCTCGTACTGTCCGCTCAGCAGGGCGGAACGAGGAACAGGTCATGAAGGCTGATGCGGTGCTTCACGTCGCGCATCTCGCGGGGCGCCAGCCAACGCGAAGGGGTCCGGAACCACGGGCGGAACAGGACTCGCTGAAGAAGGACGACGTTGTTGAAAGCCAGCCACGCCAAGAACGACCCCAGACGAACCGGCCGCGGAAACGTGAAGGGCACGCAGACCAGCCACGCAACGAACCCCACCGGGATCAGCACCCAGAGCATCACGCTGTGAAGCAGGATCACGAGAATCCCGGCGAGCTTCGAGTTCCCCGACCACACGAGAGTCCGCCTCTTCGCCGACTGCCGGTCGCCCGCCGGTTCGCCAATCGTGCCACTTCCCGGAGCCAGTCCCCGCAGTCGTCTCCCGCATCCGCGTCCCGAACTCCTGCAAAACCGGCCACCGACACCCGGACAGCCCGAAGGGAGCAGGTTCTGCAGGAGTTCGGGCACGACACAGGCCGGCCGGCCCCACCGACGGCGCCCCACACCGACCCGGCCGGTTACGGCTGAGCTGTGCCACCGACCCGTCGTGCCCACCGCACACCCGACCCGAACTCCTGCAAAACCGGCCACCGGCACCCCGGAGCACCCCGACGGGCGCGTTCTGCAGGAGTTGGGGCACGACTCAGCCAGAGCCGGCACCAACGACAGCGCCCCTACCCCGACCCGGGCGGTTCCGGCTGAACTGTGCCGCAGACCCGCGCGCCCCAGACACCCGCAGGGCAGGTGACGGGAGTCAGTCGCCGGGAAGAGCGGCGGTGAGCGCCTCGGCGGCCGCCGCCGACCACGCGGCCCGACGGGCACGGTAGATCTCGGTCGTGCGTTGAGCGGGCCAGTCCTCGCCGAGGTAGTCGAACGGCAGGCGGGGGTCGCTACGCAGCAGCTCCAGCCAGTCGGCGACAAGCATCGTCAGGGCGGCCAGCGGCGGGGCCTCGATCGTCTCGGCCGTGTTCCACTCCATGGCGAAGCGCTCGTGCGCGGCACGGATGCGGGCGAGATCCCACGCGGTGCGCGCCGCATCCGCCACCGGGAAGGCGGCGAGGTCCCGCGCGCGGAACGCGATCACAGCGCCGGCTGGAAGCTCCTCCTTGAGGCCCCCGAGGGCCGCGACCAGATCGACCTCTCCCGGCGCGATCCACAGGCCGTCGCGCACCGCGGCGAACCCCTCCCATGCGAGCGCCGCACGCAGGCGGTGGCGAAGCGTGCGCTGGTCCTCGGGCACCGTGAAGGTCACGAGCGTCCAGCCGCTGCCGACCGGGTCGAACGGATGCGGCGAGTGCACCCGTTCCGAGGCCTCCTCCAGCACCGCGCGCCCCTGATCGGTGAGGGCGAACTCGACGCCCCGACCGACCCGTGCGCGCGAGAGCAGCCCGGTGACGGCCATCCGGTCCAGGGCCGCCCTCGTGGTGGGAGCGGCGACCCCCGCGCTCTCCAGCACGTCGAGATAGAAGCTGGCGCGCACGGGGCGGGAGATCCCGCGCTCGAGGAGTTCGCCCAGCAGCGCGAGCAGCAGACGCTGCGGCGCGCGCTGGGTCGCTTCGACCTCCCGCGAGAGGGATTGCACCGATGTCACCGACATATCATGCGACCGGACGGACGGCCTCGCCGCGCTTGGCGCGCTGGATCTGCTCGTATACATGCGTGCGCAGCTCGGTGAAGCGGGGCAGCGCACGCGTCGTGATCTGGTCGCGCTCGGGCGCGAGGTCGATCACCAGATCCTCCTGCACCCACGTCGGCGACTTCGAGAGCACGACGACGCGCTCGCCGAGGTAGACCGACTCGTCGATGTCGTGCGTCACGAACAGGATCGACATGCCGCGCTCGAGGTGCAGGCGCCGCACGAGGTCTTCCAAATCGGCGCGCGTCTGCGCGTCGACCGCCGCGAAGGGCTCGTCCATGATGAGCACCTCGGGCTGGTAGGCGACGGCGCGTGCGATCGCGACGCGCTGCTGCATGCCACCGGAGAGCTGCCACGGGTAGCTGTCGGCGGCGTGGTCGAGACCGACCGCGAGCAGCGCGTCGTCGATGAGGGAGTTGCGCTCGCTCTTCGACAGCTTCTTGTGCTTCAGCGGCAGCTCGACGTTGCCGCGCACCGTGAGCCACGGATACAGGCTGCGCCCGTACTCCTGGAACACGAGCGCCATGTTCGGCGGCGGCGCGGTGACCTGCTTGCCGTCGAGCACCACGCTTCCCGCGGTGGGACGCAGGAGCCCCGAGATGCACTTGAGCAGCGTCGTCTTGCCGCATCCGGACGGACCGACGATGCACACCAGCTCGCCGCGGCGCATCGAGAAGTCGATGTCGCCGATCGCCTCCACGACGCCCGTCGAGGACTCGTAGACCTTCTTCAGGTGCTCGACCTGCAGGAGCGTCTCAGGCACGCTCGACCTCCTTGATTCCGTGGTACCAGCGCAGGACCCTGCGCTCGACGATGGTGAAGATGACCGACAGGATGACGCCGACCAAGCCGAGAAGCACGATGCCGCTCCACATTTCCGCGATGAGGTAGTTGCGCTGGAAGTAGGCGATCTGGAACCCGAGGCCCGACGAGGAGAAGAACATCTCGGAGATCACCATCATGATCAGCGCGACGGACAGCGTCTGACGCACACCCGCCATGATGCGCGGGCTCGCCGCCGGCAGCACGAGCGAGAACAGGCGCTGTGCGGGAGTCAGCGAGAACGACCTGGCCGTCTCGGTCATGACCGAGTCCGTGCCGCGCACCCCGTCGACGGTGTTCAGCAGGACGGGCCAGAGCGACCCGAAGACGATCACGACGATCTTCATGTTGTCGGTCACGCCCAGCAGGGCCACGAAGACCGGGATCAGCACGGGCGGGGGGATCGCGCGGAAGAACTCCAGCAGCGGCTCGGCGAGCTCGCGCAGCCACCGTGTGAGCCCGATGAGGGTTCCGAGGGCGACGCCGATCGCGATCGCCAGCACGATCGCCAGCGCCAGGCGCGTCAGGCTCGGCACGACGTCGGTGAGGAAGGCCGGACCCACCCAGGTCTCGACGAAGGCCTCGGCGATCCACCCCGGCGCGGGGAAGAACTTGCCCGGAGCCACCGTGCCCCACACGCCCCAGATGATCAGCAGGACGATGGGCAGGGCGAGCGCGTAGGCGGTGCTCGTGGCAAGACGTGCCCACACCCGCGGTGCGCGCGGCGGCGTGCGGACGGTGCTCGTGTAGAGGGTCACAGCACTTCCTCCCCTCGCACCGACTGGTGCCAGGCGAGCGCGCGGCGCTCGAGCACACGGAAGACGAGATTGATGATCAGGCCGAGCAGGCCCGTCACGATCACGACGGCGTAGACCGTGGCGATGTTGCCGTTGCTGGCCGCCGTGATGATCACCTGCCCGAGACCGGGGTTGCTGATGGTCATCTCGGCAGTGATGGCCAGAATGAGGGCGACGGATGCGGCGAGACGCAGCCCGGTGAAGATGTAGGGCAGCGCGGTCGGCAGCACGAGCGAGCGCAGTTGCGCGCCACGCGTGAGGCCGTAGCTGCGCGCGGTGTCGCGGGCGACCGTGTCGATGTCGGCGACGCCGTAGAGCACCTGGACGAACACCTGCCAAAAACAGGCATACACGATGATCACGAGGGCCGCCGGGATCTGGATGCCGTAGGTAAGGATCGCGAGCGGGATGAGGGCGACCGAGGGGATGGGGCGCAGGAACTCCACCGTCGTGTTGGTTGCGCGCCGCAGCACCGGGACGAGGCCGATGAGCCCGCCGAGCAGGATGCCGAGCACCGAGGCGATCGCGAGACCGATCGCCCAGGCGGTGAGGGTGCGCCCGACGTTGCGCCAGAACTCGAGGTCGGCCGCCATCGTGCCGAGACGCGTGAAGGTGTCTGCCGCCGAGGGCAGCTGCGAGGGGTTGATGAGTCCGGCAGCGGAGACGAGCTGCCAGACGCCGAGGAACACGACGACACCGAGCAGTCCGAGCAGCGGAGCTCGGAACGAGCGTCGGCGTCGACGACGCGGCACGACGACCGTCGACGTGTGCACCGGCGCAGGCGGAGCGAGGGTCATGGGAGGGGGCCTTCCGGAGGGGAGGCGGGGGATGCGGCGCGTACCGCATCCCCCGCTCGGGATCACTGCAGCTGGATCAGCTTCGTGAAGTCGGGCTCC
>JASCPH010000003.1 GCA_029959545.1 Microbacteriaceae bacterium PS02066 | reverse complement strand
AACCCTCGCCACACGCAGCGCCAGGGTTGACGTGAGTCGTGGCAATGCCGCACAGCGGCATTGACACGCGAACGTCAAGGTTGAGCGAGGCCGCGCAGCGGCCGAGTCGAAACCTCGGCAGGAAGACAAAACTCAATACGCATACAGGCAGGATCAGAACCCGCACGGGGGACACCTCGGGCGGAGGCCCGGGCACCGATCCTGCTCCACACCTCCACTCACTCCTAGGAGAGCCGCATGGCACGTCTTGCCGGCGTCGACATTCCGCGCGACAAGCGCGTGGTGATCGCACTCACGTACATCTACGGCATCGGCCGTACCCGCTCCGTCGAGATCCTGAAGGCGACTTCGATCGACGAGAGCATCCGCGTCAAGGACCTGACCGACGACCAGCTCGTCGCGCTCCGCGACTACATCGAAGGCACCTACAAGGTCGAAGGTGATCTTCGTCGCGAGGTCGCCGCCGACATCCGCCGCAAGGTCGAGATCGGCTCCTACGAGGGCCTGCGTCACCGCCGCGGCCTGCCTGTGCGCGGTCAGCGCACGAAGACCAACGCCCGCACGCGCAAGGGTCCCAAGCGCACCGTCGCCGGCAAGAAGAAGGCGCGCTAAGGCGCGGTCCCCAGGGTTTAGGAGAACACGCACATGGCACAGGCCAAGTCCGCGGCGCGCAAGCCCCGCCGCAAGGAGAAGAAGAACATCGCCGTGGGTCACGCCCACATCAAGTCGACGTTCAACAACACGATCGTCTCGATCACCGACCCGTCCGGCGCTGTCATCAGCTGGGCGTCCTCGGGTGGAGTGGGCTTCAAGGGCTCGCGCAAGTCGACGCCGTACGCGGCCGGTATGGCCGCCGAGTCGGCCGCCCGCCAGGCCGCCGAGCACGGTGTCAAGAAGGTCGACGTCTTCGTGAAGGGTCCGGGTTCGGGTCGCGAGACGGCGATCCGTTCGCTGACCGCTGCCGGCCTCGAGGTGGGCTCGATCCAGGACGTCACGCCGCAGGCGCACAACGGCTGCCGCCCGCCCAAGCGTCGCCGCGTCTGACGTTTCACAGCTTCTGGATGCCGGGGCGCGCCGCCTGACGGTGCGCCCCGGCATCCGCGAGAAAAACTCAACACCTCATCCACGCAAGTGTCATATAGCGGGCACTTAGCCGAAAGGAACACATCGTGCTCATCGCACAGCGTCCCACTCTGACCGAGGAGAAGATCGGGGAGTTCCGCAGCCGCTTCGTCATCGAGCCGCTCGAGCCCGGATTCGGTTACACCATCGGCAACGCGCTGCGTCGCAGCCTCCTCTCGTCCATCCCCGGTGCTGCTGTCACCAGCATCCGCATCGACGGCGTGCTGCACGAGTTCAGCACCATCCCCGGTGTGAAGGAGGATGTCACCGAGATCATCCTGAACATCAAGCAGCTGGTCGTCTCGAGCGAGCGCGACGAGCCCATCACGGCGTACCTGCGCAAGACGGGTGCGGGCGAAGTGACCGCCGCCGACATCTCGGCTCCGGCCGGTGTCGAGGTGCACAACCCCGAACTGGTCATCGCGACCCTGAACGACACCGCTCGTTTCGAGCTCGAGCTGACGATCGAGCGCGGTCGCGGCTACGTCTCGGCCACCCAGAACCGCAACGAGTACGCCGAGGCGGGCCAGATCCCGATCGACTCGATCTACTCGCCGGTGCTCAAGGTCAGCTACCGCGTCGAGGCCACCCGTGCCGGTGAGCGCACCGACTTCGACAAGCTCGTGCTGGACGTCGAGACCAAGCCCTCGATCGCCCCGCGCGACGCTGTCGCGTCGGCCGGTCGCACCCTGACCGAGCTGTTCGGCCTCGCCCGCGAGCTGAACGTCGAGGCCGAGGGCATCGAGATCGGCCCCGCGCCGGTCGAGACCGTCCTCTCCAACGAGCTGTCGATGCCCATCGAGGACCTCGACCTCTCGGTGCGCTCGTACAACTGCCTCAAGCGCGAGGGCATCAACACGGTGTCCGAGCTGGTCGCCCTCTCGGAGACCCAGCTCATGAACATCCGCAACTTCGGTCAGAAGTCGGTCGACGAGGTGCGCGACAAGCTCGTCTCGCTCGGTCTGTCGCTGAAGGACTCGGTGCCCGGTTTCGACGGCGCCCACTTCTACGGCGGATACGAAGAAGACAACGCCTGATCCGGCTCACCCGCGAAATCCTGGAGTAACTGAGAATGCCCAAGCCCACGAAGGGACCCCGCCTCGGAGGCGGCCCCGCACACGAGCGTCTTCTGCTGGCGAACCTTGCCGCGGCACTGTTCACGCACAAGTCGATCACCACGACCGAGACCAAGGCCAAGCGCCTGCGTCCGCTCGCCGAGCGCCTGATCACGTTCGGCAAGCGCGGCGACCTGCACGCGCGCCGTCGCGTGCTGTCGGTCATCGGTGACAAGGAAGTCGTGCACGTCCTGTTCACCGAGATCGCACCCCTGGTGGCCGAGCGTGAGGGTGGCTACACCCGCATCACGAAGATCGGCAACCGCAAGGGCGACAACGCTCCCATGGCCGTGATCGAGCTCGTGCTCGAGCCGGTGACCAAGAAGAAGGCCGCTCCTGCCAAGAAGGCCGCCAAGGCCGACAAGGCTCCGGTCGAGGAAGCTCCGGCCGAGGAGACGGTTGTCGAGGAGGCTCCCGCCGAGGAGACTGTCGTCGAGGAGGCGCCCGAGGCGCCCGAGGCCACCGCTGACGAGGCTCCGGCCGAGTCGGAGGAGAAGAAGTCCGAGTAATCGGACCCGCCGGGACCCGTCCCGGCCCCTTTGCACCGCGAACCCCGCGTGATCTTCGGATCCCGCGGGGTTCGCGCCGTTCACGGTGAGGTGTCCGCGGGAGGGGGCGTGACCGCCCGGTCAGCCCGCGTCGGGCGAGCCGGGCGCCTGGAACAGCTGGGACCGGCGCAGCTCCTGCTCGAAGGCACGCTGGGCCGAGAACGCGGAGAACCGTGCCTTCGCCCGCTGTGCATCGGCGAGGGCGGTGACCACGACGTCGGCGTAGATCCTGCCGCCCGCATCCCCCGGGTGCACCTCGTCGCCGGCGAGCAGGTCGGGACGCGGTGCGATCGCCGACTGCCAGTCCGCGATCTGGACTCCGCGATGCGTGCGGGCGAACGCAGCGAGCTCGGCGTTTACGCCGGGAATCCAGGATCGGGGTGCGGATGCGGTGACGAGCACGAGCTGACGGTCGGGACCGATGACCTCCAGCACCTGCTCCAGAGTCCGCTGCGAGATCGACCCGTTGGTGCCCAGACCCAGGACGACGAACTCGCGCAGGCGGCCCGAGTCGGCGAGGGAGCGCAGGATGTCGGGAGCCGCGGACATCTGGCGAGATACGGCGGCGTCGACATCCGCTCCCGGCAGCGCGGCGAGCAGACTCGGGGCGGACGCGAGCATGACGGAGTCGCCGACGGCGGTGACCTCGTCGCCCGTGACGACGTCGTCGTCGGGATCCCCTCCCGCGTTCGTCGGCGTGGGTTGATCCTGCAGCGCGTCCATGCCTGCGGTGACCACGGCCTCGCCGCTGGAGACCGCAGGAGCCGAGGCGACCGCGCCGGCGGTGCCGGCGACGAGCAGGAGAGCTGCTGCCGTGACGCTCACGGCTCTCGCACGGCGGCGCGCGCTGGTCGCGAACGCCTGTCGGAGCTCGCCGATGACCTGACCTCCGCCGCGCCGACGCACCGGCATCTCGAGGAACCGGTACGACAGTGCGGACACGACCACCGTCACGGCCAATGCGGCGGCGCCGATAACCGCTGGGAAAGTGCGATCGACGCTCGTGCCCTGCGAGGCCGCCACCAGCAGCACCAGCACGGGCCAATGCCAGAGGTACAAGCCGTACGAGCGTTCGCCGATCCACCGCAGGGGGAGGACATCCAGTGCGCGCCCCAGCAGCGACCCGGGCCACGCACCCGCCACGATCACGATCGCGGAGAGCGCGCTCGCCGCGACGAGCGCGCCGGGGAAGGTCGCGGTGCTCTGCCTCTGAGCGGTCGTGGCCAGCAGGACGAGACTCGCGAGAGCGGCGGTCCCCAGCACGAACGCGCCACCGCGAACGACACGAGTGTGCATCCAGCCGCGCTCGACCCGCACGGTCGCCCACCAGGCGAATGCGACGGCTACTCCGAGAAGGAGGCCGAAGGCGTGTGAATCGGTCCCGAAGTAGGCGCGGGTGACGCGGGCTCCCAGTGTCAGCGGATCGGCGGATCCGGAGGTGACGACCACCGCCATCCAGACCGCGGATGCGGCCGCCACGACCAGGGCAGCGGCCACCCGCATCCAGGCGCGGGGAAGCAGCAGGAGAGCGAGCAGCAGCGGCGGCCACACGAGGTAGAACTGCTCCTCGACGGCGAGGGACCAGAGGTTCCGGAAGAGTTCACCGCCCCCGGAGCCGAAGTAGTCAGCGCCGTCCACGACGGCCGTCCAGTTGTACCCGAACACGAGCGCGCCGAAGAGCTGCCGCCCAAGCCCCACGAGCACGTCGCCCCCGATCAGCCAGGCCGCGCTCGCACACACCGTCAGGACGAGCAGCAGGGCCGGCAGCAGCCGCCGCGCCCGACGGCGCCAGAAGGCTCCGAGCGCGACGCGACCGGTCTCATCGTGCTCGCGCAGCAGCAGCGAGGTGATGAGGAATCCACTGATCACGAAGAAGACGTCGACACCGACGAACCCGCCACGCATCCACCAGCCGGGGAACAGGTGATAGACCACCACGAGCGCGACAGCGACCGCGCGCAGGCCGTCGAGACCTGCGTAGCGGGCGCGCGGGGGAAGTGGGGTGTCAGCGATCATGGGGGAGAGGATCCGGGGTGGGAAACCCGGCCATTCTACGATCCGTGCATGGGCGCCTCCGTCGAGTGCACCCGTAGGCTTGTGCAGTGCGGATCCGACTCGACATCGCTTATGACGGCACGCACTTCCGCGGCTGGGCGCGGCAGCCGGGCCTGCGCACCGTCCAGGGCACGCTGGAGGAGGCGTTGGCTCGGATCGTCGCCGGCGCGCCGCAGCTGACGGTCGCCGGGCGCACGGATGCGGGCGTGCACGCGAGCGGCCAGGTCGCCCACCTCGATCTCGACGAGGCGCAGCAGGCGAGGCTGGCGGCGTCGCGCCGGTCGGAGCCTGACCCCGTCGCGGCTCTGGCACGCCGCATCCGCGGCGTCTTGAGCTCGTACTCGGATGTGACGGTGCGTCGCACCACGCTCGCTCCCGACGGCTTCGATGCGCGCTTCTCGGCTGTCTGGCGCCGGTACGCCTACCGGATCGCCGACGACGTCACCGGCTACGATCCCCTGCGACGGGAGTTCACCACCACCGTGCGCGCCGCGCTGGATGTGGCGGCGATGGATGAGGCCGCGCAGTCGCTGCGGGGCCTGCACGACTTCGCTGCTTACTGCAAGCCGCGCGAGGAGGCGACGACCATCCGTACGCTGCTCGAGTTCGATTGGCGCCGCGACGACGAGGGAGCGATCGTCGCGAACGTGAAAGCCGATGCGTTCTGCCACTCGATGGTGCGCGCGCTCGTGGGGGCGTGTGTAGCGGTCGGCCAGGGGCGTCTGGGGATCGAGGACGTCGTGCGACTGCGCGAGGCGGCGACCCGGACGAGTGAGTTCGCGGTCCTCGCCGCACGCGGGCTGGTGCTGACGGAGGTCGGCTATCCGGAGCCGGAGCTCATGGCGGCGCGGGCCGAGCAGACGCGCGCGCGTCGCGATCAGGAATGAACTCGCTGGGCGTTGCGCAACCGGCATCCGCCGTTCACGTGCCGGGCATAGTGTGGATGGCCTGATGAAGGTCATCTCCTACAACCTGCGCAAACATCGCGCTGCGGGTGAGATCGCTGATCTGGCCGAGCAGCACGGCGTCGATGTGCTCTGTCTCCAGGAGGCGGACACGACCGATATCCCGGAGGTGAGCGGTGGCCTGCGCCTCGCGGACGCGACCAGTCGCAACCGGCTGGGGCTGGCGGTCTACTACCGCGAGAGCAGCTTCCGGCTGCAGGAGGTGCGCGCGCTCTCGCTGAAGAAGTCCCTGCACGACCGGGTGCTCAAGCCCGCGGAGGAACGCATGCTGGGCGTGCGTCTGCACGACATCGACGCGGGGCGCGAGATCATCGTCGCGTCCTTCCACGCGGCGCCCCTCACCGCACTCAACTCGCTGCGTCGCCACCAGATCCGCACGGCACTGGCCGAGCTGCAGGATCTCGGACCGCAGCTTCCCGCCCTGATGGTGGGCGACTACAACTATCCCGTCTTCAAGGAACGACTCGGCGAGCGGGTGAGGGACCAGGGGTACGAGCTCACGCTCAGCGACACCCGCACGTACACGCGCTATCGCTTCTTCCGTGGCCACTACGACTTCGCCACATCCACCGGGTTCGACATCGAGCAGATCCGGACACTGCCGCAGGGGCTGAGCGACCACCTGCCGATCCTCGTGACGGCCACGCTCTCGTCGTCGCGTTCGCGCGTCGAGGTGAGCTGAGTCCGCTCAGCCGCACGAGACGGCGAGGGCGGAGTCCGTCCCGGGCAGCACCGGCGTGACCTGGGCACTCAGCTCGGGAGTCCAGGGCGTGCGGACGCGGATGCTGGCGCTGGCCTGCTCGCCCGGAGCGAGGAGCGACGACCAGATGAGAACCGGCCTGCCCTGGTCGGTGCCGGACTGGAAACCGCTGCCGTCCGAGTTCTCCGAGGAGAGCAGGGAGGCGCCCTCGGGGAGATACAGATACGCCGTCGTGCGGGTCAGACCCGCCTCGGTGCCGAAGCTGCCCCCTCCGGTGATGGAGGACGGGTAGCCCGCGACGTCGGAGGGCGCGTCATTTGTGAGCGACACGTCGAGCACGGCTTCGGCCGCTCCGCCAGCGGTGCTGCACCATTGGACGCCGGTGCCGACCTTCATGTAATAGTCCAGCTTGGAGCCGGTGGCGTCGTTGAGGTACACCCCGAAGCTCGTCTGCTGGCTGTCGGTCACCGGCAGCAGGCCCTGCAGGCTCGTGCCGTCGAGGATCGCCTGTTCCTCGGGCGCATTGCTCCAGATCAGCAGGCGCTCCTCCTCCCCGGCCTTAGCCAAGGCCGAGACGAGGGCGGACGGGGCCACTTCTCCCGCGGCGAGTTTGGTGAAGACGGATGCGGCCGCCGCCTGGAAGAACGCATCCTGGGTCGCCGGGTCGTACCGCAGGTAGACCTCGTTCAGCAGCAGCGGGATCGCATTCTCGCTCGTGAGCTCGTCGCCCGTGGGCAGCGCCACGGGACCGGTCGCCGCCAGCATGTAGGACAGGGCGACGGGGTCGAGGGAAATCACCCCGTCCACCTTGAGGCCGTACTCCCGCTCCCACATCGCCTGCGCGATCTGCGCCGCGAGAGGGAAGGAGGGGACCTGGGTCGCGTTCTGCATGTAGCGCGCGGGCCGGGTCTCCATGAAGGCGGTGAGCTCGGGACCGATGTCGAGCACGGGCTCACGCAGCTTGCCGATGTCGCCGGAGGCGGATGCCTGCGCCGCGAGGGAGATCTGGCCGTTCTCCGTGTGTACGAGCGCCATGGCGCCGACGATGCCGCCGAGCGAACGCCACTCGGCGTTGTTCTGGAAGACGACGAGGTAGTTGCGCGGACCGTCCGCGCCGAGGACGGTCGGCATCAGCGCCGTCGCGCGGCTGACCGCATCCGATCCCGTCTCGACCGAAGCGAGCAGTCCGGATACGTCCTCGACAGCCTTCGCGAGCGGGGGGAGCAGCGTGGTCCGATCGATCTCGTCGACGGCATCGGACGCGAGGGTCACCTGCGCGGTGGTGCTCTGCGCTGCCTCGTGCATCTCGCCGAACCCGCTCACGTCGATGCGTCCGTCGACCGGCTTCAGCGCGCCGGCCGAGAAATCCGACGCGACACGCACGAGGGGAGTCAGCCCCTTCCCGGCCACGTCGTCGACGGCCGCGGTGACGGTGGCGACGGCCGAGAGCTGGTCCCCGACCCACGGCAGGACCTCGGCCGCCCGCCACACGGGGTCCGAGGTCAAGGAGCGCGCGGCCGCCGTGTCCGCGGCGATGTCGGCCAACCGTGCGGTCGCCGCATCCGTGTCGTCGAGGTTGCGGGCGACCTCCCCGGCGGCCCGCTGCGCCGCGGTCAGATGGCCGTAGGCGAGGTACCCCCGCACTCCCAGCCAGGCTGCTGCCGCGACGAGGACGACGAGCAGGGCGAGCAGTACCCAGATGAGAATCCGTCCGGCCGTTCTGGCGCGCGCCGGCAGCAGGGGATTGGTCACGCCTTCACCTTAAGCCGTCATGCCGCGCCGCTAGAGTGGGAAGTCCACCTCACACCGGGAGTCGCCATGCGCCGCAGACACTGGACACCCGTCGCGGTCGTCGCTCCGCTGCTGGCCACGGCCCTGGTGACCGGATGCGGTTCGGCGCCGTGGAACACCGGCGGCCAGACGCCGAGCCCGACGGCGGCGTCGCGTTCGAGCACCCCCGTTCCGACGCCCGTGACCAATGATCTGTCCAGCGGTTCGACGCAGCGCGTCGTGCCCGCCGGCGCGGTGAGTGCGACGATCAACTACTGGTCGACGCTGTCCATGGACCGCTGGACGGCCACGGCTCTGAAGCCCGTCAGCATCTCGATGGTGACCACCGTCACCCCCAACGACGGACAGAAGGTCTTCCTCCAGAAGGCGACCATGGTGGCTGTTCCCGGCAACGCTTCACGCTCCTTCGACCCCCTCCAGCCCCAGACCGACCAGTCGTCGGTCAGCCCCGGCTACCTGGTGCTCGACCCCTACAGCTACTCGCAGACCTTCAACATCGGTGACGTACCGGCCGAAGCGACGTTCGTGCAGGTGCAGTTCACCTACGACTTCCTCGTGCAGACCACGCCCACCTCGGCCGAGTACGCCAAGCAGACCGCCAGCGACACGCTGACGATCGCCATCGCAGGGGCATCGCAGGACTGACCGGGATTCCGTGCATGGCGCACGGGGGTGGATCGCGTATACTTTCGGCGCTGACCCTGGGGATTTCTGGAAACGGGCCGGCACCGACCCGAAATCCTGTGAGCCTCGCGAGGCCACGTCTCCGAGGAGCGCCCTGTGAGAGTTCCCTTCGCCGATCGCGGTATGCGTCGGCTCTGCGTGGGGGCCGTTCTCGCCCTCGCGAGCACCCTGGCCCTGACCGGCTGTTCGCAGATCGTCGACGGTTTCAACTCCCTGCAGGGCACCACTGCCGTGCAGCCGACGACCGTCGTGCCCTCGCCCGCCCCCTCGGCGAGCATGGCGTTCAACTCGCAGTTCACGTACGACGGGTCGGTCGAGTTGCGCAGCGACGTGGCGCAGGATCTCGAGCTCGTGCTCAATGTGTGGGCCGTCGATCCCAAGCGCACCCAGGAGTGGACCGCGAACAACGAGAAGGTCTTCGGTTTCGCGGTCAACGTCTACGACCACCGCGTCGATGAGAAGGCGGTGCTGACGGACAAGCGTCGGGTCTACATCTCCTCGGTGCAGATCAACTCCACCACGACGCAGACTTCGAACCAGATGCAGTCGCCCTACCAGTTCAGCGCCGATCCGCGCACGCTGGTGCCCAGCGACACCCTGCGCTCCGACCGGGGTCTCCTTCTCAACAGCTTTCAGGGCGGGCTCTACGTTCCCCAGCAGAGCATCCACCAGCTGCCGGCGGACACCTTCGGTCTCACTCTCGAGTTCGCACTGACGATCTCGGTGGAGGGTGCGGCCAATACGGATACCTCCTTCCAGCAGCAGACGGTGTACCAGTACCTCCCGATTGCGATCTTCCCCGGCTGAGCCGGTGATCGCCGGTGCCGATCTTGCGGCAATCTTGCGCTGAGCTTCTCGTCTGCCCCGCCATGATCTTGCGGTTGAACGTGCAGTCTGGACTCATCGCACGAACAGCGTGCTGATCCCCCGCCGCATCGCGGCCCATGAATGGCAGGAAGTGATCACTGTGTCGGACCCCCGCATGGCGTATCAGCAGGTGCCCTCACAGCAGCCGGAGCCCGTGTACCCGGCGATGGCGCCCGGCACCGAGCTCGAGACCCACTTCGAGCAGGACTTCATGTCCGTGCTCGAGAACTCGACAACGCACCGCTCCACGATCGGATGCGTCATCCCCGCCTACAACGAGGAGGAGTCGATCGCGGATGTGATCGAAGCTCTGCTTGCCCAGACGCGGGTTCCGGATGTCATCCACGTGGTCATCAACAACACGTCCGACAACACGGCGAAGATCGCGTCGGAGTATGCCGGCCCGCACGAGATCATGACCGACCTCGGCGAGCAATTCACCGAGGTCTTCGTGCACGACATCGGCAAGAACCCCGACAAGAAGGTCGGCGCGCTCAACTACGGCTACTCGCTGGTCGAAGGATGCGACTATCTCCTCGGTGTGGACGGCGACACGATCGCTGAACCGCGCGCCGTCGAGTACCTCGAAACCGAGGCCGTGAGCGACTCTCGCATCGGAGGCATCTCGGCGATCTACACGATCGACGATCGCCCCATCAAAGGGCTCACGGCCAAGTGGCTCATCGCCGGCCAGCGCACCCAGTTCGCGGCCTTCAACCTGCAGAACCTCCTCCGCGGCCGCAACATGGCCGTGCTTGGCGGCCAGTTCTCGATCTTCTCGACCAACGCCCTGCGCGATGCGATGAAGCAGAACCATCAGAACACCCCGTGGGTCAAGGACAGCGAGGTGGAGGACTCGCTGCTCTCGCTGCAGATCAAGAGCGCCGGCTACCTCACCAAGATCAGCCCCTACGCGCGCGCCGCGGTGGGCGGTATGACCACGCTCAAGGGATACGACGCGCAGCAGGTCAAGTGGACGTTCGGCGCGATCGAGCTCATGTGGCCCGGGCAGCGCGGTGACACCAAGGGGCAGCCGTTCCACCCGAACCTGCGCCTGCGCTGGTTCGAGAACTTCGGCATGCTCACGAACCTCTTCGTCCGTGTCGCCTTCCTCGTGCTGCTCGCCGGCTCGCTGTCGATCAACGCTTTCGTCTTCTCACCCCTGTGGCTGATCCCCGTGCTGACGGCCGTGCTGCTGAACCTGCGCATCGCGCGCACGATGAAGTACTGCAATCAGCGCGACATCCTCTTCGCCCTGCTGGTCTTCCCCGCGGAGATCTTCATGTGGATCCGCCTCAGCCATTTCCTCCGCTCGTGGACCCGCTTCCTGTCGCGGAAGAAGGTCGACAACTGGGCGATGCAAGCGAAGGCGGAGCGCGGCGGCGGGTCGATCGGCCACTGGACGCCCTTCATCCTGCTGGCCGCAGCACTGGTCGCCATGGCGATCATCTGGAACATGCTGGGCCCGGTCGTGCAGTCCTCCATCCTCTGGATCGGATGGCCCATCGTCGGCGTCGTGACGGTTCTGCAGACGCTGCTCATGTTCTCGAAGCTGCTGCGTCGGTACCAGGGCTACAAGGTCTGACCCGCACCAGACGAACGAAGAGGGCTCACGGTTTTCCGTGAGCCCTCTTCGTTCGTCACCCGTCTGATCAGGGGGCGAGCAGCTCGGTGGTCAGTCGGTAGCCGACGCCGCGCACGGTCTCGATGTAGCGCGGGTTGCTCGGGTTGTCGCCCAGCTTGCGGCGGAGATTCGTCATATGGGCTTCGACGGCGCGCTTGTCGGCCTCGCCCACGTAGTAGGACGTGACGTACGACTCGCCGCGCAGTACGAGGGTCAGATCGGCCTTGCTGCGCACGCGCCGCTTGGACTCGAGGAGCGTCGCCAGCAGATCAAACTCGGTACGCGTCAGCTCGATCTGCTGACCGTTGACGAGCACGATGCGCGTCTCCGGGTTCAGCTGGAGGTCGCGGTGCGTCACCCAGAACCCGCCGCCGGGGACGAGAGCGCGAGAGGCCTGAGGGGAGAGCTCGACTCCCGCTCCGGGCGCGGGCGCGGCGGACGCAGGCTGCTGAGGCTGGAGATTCGGCGGCGTGGCGTAGGTCATGCGGTCGGCCGGCATCGCGGCCTCCGGCGGGTAGGAGCTCTCCTCGATGTGCACCGGCGCGGGGGGCTGTCGGACCTCGGGCTGCACGGGGATCGACTGGGTCTGCGGCCGCGCTCCGGGGAACGACGGACCGACGCTCTCCTGTCGACGTGTCTGGCCCGCGGGCTCCGGGCGGGGCCTGCGCAACAGTGCTTCGACGCGGGCGCGGAACTCCCGAGGGCGGAAGGGCTTCACGATGTACTCGTCGGCGCCGGCACCGAGCCCCAGGACGACGTCGGCCTCGTCGGCGAGCCCGGTCAGCATGATGATGAAGGTGTTCGACTTCTCGCGGATGCGCCGGGCGGCCTCGAAGCCGTCGATGCCGGGCATGTTGACGTCGAGGGTCGTGATGAGCGGCTGGTAGGCGAGCACGGCCCGCACGCCGTCGATGCCGTTTCCGACCGAGACGGTGGAGAAACCCGCCGCCTCGAGCACCTCGGCCAGGAGGTGGCGCACGTCGGGATCGTCTTCGACGATGACCGCGGTCTTCTGCCCGTCAGAAGCGTCGCACATGAGTCCGGCATCCTCGATTCTCGGTTCAAGGCCGCGGCTCGTGGCACCGCACGCGTCGCCATTGTTCCATATCCGCCGGATTACCCGCGATTCACCGCGGGTACCATGACGTGCGCGGTCAGAGCACGTTGCGCGTGAGCTGTACGGAACCGTCCGGCCACCACGATCCCGCGCGCGGGCCGCCGTTGCACACGCCGTCGCTCTCTCCGGGCGGTTTGATCCACAGGTTCGTGTCGACGACGTCGTCGCCGTACGTTCCGCCCGCCTCGCCCACGAGCGCCGTGGGGTCGTTGCACCACTCGCTCGTGGAGGTGCCGGCGCCGTTGCGAGACGTGTCGATGAGGGCGTGGCTGCCGCCGAGGAGCCGCGACACTTCGTGCGCGTAGGCGAACTCGTCGGTGGTGGGGTTGTAGTTCGACACGTTGGTGGCGAAGCCTCGCACCTTGTCGGTGACCCCGACTCGCTGGATGAGGGAGGCCATCTCCGAGGCGGGACGCCAGTTGGAGTGGCCGCCGTCGAGGTACACCCACGTGTCGGCGCCGACCAGTCGCAGCGCGGCATCGTGGAGTGCGCTCATCCGCTGGTCGATGTTGGCATCGCAGTCCGGTGCCTGGGCGAGGCTGTCCGGCTCGAGGACGACGATCTTCTGCACGTCTTTCACACTCGCCAACGCCTGGCCGATCTCCGCCGTCCACGTGGCGTAGGAGGCGTCGTCCAGCCCGCCCGCGGACTGGCTGCCGCAGTCGCGCTCGGGCAGACCGTAGACGACCACGGCGAGCGCGGCATCCTGATCGCGAGCCTCGGCCGCGAGGTTCAGGATGCGAGGACCCGCGTCGCCGATCGGGTCGATCTCGGGAGTGAGCCAGTACGCGGTCGGCTGGGCGGCGAGATAGTCGGCCGCCGCCTGCGCGTCGGAGTCCAGCCCGCCCTCGGTCGCGGCCTTGCTGGCCTTGGACTCCTCGGGCACGACGATGCGTGTGCCCACGCCCGGTGCCTGCGCGCCGAGGAACTGGAGCCCGGAGGTGATCGCCCATCCGACGACTCCGATGGCCGTGATCACGATCACCAGGCTCGCCGCCAGCACGGTGATCAGCAGCCAGCGGGGGAAGGCGCGCCGACGCCCACGGGCGGGCCTTGCTGGCGTGGAACTCACGCAAGGACTGTACCGTGCGCCCGCGCTACCCTGACTGCAACGACCGGAAGGACACAGGATGTCGGACTCGATCATCGTGGGCGTGACGGATGCGGACAGCTCGCAGCGTGCGATCGACTGGGCAGCGGCCCGTGCGCGCCGCGGTGGGGAGCAGCTCGTGCTCTTCTCCGTCGTGGGCGGTGCCACCGGAGCCGTGGGTGAGGACGACGTGCTGACGGCGGCTGTCGCCGCGACGCGTGAGCGCCTCGAACAGCAGGCGGACCTCTTGCGGTCGTCGGGCGTCTCGTGCGAGGTGCGCGTCTCGCACGGCAATCCGGTTGCGGAACTCGTGGAGGCGTCCAAAGACGCGCGGCTACTGGTGATCGGGGGAGAGAAGCGCGGACAGGGCCGTCGTGGTCAGCACGGCTACCGCATCGCGGCCGGATCGCACTCGCCGGTCGTCGTGGTGCCGCTGGATGCGCCCGCTGACGGCACGGGCGTCGTGGTCGGTGTCGACGGCTCCGAGGTCTCCGATGCGGCGGTGGCGTTCGCGGCGTCCGAAGCGGAGCGTTTCGGTGAGACCCTCACGATCGTCTCGGCGTGGATGCCGGTCGCCGTTCCCGGCGACTTCGGCGTGTACCCCGACCTTTATCTCACCGACCTCAACGCGATCACCCAGTCGGCCGTCGACCGCGTCGCGGAAAACGTGAGAGAGGCGTATCCGGATCTCGACGTGCAGACCCGCGTCGTCGAGGGCGATCCCGCGGCGGCGATCGCGGACGCGGGGAGCACGGCCCGCCTCGTGGTCGTCGGCTCGCACGGGCGCGGTGCCTTCGCCCGCTTCCTTCTCGGCTCGGTCAGCGAGGAGGTCGTGTCGCAGGTGACGACCGCGACAGCCGTCGTCCGCTGAGCGGGTCTCCACAGTTCCGGCGCGTATGCGTCGCAGGCGCCCGCGCGGGACTACCTTTGTGCCACCACGGTAGGCGGACGAAGGAGTCCTCATGGATCGTGCAACACAAATAGCTGTCACCGCTCTCGGGCTGCTCGCTCTCCTCGCGGTCGCCGTCGGGATCTTCGCCGCGGGGGCCCTTCCCGGGCTCGAGCTCCACGCTCAGCGCGCCGCGAGCCTCGTCCCCTTCGTCGTCGCGACGCTCGCCGTGCTGAGCGCGCTCGCGCTGACGGTGTCTCGGCGTCGCCTCCACCGCTGACCGGCCTCGCCGCGAAAGGCGGAGAGGCCCTCTGCGGCCTGGGGGAACCGGAGAGGACCTCTCATCGCACGGGCGGAATGCTCCGTGCCTTCACTCGCCGTCGGTGACCCGAACACGTCCGGCGTGCGGTGTTGCCCCACCAGTATGGGAAGTGAGCCGCTCCGGCGGAGGGGCTTGACAACGGCCCCGCAGTCCGTGCGTCATCCGACGCGCCGCGTCACACGATCGTCATCCTTTCTCAGTAGCATGGCGCTCATGGCGCGCGAGGGGCAACGCAATCCGGAGCCGGGCGGGTCCCGATGGCTCATCTACATCGGGGTGGCGCTGCTGGCGCTCGGGGTGGGCGCCCTCGTGTACGCCTCGATCATCAGTTACCTCAACGCCATCCTCTAGCGACGGCCGCGTCCGCCCGTGCGTGCATCAGTTCACGCGGCACCGACGCGTCCTATCCGCCGCCAGCGTGCGCGCACGCGGGTGCTCGTCGACTGAGTAGTCGTTGCACACCCGCTGTGTGACCGGTAACATTTGTTTCGGCCGGCCGGGTATGGGACCCCGCGGGCCACGAGACCAATGGAGCACCCGTGACAGGCAGCGCAGCCACGCCCTTCCCCTCTGACGTCCAGACGGCCATCGACGCCGTTCGCGAGGATGTCGCGACTCTGCACGGCGAACTGGTGCGTTACGGACTGGTGGTGTGGACAGGTGGCAACGTCTCCGGTCGCGTGCCGGGTGCCGACCTGTTCGTGATCAAGCCGTCCGGTGTCTCCTACGACGACCTGACGGCCGCGAACATGATCCTCTGCGATCTCGACGGCAATGTGATCCCCGACACACCCGGAAGCGAGCGTTCGCCGTCCAGCGACACCGCCGCGCACGCCTACGTCTACCGCAACATGCCGGACGTCGGCGGGGTCGTGCACACGCACTCCGACTACGCGGTCTCCTGGGCCGCCCGCGGCGAGGAGATCCCCTGTGTCATCACCGCGATGGCCGACGAGTTCGGCGGCCCCATCCCGGTCGGACCGTTCGCGATCATCGGCGACGACTCGATCGGTCGCGGGATCGTCGAGACGCTGCGCGGGCACCGCTCCCGCGCGGTGCTGATGCGCAACCACGGCCCGTTCACGATCGGAGTGAGCGCGAAGGATGCGGTCAAGGCGGCCGTCATGGTGGAGGACGTCGCGCGCACGGTGCACATCGCACGTCAGGGCGGAGAGCTCGTGCCCATCCCGCAGGAGGCGATCGACAGCCTCTACGCGCGGTATCAGAACGTCTACGGACAGAGCGGGGACGACCGGCGATGACCGCTGCAGACGCCATCACGACGGGGCGCACCTGGCTCGGCATCGAGCTCGGCTCCACCCGCATCAAGGCATGCCTGATCGACGACGCGGGCGCGGTGATCGCCGTGGGTGCTCACGCGTGGGAGAACAGCTACGTCGATCGCCTCTGGACATACTCCCTGGACGAGGTCGTCGCCGGCCTCCAGACCGCGTACGCCGCGCTCGTGGCCGATGCGATCCAGCGGCACGGCGTTCGCCCGGAGACCCACGCCGCCATCGGCGTCTCCGCCATGATGCACGGCTATCTCGCGTTCGATGCATCCGGTGAGCTGCTCGTGCCCTTCCGCACGTGGCGCAACACCAACACGGGGCCCGCAGCCAGCGCGCTGAGCGAGCTGTTCGGCGTCAACATCCCGCTCCGCTGGTCGATCGCGCACCTGCATCAGGCGGCCATCGACGCCGAGCCGCATGTGCCGCACATCGCCTCCATCACCACCCTCGCGGGCTATGTGCACCGCCGCCTCACGGGGCGGTCGGTGCTCGGTGTGGGCGACGCGTCAGGCATGTTCCCGATCGACGCGGTCACGCGCGACTACGACGCGGACCTGCTCGCCCGCTATGACGCTCTCGGCGCCATCGATCGTCCGCTCGTCGACATCCTTCCGCAGGTCCTTTCGGCCGGTCACGAGGCAGGCGCGCTCACCCCCGAAGGCGCAGCGCTGCTCGATCCCTCCGGAGTGCTCCGTGCCGGCATCCCGCTCTGCCCGCCCGAGGGCGACGCCGGGACCGGCATGGTCGCCACCAACGCGGTGGCGCCGCGCACCGGCAACGTGAGCGCCGGAACGAGCATCTTCGCCATGGTCGTCCTGGAGCGCCCCCTCGAGCGCGTGCATCACGAGCTCGACCTCGTCACCACACCCGCGGGAGATCCCGTGGCGATGGTGCACTGCAACAACGGCGCGAGCGAGCTCGCGGCATGGGTCGAGATGTTCTCCCGTTTCTCGGCCGCATCCGGCCAGTCGCTCGATGCGGACGCCGTGTTCGAGACGCTCTTCCGCGAGGCTGTCGACGGCGAAGCGGATGCGGGTGGTCTTCTCGCCTACAACCACCTCGCGGGCGAGCCCATCGCCGGACTCGAGGAGGGGCGTCCACTCGTCGTGCGCACGCCCGACAGCCGTCTGACTCTCGCGAACTTCATGCGGGCCCAGCTGTACGGCGTGTTCGGCACCCTGGCGTTGGGCATGCGGGTGCTCGCCGAGGAGGGCGTCGCGCTCGATCTGATGTTCGCCCACGGCGGCATGTTCCGCACGGCCGGTGTCGCTCAGCGCTTCCTCGCCGGGGCGCTCGCGGCCCCTGTCGCGGTGGGGGAGACCGCATCCGAAGGCGGCGCCTGGGGAATCGCGGTGCTCGCCGCGTATCTCGGCGAATCCGACGAACTCGATCTTTCCACCTACCTCGAGCGCCGCGTGTTCGCCGGCGCCGCGACCTCGACCGCGGAGCCCGACGCCGACGACGTCGCCGGCTTCGCCGCCTACCTCGAGCGTTACCGGTCCGGCCTCGTCATTGAAGCCGCCGCCGTCGCCGCGCTCTGAAAAACCGAAAGAGAGAAATCCATGCCTCGTACCCCCTTGTCCAGCTCCCTCGACGGCTACGAGGTCTGGTTCGTCACCGGCAGCCAGAACCTCTACGGCGAGGAGACCCTGAAGCAGGTCGCCGAGCAGTCGCAGGCCGTCGTCGCGGGTCTGGGTGAGCTTCCCGTGAAGGTCGTCTGGAAGCCCGTGCTGAAGGACGCGGACTCGATCCGTCGGATGGCGTTGGAGATAAACAGCCGAGACGACGTCATCGGCGTCATTGCGTGGATGCACACCTTCAGCCCCGCCAAGATGTGGATCTCGGGCCTCGACGCCCTCCAGAAGCCGCTGCTGCACCTGCACACGCAGGCCAACGTCGAGCTACCGTGGGCCGACATCGACTTCGACTTCATGAACCTGAACCAGGCCGCGCACGGCGACCGCGAGTTCGGTTACATCCAGACGCGACTCGGCGTTGCCCGCAAGACCGTCGTGGGTCACGTCTCGAACCCGGTCGTCCGTCAGCAGATCGAGGACTGGGAGCGCGCCGCCGCCGGCTGGGCTGCGGTTCGCACGCTGAAGCTCGCCCGTTTCGGCGACAACATGCGCTACGTCGCCGTCACCGAGGGGGACAAGACCGAGGCGGAGCTGCGCTTCGGCGTGCAGGTGAACACCTGGGGCGTCAACGAGTTGGCGGATGCGGTCGCCGCCGCATCCGAGTCCGACATCGACGCTCTCGTGGCCGAGTACGAGGAGCTGTACGACGTCGTCGACGAGCTGCGCGCGGGCGGCGAGCGGCACCAGTCGCTGCGGGACGGGGCCGCGATCGAGCTCGGCCTGCGCTCGTTCCTCGAGGAGGGCGGCTTCGGCGCCTTCACGACGAGCTTCGAAGATCTCGGCGCCCTGAAGCAGCTTCCGGGTCTGGCCGTCCAGCGCCTCATGGCCGAGGGATACGGCTTCGGCGCCGAGGGCGACTGGAAGACGGCGATCCTCGTGCGTGTGGCCAATGTCATGGGGGCGGGCCTGCCCGGCGGCGCGAGCCTCATGGAGGACTACACCTACGACCTCGTGGCGGGCGACGAGAAGATCCTCGGCGCGCACATGCTCGAGGTCGCCCCGTCGCTGACCACCGCCAAGCCGCGGCTGGAGATCCACCCGCTCGGCATCGGCGGCAAGGACGACCCGGTGCGCCTCGTCTTCACGGCTGACCCGGGCTCCGCTGTCGTCGTCGCCATGAGCGACATGCGCGACCGGTTCCGTCTGGTGGCCAACGTGGTCGAGAACGTGTCCGCGCCGGAGCTGCCGAAGCTGCCCGTGGGTCGCGCCGTGTGGAAGCCTGCTCCCGACTTCGCGACCTCCGCCGCCTGCTGGCTCGCGGCGGGAGCCGCCCACCACACGGTGATGTCGACCGCCGTCGGCATCGAGGTGTTCCGGGACTTCGCCGAGATCGCGAAGACCGAACTGGTCGTCATCGACGAGTCGACGACGGTGCGTGACTTCCAGCGTGAACTGCGCTGGAACCAGGCGTACTACCGTCTCGCGCAGGGCCTGTGATGACGGGTTCGGTGCCGTTGTCGGGAACGCAGCACCTGCTGCGTTCAGGTGACGTCGAGGCGAGCATCGCGAGCGTCGGCGCATCCCTTCGCACCCTCACCTACGCCGGACGCGACCTCGTCGTCCCCTTCGCGGCGGACGAGGTCCGCCCCGCCTACCGGGGTGCGACGCTCGCCCCGTGGCCCAACCGGGTCGTGGACGGCCGCTACGCCTTCGGGGGCGAGGAGTACCGGCTCGCGCTGACCGAGCCCGCACGCGGGCACGCGCTGCACGGACTCGCGGCATGGCTCGACTACACCGCGATCGACAAGGGCTCCGACCACGTCACCCTGTCGGCCGTGGTCGAGGCGCAGGACGGCTATCCGTGGCGTGTGCGCGTAGAGACGCGTTTCGCGTTGGATGCGGACGGTCTCACGCAGACGGTGACCGCGGTCAATGAGTCCGACACGCCTGCGCCGTACGGCACGGGGCCGCATCCGTACCTGGTGGCAGGTGACGGGCTCGTCGACGACTGGACCTTCGAGCTGCCGGCCACCGAGGTGCTGCACGTCACGGAGGACCGACTGGCGCCGACCGAGCTGAGGTCGGTCGAAGCCGACGATCCGTCGCGGTTCGACTACCGCACGCCACGGCAGATCGCCGCTGCCGAGATCGATCACGCCTACACCGGACTCATCCGCGCTGCGGACGGCTTCGCGACGGTACGCCTGACGGATGCGAACGGCCACGGCGTGGCCATGACGTGGGATGCGGCGTGCCCCTGGGTCCAGGTGCACACGGCCGATCGCCCGGGTCTCTCGGGGCACCGCGTGGGGCTCGCGATCGAGCCCATGACGTGCGCGCCGGACGCGTTCAACGCGGACCGATACCCGTACGACGCGGGCCTGCAGGTCCTCGAGGCCGGTGGGTCGCTCTCGGCGAGCTGGACCATCCGCGCCGTCTGACCGCATCCCTTCGCCTCCACGACATGTTCGCCTGTCACAGATCGCGCCTCCGGCGTCGATCTGTGACAGGCGAACGTTGCTTGGGGGATGCGGAAGGCCCCGGAGAAGGACGAATCCTTTTCCGGGGCCTTCGATGACAGGGCGGGCGACGGGTGTCAGCTGTCGCGCAGGTTCTCCTTGACCTCGTTGCGACGCTCGACCGACTCCTTCTCGGCCTCGGCCTTCTTGACGTTCGCGTCGGCCTTGGCCTCGTCGATCTTGTCGCCGATGCGGTCCGTGGCGTCGTCCCACTTGTCCTTGAGCTTGCGACCGGCGGTCTCCGCGGTCTCCTTCGCATCATCGATGAAACCCATGATGTGCTCCCTTCGTCGAGGTGTGCCGACAGGTTAATCCGGTCGTCCTTCCGGATCGGCGGGGTTGCATGAGCCTGCATTGGTTGCTAGTGGCTCGAGTGCGCTTTTCCCCGTTCTCGACCCGTGAGTCGCCGAGACCCCTCCGATAGAATCGGGGGAGGGGGTGCGGTGGCATCACGAGCGGACGAACCGACGGATCACAAGGGACTCGGAGCCTTGTGGGCCGCACGAGCGTCGCGCCCGAAACTCGCCGATGTCGTGGCCGAGGGCGTCTACATCGCCGCGGCCGCCACGCGTCTGTCGTTGAAGAACCACATCCTGGTGGACATCCTCTCCGCCGGAGAAGGATTCGACGCCGATCGGTTCGTGCCCGACGCGAAGGACGCGCTGCTGAAGCTCGCCGAGGAGGCGGAGGCGGACGCCGAGCGCGCGGAGCGGGAGCGCAAGCTGGCGCGTGGCCGCTTCAGCGACTCCGGGGGCACGCACGACTATCGCAGCCGTGATGTGCGAAACCTCCGGCGCCGGCGCAAGCAGTCCCTGCGCATCGCCCAGGAGCTCCGTGAGCGCGCGGAGGATCTCGACGGGCTCCGTGAACTGGTGGAGGCCGCGCGCGAGGCGGCCTGGGCAGAGGTCGCGCGCAACATCGACAGCTCCCTTCGGATCGAGGCTGCCCGGCCCGACCTCGAGCCGGGCTACGACAAGATGCGGCAGGCGCGGATGCAGAGCCTACGGCTCGTCGACCTCCCCCGTCTCGCCGCGCACCGGCGCAGGCTGAACGCGAAGGACGAGGATGCGGCGCCGGCGGTCTCCGCTGGCACCGAGCGGCGGGGCGGGATCGACGTCAGCGAGCTGGAGTAGGCGTCTCGATTCGCGAGCAACCCCGGTTGTGTTGTAGTCTCTCCTAGTGCCCGCGCGCAGGAATGCGACGGGAAACATGCGCCCGTAGCTCAATGGATAGAGCATCTGACTACGGATCAGAAGGTTAGGGGTTCGAGTCCCTTCGGGCGCACACTGTGTTGAGACAGTACGACACCGGCTTCCGCTTCGGCGGGGCCGGTGTTTCGTTTCTCCGATGAGCGAGCACTGAGGATGAGAACTCCGCAGGAGAACGCCACTCCGCAGGACGAACATCCCCTCGATCGTCCTGCATGAGGGATATCTCCTGACGAAGAAGCGGCTGAGGCGGGGCGGTGCCGTCTCTGCCCCGCCGCGAGCTTGACGCGCCGGGCTGCGCGGGGGGCGTACTCTGGCGACATGCCGATGAAGCCACCGACGGCCAATATCGATGAGTCCCGCGTGCACGTGTCGCGACCGAAGAAGGTCGCGGTGGGCGTGCCGGCCGTGCTCCACGCGCTCCAGATCGCGAACGAGCAGATGGGCCTCAAGCGATCCGCCGAGACCCTCCTCCGCGTCAATCAGAAGGACGGTTTCGACTGTCCCGGCTGCGCGTGGCCGGAGGAGGACAAGCGCCATGTCGCGGAGTTCTGCGAGAACGGCGCCAAGGCCGTCGCGGAAGAGGCGACCGTGCGCCGCGTCGGGCCGGAGTTCTTCGCTGCGCACTCGATCGAGGACCTCCGCCAAGGCGACGACTGGTGGCTCGGCCAACAGGGTCGGCTGACGCATCCGATGGTGCTCGACGAGGGCGCGACGCACTACCGACCGATCTCGTGGGATGCGGCGCTCGAGATGATCGCGGACGAGCTGAGGTCACTGTCGCAGCCCGACGAGGCGGTGTTCTACACGTCGGGACGCACCTCGAACGAGGCGGCGTTCCTGTACCAGCTGCTGGTGCGCGGGCTCGGCACGAACAACCTCCCCGACTGCTCGAACATGTGCCACGAATCGAGCGGGTCGGCCTTGACCGAGACGATCGGCATCGGCAAGGGCACCGTCTCGATCGAGGACGTCCACGAGGCGGACCTGCTGATCGTGGCCGGGCAGAACCCCGGCACGAACCATCCCCGCATGCTGTCGGCCCTCGAGAAGGCGAAGCAGCGCGGCGCGCGCATCATCGCCGTGAACCCGCTGCCCGAAGCAGGGCTCATGCGGTTCGAGAACCCCCAGACGCCGCGCGGAGTGGCCTTCGGCGGCACGAAGCTCGCGGACCGCTTCGTGCAGATCCGCTCCGGCGGCGATCAGGCGCTCTTCCACGCGATCGGCAAGCACCTGCTCGAGGCGCAGGACCGTGACGGTGACGTGCTCGACACGGCCTTCATCAGCGCCCACACGAGCGGGTTCGAGTCGTACCGCCGGCAGATGGCGGATGCGCAGTGGTCGCAGCTGGAGGAGGCCACCGGCCTCGGCGAGCAGGAACTGCGGGCGATCGGCGACGAGGTGCGCGCCTCGAAGGCCACGATCGTGTGCTGGGCGATGGGACTCACCCAGCACAAGCACTCCGTGCCCACTCTGCGCGACGTCGTGAACGTGCTGCTGCTGCAGGGCAACATCGGCCGCCCCGGCGCCGGCGTCTGTCCCGTGCGCGGCCACTCGAACGTGCAGGGCGACCGCACGGTCGGCATCTACGAGAAGCCGGCGGATGCGTTCCTCGACGCTCTCGATCGGGAGTTCTCGTTCGCTGCGCCCCGCGCTCACGGCTTCGACACGGTCGCCGCCATCCGTGCGATGCGCGACGGCAAGGTCCGCTTCTTCATGGGCATGGGCGGCAACTTCGTGTCGGCGACGCCCGACACCGCGGTCGTCGAGGCGGGGATGGCGCACGTGGGCCTCACGGTGCACGTGTCGACCAAACTCAACCGCTCCCACGTCATCACCGGTAGCCGCGCGCTCATCCTTCCCACACTCGGACGCACCGACCGCGATCGTCGCGGCGGCCGGGAGCAGCGCGTCACAGTCGAGGATTCGATGGGTGCCGTGCACGCCTCGCGCGGGCGGCTCGCCCCGCCCTCGGACGACATGCTCAGCGAGGTCGCCATCATCGCGAGGCTGTGCGCGCTGGTCTTCGGCGGTGGATCCTCGCCCCAGGACGCGCCGGCAGCCCATGACGGCGACCACGAACGTACCCTTCCCGAGCACGGGACGGTGGAGTCCGAAGGTCTGGATGCGGCCGGTCTTCACGACCCGGCCAACGTGCCGCAGGCGGACTGGGCCGCCCTCGAGGCGGACTATGCGCTCATCCGCTCGCACATCGAACGGGTGATCCCGGGGTTCGAGGACTACGAGAGCCGTATCCAGAAGGGACGCACGTTCTTCCTGCCGAACGGCCCGCGCGACGAGCGTCGGTTCGCGACGGTCGACGGCAAGGCGCGCTTCACGGTCAATCCGCTGGAGTACCCGCACATCCCCGCTGGGCGCGTGCTGCTGCAGACGCTGCGCTCTCACGATCAGTACAACACCACCGTGTACGGCAAGGACGACCGGTACCGAGGGATCCACGGGGGCCGTCGCGTCGTGCTCGTCAACGCCGACGACATCCGCGAGCTCGGCTTCGCGGAGGGGGAGATCGTGGACCTCGTCTCCGAATGGACGGATGCAGACGGCAGCCTCCAGGAGCGCCGAGCCGAGAGCTTCCGCATCGTCTCCTACGACACGCCCCGTCAGAACGCGGCCGCCTACTACCCCGAGACGAACGTGCTCGTGCCGCTCGAATCGGTCGCCGATATCAGCGGCACGCCCACCTCGAAGTCGGTCATCGTGCGCCTCGAGCACCGCTGAGCGCGGCATGGGAAGACTCACCGAGCGCACCCCGGTCACGCGAATCGCCTTCATGGACGACGGCGTCGCGACGCGTCGTCGCGCCGACACGGTCGTGGTGGAGGAGCCGCTGGAGGTGCGCGTGGGCGGGGAGCCGCTCGTCGTGACGATGCGCACCCCGGGTCACGATCTCGAGCTGGCCGCCGGTTTCCTCACGGGGGAGGGCGTCATCGCCAGCGGCGCCGACGTCCGCAGCGCGATCCACTGCGGGGGCCCGGGGAGCACCCCCGTGGGTGCGCCGCAGAGCGAGAACACCTACAACGTGCTCGACATCGCGCTCGCGCCCGGGCGCGAGATCCCCGCCAGGGACGCGGCACGCGCCTTCTACACGACGAGCTCCTGCGGCGTCTGCGGTGCCGCATCCATCGAGCAGATCACCAAGGTCTCGCGATTCGACCTGGCCGCCGACGAGAGCCGCGCGTCCGCGCGGTGGCTCGCTTCGCTGCCGGACGCGCTGCGCCGTGGGCAGGCGCTCTTCGAGAAGACGGGTGGCCTGCACGCGGCGGCGCTCTTCGACATCGCAACAGGGGAGCTGCTGGTGCTGCGTGAGGATGTCGGACGCCACAACGCGGTCGACAAGGTGATCGGCTGGGCGCTGCTCGCCGACCGGCTGCCGCTGTCCGGCACGGTGCTGCAGGTGTCGGGTCGCGCGAGCTTCGAGCTCGTGCAGAAGGCGATCATGGCGGGCATCCCCGTGCTGGCCGCGGTCTCGGCGCCCTCCTCGCTCGCCGTGGAACTCGCGTCGTCGATGCACCTCACACTCGTGGGGTTCTCACGCGGCACCTCGCTGAACGTCTACGCGCACCCCGAGCGGCTCACCGTCGAGGAGTGACGCCGCCGCATCCAGCCGCCCGAGCGTAGGCTGGCGGGGTGAGCGCATACGTTTCGGCGTTCGAGTTGTTCTCCATCGGTGTCGGACCCTCGAGCTCCCACACCGTCGGACCGATGCGTGCCGCCGGTGTCTTCGCCCGGCGGCTCGCGGATGCGGGGCTGCTCGAGTGCGTGCATCGTGTGGGATGCGAGCTGTTCGGTTCCCTGGGTGCGACGGGCATCGGACACGGCACCCCCGACGCGATCGTCTCGGGGCTGGCGGGCCACCGCCCCGAAACGGTGGATCCGGAGCTGGTGCGAGGAGCCTGGTCCACGCTGGGGGACGACGGGTCGCTCGCGCTCGCCGGCCTCCATCCGATCCGCTTCCAGCTCGCGGACATCGTGCTCTCACCCCGTGTGCGTCGTCCCGAGCACCCCAACGCCCTCACGCTGACGGCATGGGATGCGGCGGGGGAGATCGTCGCGAATGAGACCTACTTCTCGGTCGGCGGCGGGTTCATCCGCCGCGACGGCGAGGTCGCTCCGGCACCCGCGGCCGTGCCCTACCCGTACGCCAGCGCCGCCCAGCTGCTCGCGCTCTGCGCCGAGACCGGCCTCTCCATCGCCGAGATCGCCCGCCGTAACGAGCAGGCCTGGCGCAGCGAGGACGACGTGCGCACCGGACTCGACGCGATCTGGGGCGCGATGAGCGCCTGCATCACGGCCGGGCTCGCCCACGACGGCGTACTCCCCGGGCGGCTCGGCGTGAAGCGTCGCGCCGGCTCGTTGCGGGCGCAGCTCGAGAGCGCCCAGGCGATCGGCCACCGGGAGCTTCCCGGTGAATGGCTCGGAGCCTTCGCTCTCGCCGTGAACGAGGAGAACGCCGCGGGCGGGCGGGTGGTGACCGCGCCCACCAACGGTGCCGCCGGCATCCTTCCCGCCGTCGCGATGTACTGGTGGCGCTTCCTCGCGGACGCGGGCGTCGGTCTCGACCGGGCGATCGCCGACGACGAGAGACCCCGCGGCATCCGACGTTTTCTGCTGACGGCCACCGCGCTCGGATCATTGTTCAAGGCGAACGCCTCCATCTCCGGGGCCGAGGGCGGATGCCAGGCGGAGGTCGGCTCGGCCTGCGCGATGGCGGCGGGAGGACTCACGGCTGTCATGGGCGGCACCCCCGCGCAGATCGAGAACGCGGCCGAGATCGCCATGGAGCACCATCTCGGTCTCACCTGCGACCCCGTCGGAGGGCTCGTACAGATTCCGTGCATCGAACGCAATGCGATCGCCGCAGCCACCGCGGTCACCGCGGCCCGACTCGCGCTGCGCGGCGACGGGTCGCACTACGTCTCGCTCGACACGGTCGTCGAGACGATGCGTCAGACCGGAATCGACATGTCGACGAAGTACAAGGAGACGAGCGAGGGCGGTCTCGCCGTCAACGTCATCGAGTGCTGACCGGGCGCTCAGTCCCGACGGGGACGGAGCTTCTGTGTCAGCTCCAGCAGGGTTCGCAGCTCGTCGTCGTCGAGGCTCGACATGTGCTGGGCGATCGAGCGGCTGTGCACGGCCGCGATGGAGCGGAACAGCCGCGCGCCCGTCTCGGTGGCCCGCACGATGGCGCCGCGGCCGTCGTCGGGGTCGGTGCACTTCGACAGCAGCCCGCGCGCGACCATCCGGTCGACCAGGCGCGAGACGCTGGGCTGGCTGATGAGCATATTGCGCGTCACGTCCCGCAACCGCGCCGACATGTCGGGCGCGCGCGTGACGGTCAGGAGCACGTCGTATTCCCCCTGCTGCAGGCCGCTCTGCTCGAAGTCGGCACCCACCTCGGCGAAGATCTCGTGCTGGGCCCGGAACAGGCTCTCCCAGGCATCGATGGCCAGACGGCGGTCACTCATGCCCGATAGCGTACGCTGTGCCCGGCATAGGCTGGTGCCATGATCGCCGGGGCAATCACGCGCGCCATCGCCGCCGCATCCGCTCTCGCTCTCGCTTTCACCGTCGCGGGTTTCGCCGCCGTCCCCGAGGCTCCCGCGCCTCCGAAACCCGCGACCGTCGTCCAGGCAGGCGTCGACGACTTCACGTTCCGGAGCCTCGACGTCGACTACACGCTGACCCGCGCGGACGACGGCACCTCCCGGCTCCACGTCGTCGAGCGCTTCGTCGCGGAGTTCCCCGAGACCGATCAGAACCACGGCATGCGCCGTGCCATCCCCGACACGTACAACGGGCAGCCGCTGCGTCCCGAACTCGTCTCCGTCACCGACGAGACGGGCGCGCCGCGCGATGCCGAGGTCGATAGCGACGACGGCACGTGGAGCGTGACGTCGCGCGTGGACGGTTTCGTGCACGGCGCACAGACCTACGTCTTCACCTACGACCTGAGCAACGTCGCCTGGTACTTCCCGAACACGGGGACCGAGGAGTTCTACTGGGACGTGAACGGCGTCGGGTGGGCGCAGAGCTTCGGCTCCGTCTCCGCCACGCTCCACGTGGATCCGGCGCTCGCCGATTCCCTCACCGGCCAGGCCGCCTGCTATGTGGGCGCGCAGGGGGATACGGCTACGTGTCCGATCACTCTCGACACGGATGCGGCGGCCGCATCCGTGTCGGTGGCGAACGTCGCACCCCGCCAGACGGTCACGCTGTCGGTGGGGTTCGCGCCGGGGACTTTTGCGATGTTCGACAGCAGCTACTTCACCTCCGGGTGGGGCTGGGCCCAGAGCGGATCGTTCCTCGCACTGCTCGGGGCGTTCGCGTGGGCGGTCGTCGTCTGGCGCCGGATCCTGCGCGACTCTCCCGGACGCGGTGTCGTCGTCGCCGAGTACGAGCCACCCGCAGACGTCACCCCTTTGACCGCGGCAGTGCTGTTGTCCAAGCCGTCGAAGGCGGCGCCCGCGGCGCTCCTGGAGCTCGCCGTGCGGGGCGCGATCCGTATCGAAGAGGTGCCGGGCGGCTCCCGGGTGCGGCCGAAGCTGCGCGCAGTGCTGGTGGATTCCTCCCTCGCGGGGGCGGATGGCCGCGAGTTCATCGACGCGCTGTTCGACGAGAACGCTCAGCCCGGTGCCGAGTTCGCGTTCGGTGAGCGCAACACCGCGTTCGCGCAGACGTCGGAGAACATGCGGACGTGGGCGGCAGCCGAGCTGGATGAGCGCGGCATGTATCGCGCCGTGCCGCGGGGGCGCCGGCGGCCAGTGCTGTGGGCGCTGATCCTCGCCACGGCCGCGACGATCGTCATGGGAGCGCTCGCGCTGTCCGCGCAGGTCGACCCCGCCCCTCCCGTGCTCATGTTCATCGCGGGGGCACTGTTGGGTGCCATAGGTCTCCTCCTGCTCTTTCACCGTCCCGTGAGTCCCAAGGGCGCCGAGACCCGAGAACGGCTCGCGGGGCTCCGGCTCTTCATCAGCTGGGCGGAGGCCGACCGCATCCGCATGCTGCAGTCACCCGAGACGGCCGAGCGGCGTCCGGTCGACGCGACGGATGCGGCGGCGGTCCTCGCGATCTACGAACCTCTGCTGCCCTACGCCGTGGTGTTCGGCCTGGAGAAGCAGTGGGCCGCTCAGCTGGCCGTCTACTACGAGAGCACCGGGGCGCCCCTCTGGTACGCCGGCGCGACCGCCTTCAACGTGAGCGCCTTCACGAGCGGTGTCAGCTCGCTCTCGGCGGCGGCGCTCTCCAGCTCGAGCAGCTCGGGCGGTTCGACAGGTGGCGGGTCCGCCGGTGGCGGCGGTGGCGGCGGTGGCGGAGGCGGCGTCTGAGCGCTCGGTAGTAGAATGGGGTCGATGTCTTTCGCTCCCGGAGTGCGCCCCTTCCCGGCTGCCCCGCACCCGAAATGACCGACTACGGAGCCTCGACCGGCACGATTCGCGTCCCGGGCCCGGCTCGCGGGGCCCTGCCCTGGATCATCTGGGTCGCCGGCGCGTTCACCTACCTCGTCGCAATCGTAGGTCGCAGCTCGCTCGCCGGCCTCGGCACCGACATGGCGGTGCGCTTCGACGCCGGATCGAGCACGCTCGCCCTGTTCACCACCCTTCAGCTCGCGGTCTACGGCGCCATGCAGATCCCGGCGGGTCTGCTGCTGGATCGCTGGGGTGCCCGCGTCATCGGAACGGTCGGGATGCTGACGATGGCCGGCGGCTCGCTGTGGCTGGCGTTCGCCCCCGATGTGCCCTCGGCGATCCTGGCGCGTCTTCTGACGGGGGCCGGCGACGCGCTCATCTTCCCCAGCGTGTTGCGCCTGATCGCACTCTGGCTACCCGCCAAGCGGGTGCCGGTGCTGCAGCAGATCACCGCGCAGTTCGGCCAGCTCGGCCAGGTGCTCAGCGTCGTGCTTCTCACCTCCCTAGCCCACGGCATCGGCTGGGAGAGCGCCTTCGCCGCCGTCGCCGGAGTGTTCGTCGTCTTCGCCGTCCTCGACGCGCTGATCATCCGCGAGCGGGGTCGGCCCGTGGCCGCCGACGGCAGGCCGCGCCCACGCCAGCTCGCGCTCGTGGTCGCGGCGCTGCGCGAGCCCGGCACGCGCCTCGGATTCTGGATCCACTTCGTCACGCCTTTCGCCGGCACGGCGTTCGCGCTGCTGTGGGGCATTCCCTTCCTCATGGCGGGCGAGGGGCTCTCGCGTGATGCGGCCGCCGGGCTCGTGACCGTGTTCGTGCTGAGCGGAGCGGTGTTCGCCCCGCTTATGGGCATGCTCTCGGCCGCGCATCCCGGTCGACGCCCGCTCATCGCGCTGAGCTCGGTCGCGGCGCAGGCGGCGGCTCTGCTCGCCGTGCTCATCACCCCGGGCGAGGCGCCGCTGTGGCTGCTCGTCGTGTGGGTCGTGACCCTCTCCAGCGGCGGCGCCGCATCCATGATCGCGTTCGACGTGGTGCGCCGGGACAACCCGCTCTCGCGGCTGTCGACCGCGACCGGCGTGGTCAACATGGGCGGCTTCATCGCGGCGCTCGTGCTCGTCTACGTCATCGGTATCGTGCTCGACCTGCAGGGAGCCGATCCCGCCGCGTACACGCGCGACCAGTTGCGGTTGGCCATGAGCGCGACCTTCGCTCTGTGGATCGTGGGCACCGTCGGGGTCCTCGTCGAGTCCCGCGCACGTCGGCGCGCCCACGGCGCGTACTAGCGCGTCAGGCGCGCCGTGCGCATCCCGGCGACCAGCGCATCGACGGCCTCGGCCAGGGCGGCGCTGCTCGTGCGGCCGACGCCGGTGGCGTTGACGAACGCGTGGATGTGGCCGGGCACGACCTGCAGTGTTGTGGGCACTCCCGCCTCGCGCAGGCGCCTCGCATATGCGATGCCCTCGTCGCGCAGCACGTCGAACCCCGAGACGGCGACGTGCGCGGGTGGCTGCCCCGCGAGCTCGCCCCGCAGCGGCGATGCGCGGGGATCCGTGCGGTCGGCGGGCTCCGGCAGGTAGTGCCGGATGTACCAGTCCATCTGCCGTTCGGTGAGGAAGTAGCCCTCGCTGAAGAGGTCGTACGACGGATGCTTCGTGCTCGTGTCGGTGACGGGGAAGAACAGCAGCTGGAAATCCGGTGGGGCATCGGCGGTCAGTTGGCAGACGACCGCACTCAGATTGCCGCCGGCGCTGTCTCCCGCGACGGCGACCGTGGTGCCCCACTCCGGGTGATCGCGCACCCAGCGGTACGCGTCGACGGCGTCATCGACGCCCGCCGGGAACGGATGCTCGGGGGCCAGCCGGTAGTCGACCGACACGACGCGCAGGTCGGTGTGCGCGGCGATGAAGCGGCACACGGAGTCGCACGAGGTGAGCCCGCCGACCACCCACCCACCGCCATGGAAATAGACGACCGTACCGGTCGGTGCGCCTCGCGTCGAGCCCTGATAGAGCCGTGCGCCGACCTCCCCGGCACGCGTCGGGATGCGGATGTCCTCGACGACGTCGACAGGATCGCTGCGACCGAAGATCCGCGCCTCCGCATCCACCTGCGCGCGCGCCTGGGGGAGCGGCAGCTCCTCGAAGGCGGCGCCGGGAAGGGCGTTCAGCAGTCGGAGGGCCATCTGCACCTCGGTCAGCAGGCGTTGGCCGTCGATCTCGACCGGCCGGCCCGCGATCAGACGTTGGAGCGGCCCGGGTAGCGCTCCGAGGGTGCGGATGACGGCGCGTGTGACGCGCTCCTGTGCGGTGGAGCTCACGGGCGTCCTCCTTGTCGGTGGGGGTGCGCAACACCCTAGGGGGCGCATCCCGCGCGGCCCGGGCCTCGACGGCCGTTCCCTCGGACGCAGACGGCCAGACAGAATGACCGTATGAGCCTCCCCCGCAGAGCGACCGTCGGCCCCCACCTGCTCCGACACCTCGTGCGGCTCGTC
The DNA here is from genome assembly GCA_029959545.1 of Microbacteriaceae bacterium PS02066. Taxonomy (GTDB): domain Bacteria; phylum Actinomycetota; class Actinomycetes; order Actinomycetales; family Microbacteriaceae; genus Microbacterium; species Microbacterium binotii. Next base: position 82,857 of record JASCPH010000003.1, on the reverse strand, counting down.
GACGAGCGTGGGGCGAGTGTCGACGACGCGCTGCGTCGGGTGGAGGTGGATCGCCGGTCGCTCGACGTGGACAGCACACGGGTGTCGCTGTCGCAGATGCGGCTGGTCGTGGCCGCGGCGGGCGCGGCCCTCGGCGATCCGGCGCTCGGCATCGAGCTCGGGCGGCGGCAACCGGTCACTGTCCTCGGCATGCTGGGTCTGGCGATGCTCTCCGCCGCCCGCATCCGTGACGCGATCGAGGTCGCCGTACGGTTCCAGCTGCTGGCCGGGTCGCCCGTGCGGTGGCGTCTCGAACAGCATGAGCGCTCGCTGGCGGTCGTTGCGGAGACCTACACCGGAGACGCAGCCGTGGATCGGGTGCTGATCGACGCCGCCTTCGCGCACTTCACGCGCATGATCCACGACGTCTCGGCAGGCGCTGCGCGACCGGAGCGGGTCGATCTCGCGCGGGCGCGTCCCACGGATGCGGCGGTCTACGAACGCGGCTTGGGCGCGCCGGTGCGGTTCGCGGCTTCACATGATGCCTGGTGGATCGGCCTGCGGGCCGCCGAGCTGGCGAATCCGTACGCGGACCCGTGGACGTTCGCCGCGACGTGCGCCGCGCTCGAGGCCGAGGCCGCATCTGCGGTGGACCGGCGTGAGCTGGTCGCCCGCATCTCGGCCCGGATCGCCGCCGAGCTGCCGGAGGTGCCTCCGCTCACGGCGCACGCCCGTGCGGCGGCGATGAGTGAACGCACGCTCCGGCGGCGCCTCGCCGAGGCCGGCACGTCGTACAACGCGCTCCTCGACGAGCAGCGTCGTCGGGTGACGGAGCGGCTGCTGGACGCATCCGCTCCGTCGTTGAACGAGGTCGCCGCTGCGGCCGGGTTCGCGGATGCGCGGTCGCTCCGGCGCGCCACCCGGCGGTGGGTGGGGCTCTCGCCGACCGAGTGGCGTCGTGTCTCAGCCGGCCGGGCGGCGCAGCATCGCGACCGGCTGAGTTCCGGGCAGGCCAGTGATGGGAGTGAGCTCCTCGAACCCGAGCCGCCGGTAGAGGCGCCGATTGTCGGGGGTCGATGACTCCAGGTACGCGTTCTGGCGCATCGCGTCGAGCGCACGCAGATGTGTCGAGAGCAGGGTCGCTCCCACGCCCCGTCCGCGGGCGCGGACGCTGACACCGATCTCGGCCAGATACCAGTGCGGCGCCTTCGGCCGGTACTGCTCCATCCGGTTCAGCAGTCCGAATGCGCGGGCGAGCCGCGAAGATACGAGCGCCTGGCCGAACTGACCGCTCTCGCCCGTGCATCCGATGCCCTGGTGGATGCGGCTCGCAGCGAGTCCGAGGCGTACCGGCGGATGATCGCGGAGCGGCTCGAGCTCTGGTGCGCGCAGCGAGGCGTCCGTCTGGCGTCCCCGCAGGTCGTGGTCTCGGCGATCCACGCGGCAGCGCACGGGCTCGCCGAGTGGTGGCTCACGACGCGGGACGACGCTCAGGTCGAAGCGGTGATCGCGGTGCTCGCGGGCGGTTTCGGCCGCGTGGCCACGACGCAGTAAGGGCCGGTCGGAGAGGCTTCCGACCGGCCCTTGTCCCTTTGCACCAAGAGTGTCCTGCAATCACATGTCGGTAGCTGCCACAGCAAAACAACTACCGTGCGAGCACTCTATAACGGTGAGATAACGAAGGGGAAGAGGTTTCCGTTACCTTTTCGTGATCCATTCCTCACGCATAGCCCGAGCCCAGGTTCGGTGGTTGGTCGCACTCGGCCGCGAGACCGATCGCACAACTCCGCCGTCGCTGTCGTTGTCTGGACCTGGCGCCCCCGTGGGTGGGTTTTGGCGGAGCTGTGCACCAAGTACGGAGTGCGCAACCCCCCTGCGCAGTTCGATGCGAAGGAGTGGACTAGTCACGTCCTGAACTCGAGGGCAACGAACACGAGGGAGATCGTGATGAGCAACGCTGAGAACACGCGACACGACGAGCGCGACGAGAAGAAGTCCCACGACTCGGCCGCATCCGCCGGCTCCGAGTCGCAGGAAGAGGGCGAAGCGGCGATGGACGCCGCCGAGGAAGCGGTCGTCGACCACGGTCGCGACTGATCGCATCCGGCCGACGTGCTCATGCGCAGCGACAGGTCTCGCCGGCGCAGCAGCCCGGTTCGACATAGAGGACGACCTTGAGCAGCTCATCCAGGGCGGAAGCGAGGTGACTGTCGGCGAGGCGGTACCAGGTGTGACGCCCTTCGGGGATCGCCTCGACCAGGCCGCATCCGCGCAGACACGCGAGCTGGTTCGACATGACCTGACGCGAGACCCCGAGGGCATCGACGAGGGTGTGCCAGTTTCCCGGCTGTCATGCATCTGATCGCATACGACCTGGGGTTGAATCGAGGAGGGCGAGGCTGCTCGCCGCGACTGCCGGCGACACCCGCTCATCCGACCTCATCCGAGACGAGAGAAGCTCAGCGTGACCTACGGTTCGATCACCACCTTCCCGCAGGCCGCGGACGTCGCCGCCGAGGCGGCCCGTGACGCGGTCCGTACGCTCGGCGCCGCGATCGATGCGCACGGCAGCGCCGTGTGGGTGCTCGCCGGGGGCAGCTCGCCCGTGGCGGCCTACGCGATCCTCGCGGCCCAGGATGCGGACGCGATCGACTGGTCGAAGGTCACGGTTCTCATCGGTGACGAGCGCTCGGTGCCGATCAACGACCCGCAGTCGAACTGGGGCACGATCGCTCCCGCCCTGCTCGATCAGTCCGGCTTCGACACCATGGTGCAGCTGCGTCCGGACACCGACGTCGACGAGGCCGAGTCTGCGCGCCGGTACGCCGCGGCGATCGCGGCGCTGCCGAAGACGGATGCGGGCGCTCCGCGTTTGGACCTGGTCTGGCTCGGCGTCGGAGAAGACGGTCACACCCTGTCATTGTTCCCCGGCCACCCCGACTTCCGTCCGGTCGACGAGCTGGTGATCCCCGTCCACAACTCGCCCAAGCCGCCGCCCACCCGCATCACGCTCACGCTGAAGGCCCTTGACGGCGCGCAGCGCGTGGTCGTCTTCGCCACGGGCGCCGGCAAGAAGGATGCGCTGGCCGAGGCGCTCGCGGAGGGGAAACTGCCGATCGCGGTCGTCGCGGCGCACGTCACCGCGGCGGGCGGATCGGTGCAGTGGCTGTTCGACGAGGCTGCGGCCGGCTGAGCCGCTCGCTGCGCGCACGGGAGGAATGGACATGACCGCGGACACGATTTCCGGCTCGCCGCTGGAGGCCCGCCCCTGGATCGCTTCCTACGCCGACGGCGTGCCGGCCGAGATCGAGCCCGTCACCGAGACGCTCGTCGACCTTCTCGACGCATCCGTCGCGCGCTACGGCGAGCGGGTGGCGCTGGAGTTCTACGGCGCCGAGACGACCTACGACGAGCTGGGCGAGCAGGTCTCCCGCGCCGCCAACGCGCTGCGCAAGCTGGGTGTGCAGGCCGGGGACCGGGTCGCGCTCATCCTGCCGAACTGCCCGCAGCACGTCGTCGCGTTCTACGCGGCGCTGCGCATCGGGGCGATCGTCGTGGAGCACAACCCGCTCTACACCCCGCGTGAGCTGCGCCACCAGTTCGAGGTGCACGGCGCGGTCGTCGCCATCGTCTGGGACAAGGTCGCGGACACCGTCGCCGAGTTCCCCGAGGACGTCGCGCCCTCGGCCATCGTCTCCGTGCGGATGCCCGACGCGCTGCCGCTCGGCAAGCGCCTGGCGCTGCGCCTTCCGGTGGCCAAGGCTCGCGAGACCCGCGAGGCGATGACCACCCGCCCGCGCGCCCGCGGCCTGCTCGAATGGTCCGACTTCGTGCGCGTGCGCAAGCTCCCGCGCAAGTGGCCGAAGCCGCGTCTGGACGACACCGCACTGCTGCAGCTGACCAGCGGCACGACGGGCACGCCCAAGGCGGCGATCCTCTCGCACCGCAACCTCCGCTCCAACGCCGCGCAGGGGCGCGCGTGGGTGCCGGGGCTCACCGAGGGCGGTGAGGTGTTCTACGCCGTGCTGCCGCTGTTCCACGCGTACGGGCTCACCCTCTGCCTCACCTTCGCGATCTCCCTGGGGGCGCGTGTGGTGCTCTTCCCGAAGTTCGACGTGGATGCGGTCGTCGCCGCGACCGCGAAGTCGAAGCCCACATTCCTGCCTGCCGTGCCGCCGATCTACGATGCGCTCTCGCGGGCGAGCACCCGCAAGGGCGTCGATCTGTCCAGCATCCGATTCGCCATCTCCGGGGCGACGAGCCTGCCGGTGCCGACGGTGACGCGCTGGGAGGAGGCGACGGGCGGACTTCTCGTTGAGGGCTACGGCATGACCGAGACCTCGCCGGTCGCACTCGGCAACCCGATCGGGCCCTCTCGGCGCCCCGGCACCGTGGGCGTGCCGTTCCCGAGCACCGAGATCCGGGTCGTCGATCCCGATGATCCGCGCGTCGACCGTCCGGCCGGGGAAGCGGGGGAGCTGCTCATCCGTGGCCCGCAGGTGTTCCAGGGCTACTGGCAGCAGCCCGACGAGACCGCGGCCGTGCTGCTTCCCGGAGGATGGCTGCGCACCGGCGACATCGTGACGGTGAGCGAGGACGGCTTCGTGACCGTCATCGACCGCGTCAAGGAACTCATCATCACGGGCGGCTTCAACGTCAGCCCGACCGAGGTCGAGCAGGTGCTGCTGCTGCACCCGGATGTGGCCGAGGCGGCCGTCGTCGGCATCCCCCGTCCCTCCGGCGGTGAGGACGTGGTGGCCGCGATCGTCACCCGGGAGGGCGCGGTCTTCGACGCGTCCGCGCTGCGGGACTTCGCGCGCACGCACATCACCTCGTACAAGGTGCCCAAGCGCATCGTCGAGGTGGAGGATCTGCCGCGCTCGCAGATCGGCAAGGTGCTGCGCCGCGTCGTCCGCGAGCGTCTCTCGGCCCGCTGAGTCAGGCGCGCGAGAGCGTCACGAGCCCGCGGCGCGAGGTGGTCTTCTCGAGGCCTTCGGTCTCGGCGAGACGCAGCGTTCGCCCCGGCAGCGGCGGAAGCTCGGCTGCCAGGCCGTCCGCCTGCTTCGCCATGCCGACCAGCAGGGCCAGGTCGACCCCCGGCGCCGTGACCTCGAGTCGCGCGTAGTCGCTGCCGGTGCCCCATCGCAACCGCTCGATCTGGCTCAAGCGGAGCGCGTGCGTCGTCTCGCCGGCGGTGATCCAGACCCGGTCGCGCGAGACGCGTACGGTCGCATCGACAGAGCGCCTGCGCAGGAGCGCGGTGACGATGAGATAGGCCGGGAAGGCGAACAGCACCCCGAGCGCGAGGATCAGCAGGCGGGGGCCGAGCCGCTCGACGATGTCGCCGAAGACGATCAGTGCCGTCGTGACGATCGCTCCCGTGACGAGGATGGTGGCGACCATCCACGCGGTGAGTTCCCGCATCCGCATCGGGATCGCACGGAAGCGGACGATGACCGCGTCGCCGTCGTTCTCCCAGGCCAGCGGTGCCCGCACGCGGGTCTTGCCCGGCAGGAGGTTGATCACCCGGTTGAGCAGCGTGATCCACACCCAGCCGGCAGCGGGCGGCAATGCGAAGAGGGCGCCCGTGTAGACCGCGCGCGGCGTACCGGGTGCCAGCCACTGCGGCACGAGTTCGATCGCGGCGAACATGGCCGGTGCGAGTGCGATGGCCATGACGATATGTGCGATCGCGCCGGCGGGCTGCGGCATGCGCACCGTGAGGCTCACGAACCACATTCCGCACAGCGCGCCCGCGATGATCGTCATCAGGTACGAGAAGAACCCACCGTCGGTGAGGTATCCGGGTAGGGCGGCCACGCCGCAGGCGGCCGCCCAGATCAGCGGGTTCAGGGCGATCCTCCGCAGCAGAGGCGGCTTCTTCGCCGTCTCGGCGGGGTGGTTCACCCGCCGATTCTATGAGGTCGCCGACATGCTCCAGAGGGGTCTGTGAGAACTAGCACTCGCGATAGGAGAGTGCTAATCTGTGATTGTTGAGTCAAGGGGGCTCAACTTAGGGACTACGGGTCGGATCCCGCATCCGATCCCGCTCGAGAGGAGACGACTATGGCTGCATACGACTCGCTCCGTGACCTGGAGCGCATGGCGAACACGTTCTTCGACACCGCGCGGCGCGGCCCTCGGCAGATGCCGATGGACCTCTACCGCGACGGCGACCACTACGTCCTCACCGCCGACCTGCCGGGAATCGACCCCGGTTCGGTCGACGTCGACATCGACGGCCAGCTGCTCACCATCCGTGCTGAGCGCACGCTCTCGGCCGGCGACGGGGTCACCTGGATCACGCGCGAGCGAACGTCGGGCACGTTCCTGCGTCAGTTGAGCCTCGGGCAGGGGCTCGACACCGAGAAGATCTCGGCGAGCTACCGCAACGGCGTGCTGAGCGTCACGATCCCCGTCAGCGAGAAGGCCAAGCCGCGCAAGGTCGAGATCGCCACGGGTGATGACGCCCCCGCGCTGCAGGTCTCGGAGTCGCAGAACTGACGCGTCGCGGACAGCAGTAAGGGCCGGTCGGAGAGGCTTCCGACCGGCCCTTGTCCCTTTGCACCAAGAGTGTCCTGCAATCACATGTCGGTAGCTGCCACAGCAAACCAACTACCGTGCGAGCACTCTATAACGGTGAGATAACGGAGGGGAAGAGGTTTCCGTTACCTTTTCGTGATTCTTTGCTGACGCATAGCCGATGTCCGATGACAGTGATTCTGTCGTCCGTGCCATTGATCTTGTGTCTGGGACGTTGATTCTGTCGTCCGTGCCATTGATTCTGTGGGCGAGCCTGCGACACGCGGCTTCTCGTCGAGCGGTCGACGAGTGGCGAGTCGTACTCTGGCGCCGTCAGGTTCACTTCCTCAACTGAACATCTGCGAGTGAGAGGAGTGAGCGTGAGCGGGTCGTTGCAGACGGCGGGGTCGGTCCGAGCCGATTTCGAGTGGGTCCTGGACGGCAAGCGGGATCGCCGTGACGCGATGGACGCTGCCGGGGTCGCCTTCGAGTCGGTCGACGTCGTGCGGGTGCCTGCGTCGTGGCAGCACAAGCGGAGCTACGAGGGCTTCTACTGGGCGGCGACCACAGCCTCGCATGTGTGGTTCGAGTCGCTGTACGAGCGCGCGGCTCTCATGCGGCTCGATCGTGATCGTCGAGTAGCGGGTCTCGCATCACAGCCGATGTGGATCCACTGGCCGCAAGGCGCCGGCAAGCACGCACCCGACTTCTTCGTCCGCTATCACGATGGCAGCGCCGCGCTCGTCGACGTCCGACCTGCCGAGCGCATCGGCGATGACGACGCCGAGGTGTTCCGGATGACTGCTGAGGTCTGCGAGCGGCTCGGATGGGGCTACCAAGTCGTGAGCGACATCTCCGTAACTGAGCATCGCAACCTCCGCTTCCTCTCTGGATATCGCTTCGACCGTTGGATCTCAGCGTCAGCCACGGCCAGGATCCGTGCATCCGAAGGAGAGCAGAGGACTCTGGGGGAGTGGGAGGAACTACTCGCGAACCTATGCGCGGAACCATTGGGCGCCGTCTACTCGGCACTTTGGTGGCGGCGGCTTCGGGTAGACGTGGAACTCCCGCTCTCGCTCAGTACGGCGGCAGTGGCGGCATAGCGATGCGCGCGCGGATCGGAACACACCTCACCTGGGACGGTCACGAGTTCGTCGTTATCGCGATCGACTATCGGCACGCCGTGTTGCGATCGCTGGAGGAGGAGTTCGTCCGCGAGGTCGTCATCGAGGAACTGCTGCGCGCCCCCGACGTCGTCTGGCACGATGTGCGACCGCTCTCGAGCGAACCGCCCGACATTCAGTTGATTGCCGCGTTGCCGGAGGCGGAGCGACGCGTGCTGGATGCCTGGGTCGAACAGCTGGAGGCGGTGAAGGTCGCGGTCGACGCCGGCGCCGAGCTCAAGCCATTGCTCCAGGACGTTCGCGATGCCATGGCACCGTTCGTCCAGGTGTCGACGGAGACCGTGCGTCGCAAGTACCAGCGCTACCGCGCCGAGGGCGTCCTCGGGCTCATCGACAAGCGCCGACAGAACGGACGCAAGCCTTCGGTCGACGCGCGCATCGCGGCCGCCCTGAGTCAATTGGGCGCTGCAGGAGTGAAACGCTCCTCGGGCACGCGGTCTCGCACCGTCGACAACGTGAAGTGGATGCTCGAGGAGGATCTCGGTGAGAGCATCGACCTGCCGAGCGACCGGACGCTGTACCGCCTGATCGCGGCACACCCCACGGCTCGCAAGCTCAGTTCATCGGCGAGGCGTCGAGAGACCGAAGCGAACAAGCCGGGCCGGGCATTCGGGTTGCATGGATCCCTCCGCCCGGGCGAACACGTGCAGATCGACTCCACGGTGATCGACGTTCCTTGCCGGCTGCTGGATGGGCGTCTCAACCGTGCCGAACTCACGATCATCCACGATGTCGCCACCCGCTCGATCCTGGCGGCGATGGTTCGCGCGATCGCGACCAACAGCGCTGACCTGGCGGGAGTCCTCGCTCGGGCGCTGACCCCCTACGACCGGCGGCCGCCGGGTGCCCGCGAGCAACGTGAGCGGGTGGCCGCGACCTGGGCGGGCAAGTTCATGATCGAGCAGGATCGGCTGGATCAGCATCGGCTCGCGCAGCCGTACATCTTCCCCGAGACGATCACGACCGACAACGGCAAGATCTTTCGCTCTCAAGCCTTCCGGCTGGGATGCGCACGGCTGGGGATCTCTCTGATCTTCGCGAGCAAGCAGACGCCGACCGACAAGCCGCACGTCGAGCGCACGTTCGAGACGATGGTCACCCGGTTCGTGCAGTATTTGGAAGGCTTCACGGGCGGCAGCGTCGAACGGCGGGGCCGAGATGAACCGACCGACGAGGCGCTCGCCCTGGCCCAGCTGCAAGAGCTCCTCGAGGACTGGGTCGCAATCGAGTGGCAGAACCGACCACACGACGGGCTCACCGACCCATTGCTCCCCGGCCGCTTCCTCACGCCCAACGAGATGTTCCGTGCGTACCGCCGGGTGGCGCCGGAGATCCACGTGCCCTTCGAGCTCGCCGACTTCATCGGACTGTTGCCATCGAAGACCTGTACCCTGCAGGACTACGGCATCAACTTCTCGCGTCGCGTCTACAAGTCCCGGCGCCTTCCAGAGCTCCGCGCCGCCGGAGCCCAAGGCGAAGGAGCGACACGGCCCTGCCAGATCCGGTACGATCCCAACAACCCGCTCTACATCTGGGTCGAGCACGACGGCGACTTCGTGCCTTTCCGCGGCGCCCCCGATCTGCTGGATCAGCCGATGGGCGGCGACATCTGGCGAGCCTCCCGTGACGTCGATGCGGATCACGATCGCGCCGTGAGAGAGGATGCCGCGCAGCTGGCAGACCGGATGAAGCGGGCTCAGTGGGTGCGCTCCGGCAACAAGCGCAACCGTTCCGTTCGCACGGCGGAGGTGGATCGCGACCCGATGCACCTGACGGGCATCTCCAAGACGGTCGCTCGCGAAGAGTCCGAGGACGAGCCCGGCGGCGACGAGGTGATCTGGGAGCGCGGCGGTGGGTTCTCGCTCCTCGCGGACGATGACGGGGTGTGGGAGCGGCTGACATGACCCAGGCGATCAACACGCGGGAAGGGTGGTCCGCGTTCGTCAGCGAGACCCTCGACAAGCCCATCCCGATCACTCGCGCCGAGCTCGACGCGCTCTCACCGGCGGATCGTGCGATGAACCGTGAAGCCCGCAAGCAGTTCATGATCCGCGGCCCGGTGGTGCACACGGCGCAGTTCGCTGCGATCGAGACCGAGATCCTGCGGCGCCTGATGCTCAACCAGTACAAGTCTCACGGCAAGCTCGGCGTGATCGTCTCCGGCGAACCCAACATCGGCAAGACGACGACCGTCGCGCACATCGCCCGCCGGTTCGAGCGCCGCCGCCGCGATGTCGGCCGCGCCGGCGGCGGCAACTCGATCCCCGTCATCTACGTCTCGGTTCCGCCGTCGTGCTCACCGAAGCTGATGCTGGGCGAGTTCGCGCACTTCCTCGGTCTCCCGATCCGACCGCACTACAACACCGGCGAGCTGATGAACACGGTCGCGAGCGTGATCGCCGCGTGCGGAACCGAGCTGATCATCGTCGACGAGATCCACAACATCAACCAGAAGTACAAGCAGATGGGAGAAGCCTCTGACACCCTCAAACAGCTGTCGGAGAAGTGCCCCGGTACGTTCGTGTACGCGGGTGTGGATGTCGAGGCCAGCGGGCTCCTTGACGGCACCCGCGGTCGGCAGATCAGCAGCCGGTTCCAAATCATGCACCTGCAGAAGTTCGAGAACTCCGGCAAAGCCAAGGCGAACTGGGCCGATCTGCTCGTCGCCGTGGAGAGCTCTCTCGGGCTCATCGGCCAGCAAGAGGGCGCGGTGCTGCGCCACGCCAGTCAGCTGCATGCCGCAACCGGAGGCGTGATCGGCGATCTCACCGGGATGCTGCACATGCTCGCGATGGACGCGATCGACAACGGCACCGAGCGGCTCGACCTCGACACGCTGTTCGGCACCGTCCCAGCCGACTCCACTCCGGTGCCCGCCGCAACATGAGGTCTCCGCAGCGAGTGGAAGACGTGCGTCCCCTTCCGATCGGGGTGCGTCCACTGCCTGCGGAAACGGTGAGCGGGTACCTCGCCAGGCTCGCCACGGCGAACATGCTCACGCCGCGCGATCTGCGACTCCACGTCACGGCCGTCGCAGGGCTCTCTCCGTCGCGCCCCAACCTCGAGCGCGCGGCGGGGTGGGCGGAACGGCTCGGCGGGCTCGCCCCGGGCCACTTCGACGCCGACGCCCGCCGAAACGCGATGTACGTGCGCTGTCAGCACTACCAATGGCAACCCACGCGCTGCAGACAGTGCGGGTACACGCAGCGTCCGCGCACCGCGTGCCAACGGTGCTCGGACGGTTCACACACGACCGTGTGCAGTCGCGGCGGAGCCGTCTGCAACAGGCACCGCCGATGGCACACCGACGGAGCGGATTTCGACCTCGCGCCATTCCCCGAGTACGCCCGCGCAGAACGCTGCCTGTCGGGAACGCTCTGGAAGCGCGGGATAGGACTCGCGACCGGCGAGTTGCAGCTGGCGGCAACGTTGATCCGGTACTGGGCGGTGGACGACCAGATCAGCCCGCGCGTCGCCGAACGCGTGGCTGCGCTCGGCGTCGATGAGCTCAGCTCCGAGACCGTCTTTCTCGTCGCGTATCCGGAGGTCGTGAACCTGACGACCGTCCTGACCGATCTGTCTTTCGCGAGCTACCTACTCAGCCCGCGGTTCAGCCTCGCAGAGCAGGTCTGGGCGCTCGAGGCCGCGGTCATCACGATCATGCGAGGCTCCACCACGCCACGGCTGCACCACGTGGCCGAGAAGATCGTCTCCCGCGGCAAGGCCGCCGTCGAGACCGCTTTCGGGATGCGTCAGAACGCGCACAACAAGCGGCCCGCGACTCTGGAGAAGGCGCTGATCGCCGCATCGCAGCGCCACCGCAGCTGCTTGCTGCGACACCTCAGCTCAGTTCGCATCCAAGTCCCGCCGTTCGAGCCCGGGGTGGCGGCACCAAGGAACGATGTCCTGGTGCGACGACGGCCGCTTCCCGATCTCGCGCTTCAGGAATAGGCGCTTCGCCTGCCGGTGTCGACTGTGCACCGGGGCGCTGCACAGTCTTGAGTGCGATCCCGGTCGGTTGCTCTCGAGGACATAGTCACGACGGAGGATCCGCCCACGCCGATCATCCCGATTGCCACGAAGGCTGGCGAATATAGCGAAATCTAGGGATGTCTAGCGTTTCCCTAGATTCTCCTAGACCTTGCTCCACCTTGGCGATGGTGCCGAAGATGCTCGGCCCGATGATCAAGCACGACGGCGGACGTTGCTCATGCTCGCAGCGACCGGTGGCTACTTGTCGAGTTGGAGGCGGTGCCAGGCGACGAGCGTCAGTGCTCCGAATAGGAAGGGGACGCTGGGGATCAGGGCGAGTTGTCCGGCTGTGACGCTGTCGGGGTTGATGGCCCAGAGTGCGGGGGTGACGATGGGGAACCATGCTCCGACGCCGATGAAGGCCATGACCTGTGCGATGACGAGGAGGCCGATCGCGGTCGCGATCCCAGGGAGCAATCCGCGGCCGAGGGTGGTGGCCCAGGCGGCGGGTGTGGCGGCGAGGCCGACGAAGATGGTCACCGGGATCTGGCGGGCGAGGGCTTGCCACTCGGTGGGGTCGGGCGCCCCGTGACCGAGCAGCAATCCGAGCGTCAGGAGCGTGGCACACAGTGCGAGCGAGACTGCGATCGTCCAGGCGAGGTAGATGAGCAGCTTGGCCAGGGCGATCGCCCATCGCGGCACGGGGAGGGCGAACAGTCCGGTGATCGTGCCGTCCGCGAACTCGCGGCCGATCATCCAGCTGAGCCCGATGCCGAGCGCGGGCATGACGCCGGCGGCGGTGATCTGCGCGGCGATCGCGAGCAGCGCGGACCACCCGTCGAGGTCCGCGATCGGGCCGAGCTTCGCCGTCAGTTGGGGGTCGCCGAGCTTCATCGCGGCGAGGATGCCGGCGACCAGCGCAGTCACGCTGACCAGGAGAAGCCCCGTGGTCCACCGCAGGACGCGGGACGTGACGGCCTTGCGTGTCTCGGTCACCAATGCAGAGCGGAAGATGCTCATGCCTGCCCCCGTTCCTGGTCGTCGGCGAGAACCGACGCGAAGAACGCCTGCTCGAGGTCGGCGCCCGTTGGGTCGAGCGTGCCGATGACGCGGCCGGCGTTGAGCACGGTGATGCGGTCGGCGATCCGGGCGACCTCGTCCAGGTGATGGCTGGACACGAGTACAGCGGCACCGGCGGCGCGGCGGGTGCGCAGTGCGTCGCGGAGCAGCAGCACCCCGGCGGGGTCGAGGGTGCTGGTGGGCTCGTCGAGCACGACGACGCGCGGGTGGTGCTGCATGGCGGCGGCGAGTCCGACCCGCTGCCGGTTGCCGGCGGAGAGCTGCCGTACCCTCACCTCGGCGTAGGGTTCCAGGCCGAACGCTCCGATGGCGGTGTCGACGGCTCCGGCGGCGACCCCAGCGGTCAGGCCGTGCAGCCGCGCGGATAGCAGCAGGTTCTCCCGTGCGGTGAGGTCGCCGTAGGCAAGCGGGTGCTCGATGACGTGGCCGACGCCCGACCATGCGGCAGCCGGCAGCTTTCGGAGGTCGGTCCCGCCCAGCAGGACGCGCCCTGCCGTGGGCCGGAGCATTCCGAGCAGCACCTTCATGAGGGTGGTCTTGCCGGCGCCGTTGAGCCCGACGAGCGCGTGGATCGTGCCCGGCCGCACCTCGATGTGGACGTCATGGATGCCGGCGCCGCCTCGGAACGTACGGGTCACGGCGGAGGCGCTGAGTCCGGCGCTCATCGTGTCACCGTGCGATCGAGGACGTCGAGGGCGAGCCGTATCGCGTCGTCGAGCGGGCCCGGGTCGTCCGTGACGGCCCAGGCGGTCAGCGACTCCATCAGCGCGGCCAGCGTGGCCGCTGCGGCGATCTGCGCGACGGTCGGGTCGGCGCCGGTGTCGGTGAGGGCCTGGGCGATCGCGTTCTCGGTGGCGCGGGTGTTGGCGCGGATGGCGCCGGTCAGCCCGGGGGTGCGGGCGGCGATCCGCATCCGCCGGCGCACCGCTTCTTCCGCGGGCCCGGGCACGGTGCGCCACGCGACGCGCACCCCGGCCGTCACCCGCGCAAGGGCGGGCATTGCTGGCGGCTGCGCGGCGACGGCCTCCGCGATGAGCGGATCGTAGGGGTCGTCCAGGAGCAGGCGATCCTTCGACGCGAAGTGACGGAACAGGGTCATCTCGCTCACCCCCGCCGTTGCGGCGATCTGCGCCGTCGTCGTCCGGTCGTAGCCGTGCGTCTCGAACAGCTCGAACGCTGTCTCGAGGATGCGCTGCCGCGTCCGGTTCCGCTTCGTCGGCTGCTCCGTCACGCCCATTATGTTAGCAACTAACAATCGCGGTGAGCGACTCGCCCACGGTGTCGTGGCTCGGGTGCTTCATCGATCACTACTATTGGCGGGTGCTGTTCGCTCGTGCGACGCGCGACGGGTCTACTTCGACCCGCCGGCTGCGTCCGGTGCAAGTCATCTTCCTGGGCTTCTTCGGCGCCGGCATCGTCGGCGCCGGACTACTGATGCTGCCTGTCGCGAAGACCGGACCGGGCGGGGCGAGCTTCCTCGAGGCGCTGTTCACCGCCACCTCCGCATTGTGCGTGACGGGCTTGGTCGTGGTCGACACGCCGACCTACTGGACCGGATTCGGGCAGGCCGTCATCCTGGCGCTGATCCAGGTCGGCGGGTTCGGGGTGATGACCTTTGCATCGGTGGTGGGCCTGGCCGTGCTGCGCCGGTTCTCGCTCCGCTCCCGCCTGGTCGCGGCGGCGGAGGTGAAGAGTCTCGGCCTGGAAGGTGTCGGATCGCTCGTTCGCGGCGTCGTGCTGATCTCACTGACGATCGAGGCCGCGGCGGCGATCATCCTCACGGCGCAGTTCGCGATCGCCTACGGATACGGGTTCGGCGAGGCCGTCTGGCTGGGGGTGTTCCACTCGGTGTCGTCGTTCAACAACGCCGGGTTCGCGTTGTACAGCGACAGCATGATGCGCTACGTCGCGGATCCGGTGATCTGCCTGACGATGTCGGCGGCGATCATCCTCGGCGGCCTCGGGTTCCCGGTGCTGGTGCAGCTGCGCCGTCACCTGCGTGAGCCGCGGCTGTGGTCGATGCACACCCGCCTCGTGCTCTGGGGGACGATCCTGCTGCTCGTCCTGGGCGCCGTCTACGTCACCGCACTGGAGTGGGCGAACCCGCGAACGCTGGGCCCGCTGGAGTGGCCGGCCAAGCTGCTGGCCGGGTTCTTCCAGTCCGTCCAGACCCGCACCGCGGGGTTCAACAGCGTCGACATCACCCAGCTGCACGAGGCGACCTGGTTCGGGATGGACGCGCTGATGTTCATCGGCGGTGGCCCTGCCGGCACCGCGGGCGGGATCAAGATCACCACGTTCGGGGTGCTGCTGTTCATCATCATCGCCGAGCTGCGCGGCGACGGGGTGGTGAACGTGTTCGGCAAACGGCTCTCCCGCGCCGTGCACCGACAGGCGATCACCGTCGCACTGCTCGCCGTCGCCCTTGTCGCCGGGAGCACCGGCCTGATGCTGCTGGTCACCGACCACCCGCTGGACAAGGTGCTGTTCGAAGTCACCTCCGCGTTCGGCACCGTCGGACTCTCAGCCGGGATCACCGCCGACATCCCCCCGATCGGGCAGGTGCTGCTCATCCTGCTGATGTTCATCGGCCGGCTCGGGCCGATCACCTTCGCCTCAGCGCTCGCCCTACGAGAGCGCCGGTTGCTGTACGAGCTCCCCAAGGAAAGGCCGATCATTGGCTGACAAGAAGATCCGCCTGTTCGGCGGCACCGACCCGTCCCGCGTCGCGTCCGCGAACGCCGTCGCCGTGCTCGGGCTGGGCCGGTTCGGCAGCTCCCTGGCACTCGAGCTCATGGCCAACGACACCGAAGTGCTCGGCATCGACACCCGGGAGGAGGTCGTGCAGGCCCTCAACGGCCGTCTCACGCATGTGGTCGCCGCCGACACCACCAGTGAGGATGTGCTCCGTCAACTCGCCGTACCCGAGTTCGACCGTGTGGTCGTCGCGATCGGCAGCGACCTGGAGGCGAGCATCCTCACCACGTCGCTGCTGCTGCGCTTCGGGATCCGGGATGTCTGGGCCAAGGCGGTCAGCGGCGCGCACGGCGCGATCCTCGAGCAGCTCGGTGTGCCGCATGTGATCTACCCGGAGCAGGACATGGGGCGCCGGGTCGCACACCTGGTGCGCGGCAGCATGCAGGACTACATCGAAGTCGACAACGACTTCGCCCTCGTGCGCACCACCCCGCACCGCGCGATCACCGGCATCCCGCTCGGCCAGACCGACCTGCGCGCCAAGCACGGCGTCACCATCGTCGCGGTCAAACCCCTCGGCAAACCCTGGACCCACGCGACAGCGGAGACGGTGCTCCGGCCCGAAGACGTCATCCTGGTCTCGGGACGAACCCGCACCGCTGAGGCGTTCAGCCAACTGCGCTGACAACTCCCTCTCTTGAGATGATCGGGCTGTGAAGATCCGCGCGGCGGCAATCGGGGCAGCAGTCGTGGCCCTGGCCGGTCTTGCCGGCCTGGCGCTCTGGTTCCTGCGCGGTGGGCCGAGGCTCCCGCCCGAGACGGACGCGATCATCGAGCGGGTGTCGGCGAGCGACCTGTCGCATGTCGTCGCCGGCGAGGCAGGGTATGCCGACTCGAGCGGCGTGCGCATCTGGTACGAGAGCATCCCTGCCGAGGCGCCCGAGAAGGGCGTGGTGCTGCTCAACATCTCGATGGCCGGGAACTCCCTGTTCGGCCGCCCGGCTTCATCCGAAGCCTCCGGCAGGCGGGGTATCGGGTGATCCGCTACGACCAGCGCGGCACCGGCGCCTCGGACTGGATGCCCGCGTGGCGCCGTGCGCACCCGTACGCGCTGGTCGACATGGCCGCCGATGCGACCGCGGCGCTCGACGCGCTGCGTGTCGAGCGGGCGCACGTCATCGGGCTCTCCCTCGGCGGATTCGTCGCCCAGGAGATCGCGATCGGCCATCCCGGCCGCGTGGCGTCCCTCACCCTGATGTCGACGGCCGCCGACCCCACCGACACGAGCCTCCCCGGGCCGCGGTTCGGCCGCATGCTGCGCGCCGGGCTCGCTGGCATCCCGCTGCTGCGATACCGCCTGCTCGGTGGCGAGAGGAACCTCGTCAAAGAGGTCGTGGCGAAGACCATCATCGGGATCGGCTACGAGAACCTCGACATCGAGGAGACCGCCGAACTCGTGCTCTACGACCTCCGCTACCGGCGCGGCATCAACTTCCGGGCCATCGGCCAGCACCAGGCCGCGGTGGCCGCCACCCGCTCCCGATACGAACTGCTTGGTGGTCTCCGGGTTCCCACCCTGGTCATCCACGGCACCGCTGACGACTTCCTCCCGATCGAGCATGCACGAAAGCTCGTCGAGCTGATCCCCGGCGCCCGGTCCCTCTGGCTCAAAGGGGTGGGGCACCTGTTCCCGTACCCCGATATGCCTGCGGTCACGCAGACGATCGTGTCGCATCTCGACGGCGCACGCTAGGCCGTGTTGAACCGACGCGAGACTAGCTGAGAAGAGGTGGGAACTGGGGTGGGCCGTCACACATGACGACTCACCCCATTCCTTAGCCGAGGATGTCGCGCCGTGCCAGTGCCGCGGTTCCGATCGCGACCAGCAGCGCGGAGCCGCCCCACAGCAGGACGAGGCCGGGCCAGTCGAATCCGTTGGTCAGCGGCGCTTCGCCGTACGCCCAGTGGAAGGGCGAGAGGACGCGCAGCCAGTCGAGGTCTTCGCTGTTGTTCGCGACAGCTTGCATGACGTACCCGGCGACGGCGACGCCTGCGCCGACTCCGACGCCCCACGACCGTCGGCCGGTGAGCGCACCGGCAGCGAAGCCGGCTGTTCCCGAGAAGAGGCCGAGCCCTATCCATGCCGTGGTGACGGCGACGAGGTTGCCGGCGTCGAGTTCCAGTTCGCCCGGGCCGTTCATCGCCCAGATGAGCAGCCATGCCACGACGCCCAGTACGAGCATCTTCGCCAGCAGGGCGAGGGCGCTTTCGAGAGCGTATTGCACGCGCCCGACGCCGTGGGCGAGGGTGAGCTCGAGGCGGCCGGATTCCTCGGCGCCGCCGGTGAACGCGCCGCCCCAGGTGATCGAGGCGATGGTGATGAGGAAGAAGCCGGTGAGGCCGAAGAACGTCGCCTGCGCGTAGCCGGCGCCGGTGGTGATGTTCTCGTATCCGATCGTGCGAACGAGTTCGGGAGGCAGCGAGTCCATCAGTCCGATGAGCTCGGGCGACTTCATGGCCGGGTACAGCGGTAGATAGAGGAATACGACGGCGGCCAGGCCGGCCGACCAGCCGATGAGTCCTCGCCACCCTTCGCTGAGCCAGCGGCGGAACACCGGGAGTGGGGTGGGGTGAACGGATGCGGTGCGCTGTGCGATGGCGGTCATGATGCTGCTCCGTTTCGGGCGTACAGATCCAGCACGGACTCTTCGAGGTCGGGTTCTTCCACGGTGAGGTCGCGGATCGTTCCGGCGGCGATGGCCCGGATCACGGGGTCGATGTCGCCGCGTGCGGTCGCGGAGACACGGACCAGGTCGCCTGCCGCGGCGACGTCCACGTCCTCGATACCGGATGCCGCGGCCAGAGCGTCGGCGACGGTCTCGGCCGCGACACCGGTGACGGTCGCGCGGACGCGGCGCACGCTCGCGATCCGCAGCGATGAGACCGGGCCCTCCGCGACGATGCGTCCCTGCGCGAGCACCGCGACGTCGTCGGCTGCCTGCTGGATCTCGCTGAGCACATGGGAGCTCAGCAGCACGGTCTGCCCCGCGTCGCGGGCCTCGCGCACCATCGCGAGGAACTCCCGCTGCACGAGCGGATCGAGGCCGCTGGTCGGCTCGTCGAGCACCAACAGATCGGGCCGGTGCATGAACGCCTGGACGAGTCCGAGCTTCTGCTTGTTGCCCTTCGACAGCGTCCGCACGGGCCGGGCCAGGTCGAGTCCGAGCCGCTCGGCGAGCTGCTCGATGGTGCCGGGTGCAACGGGGCCGCTGATCTCGGCGAGGTGGCGCAGCAGGGCGCGTCCTTTGACGCGTCCTTCCAGGCGCAGCTCGCCGGGGACGTACCCGATGCGGCGGCGAAGGGCGGCGCCGCCGGCTCGGGGTGATGCGCCCAGCACCGTGATGTCGCCTGAGGTGGGGCGGATGATGTCGAGCAGCGTCCGCAGGGTGGTGGTCTTGCCGGCCCCGTTCGGGCCGATCAGCCCGAACACCGAGCCGGACTGGACGGTCAGGTCGAGTCCGTGCAGCGCGGTGTGCGAGCCGTAGCGCTTGTGCAGCGCACGGGTGTGGATCGCCACGGTCATGGCGGTGGTTCCTTTCGAATCAGGGATGAGGATCGAGGACGCTACCGCGCCGCCGGGGGATCCGGATCCTGATTCGGGTCGCCGTCGCCCTTGTCGCTGCGGGGCCCGGCGGGCCGGGCGAGTGCTTCCTTCGCCGCCGTCAGCAGGCTGTCGTCCTGGAACAGCCCGTGGGTGAACAGCTCGAGGCCGGGAAGCGCCAGCCGCCGCGCCCCTTCCGGGCCTAGTGGGTCGACGCCCAGCACCCGAGCGATTTGACCCTGCAGCAGCAGCGGCGCCAGCCCGTAGGCGGTCAGCAGCAGCGCGGTGGCCTCGGGGTCGGACATCGTCTGCGTCTGCCACTTGTCTCCCACATCACGGAGCATCTTGCGGGTGTGCTCCAGGAACGCGTCGAACACCCGCCGACCGGCGTCGCCGGGATCGGCGAGCAGCCGAACCAAATAGCCCAACCTGCCCGCGTGGACGCCGACGCCCGCCAGCACCGCGTCGATCCCTTGCGCGGTGGGGTCGTCGATCGCGATGGTGCGGTCCGCGAGCAGTGTCGAGACCACGTGCTCATCGCACTCTTCACGCAAACCGGCCTTGGAGCCGTAGTGGTGCAGCACCAGGGCGGGGCTCGCGCCCGCGTGCGCCGCGATCTGCCGCACCGTGGCCCGATCGAAGCCCGCCTCGGCGAAGACCTCGATGGCGGCATCCCGGATGCGCGCACGCATCGTCAGGTCGCCAGCATCCCGGACTGAACTCACGTTCAGCATACTAATCATGCGTTCACCAATCTGTCCAGTGATGTCGTCCAGCTGCGGGGTTTCGTTGCGGAACGCCGCACCCGGCCTTGGCGGGCCGGGTCGCACAACGCAGGCTTCTTCTCACAGCACAGCCGTGGCGCGGTGTTTCTCGCGCCCGCTGCGGGTAGGGTGTCGTGGATCCCCCTCCGGGGTCACGGTGAGCCGGGAAGTCTGGTCGGCAGCGGTCGCGCGACCGCTCCGGCACACCGAACAGACGGAGAAGCGGTGACACACACCGTCGTCGCCCTGGGCGACCATCTCGATTCCCTACGCCAGCTGACCCCGCACCGCGGCGTGATCGACTCCGACGAGGACCTGGAGCCACGCGGCGGCGTGCGTGGGCTGGTCGTCGGGGTGGACCTGACGGGCGCCCGGTCTGCACGAGAGGTGCGGGCGGAACTGAAGCGACAGGTGACCCGGTGGGCCGAAGCGGCGCGCCGGTATCCCGGAGCGATCCACCTGCTGATCGCCTACCAGATCCCTCGGGGCCTGGACCCGAGCCGCGTTCAGGGAGCCGCCGACGGTGCCGCCCTGCGGGCGCACGCGATGCTGGAGCGCAGCGCCGCCCGCTACGTCGATGTGACCCTGCTCGATGTGACCGAGTGCGACGACACGACGGTTCTGGCGGATCGGATCATGGAGCGGATCAGTGGCCGGGCCGGTGCTTACTCGGCGGCGGCGCTGACGTGGGCGGATATCCGCGGCACTTCGATCGCGCGTGCCACAATGGCCGACTACTACTGACCAGCCTCTCACCCGCGACAAGGCCTCCGGGGTTCAGCCGATGATGGGGCGTTCCTCGGGGAGGGTGTAGAGCAGGTTCCGTTGCCGTAGCGCCAGGGCGGCGGCCAAGCCGATGGGGCCGATGCGGCCGGCGAGCATGAGCAGGCTGAGCACGTACTTCCCGAACGGCTCGAGCTCGGCGGACAGGCCGACCGAGAGTCCGCAGGTCGCGAACGCGGAGATCACCTCGAACAGGATCCGGTCCAGCGGCGCGGTGCTGACGGTCATCACCAGCCCGGTGGCGACGAGCACCAGGGTGGCGCCGAGGAAGGTGACGCTGATCGCGAGGCGGAGCGAGCCGTCGGGGATGTGGCGTCCTGCCGCGATGACGTGCCGGTCGCCGCGTGCTTCGGCGATGATGCCGAGGAACAGCACCGCGAGGGTGGCGACCTTGATGCCGCCGGCGGTGGACGCCGAGCCGCCGCCGACGAACATCAGCGCGTCGGAGACGAGCAAGGTGATCGGGGTGGACTCGTTCGTGTCGGTGAGCGCGAACCCGCCAGAGCGCATCATGACCGAGGCGAACAGCGCGTGGAACGCTTTCTCGGCGGGGTTCAGGTGGCCGATGGTGCGGTCGTTACCCCACTCGAGCAGACCCCACGCGAGCGCGCCGACCGCGAGCAGGATGGTGGTCGTGGTGAGGGTGAGTTTGGTGTGCAGGCTCCACTTGCGCCGGTGCCACTTGTGGATGATGAGAGTGAGGAACACTGGAAATCCGAAGCTGCCGACGAACACTCCGATCATGATCGGGACCAGGATCCACAGGTCGCCGTCGAACGGGGCGAGCCCGCCTTCGTGGATGGAGAACCCGGCGTTGTTGAACGCCGAGATGCCATAGAACAGGGCATTCCACAGCCCCTCCCACCAGTGTTCCTCGATCATCACGAACCGGGGGACTAGCGCGAGGACCAGGATCGCTTCGATGGTCAGGGTCGTGACCACGACGATGCGCAGCAGTTGCCCGACCTCGCCGAGCTTGGAGGCGCCGCCGATGCTCTGCTGCGCGAACAGCTTCCCTCGCACCCCGAGGTGGCGGGTGACGGCCCTCATCAGCAGCAGCGCGATCGTCACGATCCCCAGCCCGCCGGCCTGGATCGCGAGCAGGATCACGACCTGCCCGAAGAAGGACCACTGTGTGGCGGTATCGACACTGGTCAGCCCGGTGACGGTGACGGCGGAGGTGGCGGTGAACACGGCATCCTGCAGCGGCGCGGCGCGCCCATCTGCAGAGGAGACCGGCAGCGTGAGCAGGCCGGAGAACAGCACGGCGGCGAGAAAAAAGATCAGCACCGCCATCCGCGACGGCGACCGCTTCGCCAGGTCGCGGAGATAGCGACCCGGCCGCAGCACCGTCTCGGGCAACCATCGCATACCGCGGTCTCGCGCCACCGGGGTCTCCTCATCAGATCAGACGACCCGAGGGTCGCCGCCGACCAGGCTTCCCGGCACTCCGGCGACAAGCATAGTTCGGCTGATCCGAACCCCCTCCATGCCGCGGGGTTTTGGACCGCCGAGGATGTTCTGAAGACCTGCCAGGGCACCTCCATGCGGCCTCTTGTAGGCTGGGGGAGGCGCGTCGGGAAGCCTGGTCGACACCGTCCTTCGTCGACCCGATCGGAACCGCCTATGACCTCTCCCGACCCTGCCCGGAACACTCCCGCGAGTGCGCAGTTCCCTCTCCGCGGCAGCTACGCCGAAGCGCTGCGCATCGGCACACTGCTACGCAAGGAGACCGTCGGCGGCGGGCTTCTCGTGCTCATGGCCGCGATCGGCATCCTGTGGGCCAACTCGCCCTGGGCAGAGGCCTACTTCACCCTCCGCGACCTCGAGGTCGGCTACGAGCCGTGGCATCTGCAGCTCAGTCTGGGCGCGTGGGCCGCCGACGGGCTGCTGGCGATCTTCTTCTTCCTCATCGGCCTCGAGCTCAAACGCGAGTTCGTCGCCGGCGACCTGCGCCGCTTCAGCACCGCGATCGTCCCGGTCGTCGCCGCGGCCGGCGGCGTGATCATCCCCGCCCTGGTCTACGTGGCCATCGTCGCCCAGACTCCCGGTCTCCTGCGCGGATGGGCGATACCGACCGCGACCGACATCGCGTTCGCGGTCGCCGTTCTCGCGCTCATCGGCTCTCACTTGCCGGGCCCGCTGCGGATCTTCCTGCTCACCCTCGCCGTCGTCGACGATCTCATCGCGATCAGCATCATCGCGATCTTCTACACCGAGACGATCGCCATCGTGCCGCTGCTGATGGGCCTGCTCACGATCGCCGTGTACGCCGTACTCGCGCAGCGGTACCGGCAGTTCTTCCACCTCAAGCCCGCCGCCGCATGGCTGATCCTGCTGCCCATCGGCGTGGTCGCGTGGGCATTCGTCCACGCCTCCGGCATCCACGCCACCATCGCCGGCGTGCTGCTCGGCTTCACCATCCCCGTCATTCACCGCCGCCGCGACCAGGTGCCCGACACCGAACCAGGTCTCGCGGAGGAGTTCGAGCACCGTTTCCGCCCGCTCTCCGCCGGGTTCGCCGTACCGGTGTTCGCATTCTTCTCCGCAGGGGTCGCCATCGGCGGGGCGGAGGGCTTCCTCTCCGCGCTCACCGACCCGGTGACCATCGGGATCATCGCCGCACTGGTCGTCGGGAAGCCGGTCGGCATCGTCCTGGCGACCTGGCTGACCACCCGAGTCCGCGGCATCCGACTTGACCCCTCGCTGAGGTGGGTCGACATCACCGGCGTCGGCCTGCTCGCCGGGATCGGGTTCACGGTGTCGCTCCTGGTCACCGAACTCAGCTTCACCGCGACCGACCCGCACCACGACCACGCCAAGGTCGCGATCCTGCTCGCCTCCGTCGTCGCGGCCGTGATCGCCTCGGCCCTGCTCGCCAGCCGGAACCGCCGCTACCGCAAGATCGCCCAGAACGACGCGGAAGACACCGACAACGACGGCATCCCTGACGTCTACGATCGGCCGTAACTCGAGTGCGCCGAGCGACTTGAGAAGCTCCCCGGGGTCATCGGCGAGGGTCGCGCGTATACGCCCCATCACCCGTGTGGGGTGCGGTGGCGCGGACTGTGAGCACGGTGTCGTCCTCCTGACCTGGTCTCCTAGCGGATGTCCGGGGGCGACGTGTCGGGTATTCCGATCAGGGGTTGAGCGGCGGCGTGGTGTCTTCGGCCGTTATCGCGGCCGCGGTGTTGGGTCTGTCGATGTGGAGGCGGTAGCCCATGCCTGCTTCGGTGATGAGGTAGCGCGGGTGGGAGGGTTCGGGCTCGAGCTTCTTGCGCAGTTGAGACACGTAGAGGCGGAGGTAGCCGGTGTCGGTGGCGTGCTCGGTGCCCCAGATGCTGGTGAGCAGGGTTTGCCTGGTGACGAGGTTGCCGGTGTTGCGGATGAGGATCTCGATGACCTGCCATTCGGTCGGGGTCAGGCGGATCGGCGCGTCGTGTCCGTCACGGGTCCGTGTGGCGCTTCGGGCGGCGAGGTCGATGACGATGTCGCCGAGGTGGACAGCGGGGTTGCTGTCGTGTGGGGAGAGGCGGCGGGTGAGGGCTCGGATGCGGGCGAGGAGTTCTTCGACGGAGAAGGGTTTAGTGACGTAGTCGTCGGCGCCCGCGTCGAGGGCGTCCACTTTGTCGGCGGCGCCGGTGCGGCCGGAGACGACGAGGATGGGGGATTCTGACCAGCCGCGGATGCCGTGGATGACGTCGATGCCGTCGAGTTCGGGCATGCCGAGGTCGAGGAGGTAGATGTCGGGCTTGTGGTCGATAGCGGCGCTGATGGCTTCGGCGCCGTTGGTCGCGGTGATGATTTCGTACCCTTTGGCGGTCAGGGTGATGCGAAGGGCTCGGAGGATCTGAGGGTCGTCGTCGGCGATCAGGATCTTCATGACGGGGTGTCCTCTGGCTGGGCTGTGGTGCTGTTGTGGGTGGGGAGAGCGACGACCATGGTGAGTCCGCCGCCGGGCGTGTCTTCGGGGGTGAGGGTGCCGCCCATGCCCTCGACGAACCCTTTGGAGAGCGCGAGGCCGAGGCCGAGGCCGCTGGTGTTGTCGGTGTCGCCGAGGCGTTGGAAGGGAACGAAGACGTCGTCGATGCGGTCGGGTGGGATTCCAGGGCCGTGGTCGATGACGCGGATCTCGACGATGTCGTCTAAGGAGCTGGTGGTGATCCGGACCTTGGAGTCGTCTGGGGAGTGGCGCGTGGCGTTGGCGAGGAGGTTGACGACGACGCGTTGCAGCAGGCCTGGGTCGGCGGAGACTAGGGGGATCTCGGGGTTGAGGTCCAGCTCGAGCTCGTCGGGTCCGAGGCCGAGCTCATCGAGCGCGGGGACGATGACGTCGGCGGCGTCGACGTGGGTGGGGAGGATGGCGAGGACCCCGGCTTGAAGACGGCTGACGTCGAGAAGGTCGGTGACGAGGACGGAGAGGGTGGTGAGGCTTTCGCCGGCGGTGGTGACCAACTCAGCCATATCGGCAGGGGTGAGGGAGTCTCCGGCGGCTTGGAGGCCGCTGACGGCGGCGGTCGCGGCGGCTAGTGGCCGGCGGAGGTCGTGGCTGAGTGCGGACAGTAGGGCAGTGCGAATCTTGTCGGAGGCGGCGAGTGGGGCGATGCCGCTGGCAGTCTCGGTGAGCTCACGGTGTTCGAGCGCGACGGCGATTTGCGCGGCGACGACGGTCAGGAGGCGTTGTTCGCGGGCTGGGAGGTCAGGGCCGTGCAGTTCGAGCACGGTGCGTTTGCTTACTGGGACGGTCGAGTATCGGCCGTCGGCGAGGGGTTCGCCGGATGTTACCAGCACCGTGTCCCCTTCGCGCAGTCGCACGCCAGCCAAGGCGAACGCTTCGCGGGTGCGCTCCACGAGCGCCTCGATGGCGTTCTGTCCTCGCAGGACACTTCCGGCGATGGTTTGGATGAGTTCGGATTCGGCGGCAGCGCGACGTGCGACGCGTGTCTGTCGAGCTGCGCGGTCGACGATGAAGCTGACCAGCACTGCGATGGTGACGTACAGGGTGAGTGCAAGAAGATGGAGGGGATCGTCGATGGTGACGGTGTAGAACGGTTCGATGAAGAAGAAGTCCAGGGTGAGCCCGGACAGCACGGCAGCGAACAGGGCGGGCCAGATCCCTCCGACGAGAGCGACGATGACGACGAGCAGCTGGTAGCTGAGCACATCGCTGGTGATGGACTCGGGGCTGCGGAAGGTCGCGAGCAGCCAGGTGAGAGCGGGGCCGCCGATCAGGGCGAGGATCATCCCGGCGATGCGGCGTTTCATGGTCAGCGCGCCGCCGCTGCGGGGCAGGGCGAGGCGTCCGCCGGCGGCGGAGTGGGTGACGATGTGCACGTCGATGTCGCCGGACTCGCGGATGACCGTGGCACCGATACCGGGGCCGGTGAGCGCCGCGCTGAGCCGGCTGCGGCGGCTGACGCCGATCACGAGTTGTGTCGCGTTGAGGGACCGGGCGAACTCGACGAGCGAGTGGGGGATGTCGTCCCCGATGACCTGGTGATACGTACCGCCGAGCTTGTCAACGAGGGAGCGTTGCGCCGCTAACGCGGTGGGGCTGGAGGTGCGCAGTCCGTCCTGGCTGGTCACGTGCACCGCGATCAGCTCTCCGCCGGCGGAGCGGGCGGCGATACGGGCGCCGCGGCGGAGAAGGGTTTCACCTTCGGGTCCGCCGGTCAGGGCGACCACCACGCGTTCCCGGGCCTCCCATTGGCTGTCAATACCGTGCTCGTTGCGGTAGCTTTTCAGCGCCTGATCGACCTCGTCGGCGAGCCACAGCAGTGCGAGTTCGCGCAGCGCGGTCAGGTTACCGAGCCGGAAGTAGTTGGACAGGGCGGCGTCGATGCGTTCGGCGGGGTAGACGACGCCGCTTGCGAGGCGGTCTCGCAGGGCCTGCGGGGCGAGGTCGATGACTTCGACCTGGTCGGCTTCGCGGAGGATGCGGTCGGGGATGGTCTCTCGTTGGGGTACTCGGGTGATCTTTTCGACGACGTCGTTGAGAGATTCGATGTGTTGGATGTTGACGGTGGAGATGACGTCGATGCCTGCGTCCAGCAGTTCGTGGACGTCTTGCCACCGCTTTTCGTTGCGGGATCCGGGAGCGTTGGTGTGGGCGAGCTCATCAACGAGAGCGACAGCCGGGTTGCGTGCGAGGGTGGCGTCGATGTCCATCTCGGTGAGCTCGACGCCACGGTGGGAGACGACGCGGCGGGGGAGGATCTCCAAGCCTTCGGTCATCGCGGACGTGGCGGCGCGCCCGTGGGTTTCCACGACCGCGACGACCACGTCTTTGCCTTCGCTGAGAAGGCGTCTGCCCTCCTCGAGCATGGTGTAGGTCTTGCCGACGCCGGGGGCGGCGCCGAGGAGTACGCGAAGCCGCCCCCGTGTGCTCATCTGTCAGTCCTCCAACTGGTCTAGCGCCAGGTTAAGTTCCACGACGTTGACTGTCGGTTCTCCCAAGTATCCGAGGTCTCGACCTTGGGCGTGCTCGTCGAGGATGCCTTGCACCTGGTCTACGGTCAGGCCCCGCGCGTCGGAGACGCGCTGCACCTGCAGCTGTGCGTACTGGGGGCTGATGTGCGGGTCGAGTCCGGAACTGGATGCGGTGACCGCGTCCGCGGGGATCTCATCGGGAGAGACTCCGTTGAACTCGGCGATCTGTGCCTTGCGTTCCTCGATCGCCGCGATCAGGTCCTCGTTCTCGGGACCCCAGTTGGAACCTGAGGACGCGCCTCCGTCGTAGCCGTCGCCGGCTGCGGAGGGCCGGGGCTGGAAGTACTCCGGTAGCGGCTCACCGTCAGCGGCGGTGAAGTTCTGGCCGATCAAAGACGACCCGACGACCTCGCCTTCAGCGTTCCGGACGAGGCTTCCGTTGGCTTGTGCAGGGAAGGCGAGTTGACCGACCGCGGTGATCAGCAGGGTGTAGCCGATGCCGAGCACCACGGTGAACAGCAGGAGGGCACGGGTGGCGACCCAGAGGCTGCGGCCGGTGCTGCGGGTAGCGGTGTTCATGAACGTGTTGTCTCCTTGACGATCCCGGGTCAGAACCCGGGGATGAGGCGCACGACGAGGTCGATGAGCCAGATGCCGATGAAGGGGGTGATGATCCCGCCGAGTCCGTAGACGAGCAGGTTTCGGCCGAGGATCTTGGATGCGTTCGCCGCGCGGTACTTCACGCCGCGCAGCGCGAGGGGGACCAGGACGATGATCACGATCGCGTTGAAGATGATCGCCGAGAGCACCGCAGAGGCGGGGGAGTGCAGCCCCATGATGTTCAGCGCCGCCAGGCCCGGGAACACACCCATGAAGATCGCCGGGATGATCGCGAAGTACTTCGCGATGTCATTGGCGATCGAGAACGTGGTCAGCGCCCCGCGGGTGATGAGCAGTTGCTTGCCGATGCGCACGATGTCGATGAGCTTGGTCGGGTCGGAGTCGAGGTCGACCATGTTGCCGGCCTCCTTCGCGGCCGACGTGCCGGTGTTCATCGCCACCCCGACATCCGCCTGCGCGAGCGCGGGCGCGTCGTTCGTGCCGTCGCCGGTCATCGCGACGAGGTTGCCGCCCTCCTGCTCCTTGCGGATGTAGGCGAGCTTCTGTTCCGGAGTGGCCTCAGCGAGGAAGCCGTCCACGCCCGCCTCCCGTGCGATCGCGGCCGCGGTGAGCGGGTTGTCGCCGGTGACCATCACGGTGCGGATGCCCATCGCACGCAGTTCTGCGAACCGCCCGGTGAGTCCCTCCTTCACGATGTCCTTGAGGTGGACCACACCTAGCACCCGGCCCTCGCCGGAGGGGTCCTTCACGGCGACGACCAGCGGGGTGCCGCCGGACTGTGCGATGCGTTCGGTGTGGTCCTCGAGCTCGGCCAGCTCGCTGGACGGCAACCTCCTCCCCTCCGATTCCAACCATGCGGTGACGGCGGACCCGGCGCCCTTGCGGATCTGAGCACCGTCGGGAAGGTCGAGACCGGACATGCGGGTCTGCGCGGTGAACGGGACGATCTCGCCGGCGGTGCTCGTGTCGACGTCCTCGCCCTGGGCGCGGGCAAGGTCGACGATCGAGGTGCCTTCCGGTGTCGGGTCCGCGAGGGACGAGACGGCGGCAGCGTGGACCAGTTCTTGCTCACGCACCCCGTCCATCCGGACGAACTCGCTGGCGCGCCGGTTGCCGTAGGTGATGGTGCCGGTCTTGTCCAGCAGCAGGGTGGTCACGTCGCCGGCGGCTTCGACGGCGCGTCCGGACATGGCGAGCACGTTGCGCTGCACGAGCCGGTCCATGCCCGCTATGCCGATCGCAGAGAGCAGTGCACCGATCGTCGTTGGGATGAGGCACACCAGCAGCGCGATCAGCACCGTGATGCTGGCCGGGCTGGCGGCGTAAGACGCTATGGGGTTGAGGGTGAGCGCGACGACGACGAACACGATCGACAGGCTCGCCAGGAGGATGTTCAGCGCGATCTCGTTCGGCGTTTTCTGTCGAGCAGCGCCTTCGACCAGGGCGATCATGCGATCGACGAAGGTTTCGCCGGGCTTGGAGGTGATGCGCACGACGATCCGGTCGCTGAGCACCCGGGTGCCGCCCGTGACGGCGGAACGGTCGCCGCCCGATTCGCGGACCACGGGTGCGGACTCGCCGGTGATCGCGGACTCGTCCACGCTTGCGATTCCCCACACGATGTCCCCGTCCCCGGGGATCAGTTCACCGGCGGAGATCACCACGATGTCGCCGAGGCGCAGGTCCGCGGAGGACACATCAGTGGTCGTCGCCTGTTCGGCGCCGGCATCCGTGGCGGAGTCGTACCCATCGATTCGGTGGGCGGTGGTGCTGGTGCGTGTCTTGCGGAGCGTGTCCGCCTGCGCCTTCCCGCGTCCTTCCGCCACGGACTCGGCGAGGTTCGCGAACAGGACGGTCAGCCACAGCCAGATCGCGATCACCGCGGTGAATGGCCACGGCACCTCGGTGCCGCCGGAGGGTGCTGGACCGCCGAGGAAGGGTTCCGCGATCGCGAGCACGGTGGTCAATGCCGCACCGACCCACACGAGGAACATGACAGGGTTACGCCATTGGGCGCGCGGATCGAGCTTGCGGAACGCGCCCGGGAGGGCAGCCCGCACCTGTGCCCAGGTAAAGGCCTTCCGCGGTGCCCGCGGGGCATCGCCCCGGGAAGGGGCAGGGGATTCGGGGGTGGGTGTGATGGTGGTCATGGTTTACAGCAGCCCTTCCGCTAGGGGACCCAGCGTGAGAACGGGGAAGAAGACGAGCGCGGTCACCAGGACCGCTGTGCCGACCACGAGGCCGATGAACAACGGTCGGTGGGTCGGGAGGGTGCCGGCGGTGGCCGGTACCTTGTCCTGTGCGGCCAGGGAACCGGCCAGGGCGAGAACGAGGACGATGGGCACGAACCGGCCCAGCAGCATCGCCACGCCCAGCGCGGCGTTCAGCCACGGCGTGTTCGCGGTGAGGCCGGCGAACGCGGACCCATTGTTGTTGGACGCGGACGCGAACGCGTACACGAGCTCCGACAGGCCATGGACGCCGGGGTTCCATATCGAGGTCGTTTCCACGTCCTCTCGGACTCCGGGGATCGCGAAGCTGAGGGCGACACCTCCCAGGAGCAGGGTCGGCATGACGAGGATGTACAGGCTGGCCAGCTTGATCTCGCGAGGCCCGATCTTCTTACCCAGGTACTCGGGGGTGCGTCCGACGAGGAGCCCGGCGATGAACACGGCGATCACTGCGATGATGAGCATCCCGTACAGACCCGCCCCGACACCTCCAGGGGCGATCTCGCCGAGCATCATGTTCAGCATCGGCATCATGCCCCCCAGCGCGGTGTAGGAGTCGTGCATCGAGTTGACCGAACCGGTGGAGGTCAGTGTGGTGCCGCTCGCATACAACACGGATTGGACCAGACCGAACCGGGCCTCCTTGCCTTCCATGGCGGCACCCGCGAGTTGCGGGGCGGTGCCGTTTCCGGCGAACTCGAACGCGGCCAGCGCGCCGAGCGAGACGACGAACAGGGTGCTCATCGCGGCGAGGATGGCGTAGCCCTGGCGGTTGTCGCCCACGATCCGCCCGAACGTGCGCGGGAGCGAGAACGGGATGAGCAGCAGGAGGAACACCTCGAAGATGCTCGTCCACGCCGCGGGGTTCTCGAACGGGTGGGAGGCGTTGGTGTTGAAGAACCCTCCGCCGTTCGTGCCGAGCTCCTTGATCGCCTCCTGCGACGCGACGGGACCGCCGGGCAGGACCTGTGATCCGCCGGATACGGTGGTGATGTCAGTGAACCCGGCGAAGTTCTGCACGACCCCTCCGGCGAGCAGGACGATCGCCGCGATCACGGAGAACGGCAGGAGGATGCGGAACGAGCCGCGCACCAGGTCGACCCAGAAGTTGCCGATCGTTCCGGTGCGTCGATAGGCGAACCCGCGCACGAGGGCGATCGCGACGGCGATGCCGGTCGCGGCGGAGACGAAGTTCTGCACCGTGAGTCCTGCGAACTGCACGGTGTAACCGAGGGTGAGCTCGGGGGAATATGCCTGCCAGTTCGTGTTCGTCACGAACGAGATCGCGGTGTTGAACGACAGCCCCTCCGGGACAGCGGGGAGACCCAGAGCGTAGGGAAGCCACTGCTGGGTGCGCTGCAGCAGGTAGAGCAGCAGGACCCCGACAAGGGAGAACAGCAAGACTCCGCGCAGATACGCTTGCCAGGTCTGCTCGGACCTGGGGTCAGCGCCGATGACGCGGTAGATCCCGCGTTCGACCTTCCAGTCCTTCCGAGAGGTGAAGACCCAGGCCATGTAGTCGCCGACGGGGCGGTACGCGACGCCCAGGAACAGGATCAGAGTCGCCAGGCTGGCGGCAAGGAACAGCCACTCCATCAGAACTTCTCCGGCTTCACCAGAGCGGTCACCAGATACACCAGCGCCGCGAGGCCGAGGGCAGCGGCGAGCAGGTCGAAGACGATCACAGCTTCTCCACCGCCTTGCCGATCAGACCGACCAGCGCGAACAGGACGATAACGCCCAGCACGTACACGATGTCGAGCACGAGGAACTCCATTCGAAAGCTGTCGAACCCCCGGGCGAGGGCCGCGCGTCGTTCAGACGCAACTCCCGATCAAACACCTGCGCTCACGGCGAAATCACAGCCCTAACGAAACGCATACGGCCACCCGTCGAAAGCTAACGGCCGTCCATACATCCCCGACGTCCCGCGCCCTCCCCGATGCCGGCGACCACCTCCGCCCCGAGTGCTCATACCCCGCCCGGCTTCTGCTCGTCATGTCAGCAGACCGTGAGCAATCCGGGCGAAGCGGGCCGTTCCGCGCATGTATTCCGTTCGGACCCCACCGATCGTGCGGATGGGCGGGCTAGGACAGACGGTGTGACTCTCACCGATATCGTCCCCACGCTGCGACGCACCCTTCCCGTTCCACTTCGGGCGAGGGCTTGGCCGGATCACACGACGCCGACGACGACCGACGTGGTCGTCGCCGGAGTGTCGATGCGGCGTCTGGCCGAGATGTGCGGCACCCCCTGCGTCCACAACACTGACCGCATCATTCGCACGAACCCCCGCCAGGCCGAGGTGCTCCGCTCGGACGTGTCGGTCGTCA
The DNA here is from genome assembly GCA_029959545.1 of Microbacteriaceae bacterium PS02066. Taxonomy (GTDB): domain Bacteria; phylum Actinomycetota; class Actinomycetes; order Actinomycetales; family Microbacteriaceae; genus Microbacterium; species Microbacterium binotii. The sequence continues at coordinate 50,661 of JASCPH010000003.1, read as the reverse complement.
TCACCCGTGTCGTGATGACAGTGAACAACCTCGACTCCCAACGCGTCATCCTCATCGACGCGAACTTCAGCGACGTCCCTGCGGTGTGGTCCGAGGCGCGCCTGATCGACCGGATCTCCGCCGCCGCGTCGGCTCCTGGCATCTTGCTGGCCGCGGAAGCAGCCGCCCCGGCCTACCCGTCTCCTCCGGTGCGGCTTCCCGCCGACCTCGCCGAAGGCGACCTGCTGGCACTGCCGTGCGAAGGCACAGTGCCCCTGGGGCGCGTGCGTCCGGTGCCACTGCCGCGCCATGACACAGCACCGTTGTCTCCGGCTATCGCGGTGTCCCCGGCCATCGACATCGCCCCAGGTCTCTTGTCCGCCCTGACCCCCCAGCTCTGAAACGGAGACAGTTGACGTGACTCTGTTACACACCATCCTCAGCGCCCGACTCCTCCGGAACCGGATCCCTGCAGCGACGCCGCGGGCACACGGGTGGCCCATGGACACCGTTCACACTCGCGAGGACGTGCTGGTCGGTGGGCACTCGCTGCTCGGACTCGCCACGACGCGGGGCACACCCGCGGTACTCATCCACCCCGCCGGACACCCCGAACGGACTGGAGGTTCTGACGCCTATGTCACCCTCGTAATCACGCGTGTCCTCGCTGTCGCCGGGGACACGCGCGGCGCGTTGCACGTCCGCGTCGACGGCGACATGACGGAAGTCACCCCGGACTGGGCGGGGTCGACCGTGCTCGGCCGCCCCGACGCTGGCAGTCGGGCGCCCGCCAGCATCGAAACGATCGGAGCAGCACCGCTGCCGGGTGAGGTGCCCCAGGAAATCCAGGCTGGGGATCTTCTGGTCGTCCCGTGCGCGGGAACGATCGCGCTGGCCACCGTACGGCACCACCCCGCCACGACCCCAAACGAAAGAAACTCGATGGAGACGTGGACGCGATGCGCGAAATGACCTTCCGCACCTCCACCTCCGGCAGGATGTGCTTGCTGACCGGCGGATCTCTACATGGACCCGACGCAGAGCAGCCGGCTACGGACAAAGGTGCGAGCTCTTCGTTCGTGGGCGGCATCGTGTGGGGGATCCAGCTGGAGGACAGCGCAGCGGGGCTACAGGTACGCAACCGCCTCCGCGGTTCCTGGCGGCCCATTCGCGATGTGCTGCGTCGCTCGCCGACCGTGCATCATGTGATCGTGCTGTACCGGCGGGGTCCCGGCCATCGCCCTCGCTCCTGCAAACGGTTCGCTTACGCGGCGGCCACAGACTTTCACGCGCGGGCCGAGAGAGAACTGGGGTGGGACGTCGATGTCGTCTTTATCGACGTGACCGACTGCGCGTCCCACGCGCGGCTGAACGCTCGGCTTCTCCAGTACGTCCGCACGCACCCTTCCCCCAATATCTGGGGCGCGCTCTCGCTGGACTGGGCGGACGTCCGTGACCGATCCGTCCACGACGTGGCCGCGGAGATCTTCGCCTGATCGCGGCCACACCGCGATCGAAACCAGGCGGGGGCGATGTCCTCTGCCCGACGGCCAGCCGATGGCTAGCCGTTTCGTTGCAGACTGAGCAGTGTCACCTCGCCGAACACGTTACGCCAGGCTCTCGTGTACTGGTCTGCCGTGATCGTTCCCGCGCGACGGGCGCTCGCTGCTTCCGTCATCGTCTCCGCGAGAGCCTCGAGATGAGTCTGCGCCCGGGAACGATCGTGGTCGGGCGAGATCGCCGACGTGCACACCCAGATGGATGCGGACTTGCGACGGACCCCGATCGTCCGGGAAGACAGAACCACCCAGCCGATCACGAAGAGGCCTGCGATCGACAGCAGCGTCAGCTCGGGCGACGCCCCGGTTCCCAGCAGAACGATCGCGGCGATAACCGCGCCGCCTATGCCGAGGGGGGTGAGTGTGCGAGACGCGTCGGCCCAGAGACGTTCCCGGTCGAACGAGTCGGGCGGGTATACGACCAGATGCGTCGTGACGCTGCCATATCGGCCGGTGGACCGGGATATGTGCCCCCACCGTTGCGTGCCGACAACCTCCGTGGATGAGTACTGGCCTGCCATGGGGAAGTGAGGACTGTCGGGGTCCGCGCGTTTCGACACGCATACAGCTTTGTCGCCCACGTGGCTTCCCCGCGTGCGTCCTCACACAACCCATGCGCGAATCCGCCCAATACTCACGTCGATCCAAACACGGGCCGTTCGGCCGAGGTGACTCAGATGCATATGCCGCTTCGACGAACTACACATCCGCTGGCGCTGATACCGCCACCGTCGAGGTGCCCCCAACGGCCAAGCAGCGCGAAGACGCGGAAGGCGATCACAGGATCGGTGGCACGGACGACAGAATCACTGTCATCGGACAGCCGACTGCCGGGTTAGCGCTCGCGGACGGGTGTGATCAGCACGCCGCCGAAGCGCGCCTCGGAGTACTCCCGCTCGCGTCCATCGACCCACACCCGTGCCGAGGCACAGGGGAGGGACTCGTGCTCGCCGTCCGGCCAGTGCAAGACGAACCCGCCGCCGAAGGAGGCGTTCGATCCGGTGACGCGGGCGCCGTCCGCATCCACCGCGCGCGCCTCGCACTCGTCGCAGAGATACTCGGGATACCGGTCGGACTGCGCGACCTGGGCGCCGCAGTTGGGGCACGGCTGCGTGCCGCGGGAACCGGGGAGGAAGGCACTCATGGCACGAGTGTAGGTTGGGTGCTCATGCCGCCGGCGGGAGCCAGATTGTGAGCCGCACGGCGTCGTCCGGCAGGTGGAGGATCTCGTAGCTCCGCTCGACGACGACACCGTCCAGTCCGCGGATGCGGGTGGTCGCGCCCCGGCGCCGCTCGACGATGTGCCCGCTCCACCACGCCGTGAACTGCTCGCTGACCGCTTCGAGCTCGCGCACGAGATCGCCCAGCCGAGGGTCATCGAGGCGGTCGACGTTCGCCGCCCGCAGGTGGGCGACGGCGCCGCGGGCGAGCTCCTCCCAGTCGAGGAACGTCTCACGGGCGCGCGGGTCTGTGAGCAGGTAACGGCAGGTGTTGCGCTCTTCGGGCGGGAGTTCGGCGAGCCCGGCGTACAGCGACATCCCCTCCTCGTTCGCCGCGACGATCGTGCTGAACCTGTCGAGCACGTACGCGGGTTGTGGGCGGACCGCCGCGACGAGCGCCGACATCCGCGGGAGGAGATCGGCGTCGGAGGTCGGCTCCGCCGGAGCGGCGTCGGCATCGCGAAGCCGCACGAGGTGTCGCGCCGCATCCGGCGACAACGCGAGCGCGTGGGCGAGGGCGGCGATCACGGCGTCGCTCGGGTGGGAGTCCCGTCCTTGCTCCAGGCGGATGTAGTAGTCGACGCTGATCCCGGCGCGGGTCGCGACCTCTTCCCGGCGTAGGCCCGGAGTCCGCCTGGCGCCGGGGGAGTCGTGTTCGGGTGCGAGCGCCCTGTCCTGACGGCGAGCGCGGAGGAAGTCGCCGAGTTCGTTCGAGATGACCGGCTCCTCTCGGCTGGGTGGGTGGATCGCTCCTATGAACAGTACGGTCTTCCGCGGCAGCGCCTCGAAGCCGGAATGTGGAGGCATGTCCACCTACACGCACGGTCACCATGAATCCGTCCTGCGATCGCACCGCTGGCGCACCGCCGAGAACTCCGCCGCCTACCTCCTGCCCTTCCTCAGCCATGACGACCGGCTGCTGGATGTGGGAGCCGGCCCCGGCACGATCACGGTCGATCTCGCGGAACGCGTGGCCCACGTCACCGCCACCGAGATCGGGGAGGACGAGGCGGCATTGACGCGCGCGACCGTGGACGAGCGCGGAGTGCCGAACGTCGACGTGCGGATCGCCGACGTGCACGCTCTGCCGTTCGACGACGACTCGTTCGACGTGACGCACGCACACCAGGTGTTGCAGCACATCGCGGATCCGGTGCAGGCGCTGCGGGAACTCGCGCGGGTGACCCGACCCGGCGGGATCATCGCGGTGCGCGACGCCGACTTCGCAGGGTTCGCATGGTGGCCGCAGTTGCCTGAGATGGATCGCTGGCTGGAGCTGTATCAGGCGGCGGCCCGCGCCAACGGCGGCGAGCCGAACGGCGGTCGGCGGCTCCTGTCCTGGGCGCGAGAGGCAGGGCTCATCCACATCCGCGCGTCGTCGAGCACCTGGTGCTACGCGAGCGCCGATGAGCGGATGTGGTGGGGCAATCTGTGGGCGGACCGCATCCGTCAGTCCGCTCTCGCACGCCAGCTGGAGAGCAGCCCCGACACCGACGTCGACGAGCTCGACCGGATCGCCGCGGGATGGCGTGAGTGGGCCGCATCCGACCACGGCTGGTTCTCGGTCCTGCACGGTGAGATCATCTGCCGCGTGCCCTGACGGGATCCTTGCTCGCACTCTTCTTCCTGCTGCCTCGCTGACAACGCGGACTAGGCTTTCGCGAGCAGCGGCGAAGGAGGCCTCATGCTGAGCAAGACGATCGTGATCACCGGTGCGAGCGACGGCATCGGACGGGAGGCGGCGCGGGTGCTGCACGCGCAGGGGCACGCCGTCATCCCCGTCGGGCGCAATCGCGAGCGCACGGCGCAGATCGCCCGGGATGTGGGTGCGCGAGTGCACCTCGCGGACTTCGCCGATCTCGCGAGCGTCCGGGAACTGGCCGACGATCTGCTCGCACAGTACGACCGCATCGACGTGCTCGCCAACAACGCCGGTGGCATCTTCGGCAAGGTGCGCGAGAGCACGATCGACGGGCACGAGATGACCTTCCAGGTGAACTACCTCGCGCCGTTCCTGCTCACGCAGCTGCTCATGGAGCGGCTCATCGCCTCCACGGCCACGATCATCAACACCTCGAGCGTCGGCGCGCGCCTGTTCGGCCAGCTGGACATCGACGACCTCGACAACGAACGCTCCTTCAGTGCGACGCGCGCCTACGGCACCGCCAAGCTCGAGCAGATCCTCCACGTGAAGGAGCTCGATCGTCGCTACCGCGCGCAGGGTATCGGCGCCGTGGCGTTCCATCCGGGAAACATCGCCACGAGCTTCTCGAACGCGCCCAGCTCGCCGATGCGTCTGATCTACCAGACGCCTCTCAAGAAGCTCTTCCTCACGAGCATCCCGAAGGGGGCCGACACCCTCGGGTACCTCGCGGAGGGTGAGCCGGGCCGCGACTACGCGACGGGGGAGTACTACGTGAAGCGCAAGCCCGCGCGCACGAACCCGCAGGCGAACGATGCGGCTCTGGCCCGCGAGCTCTTCGAGCGCAGCGAGCGGATGCTGGAGCTCTGAGGCGGCGGCTCGGCTACGCGCCCAGCGCCTCGGCCCAGGCACCCGCGTGCTCTCGTACGTAACGGGATGCGGCGAGCCAGTGCTCGCCGTGACCCGACAGGAACATTGAGCCCCAGGGCTCACGGCCCGCGGCGTGGGAAGAGCGCAGAAGCTCGTGCATCGCTTCCGCCCGTGCGGCCATCGCCGCGGGCAGAGCCGCACGCAGCGCGGCGTCCGCCCCGTAGCCGTCGGCGAACGCGGCCAGATCCGCGGCGGCGCCGTCGGGGGAACGCGACGGGTCGTTGAGCGTGAACGCCTGGGCGGCGTACGCGAGATCCCAGAGTCGGGTGCTGGGAGCCGCCGCATCCCAATCGATGAAGACCCACCGATCGCCCGTCACGAGGTTCCACGGGGCGAGGTCGTTGTGGCAGACCAGCTCGGCGCCGGGCGCCGGGATCGCAGAATCCCAGACCGCATCCGCCGGCACAGCGAATCCCGCGCTCGCGTCGTGGATCGCCCGCACCATCGCGCCCACACGATGAAGCTCCGGCCGCGTCAGGCCCTCCGCCGCCAGCGTCCCGGGGATGAACTCCCATACCTGGCGGCCCTGCTCGTCGCGGCCGAGCGGGGCGGGCGCCTCGACTCCGGCCTCTCGTAGCGACGCGACGTATGCGTGCACGTGCGGAGATGCCGGCGTCCACGGCTTGCGGACGGTGTCACCCGCGCGGAAGACGGCGCCCGCCGAGTTGCCGCCCGAAAGACCTTGCTCCTGCTGCATCCTTCGAGGCTATCGCCGGGATGCAGCTCCCCCGGTGCGGGTGCTCGTCTCCCCGCCGCGCACCTCGCGGTGCCAGCTCTCGCCCTGTCGCTCGTACATGATGCGTGCGTGGCGTCGGTCGGGAGAGCCCTGCCAGAACTCCACGTGCGTGGGCGCGAGCCACCAGAGCATCCAGTCCGCGGGCGTCAGTCCGACGCGTGCGGACTCCGGCCGTGCCTCGAAGTCCGCCGCGATCTCTGCGGCGGTGGCGGGCTGCATCCCGCCGCGCAGCCGCACCGCTCGGACGATCGGCTGCCACGCGCTGCGCTCGCCGAGTGAGCATTGATTGAGCGAGCGAGCACCCGATCGGATGCTCGCTCGCTCAATGGATGCTCGTTCGCGCCTAGCCGTTGTCGCGGAGGGTGACGTCGCCCGCGGAGACGCGGACCTCGACGGGGATGCGGGGGCCGCTGCCGGCGGAGAGGCGGTTGTCGACGCCGCCCGCCTCTACGTTGGAGCGGATGTCGTAGTTGCCGCGCGGCACGGTGACATCCGCGGACCCGGCGCTGACGCCGATGTCGATGCTGCGCGGAGCGTTTCCGGTCAACTCGGCGGTCAGGTCACCCGCCGAGAGCTCGAACTCGGCCTCGGTGACACCCGACAGGCGGATGTCGGAGCTTCCGGCGCTCATGGACGAGTCGATCGTGCGGGCCTCGCCGGAGACGATGAGGCTGCCCGCGGAGAGGTGCGTCTCGAGCTCGCCGAAGGTGCCCGTGGCGCGAAGCTCTCCCGCGGAGAGCGTGAGCGACGCATCCACGCCCTCGAGCGACTGCGGGAGGGTCAACAGGACCCGCGGCTGCTGACCGATCCAGCCGATGCCGAAGAACCCGTCCGGAGCGCTGATCCTCAGCTCGTCGCCGTCACGGTCCATCCGCCAGGCGGACCGGCCGGAGGTGACCTGGAGCGTGGCCTCGTCGACGTCGTCGAATCGCAGCTCGAACAGCGCCGCGCTCGCATCCACGTCCACCTCGGTGACGCCGGCGGTCGACGCGGTGAGCGTCTGTGAGGAGGTCGGCAGCGAGGAGGTGACGGCGTTGGCGGCGCCCGAGACCACGGTCCCGCCCAGGATGACGGCGCCGATGACGATCGCGGTGATCGCGACGGCCTTGCCGGCCGGATGCCGGGGCGGCGTCACCGGGCTGGAGTGCGCGGCCTCGTCGGGGGTCGCGGGGGGAGGGGTGAGCGTGCTCATCGTGTTGCTCCTCTCTGAGGTGTCTGAGGGCCGGCGTCGCCGGCGCCGTGCTCGACGTGCGCGAGGGCGGCGAGGACGCGGCGGTTGCCCGACTCGCCGGGCTCGAGCTCGAGCTTCTGGAAGATGGCTGTGATGTGCTTCTCGACCGAGGCCTCCGAGAGGAAGAGGGTCGCGGCGATCGACTGGTTCGACCGCCCCTCGGCGATGAGCGCCAGCACCGTCGACTCGCGTTCGGTGAGCCGCCGCATCCGTTCGTCGCGGGTGCGACGGTTCAGCAGCTGCGCGATGACCTCGGGATCGAGCACGGTGGCTCCGCCGCCGATACGGCGCACCGTATCGAGGAAATCGGCCACATCCGCGACCCGATCCTTCAGCAGGTAGCCGAGCGCTCCGCCGTTCGCGGCGATCAGCTCGCTCGCGTACCGCTCCTCGACGTACTGCGAGAGCACGAGCACGGGCAGCTGCGGGTGTGCCGCGCGCAGGCGCAGCGCCGCACGGATGCCCTCGTCGGTGTAGCTCGGGGGAAGGCGCACGTCGAGGATGCAGAGCTCCGGGTCGGTGGCGACGACGCTCTCATCGAGCTCGCTCGCGTCCGGGAGGGCGGCGACCACGTCGTGCCCGGCGTCCGCCAGGAGCCGGACGAGTCCTTCGCGCAGGAGGACCGAGTCCTCGCAGATCAGGATGCGCACGGCACGCTCACCTCCAGAGCGGTCGGCCCGCCCTGCGGGCTGTCGAGGCGGACGTTTCCGCCGGCGGCGAGGATGCGGTTCGAGATGCCGTCGAGGCCGCCGCCCGGCAGAACCCGCGCGCCACCGATTCCGTTGTCCTCGATGCGGGCCCAGAGGGTGCCGCCGTCGCGGACGCGGACGACCACGCGGCACTCCGCGGCACGCGAGTGCTTCGCCGCGTTCGTGAGGGATTCGGCGATCGCGAAGTACACCGCGGTCTCGGCCTCTCGGGAGCAGCGGCCGTCGACGCGCACGTCCAGTGCCACCGGCACGTGCGAGCGGGCGGCGAGGGCGGACAGCGCCGCATCCAGTCCACGGTCGTCGAGGACGGAGGCGTGGATGCCGCGGGCCAGCTGACGCAGCTCGGTGATCGCGGCCTTCGTGGAGGTGTGCGCCTCTTCGAGCAGCGCCTTGGCGGCCGCCGGGTCGTCGTCGATCTTCTGCTGCGCGAGTCCCAGGGTCATGCCCACCGAGACGAGACGCGGTTGGACGCCGTCGTGCAGATCCCGCTCGATGCGGGTGCGTTCGACATCGGCGGCACGGATGGCTCCGGCCCGCTGTGCGTCGGAGGTGCGTGCCGCCTGCGCCAGCATCGCCGTGCGGGAGCGGCCGAGGATGGCTCGGCTGATCACGCCGTGCAACACGCCGAGTCCGACGGTCGCGGCCAGGGCGAGCAGCGCGGCCAGGATCCCCACCACCGGAGCCCAGCCGGCGGGGACCATGCCCACGCCGATCCACACCTCGTCGACTCCCGAGAGGGGCGCGAAGGCGACGCCGATCGCGCCGGTGAAGATCGAGACGAGACTGATGACCGTGACGCCCATGACGGTGGCGATGGCCGTGTTGGCCAGCGCGCGCCACATCGAGGGATCGATGAACTGGTGCCAGAGCGCGAGCAGGTAGCCGCCGAAGCCCGGTCGGGGGCGGGGGCTGAAGCGCGGTGCCGGGAGGCCGAGTCCGTAGAGCCCGTCGATCCGCGCGATCTCCAGCCACCCGACCGCGTACATGACATAGACGAGTCCGACGAGGACGACCAGGCCTACGCCGAGGGCGGGGACGAGCCCGACTCCGGTGCCGAGCAGGCCCAGCAGGGCGCTCAGGATGAAGGGGCCGATGAGGCCGAGCGCGGCGAGCTGGGCGATCGCCCCGGCGGTCTGCGCCGGAGCGAGGCGTCTCGCGCGTCGCACGGTGGGAGCTGCGGAAGTCATGTCTCCAACGTAGGGGCGCACTGCGCGGGCCACATCGGAGCAATCCCGACGACCGGGTTCGGGAAAACCCGAACCCTCGCGGATGTCGGCCCCCGCCGTCATGATGGAGCCACCATCCAGTGAAGCGGAGCCCGTCATGCTCGAACGTCCCGCCACGGCCGAGCCCACCCAGGCATCGCGCATGCGCAGCTTCTATCAGGTGCTGGCGAACACGCTCGTGGCCAACGTGACCACCAGTTACCTCTGGTTCGCGCTCACGTTCTGGGCGTACCTGGAGACACGCAATGTGCTCGCCACCTCGATCATCGGCGGCAGCTACATGCTGCTGGTGGCCGTCTTCGGCATCGTCTTCGGGGCGATCGTCGACCACATGAAGAAGAAGGCCGTGATGGTGCTCTCCAGCCTCATCACCCTGGCCACGTATCTGCTGGCGGGCGCCCTGTTCCTTGCGACCCCCGCATCCGCGCTCATCGACTGGGGCGGCCCCTGGTTCTGGCTGTTCGCGGGCGTGATCCTGATCGGCGGGGTCGTCGAGAACCTCCGCAACATCGCCCTGTCGACGACGGTCACCCTCCTCGTGCCCGCCGAGCGCCGCGACCGCGCGAACGGACTGGTGGGCACCGTCCAAGGCGTCGCGTTCATGGTCACGAGCGTGTTCTCGGGGCTGTCGGTGGGCTTGCTCGGGATGGGGCCGACGGTGTTCATCGCGATCGTCGCGACGGCCGTCGCCTTCGCTCACCTGCTGTTCGTGCCGATCCCCGAGCGGGGCGTGGCCCACGACCCGGACGCGCCGCCTCGCCGGCTCACCTTCCGCGGAGTGCTTCCTGCCATTCGTTCGGTGCCCGGGCTCATGCCGCTCCTGTTGTTCACGACATTCAACAACCTCGTGGGCGGGGTCTTTGTGGCGCTCATGGACCCGTACGGTCTGACGCTCTTCAGCGTCGAGGTGTGGGGCATCGTGCTCGGTGTGACCAGCATCGGCTTCATCATCGGCGGCGGTCTCGTCGCGAAGTTCGGCCTCGGCAAGAACCCTGTGCGCACCCTCCTGTGGGTGAACGTCGGCGTCTCGGTGCTGGGGCTCACCTTCGCCCTCCGCGAATGGTGGTGGTTGTACGCGGTGGGGATGCTGGTGTTCATGGCACTCATGCCGGTGGCAGAGGCCGCTGAGCAGACGATCATCCAGCGGGTGGTGCCCTACGAGACGCAAGGGCGCGTGTTCGGGTTCGCGGCGAGCATCGAGTCCGCGGCCGCTCCGATCTCCGCCTTCCTCATCGGCCCGCTCGCGGAGTTCTGGCTCATCCCGTACATGCGCACCGACGCGGGCCGCGACGGGTGGCGCTGGTTGCTGGGCGACGGTGAGGCGCGGGGGATCGCGCTCGTGTTCGTCGCGGCGAGCCTGGTGATGCTGCTGATCGTGGTCATCGCGTTCCTGTCGCCGCAGTACCGGCGTCTCTCGCGCAGTTACGCCGAGACGCCGGCCCCGCTCGCCGACCAGGCTGCGGCGACCGCCTGAGCGCGGACGTCCCCACGGATCGGGGAGGATGGAGGGATGAGCGAGCCCGCATCCGACATCCGCCTGGTCGCCGTCGACATGGACGGGACGCTCCTCGACGGCGACGGCCGCGTCCCCGACGGGCTGTGGCCGATCCTCGAGCGGATGCGGCGCGTCGGAGCCCTCTTCGCACCGGCGAGCGGCCGGCAGTATGCGACCCTGCGACGGGAGTTCGAGGACCACGCCGAGGGGATGGTCTTCATCGCCGAGAACGGCACGTACGTCGTGCGCGACGGGGAGGAGCTGGCCTCCGATACCCTCGACCGCGATCTCGTGGCCGACGTCCTCAGCCGCGTGCGGGAGATGAGCCACGATGTCGGCGTCGTGCTCTGCGGCAAGCGTTCCGCCTACATCGAGCGCGACGACGATGCGTTCCGCGCGGAGGCGGGGAAGTACTACGCCCTGCTCGAGCACGTGCCCGACCTCGAGCTCGTCGATGACGACATCCTGAAGATCGCCGTCTACGACTTCGGAGACGCCGAGACGGGCGCAGCCCCCGCGCTGGCGGACATCGCCCGCACCCACCAGGTCGTCGTCTCCGGGGCGCACTGGGTCGATGTCATGAACCGCGGTGTCAACAAGGGTGTCGCGCTGCGCCGATTGCAGGACGTGCTGGGCGTCTCGGCCGAGCAGACCGCCGTGTTCGGCGACTACCTGAACGATCTCGAGATGATGGATGCGGCGTACCACTCGTACGCGATGGCCAACGCGCACCCGGATGTGGCAGCTCGGGCCCGTCTGCGCGCGCCGTCGCACCTCGACCACGGGGTCATCCGGGTGCTGGAGGAGCTCTTCCCCGCCTGAACCGACAGATGACGAGGGCCCCGGAGCGCGCGCTCCGGGGCCCTCGTCATCGGCGTGGTCAGGCGCCCTTGAAGCTCTGCAGCTGTGCGAGAAGTGCCGGTGCGTTGCGGTCGAAGACGCGACCGCCCACCAGCACCCCGACGATCGCGAACACCACGCCGAGAACGAGGCCCGCGGCGAGCGCCACGAATCCCCACATCGCATCGCCCGTCACGCCGGCGAGGATCGCGGGGATGAGCGAGGGCAACGAGAGCACCGCGATGCCGATCCAGATCACGAACATGAGCAGAGCCGTCACGGCGCTGGCTCCGGGAACCCGCTTGAACGGGCTGTCGCCCGGGGCGGGGACGGGCTGCACGATCGATGCCGAGCTGATCGCGCACACGCCGTATCCGGTCAGCAGCAGGCCGAGGCTCGCGCCGAGCACCGGGATCAGCAACGACCACTCCGTGGACAGGCCCACGGTGATGATCGCGATCGCGACAGTGAGCGGTACCCCGAGCCCCGCCGCGGCGAGGAGACGGCCAGCGCGGTCCTGCCGGCCGCGCACACCGGTGGCGAGCACCGTCGCGAAAGCGGTGCCGTCGTACGACACGTCCGCGTAGGAGACGATGCCGAGCACGAAAGCGACGAGTACGGCGGAGTATGCGAACAGCGGGCTGCGTACGTCGCCGCCCGAGTAGAACAGCATGAGCACGGGGAAGATCGGCACCACCAGGAGCTGACGGAGGTAGCGCGGGTCGTGCAGCCAGTACGTCAGTGCCCGTGCCCACGTCGCCCCGGTTCCGCCGGTGGGCATGCGCCCGAACCAGCCGATCTTGCCCGCCTTGACCGTAGCGGTGCGCGCACGCGGCGGCGAAACCAGGGCCGCGGCCAGCGATCTCCGCCACAGCCACCACAAGACGACCAGGGTCGCAGCTCCGATCAGCAGCTTCAGAATGCCCCCGAGGATGTCGCCCGAGGCGAGCGTCGCCGGCGCCGCCCACGCCGCGGCGATCGGGGTCCAGGATGCCGCGGAGATGATGCCACTGATGCGGTCGGTGGGATTGCCCGCGGCGCTGACTCCCGCGTCGAGCAGGTTCATGATGCCGATCGTGATGGGCCCGGCGAGCATGATCACGAGGAACGCGACACCGCCGAGGAGCTCCCGCGTGCGGCGGTTCCCGCCGGCGCTGCTGCTGAGCGCGGCGATGAGCCGCGACACGACGACGCACGTGAGGATGCCGAGCGGAATGCACACGAGGGCGGCGACGAGAGCGATCGGCCAGCGCCACAGGGCCAGAAAGAGGCCCAGTGCTCCCGCGATCGAGGCGATGCCGGGCATGCCGGTGAGCCCGGCGGCTGTGAGGGCGACCATCATCTTGTTGGTCGTCAGGGGGAACGGGGCGAGTTTGACGGGATCGAGCGTCGTGTCCACCCCGGCGATGAACAGCGGACCGAGCGCCCACCCGAGCACGAGGATGCCGCCGCCCGCCGTGACGACCGTCGACACGACGTCGAGCCCGGCGAAGCCCGCCGCAAACAGTCCGACCCACACGCCGATCAGGAGTCCGACGGCCCACAGTCCGCCGAGGATGAATCCGACGAGCTGCCACGGGTTGGCGGCGAGCGTGTTGCCGAGGACGCGGAAGCGCAGCTTCAGGAGAGTCGCAACCACTGCGGTCCCTCCGAGTGGTGGCGGCCGCCGACGAGGTCGACGAAGCGGTCCTGCAGGCTCTGTCCGGCCCGCACCTCGTCGATCGTGCCCGCCGCGAGAACACGTCCGCTCGCGATGACCGCGACGTGGTCGCACATGCGCTGAACGAGGTCCATCGAGTGGCTCGAGACGATCACGGTGCCGCCGCTGCCGGCGTAGCTGCGCAGCACGTCCTCGATGTTGGCGGCGGAAACGGGATCCACTGACTCGAACGGTTCATCGAGCACGAGGATGCGGGGCGCGTGCACCAGGGCGCAGGCGAGCGCGACCTTCTTCGTCATGCCCGCGGAGTAGTCGACGACGGCGGTGCCGGCGGCTTCCGTCAGGTCCATGAGGGTCAGCAGATCGGCGGTGCGGGCGGCCACCTCGTCGCGCGCCAGACCGAACATCATGCCGGTGTATGTGATGAGCTGCTCGCCGGTGAGTCGGTCGAACAGGCGCACGCCGTCGGCGAGGTTGCCGATCATCGCCTTCGCAGCGACCGGGTCGCGCCACACGTCGACCCCGTGCAGGACGGCGGTTCCCGCATCCGGGCGCAGCAGACCCGTGGCCATCGACAGCGTCGTCGTCTTGCCCGCCCCGTTGGGGCCGACGAGCCCGTAGAAGGATCCGGTGGGCACGTCGAGGTCGATGCCGGCGACGGCCACCTTGTCACCGAAGCGCTTGGTCAGGCCGCGAAGCTGCAGAGCAGGTCCGGATGCGGCGGGCGGATCGATCGGTGGCAGGGCAGGATCTGTGGTGGTCACGCGCCCCATCCTAGGAGCCGGCTGTGCGCGCCCTCCGGGGGTGGTGCGCCATTCGGCCCGGCCGCGGAGCTGCGGTGGCGTGAGCATCGCTGCGATGGACTCATCGTGGAGGTCTCGGCAGTACCCGTGGACTTCCGCCGCGAGGCGCAAGAAAAGCGCGTGATCAAGCAGTCAGCGCGCTCAGAGCTGGGCGCCGTCGTCGTCCCTGTCGTAGATGCCGACGTTGCGACCCCGCCACGACTCGTAGGCGATGAGCCATCCGATGGACACGATCAGAGCGAGGAGCAGGCCGATCCAGACCGAGCCCAGGGCGATGCCGACCACGACACCCGCCGCGAACAGGGCCAGCGTGCCGAGGATCCACATGGTGCGACCGCGCGGCCAGCCCGTTCTCGAGTTCGTCATGCGCCCAGCGTAGGGGGTGGAAGACTCAGCGCGAGCGGTGGTCCTCGGGCGCCAGGCGGGCACCGCGGCGCTGCTCGTGCACGCCGCTCGCTGCCAGCAGCCGGATCACCCGCTGACGCTGCCCCGCCCACGGGGCGAGCAGCGCCAGCATGGCGTCGTCGTCCACGCGGTGACCGGTCAGCGCGTGCCCGACCTCGTGTGCGAGGTGGTAGTCGCCCACGCTCACCGCATCAGCGTCGCCCCAGGCGCGGATGCGGGTCTCGGCCGAGGTCCACGGCCCGATGCCGGGAAGGCTGGTGAGGATGCAGTCGCGCCGGGTGTTGTCCGAGGTTTCGTCCAGCGCCCGAACGATGCTGTCGCCATGGGACGCCGCCTTGACCACGGCGCGTGACTGCGGTGGTTCGAGTCCTGCGCGGTGCCACGCCCAGGAGGGGATGCGTCGCCATTCGTCGACGGTGGGGGGTGCGAACATCGGGCGCGGGGTGGGGCCGGGCGCGCGCTCGCCGAACCAGGTGACGATGCGTCGCCAGGCCCCGAATGCCTGCAGGCCCGTGACCTTCTGCTCGAAGATCGCGCTCGCGAGGGCGTCGAAGGCGAGGTCGGTGCGGCCCAGGCGCAGCCCCGGGTGGCGATGGTGCGTCGCGGCGATGAGTGGATGGTGGGATGCGTCGAAGTCGCCGCGGTCGTCCTCCGCGCCGCAGAGAGCGGGTGCCTGGTCGAGCGCCCAGCCGGCGCCGGGGCCCCAGGCCGCCAAGCGGATCCCGATGCCGCTCGCGCGAAGAGCGAGGGTGGCGATGCCCTCGGGAGTTCTGCTCGCGCGCCAGATGACGTGGCCGTCCACGACGAGCGTGGGGTCGTGCGCCCCGCGCCGCTGGAAGACGACGGTTCGATGGAGATCCACCTCGTCGCGAGGGCGGTAGACGCTTTCGCGAGGTCGCGAATGCGTCGGCGCTGCGGACCGAGGCGGGCGTCGCCCGATGGTCGAGGCGCCCGCATCCATGTGCACACCCTACGTCGGCCCGCCGACAGCGGACCGACCGACTCAGAAACGGTCGGGGGAGGGGGTGCCGTGGCCGTAGCGGATGGCGACGTCGGCGTGCCGGTCGAAGCGGTAGCCGACTCCGCGCACCGTGCGCACGATGTCCTCGAAGCGCCCCAGCTTGGCGCGCAGGCGACGCACGTGCACGTCGATCGTGCGCTCGCCCGGCGCGTCCGCGTCGCCCTGCTGCCAGAGGGAGCCGACCAGCTCGGCGCGCTCGATCGTGCGTCCCTCGCGCAGCACGAGGTACTGCAGCAGCTCGAACTCCTTGAACGTGAAGGCGGCGGATTCGCCGTCGATCAACACGCGCTTGCGGGAGATGTCGACGACGACGCCGGCCTCGGCGCGCTCCTCGACCTCGATCTCGGGCTTCGTGCGGGCCACCGCCGAGGGCTCGTGCAGTGCCAGGCGTACGACGTCGACGTCGCGACCGCCGGCGCCGACGGGGGCGAGGGCGACGGTCGCGTAGGTCTCTGCGGCGGGAGCGAGATCGTGCAGTGTGCGGCGAAGGGCCTCGACGATCGTTCCGAGAGAGACGCCGGAGGCGGCAGCCTTCGCCTCGTCGAAGCCGACGTAGAGCGCGAAGCCGCGCGGCGCGGTGCCGGCGGGAAGACTGCGCTCGGCGGTGGGCGCCGGAGCGGGAGCTGCGGGAGCGTCGGTGACCAGACGCAGGGCGGGGCGGGCGGAGGTGCGGTTGTCGAGAGCAACGGGAGTGGACATGTGCGGATTCCTTGCCGGAACAGGAACCGGGACTCGTGCCCGATTCAGGTGTTGTCAGTCGCGGCCCAGGGTCAGGGCCGGGTGCGCAGCATCACAGAGCGGATGCAGAGGACGCGCGGCGCTTCAGATGCGCGGCGGCGTCGGACGGGGTGGCCGAGTCAGCGGCACATTCGACAACACATGACAATGCGGCCGGCCATCATGGAGCCGGCAGTCCCGTTCGCCTCCCAGGCGGACAGAGAACGTGCATTGTCAGTCATGTGGCCGATTATGACGTGCCGGGCGTGTCTGCGTCAAACGCACCGCAGGTCCCCGATTTGTTGTTTTCGCCGCGAAACATATTGCGCTGGCATCCGATCGTGTTCTACCGTCCTGGACGAAGCAGCGTCGAAGCGCTTCGACCAACCCGGCGGAGTTCTACCTGCCGGAGGGCGAGTGGACTCACCTGTTGACCGGGGAGCGTGCGGTCGGCGGGTGGCACCGCGAGCATCACGGCGTCGACTCGCTGCCGCTGTACGTGCGCCCCGGCGCCGTCCTGCCGTGGGGCGCCCGCGACGACCGGCCTGACTACGATTACCTGGAGGGGTTGACGCTGCGGGTGTTCCCCGGCGGAGAAGGCATCGCCGAGGTGATCGTGACCACGCCCGACGGACGCAGCGAGACGCTGCGCGCAGACCTTGCGGAGGTGACCCGATGAGCACGGGTAACGCGGATTTCCGGGACAGCGGGCTGGTGTTCCCTCCCGGATTCACGTTCGGGTCGGCGACGGCGTCGTATCAGGTGGAGGGAGCGGCTGCGGAAGACGGTCGCGGGTCTTCGATCTGGGACACCTTCAGCCACACGCCCGGACGGGTCTGGAACGGCGACACGGGCGATGTGGCGTGCGACCACTACCACCGTTGGGAGAGCGACCTCGACCTGATGGCCGAGCTGGGACTGGACGCCTACCGGTTCTCGATCGCGTGGCCGCGGATCATGCCCACCGGCACGGGCGAGGTCAACCGCGCCGGCATCGACTTCTACTCGCGTCTGGTCGACGGGCTGCTCGAGCGCGGCATCCGTCCCGTGGCGACGCTGTACCACTGGGATCTTCCGCAGCCGTTGGAGGATGCGGGCGGGTGGCCCGTGCGGGCCACCGCGGATGCCTTCGAGCGCTACGCCGAGGTCATGGGTGCAGCGCTCGGCGACCGGGTGCACACCTGGACGACGCTGAACGAGCCGTGGTGCTCGGCCTACCTCGGCTACGGTCAGGGCGGTCACGCCCCCGGCCGCCACGAGCCCGCGGCGGCGCTCGCGGCGGTGCACCATCTGAACCTCGCGCACGGCCGCGCCGTCCAGGCGCTGCGCGCCACCTCGACGGGCGATCCGCAGTACTCCGTCACCCTCAACTTCCATGTCCTGCGCGGCGTGGGAGACAACGCGGGTGAGGCGGTACGTCGTATCGACGCGCTCGCGAACCGTGCGTTCACGCATCCGTTGCTGAAGGGCGAGTACCCCGCCGATCTGCTGGCGGACACCGCATCCGTCACGGACTGGTCGTTCGTCGAGGACGGCGACCTGGCGCAGATCAACCAGCCGATCGACGTGCTCGGCGTCAACTACTACTCGACGGCGACCGTGCGCCTGTGGGACGGCTCCTCGCCGCGCCAGCAGAACGACGGGCACAAGGCGAGCGCCGGAGGCACCGCCTGGCCCGGCAGCGACCAGCTCGTCGAGTTCGTCGAGCAGCCGGGTCCGTACACCGAGATGGGCTGGAACATCGCGCCGGAAGGACTCGAAGAGCTGCTGCTGGCGCTGCGCGACGAGTTCCCCGCGCAGCCGCTCATGATCACGGAGAACGGCGCCGCCTTCGCAGACGACGTCGCGCCAGACGGCGCGGTGCACGACGCCGAGCGCGTCGACTACCTGCAGCGCCACCTCACCGCCGCGCACCGTGCGCTCGAGCAGGGCGTGGACCTGCGCGGATACTTCGTGTGGTCGCTGCTGGACAACTTCGAGTGGGGCTACGGCTACGCCAAGCGTTTCGGCGTGGTGCGGGTCGACTTCGACACCCTCGAGCGCACCATCAAGGACTCCGGACTCTGGTACCGGCGTCTCGCGCGCACCCGCGCGATCCCGGCCGCCGACGAGCTCGGTTGAGACGGCCTCGGTCGCCCCGCCGACGGCGTAGCCTGGCGGGGTGACCGAGTTCCGCTTCGAAGACCAGACGGATGCGTCCCGCTACGCGCTGTACCTCGGCGACGACCTCGTGAGCGTCCTGGACTACCGCGACGACGGGCGCAGCGTCTCGATGACGCGCGCCTTCACCGTGCCCAGCTTCCGCGGCCACGGTTACGCGGGCGAGATCGTCGAACGGGCGGTGAGCCTGCTCGAGAAGGCGGGCGATCGTCAGATCGTGCCGATGTGCTGGTACGTCGCCGACTGGTTCGCCGCTCATCCCGAGCGTGCGGGCATCCTCCAGCAGCGCGTCTGACCGCTCTACCGTCGCCGTCCACGGGCGTCAATCCCCTGAAGCCGCGCCTGCGCGTTCCGGGATGCTGAGACCCGAGGAAAGGGAGTGCGGCATGGACGATCGTGATCTGCCCGAGGGCGTGATCAACGCCGACCCGCCCGGCGGCTGGGAGGGCACCTCCGACGAGGAGGCCGCAGAGCAGAACGAGCGCGCTGAGGCATCGCCCGAACTGGTGGAGTCCGACGAGCCGTCGCAGGGCGCCGACCCCGACCTGACGAGCGGAGACAGCGAATGAGCACCGGATCGTTCCCCGAGGGCACGCAGGACGAGCCCGTCATGGACCAGCACATCGCCACGCGACAGGACAAGGTCGACGGGATCATCGCCCAGACGCGTGTCGATGTCAGGGGTCTGCCTCTCGAACGCGTCGCGGAGGTGCTGCGTCAGCGGTTCGCGGACGCAGCCATCGAGACCGATGACGACGAGCTCGCGAGCCTCGCGGAGCGGGTCAACGCCTGACTCTCACGCGGCGGGCGTGCCCGGCAGTTCGGCCACGACCGTCGCGAGGTCGTCCCCGAACGTGTAGCCGCCGTACGCCGTGCCGCCGCGAAGCACCGCGGGCAGCCAGCGGCGAGCGTCGTCCCACATCCGCTCGTACGGCACCTCGTCGAGGCCGAACCAGGCCGGCACGATCTCGTCCGTCTCGACGGGCTCCGCCACCGGGCCGCGGTAGACGAAGACGTGCGAGCGCTGCGACCAGCTGTCGCGTGAGGGGAATCGGTAGACGAGTCGGCCCACCGGCTCCAGGAGCGCGGGGTCGATCTCGAGCCCGGTCTCCTCCCGAACCTCCCGCACGGCCGCGTCGACGACGCTCTCGCCCGGTTCGGTGTTGCCGCCGATGCCCACGACACGACCCAGTCCCATGCCCGTGCGCTTGTAGCCGAGCAGCACCTGCGCATCCTGCGCATGACCGCGCAGGATGTAGACGACGCAGACGTCGCGGATGGCCATGTCCGTCACCTTACGGCGGCAATGTTTCGGAACTGTGGCGAGCATCCGACGCCGTGTCCGAGGCCGACCGTACCGTGAACACATGCGGATCCTGCACACCTCCGACTGGCACATCGGGCGTACCTTCCACGGCTACACCACGATCGATGCCCTGCGCGGCGTGCTGGCCGAGATGGTGTCGATCGTGAGCGACGAGTCGGTCGACCTCGTGATCGTGGCCGGCGATGTCTTCGACTCGGCAGCCCCTGCGCCCGAGTGCTACACAGTGCTGACAGACGCCCTCGTCGGGCTGCGCGAGGCCGGGGCGCAAGTGATCGTCACCAGCGGCAACCACGACTCGGCCGCACGCCTCGGGTTCCAGGCCCGGCTGCTGCGCGACGGCATCCACGTTCTCACCGATCCCACCCGCCTCGCCGCGCCCATCACGGTGCACGACGAGCACGGCCCGGTGCACGTCTACGGCATCCCCTACCTCGCCCCCGCGCAGGTACGTCATCTGTGGCCGGAGGCCGAGCTGCGCACCCAGGCGCAGACCCTTCAGCACGCGATGGATCTGGTGCGCGCCGACCGCGGTGAGCGCGGGGGCCGCTCCGTCGTCATCTCACACTGCTTCGCGGCGGGGATCGAGGCGACGCCGGGGCTGGAACGCGAGATCCGGCAGGGCTCCCTCGATGTCGTGCCGCTGTCGGTGTTCGACGGGCCCGACTACGTCGCGCTCGGCCACATCCACGGGCGTCAGCAGCTGAGCGACCGGGTACGTTACGCCGGGGCGCCGCTGCACTACGGCTTCGGCGAGAAGGGGCGCCGCCGGGGGGTCTGGATCGTCGACCTCGACGAGGCGGGGCTCGCGTCGGTCGCCTGGCGCGATGTGAGCATCCCGCGCCGTCTCGAGGTGCTGCGTGCGCCGCTCGACGACCTGCTGACCGATCCGCGCTTCGTCGACGCCGAGTCGTCATGGGTGAGCGCCGAGTACACCGACGCGCTGCCGCAGCGCGACGTCATGCGCCGCCTGCAGCAGCGGTTCCCGTTCTGCGCGAATGTGGCGCACGTCCCCGACCGCGCGGATGCCGGAGTTCTCGCCAGCTACGCGCAGCGCGTACGTCAGGCACGCAGCGACCGCGAGCTCATCGACGCGTTCCTCGGGCACGTCCGCGAGGGCGAAGCCGCATCGCCCGCCGAAGCGGAGCTGCTGCGCACCACGCTCGCCGAGAAGCAGGACGCCCTCGCCGAGGCCGGGGCGTGAGGCTCCACCGGCTCGAACTGGCGGGTTTCGGTCCGTTCCGCGATCGGCAGATCGTCGACTTCGACGCGTTCGCCGACGACGGCATCTTCCTCATCACCGGCCGCACGGGCGCCGGGAAGTCGAGCGTTCTCGACGGTGTCGCGTTCGCGCTCTACGGCAACGTCCCGCGTTACGACGGTCCCGACAAGCGTCTGCGCAGCGACCATGCTTCGCCCGACGACCCCACCGAGGTGAGCCTCGAGTTCACGGTGGGCGATGTGCGCTGGAGGGTCGTCCGTTCGCCCGAGTATGCGCGCCCGAAGCTGCGCGGCGGCGGGATGACGACAGAGCCCGCGCGCGCCGAACTGTTCGAGCTCGTCGACGAGGCCTGGATCGGCCGCGCCTCCCGGCCGCGGGATGTCGCCGAGATCCTCGATCGGGTGCTGGGACTGAATCTGCAGCAGTTCCAACAGGTCATCCTGCTCGCGCAGAACAAGTTCTCCCGCTTCCTGCTGGCACGAAACGACGAGCGCCAGGCACTGCTGCGCACGCTGTTCGGCACTCGGCGCTACGAGGACTACGCCCGCGAGCTCGACGACCGGCGGCGCGAAACGCAGCAGAAGCTGAGTGAGCGGGGCGTGCACGCCGAGGCGCTTCTGACCGAAGCCGAGCTGCTGATCGACGACGAGGTCGAGCTTCCCGCATCCGATGATCTCGCCGCGCGGCGAGAGGCGGTGCGCACCGCGGCGGAGCGGGCGCGCTACCGGGTCGAGACGGCCGAGATCGCGCGGGCGAAGGCCGATGAGGCGTGGACCGCGGCCGCCGCCGACCTCGCGCTGCGCGAGCGCCAGCTTCAGGCGCAACGCGCCCGCGACGAGGCGGATGCCCGGCTCGCGGCGCTCGAGTCCGAGGCGGACAGCGTCGCGCAAGCACGCCTCGAACGTGACCGCGCGGTCGCCGCCGAGGCGCTGCGCGGTGCCATCGAACGTGCCGCCCGGACGGGTCTCGCCGCCCGGGCCGCCGAGACCGAGGCCGCGGCAGCCGATGAAGAGTGGCTCGCTGCCGGTGAGGACCCGGACGCGGATCTCGACGCGGCTGAGGAAGAGCTGACGGGAGAGCTCGCCCGGGTCGACGCCGCAGCCGAGAACGAGCGTCAGCTCGAGACGCTGGATGCGGAGCTCGTGATCGCACACGATGCCCTCGTCGATGCCGGGGAGGCGCTGCGACGCCTGACCGCCGAGACGACCGAAGCGCCGGTCCGCCGTGAGGCCCTGCTCGCCGCCCGCGCCGAGGCCGCCGCCCAGGCGAGCCGGATCGTCGAGGGGGAGAGGGCCGTCGAGGCCGCTCGGCTCCGGCAGGAGGCGGGCAAGCGGGCATCGGATGCGGACGCACGACTCACCACCGCCGAGGCCGCCTACACCGCCGCGCTCGACGCGTCGGCTGCGGCATCCGCGGCGCTCGCGCGTCTGATGCGTCGACGCGTCGCGGAGCGCGCGGGCGAACTCGCGGCGGCACTGGTGCCCGGCGAGCCCTGTGCCGTCTGCGGTTCGACCGAGCACCCGCATCCCGCGCCGCGCGCCCACGACGCCGTGACCGACGAGACGATCGCCGAAGCCGAAGCGGCCGTCGTGCGAGCGCGCGCGGAGGAGACACGTGCGGCCCAGGAGGCCCGTGGTCTGCGCGATGAGCTCACCGACGCCCGCTCCGTCGCGGGAGGCGCCGACGCCGAAGAGCTCGACCGGGCGCTTGGCGACGCCCAGGAGGCGTTGCAGCGGGCCCGTGACGCCGAGGCGCGTCTCGATGGGATCGAACGCGACCTCGCACTGATCGACACGCAGCAGGTCGAACTCGCCGCGGCGGTCGAGAGCGCGACGGTCGACGAACGGGAAGCGGCCACGCGCGTCACCGCGCTGGCGGCGCGCCGGGAGGAGATCGCGCAGACCGTCGAGCGTGCGCGCGAGGAGTTCGAGAGCGTGGCCGACCGCCGTGCGGCGCTCATCGCACGACGAGAGCGGACACGTCGGCGGCGTAGCGCGCGGGCGGCGCTCGGCATCGCCCAGGAAGCCGCGGATGTCGCGGTGGCCGAGGTCGCCGAGGGAGCCGAGCGGGCAGGATTCGCCGATCCGCTGGACGCTGCCGATGCCCTGCGCTCGCGCACCGACACGGCGGCGCTCGTCGACCGGGTCCAGACGCACGAGCGCGATCTCGCGCTGGTGCGAGCGCGCCTGCTCGACCTGCAGCTCGAGCTGGCCGGTGTGCCGGAGGGGCCGGTCGAGCTCGACGAGGCGCGACAGAAGGCCGACGAGGCGGACCGGGCGCGCGGGCACGCGATCGCGGAACTCAGCCGGGCCCAATCCATGGCGGACCGGCTGTCCGATCTCGTCGTGCGCATCGACGACGCCTACGCGTCGGTGGCCGAACTCGCCCACGAGACGGCGGTGATCACGCGTCTGGCCGACACCCTGCTCGGGCGCGCACCGAACACGCGGCGGATGACCCTCGAAACGTTCGTGCTCGCGGCCGAGCTGGAGGAGATCGTCATCGCGGCCAACGTTCGCCTGGCCGAGATGTCGGCGGGCCGGTACACCCTCCACCACTCCGATGCGCTGGCCGCTCGCGGCGCCGCATCCGGACTCGGGATCGAGGTCATGGACGCGTTCACCGGCCAGCTGCGCCCGCCGCAATCGCTCTCGGGCGGCGAGACGTTCCTCGCATCGCTGTCGCTCGCGCTGGGGTTGGCTGAGGTCGTCACCGCTCGCGCCGGCGGGATGCGGCTCGACACCCTCTTCATCGACGAGGGATTCGGGTCGCTCGACGCCGAGACGCTCGAACTCGCGATGAGCGTCCTCGACGAGCTCCGCGCGGGGGGTCGGACGGTGGGAGTAATCAGCCACGTCGAGGCGATGAAGGGCCAGCTGCCCGCTCAGCTGACGATCGAGGCGACGCCGCAGGGACCGAGCGTCATCCGGCAGTGATGACGACGATCGACGAATCGTCGTGCGACGCGAGCCGGGACCCGAGTCGGCACGCGCGCCTAAGGTGGAGGGGTGAGCAAGAACACCCTGTGGACCGTGCTGGCCGTCATCGCATCGATCGTGATCGGCTGGTTCCTCGTCAACCTGCTCTTCTCGGTGATCGCCTTCGTCTTCAAGCTCGTCATCGTCGCCGCCGTCGCGCTCGTCGTCTTCCTCGTGCTGCGCTCGGCCCTCAGCCGCAGCGGGGACTGAGCGTGGCGGCCGACGGCGCATCCCAGGCGCACCCGGTCACGACCGACATCCCGCTGAGTTCCGCCGCGCGCTGGCGCGCCTTCTGGGTGTGTGTCGCCGTCGCCGGTCTCACGATCCTCGATCTGTCCAAGGTCAATGTGGCGTTGCCCTCGATCGAGACGGCCTTCTCCGCCGGCGCGACGGAGTTGCAGCTCATCGTCTCCGGCTACGTGCTCACCTTCGGGCTGTTCCTCGTGCCGATGGGACGCATCGGCGACCAGCGCTCCCGCCGTGCCCTGTTCCTGATCGGGCTCACGCTGTTCACCGCCATGAGCGTGGTCTGCGCGCTCGCCCCGAACTCCACGGTGCTCCTGGTCGCACGCCTCCTGCAGGGCGCTGCCGCCGGCATCCAGATGCCGCAGGTGCTCGGTCTCATCCAGCAGCTCTTCCAGGGCAAGGAGCGCGGCCGCGCGTTCGGGCTGTTCGGCGCCACGATCGGTGTGGCGACCGCGTTCGGGCCGACGCTCGGCGGTCTGCTCATCGCCGTGGGCGGCGCTCAGGACGGGTGGCGGTGGATCTTCTGGATGAACCTGCCCCTCGGGCTGATCGCCATCCTGCTGGCGGCGCTCCTCCTCCCGGCCACCCGCACCCGCTCGCACCGCAAGCTCGCGCTCGACCCGGTCGGCGTGCTCCTGTTCGCCCTCACGGTGATCTCGCTCATGTGGCCGTTCCTGTTCACCACGGGGGCGCCCGGGGACGACCCGCGACGGTGGTGGCTGCTCGTGCTGTTCGTGCTCTTCGCCGCCGCGTTCGTGGCGTGGGAGCAGCGCTACACCCGCATCGGCAAGCAGCCGCTCATCCCGCTGAAGCTCTTCCGGATCGGCTCGTACCGCAACGGCACGCTCCTGCAGACGACGTACTTCGCCGCCGTGCCGTCGATGTTCCTCATGACCACGCTCTATCTGCAGAGCGGTCTGCACATCGAACCCGTCTTCGCGGGAATGGTCACGATCGGATTCGCGCTCGCGAGCGCCGTCTCCTCCTACGTCGGAGGGTCGCTCGTCGTGCGGTTCGGCAGGCCCGTTGTCGTCGTAGGGCTCGGCGTGATGCTGGCCTGCGTCGCGGGCCTGGTCGCCACCGCGCTCTACGTGCCCGACGCCGTCACGCCGTTCGTCATGGCGGGCGCGATGCTTGTCGGAGGCATCGGCGGCGGCCTCGTGGTCTCGCCGAACCAGACCCTCACCCTCGCCGACATCCCTGTGCGCGAGGGCGGGCTCGCGGGCTCGGTCGGCCAGCTCGGCCAGCGGATCGGCACGGCGGTGGGCACGGCGGTGGCGCTCGCGCTCTTCTACGCGACGGTCTATCGCGAAGACGGCCACGCCGCCGAGGATGCGGTCGTGTTCCACGACGCGTACGGATTCGGGATGGTGACCGTCGCGCTGTTCCTCGCGGTGGCGTTCGTCATCGCCGTGGCAGACCTCGGTGCCCGGCGTCGCTCCCAGAGGGTGGCCGACGCCGCATCCTGATCCGGGATCAGACCCCGTAGTCGGAGCGGATGCGCTCGCGCAGGATGTGGCTGCAGGCGGTCACGGCCGCGTCCCAGTCGGTCATCGCATCGTCCTGGGCATTGTCGGAGACCGCCTTGAGCACACGGATCGGCACACCGAACTCGGCGGCGACCCAGAAGTACGCGTACGTCTCCATGTCGACGAGGCCAGCGCCCAGCGACCGGATGAGCTTCACGGTCTCGGCGTCGTCGACGAACGAATCACCCGTCGCGATGACGACACCCTCACGATCGTGACCGACCCTCGCGGGGAGCGAGAGGTGCTGACCGACGACGCCGTCGGGGTCTGTCACATCGTGCTGGATCGCGCCGGCGATCTCGTGCAGGTCGCCCTGCAGCAGCGGATCGATGCAGCCGGCGGTGCCGACGACGACGATCTCCTCGTAGTCGGCGGCGCTGAGCGCGCGCGTGAGGTTGACCGCGGCCGGCAGCTTGCCGGGCCCGGTGATGAGCCGGTCGAAGCCGTCGAGCTCTGCGGGGAAGGCGACGACCTCGCTCTCGAGCGCCGCGACGAGCAGGCGCATCAGTTGCCGCCTCCGCTGACGATGCCGATGATCCCCGAGATGAGGAAGAAGAGGCCGACGCCGGCGACGGCGATCCAGATGCCGATGCGGGTGGCGGAGGGCTTGCCCTGGTCGTCGCTGGGACCGGAACCGAAAAGACTCACCCTGCGAGCGTAGACGAGCCCGCGACGATCGTGGTCGTCGCGGGCTCGTCCGGCGTGCTCAGGAGGCGGGTTGCCAGGCGGAGAGGCGGTCGAGCTCCGCGATCTGCTCGCTGGTCAGTACGACCCCGACGCTCGTGAGCAGGTCGGGGACCTGCGATGCGCGGGAGGCGCTCGCGATGGGGGCCACCACAGTGGGCCGCTGGCGGAGCCAGGCCAATGCCGTCGCTGCGATCGACGCGCCGTGCTCGGCGCCGATGCGCTCGAGGGCGTCGATGATCGCGAGCCCCTGCGGCGTCGCGTACTTGGCGGCGCCCTGTGCGCGCGGGGAACCCGCACCCGCCGCATCCGCCGACCGGTACTTGCCCGTCAGGAACCCCGAGGCCAGTCCGTAGTAGGGCACGAGCGCGAGGTCGAACTCCTCGGCGACGGGGATGATGTGCTCCTCCACGTCGTTGCGGTGCACGAGGTTGTAGTGCGGCTGCACGGCGATCGGGAGCGGCCCGCCGGCGGCCTGCGCGAGCTCGATCCATTCGCGGATGCGGTCGCCCGAGTAGTTGGAGACGGCGGTGTAGCGGACGAGGCCGTCGTTGACCAGGTCGGTGAAGGCGGCGACGGTCTCCTCGAGAGGCGTCTCGGGGTCGTCGAAGTGGGCGTAGTAGAGGTCGATCGTGTCCACGCCGAGTCGCGTCAGCGACGCCTCCGCGGCCGCACGGATGTTCTTCGCGGACAGGCCGCGGAACTCCGGGTGCTGGCTCACCTTGGTCGCGATGACGATGTCGCGGGGCTTGCGCGCGGCCAACCACTCGCCGATGAGCGTCTCGCTCTCTCCTCCGCTGTTGCCCGGCACCCACGCGCTGTAGGCGTCGGCGGTGTCGATGAAGTTGCCGCCGCCGTCGTGGAACGTGTCGAGGATCTCGAAGGAGGCGTCACGGTCGGCCGTCCAGCCGAACACGTTGCCGCCGAGGGAGAGTCCGAAGACGTCGAGGTCGCTGCGTCCGATGCGGGTCATGATGTCCTTTCGTCGCTGCTGCGCACGGTCAGTGTGCGCGCACTCCCTATGGACAAGACGGGGATACCGCCGTCCATTCCCATTACTTCCGGGATCGACCGATCGCCGCGTGGCGGGCCCGGGCTAGGGTCGAAGACAGGGCGCAGACGGCTGTGCCCGCGATCTCGGGAGGCAGCGATGGAATCGGTCGTTCTCGACACCCCGGCGGGAATCGACGCTCGACTCGGGTGGGACCCCTCGGTCACCGCGCACGACCGCAAACGTCTGCTCGCCCGGGCGATCATCGGTGCGCGACTCGGCGTCGACCCGGCCTCCGTGCGCATCGAACGCGAAGCGCCCACGACGTTCGGTCACCACACGCGACTCATCGCCTCGCTCGACGGCGAGGAGCTCGATCTCGTCGTGACGGTCGCCGAGTACCGCGCGGCCAATGTCGTCGCGGTCAGTGAACCCGGCGTCCGCGTGGGCATCGACCTGCGCGACCTGCACCCCGACACGCACACCCGCGCCGTGATGCGAGCGCAGAGCCAGATGTGGGAGGGCGCGACCGATCTCGACCTGCTCACCCACTGGAGCCGGGCACAGGCGGTGCTGGCCGCGGACGGGCGCGGACCGCGGCTGTCGGCCACTGCCGTGAAGCTCGATCAGGGCGGCCACCGCGGGTGGGTGCGGGATCGGCCGACGAGCTACACGATCCAGGATCTGTCCCGGAATGCCTTCGTGATCACGCTCGCCTGGGCTCCCGAAGAGGGCTGATCGGCCCCGGCGCGCTCAGGCCTCCAGGGCGGCGTCCAGCTCGCTGAGCCACGCGGCGGCGTTCCCGTCGCTCGGTGCCCGCCAGTCCCCGCGCGGCGACAGCGATCCCGCAGGGGAGACTTTCGGGCCGTTGGGGATCGCGGTGCGCTTGAACTGGGCGAAGCCGAAGTAGCGCGTGAGGAAGACCCGCAGCCACCGCACGATCGTCTCGCGGTCGTAGGCGTAGCGCTCGTCGTCGGGGAAGCCCGCCGGCCAGAGCCCCGCCTCCGCGTCGGCGAAGGCGACGTCGGCGAGATACGCGATCTTGGACGGCCGCATCCCGAAGCGAAGGATGTGGAACAGCGTGAAGTCGTGGAGGGCGTACGGGCCGATGGTGTCCTCGGTCGACTGCACCTTGCCGTCCTCGCCGGCGGGGACGAGCTCGGGGCTGATCTCGGTGTCCAGCACCGCCTGCAGCACGGTGGCCGTGCGCTCGTCGATCCCGACGCCGTCGGCGATGACCCAGCGGATGAGGTGCTGAATGAGCGTCTTGGGGACGCCGGCGTTGACGGCGTAGTGGCTCATCTGGTCGCCTACGCCGTACGTGGCCCAGCCGAGCGCCAGCTCGGAGAGGTCGGAGGTTCCGATGACGATGCCGCCGTGGCGGTTCGCGAGGCGGAACAGCAGGTCGGTGCGGACCCCCGCCTGCACGTTCTCGTAGGTGACGTCGTAGAGGGGCTCGCCGTCCGCGGCCGGGTGGCCGATCCCGCGCAGGATCTCGGTGGCGGCGGGACGGATGTCGATCGTCTCGATCGTCGCGCCGATCGCCTCGGCGAGCTCGATCGCATTGGATCTGGTGCCGTCGCCGGTCGCGAAGCCCGGCATCGTGTAGGCGAGGATCTCGCTGCGCGGACGCCCCATCCGGTCCATCGCGCGGGCGACGACCAGGAGTGCGTGGGTGGAGTCGAGGCCCCCCGAGACGCCGATGACGGGGCGCGGGGAGCCGATCGCCCGCATCCGCTGCTCGAGTCCGGAGACCTGGATGCTGAAGGCCTCGTAGCAGTCCTGTGCGAGGCGCGCGGGGTCGGCCGGCACGAACGGGAACCGTGCGACGGGCCGACGCAGCCCCGTGAGGTCGGCGGGCGGGTCCAGGCGGAAGTGGATCGTGCGGAATGCTCCCACGCGCTCGGCGAGGGAGCGCCGGTTGTCGTCGAAGGTGCCCTGGCGCAGGCGGTCCTGGCGCAGGCGGTCCAGATCGACGTCGGCGACGCTGCGGCGCGCCGCGTACGGGAACCGATCCGTCTCGACGAGCAGCTGGCCGCCCTCGTAGATCATGGTCTGGCCGTCCCAGGAGACATCGTTCGTCGACTCGCCCTGGCCCGCCGCGGCGTAGGCGTAGGCGGCCAGGCAGCGCAGCGACTGGGACTGCGAGAGCAGCTTGCGGTCGTCGGCGCGGGCGATCGTGATCGGGCTGCCGCTGAGGTTCAGCAGCACCGTGGCACCCGCGAGGGCGGCCTCGGACGAGGGCGGCACGGGAACCCACATGTCCTCGCAGACCTCGGCGTGCACGACGAGCCCGTCGACATCCAGCGCCTCAAACAGCAGGTCGGGCCCGAAGGGCGCGTAGAGATCACCGACGCGGATGTCGCCACCGCGCTGGTCGTCGCCCGGGGCGTACCAGCGGCGCTCGTAGAACTCGCGGTAGGTCGGCAGCATCGATTTCGGGGCGACGCCGAGGATCTCGCCGCGGTGGATGACGACCGCGCAGTTGTACAGCCGGTTGCCGTGGACGAGCGGCGCGCCGACGACCAGGACGGGGCGCAGATCCACGGATGCCGCGACGAGCTGCTCGATGGCCACCACCACAGCATCCAGCAGCGGGTCCTGCAGGACGAGATCCTCGATCGCGTAGCCGCTCAGGCTCAGCTCGGGAAAGAGCGCGACCGCGACGCCGTCGTCGTGGCAGGCGCGCGCCTCGGCGAGCACGGCCTCCGCGTTCGTCGCGGGATCGGCCACGCTGACCGGGATCGTGACGGCGGCGACGCGGGCGAAGCCGTGGCGGTAGGGGTTCGTGAAGGGCAGGTGCGTGCTCACGCCTCCAGTCTGGCACCCGCACCGCGGCGAGGAACGGGGTTGCGTCACCGGGAGGCGCTGTCGGGGGCCGCAACTAGGGTCGATGAAGGAAAGGGAGCGAATGCGATACATCGAGCCTGCGGGGTCCGACAGCGGGCACGTGGTGTGGAGCGCGAGCGACCTCAAGGCCGCGGCGGAGTGCGAGTTCGCGTGGTTGCGCCAGCTCGATGCGCGGCTGGGGCGCATCCCCGCCGTCATCGAACCCGAGGACGTCATGCTCGAGCGTGCCGCGCGACTCGGCACGCGGCACGAGCTGGCCGTGCTGCAGCGCTATCGCGACGAGTTCGGCGATGCGGTCGTCGAGATCCCCGAGACGCGTTCGGGCGATGAGGCGGCGATGACGGATGCGGTCGCCGCGACCGTCGCCGCCCTCGCCGATCCGGGCGCCCACGTCGTCTACCAGGCGGCGTTCCGAACCGACGAGTTCGTCGGCTTCGCCGACTTCCTGGTGCGCACAGGCGACGGCGCGTGGATCGTGCAGGACACCAAACTCGCCCGCCACGCGCGCGTCACCGCTTTGATGCAGCTGGCGGCATACGTCGACCAGCTGGATGCGGCGGGCGTGGCCCGTGCCGATCGCGTGGAGCTGCTGCTGGGCGACGGTTCGGTCAGCACCCACCGGGTGCGCGACCTCATGCCGGTGTACCGGCAGCGTCGTGCACGACTGCGTGCGCTGATCGCCGACCGCGACCTCGCCGCGGGTGCCGCCGGCGCGCCGCTCGCGTGGGGAGACGCCCGAGGGGCGCTGCGTGTCGTGGCGTGCGGGCGCTGTGCGACGTGCGAGACGGAGGTGGCAGCGCACCGCGACCTGCTGCTCGTCGCCGGGATGCGCCCCGTGCAGCGTGAGCGTCTGCGCGCCGCCGGCATCACGACGATCGACGAGCTGGCGGCAGCGGCGGGAGCGCCGGAGCGCATGAGCGACGAGGTCTTCACGTCGCTGCGGACGCAGGCCCGCCTCCAGTTGGAGAGTCCGGCGGGCGTTCCCGGACCCGACGGCACGGTGCCGGTCGACGCCGTGCCCCGCTACGAGGTCGTGCTGCCGCAGGCGCTCGCCGCCCTGCCGCGACGCGACGCGGGCGACCTCTTCTTCGATTTCGAGGGCGACCCGCTGTACACCGAGGGCGCCGGCGACTGGGGGATCGACTACCTCTTCGGATGGATCGATCCCGAGCAGCAGTACTCGGCGCTGTGGGCGCATTCGTTCGCCGACGAGAAGGCGGCGCTCGAGACGTTCATCGACTTCGTCGATCTGCGTCGGCGCGCCCATCCGGGCATGCACATCTACCACTACGCGCCCTACGAGCCGACGCACCTGCTGGCGATGGCCGCGCGCCACGGCACCCGCGAGGCCGAGGTCGACCGTCTCCTGCGCGACGGCGTCTTCGTCGACCTGTATCCGATCGTCCGCCGGGCGCTGCGGGTCGGGTCACGGTCGTACTCCATCAAGAAGCTCGAGCCGCTGTACATGGGGGCCCAGCGCCGTACGAGCGACGTGCAGCGCGGCGACGACTCGATCGTGCGATACGTCGAGGCGCGCACGCTGCTCGAGGCGGGGCAGGACGACCAGGCTCAGGCCGTGCTCGACGATCTGGCCGAGTACAACCGCGACGACTGCGTCTCGACGCTGCGCCTGCGCGACTGGCTCGTCGACCGTGCACGCGAGGCCCAGCTCTTCCCGTCGGCCGATCCCGTGGTGGGCGAGGCCGTCTACGAGCCGTCGTTCCGCTCCGTCGCTCTCCAGCGTCGTGCCGCCGTCACCGACGACGAAGCGGATGCGGCCGCCCTTCGCCTCGGCGCCGCGGCGATCGACTACTACCCGCGCGAGGCGAAGACCTTCTGGGCCTCGCACTTCCTCCGGCTCCGCGAGCCGGTGTCGCTGTGGGAGGACACCCGCGACGTCGTCGTGCTCGACGGTACGCGCACGCGTGTCGTCGACGACTGGCAGCCGGGTCAGGGGCGTCAGCGTGCGCTGCGTCGCCGCCTCGAGCTCCGGGGGGATCCCGCGCCGGGCACTCGGCTGAGCGTCGGCACCCAGCCCTTCCTCGTGTACGCGACCCCGGCGCCTTTCGGCGAGGCTTCCCCGCGGTGGATCCATGCGGCGCGTGCGGTGCGCATCGTCGAGGCGCTCGATGACGGCGCCGTCGTGGAAGAGCTCGCCGCCGACGGCGAGACCTGGTCGGATCTGCCGATCGCCCTCGCGCCCGCGGCTCCCCCCGCAGCAGGCAATCAGCAGGCGGCGATCGACGCCTGGGCGGACGCGCTGATCGACGCCGATCCGCACTTCCCGCTGGACGCGGCCACCGACATCCTGCGTCGTGTGGCTCCGCGCACCACGACGGATGCGCTCACACCCTCGGCCGGCGACGACATCGCGGCCATCGTGCGCAGCGTCGTCGACCTCGATGACAGCTATCTGGCGGTGCAGGGCCCTCCTGGCACGGGCAAGACCTATGTCGGCTCACACGTCGTCGCACGCCTCGTGGCCGAGCGCGGCTTCCGCGTGGGTGTCGTCGCGCAGTCCCACGCCGTCGTGGAACACATGCTGGATCGGATCGTTGCCGCGGGGCTCCCCTCGAACCTCGTCGGCAAGGCGCTGAAAGACCCGAGGCAGGCGGATGCCGTGTCGTTCACGGTGTTCGAGAAGAATGCACTCGCGGCGTTCACCGAGGACCGGCCGGGCGGCTTCGTCATCGGGGGAACCGCGTGGGACTTCAGCCACGCGGGCCGCGTTCCCCGCCGCAGTCTCGATCTGCTCGTCATCGATGAGGCCGGCCAGTTCTCCCTCGCCTCCACGATCGCCGTGTCGCGGGCAGCGCGCCGTCTGCTGCTGCTGGGCGACCCGCAGCAGCTGCCGCAGGTCAGCCAGGGCACGCATCCCGAGCCCGTCGACGAGTCGGCGCTGGGGTGGGTCATGGACGGGCTGGCGGTACTGCCCGCATCCCACGGCTACTTCCTCTCCCATACGTGGCGGATGCACCCGGCGCTCGCGAGTGCCGTGTCGGAGCTCTCCTACGACGGCGAGCTCGCCTCCGCCCCGGTGACGGCCACTCGCTCGCTCGAGGGCGTCGAACCGGGCGTGCACCCGGTGCCGGTGGTGCACGCGGGCAATGCGGTCGCCTCTCCCGAGGAGGCTGCGGAGGTGGTGCGCATCGTCCGCGACACGATCGGCCGCACCTGGACGTGCCATGACGACGGTGGGGCCGCCGCTCGGCCGCTCACCGCCGCAGACATCATCGTCGTGACGCCCTATAACGGTCAGCAGGTCGAGGTGGAGAGCGCGCTGGAGGCGGCGGGGCTCACCGGCATCCGGGTGGGGACCGTGGACAAGTTCCAGGGGCAGGAGGCAGTCGTCGCGATCGTGTCGCTCGCCGCGTCCTCGGGCCGCGAGGCCCCCCGCGGCCTGGAGTTCCTGCTCCTGCAGAACCGCCTGAACGTGGCGGTCTCGCGGGCGCAGTTCGCCGCGTACGTCGTCTTCTCGCCGGACCTGCTGGATGACCTGCCGCGCACGCCGGAGGGAGTGGCGCGGCTGAGTGCGTTCGCGCGACTGGTCGGCGAGGACGAGCCGTCGTCGGCCACGGCGACAGGGATGCGATTCGGTCACCCGGGAGAGGTATGATCGCCCGGGCCCGCTGAGCGGGCGGAGCACGGGCACGTCCCGTGCGGGAGAGATCTCATCCGAGAAGAGCGCCCGAGAAAGACGGAGAGGCGGTGATGGCCATGGCCGGCGATAGTTCGTGCGCCACGGCGCACACCGCCGCATCCCTCCGGTAGAGACGGGATCCGGTGGCGGCGCCCTGGCGGAGAGCGCAACCACATCCTCTGGCGCCGTGTCGCGCCCGCAACACCGGAGAACCTCATGACCCTGATCGACAACGCCATCTATGTCCAGGGGCACCGCGTGGAGACCCCGCGCAGCCTCGACGAGACCTACGAACTCCTCGACGCCCACGACGGCTTCGCCTGGATCGGGATGTATCGGCCCGGGCCGGCAGAACTCGCGAGCGTCGCCGGCGAATTCGGTCTGCACCCGCTGGCCGTCGAAGATGCCCTCCAGGGACACCAGCGCTCCAAGGTGGAACGGTACGGCGACACCCTGTTCGTGGTGCTGCGTCCGGCCCACTACGACGACGAGCTCGAGCACGTCGACTTCGGCGAGCTTCACCTGTTCGTGGGCCCCCGCTTCGTGGTGACCATCCGTCACGCGGAGTCGCCGAACCTCGCGGCCGTCCGGCAGCGGCTCGAGCACCAGCCGGAGCTGCTGGAGCTGGGTCCGGAGGCCGTGCTCTACGCGATCCTCGACCGTGTGGTCGACGAGTACGAGCCCGTCGTCGCCGGTATCGAGAACGACATCGACGAGATCGAGGATCAGCTCTTCGGCGACAGCGACGACGACGCGCTCTCACGCCGCATCTACGAGCTCTTCGGCGAGGTCATCAGCTTCGGGCGTGCCGTGCAGCCGATGGCCGGGATGCTGGAGTGGCTGCGTCGCGGCTACGAGAAGTACGACGTCGACCTCGAGGTGCAGCGCAACCTCCGTGACGTACTCGACCACGTCATCCGCATCGCGGACCGCATCGACGGGTTCCGTGCGCTGCTCGACAAGGCTCTGACCGTGCACTCCGCTCTCGTCGCCCGCCGGCAGACCGAGGCCAACCTGGCGCAGAACGACGAGATCAAGAAGATCTCGTCGTGGGCAGCGATCATCTTCGCTCCCGGCCTCATCGCGGGCATCTACGGCATGAACTTCGAGAACATGCCCGAGCTTCACTGGGAGTACGGCTACCCGCTCGCCGTCGGTGGCATGGGGGTGTTCGCGGTCGCCCTGTGGGTGATCTTCCGGAAGAAGAAGTGGCTGTGAGTGGGGGTCAGACCGTGCCGTACAGGCGGTCGCCGGCGTCGCCGAGACCGGGCACGATGTAGCCCTTCTCGTTCAGGCGTTCGTCGAGAGCGCCGAGCACGAGGGTGACGTCGCGATCGCCGACGAGCTCCTCGATCTTGGCGACGCCCTCCGGCGCGCCGAGGATGCAGATCGCGGTGACGTCCTGCGCGCCGCGGGCGAAGAGGAAGTCGATCGCCGCGCCCAGCGACCCGCCGGTGGCGAGCATCGGGTCGAGCACGAAGCACTGGCGGTCGCTGAGGTCGTCGGGCAGACGCTCCGCGTACGTGTACGGCTGCAGGGTCTCCTCGTTGCGTGCCATGCCGAGGAAGCCGATCTCGGCCGTGGGCAGCAGCTTCACCATGCCGTCGAGCATGCCGAGACCGGCGCGCAGGATCGGAACGACCAGGGGTCGCGGCTCGGAGATCCGCACGCCCGTCGTCGAGGTCACCGGTGTCTCGATCTCGAGCTCTTCGACCCGCACGTTGCGCGTCGCCTCGTATGCGAGGAGGGTCAGCAGCTCCTCCGTGAGCTGACGGAACACCGGGGAAGGGGTGTTCTTGTCTCGCAGCACCGTGAGCTTGTGCGTGATGAGCGGGTGGTCGGCGACGTGCAGGCGCATGGGTCCAGATTACGGGCTCTTCGCGCTTGAGCGGGGTGCCCGGTAGTTGATGGGGCTCGTGGCCCCGACATGCTGTTGGTCTCTCACAACGCGACAACAGCGAGGCCACGAGCATGAACGAGGGTACGTCAGTGCTGCTCGGGCTGGAGGACGAGTTCACCGTCCTGCAGCTCGAACGAATCGATGCCGACACGGTGCGTGTCGTCATCGAGGTCATCGACCCGGAGGGCGCCTGCCCCGAGTGCGGGGTGCTCACCTCAAGGATCAAGGAGCGGCCACTGGTTGAATCGGCCATCTCATTCGCTTTGCGCAGCTCGGCGTTCTCCTTCTCGAGCTGCTTGATCCGCTGCGCGGCCTCGGTCGTGACGCCGGGCTTGGCGCCGGCGTCGACCTCGAGGCGCCGCTGCCAGAGTCGCAGCGTCTCGGGGCTCATCCCGAGCAGACCGGCCACGTGACGGACCGCGCTCATCATCGTCGGGTGCGACGGCCGCGTCTCCGCGAGCATCCGCAGCGCCCGCTCACGCATCTCCGGCGAGTACTTCCTGTTCATCGAGTTCCACCCTTGCTTGAAGAACGGAACGAAAGTCAGGCCGATTCACCCCCGCATCAGTACCGCACCTGCCGCTGGGCAGTCGATGCATCACCTGTCCGAACGGAATCGACCGGCCCCACGCTGATCACTGCTCCCACACCGCCGAAGCACTTCAAGCGATCCGTCACTGCAGCATCATCGAGAAGCCATCCTCGACACCGGCAGGTCCCGGGCCCGCTGGCTGTGATGTCTTCGCGCTGGCGGCGTCGGCGGGGAGAGGATTTCGCAGTGAGCAGCACCGCTCTTTCCGGGATCGAGGCGACCACCGAATCCGGTCCGCGGTGCTGCACGAAACCTTGGGGGCTCCATCGAGCCAGTGGCAATCCGACCCGTGGTTGCCTCACCATGGAGGGGTGACTGCTGAGCGTGGCCGATCCACCGCCGATCCTGCCGAACCCCTTTCCGATGCCGAGCTGCTCATCGGCCTGGTGGTCTCACCATCCCTGAGTGCGGTGCTCGGCCCCGAGGTCACCACCTCCGTGCGCAAGATTTTGGTGCAGCGGTATCCGGGAGTGCGCTGGCAACTGAAGATGGCCGAAGACCGGCTGGTCGATCCACCCACCGAGACCTTGGACCTGCTGGAGGCGGCCCGAAACCGCGTGCTGGAGGAGAACTGGGATTTGGCCGTGGTGCTCACCGAGATCCCCCTGAAGACCGGCCGACGTCCGGTGCTCGCCCAGCTCAGCCCCGTGCACGGGGTAGGACTGGTCTCCGTCCCAACCCTGGGAGCCGTGCACGTGCGGCAGAAGGCGCAAGAGACCACCGTGCACGTGGTCGGGCAGCTCCTGGGCTACGACGCCGAAGACCGCAACGCCCAGCGGGATCTTGCTCGAAGAGCCCACCAGCTGTCCACCGATCTCGACGAACGCCCGGACGACAACGTCGTGCAGTTCACGGCCCGAGTGCTGAGCGGCAACGTGCGGTTGCTGCTGGGCATGATCCGCGCCAACCAGCCTTGGGCCTTCGTGGCCCGGCTCTCCCGGGCGATGGTCGTGGCAGCGGCCACCGGCATGCTGACATTGGTGGCCTCGGACCTATGGGTACTGGCCATGGACTACGGGCCGGTGCGCCTGGCCCTGCTGGCGGTGATGGCGATCGGGGCGGTGAGTGCCACCCTGATCCTGGGAGCCGGCTTGTGGGAGCGCCCACGGCGGCGAGCCCAACGTGAGCAGGTGATCCTGTTCAATTTGGCCACCACCGCGACCGTGGCCATCGGGGTTGTGGTGTTCTACCTCGTCTTATTCATCCTGTCCTGGGCCGGCGCGCTGCTGCTCATCGACGAGCAGGTACTGGCCGATGTCGCCGGTCACCCAGTGAACGCTTTGGACTACGCGAGGATCAGCTGGCTCACCGCCAGCCTGGCCACCGTGGGCGGAGCACTAGGAGCTGGACTGGAGGACGACGATGTGGTGCGCGCCGCTGCCTACACCCGGTCCAGCACCTGACACAGCCCCAGACAGAAGAAACTGAAACATCTACGCGTTGATGCCACGTCTATGCAGGTGTCATTGCCGGTCGCGATGACTTGGTGGGCTCAGCGCAGTGCGCTGCCTCGTACTCGGCGGGTGGGGCGTTGCCGAGGCGGGTGTGCGGGCGGGCGCTGTTGTACCTGTCGATCCGGGATCCGCACCGCCCTGCCGGACGCGCGGATCGCAGTCGACAAGTGGCATCTCGTCGCCCTCGCCAACCTCATGGTCACCCAGGTCCGTCAACGGATCACCCGGCAACTGCACGGCCGCCGCGGCACCGCCACCGACAAAGTCTGGGCCAGCCGGCAACTGCTGCTCACCGGCTACGAGCACCTCACCGTCAAGCAAAAGGCCCGGTTCAACGCCGCCCTCGCCGCCGAGGACCCGACCAACGAGATCGCCGCCGCGCATGCCGTCAAGGAACGCCTGCGCCTGCTGCTGGCCGATCACCAGCCGCACCAGATCCGGCGCAGGCTGTACGACTTCTACGACGACGCCGCCCGCGCCGACATGGAGGAAACCAGCCGCCTGGCGACCACGATCGACACCTGGTGGCCAGCGGTGCTCGTCGCGCTCACCGAGGACGTGACCAACGCCCGCACCGAGGGCTTCAACCGGATCATCAAGTAAACCAAGCGTGTCGGATGCGGCTTCACCAACATGGACAACTACCGAAGGCGCATCATGGTCCACATCGCCCTCACCCGAGGGCAGAGACCAGCGGCATGAAATCAGCACACGCCCCGCTCAAATGCGGAGAGCCAGATTACGTCACGCGGATGCGGGCCGCGGAGCTAGTCTGGCCGGGTGAATCTGCCCAACCGACCCGCGGACGACGCTGCCATGGCGCGTGCGCTGGAGGTGGCGCAGCACGCCTCGGCGGAC
This sequence comes from Microbacteriaceae bacterium PS02066, assembly GCA_029959545.1. Classification (GTDB taxonomy): domain Bacteria; phylum Actinomycetota; class Actinomycetes; order Actinomycetales; family Microbacteriaceae; genus Microbacterium; species Microbacterium binotii. The sequence continues at coordinate 12,059 of JASCPH010000003.1, read as the reverse complement.
GGCGATGTCCCCGTCGGTGCGGTCGTGCTCGATGCCGACGGTCGCACGATCGCGGAGGGACGCAACGAGCGCGAGCTCACGGGGGACCCCACCGCTCACGCGGAGGTCGTGGCGTTGCGGCGGGCAGCCGCATCCGCCGGGTCGTGGAACCTCAGCGGCTGCACCCTCGTGGTCACGCTCGAGCCATGCGTCATGTGCGCGGGCGCGATCCTGCAGGCACGCATCGACCGCGTCGTGTTCGCCGCGTGGGACGACAAAGCGGGAGCCGCGGGATCCATGTACGACCTGCTGCGCGATCGTCGACTGCCCTATCGCGTCGAGGTCATCGGGGGAGTGGCCGAGCAGGCCGCATCCGCGCAGTTGCAGGCGTTCTTCACAGCCCGCCGCTGAAGCGATCTCACACCGCGCTACGGCAGCAGAGGCAGCGCCTCGGAACCCAGAAGATCGAGGTGCTCGAGGTCGCGCATATCCATGAGTTGGAAGTAGACGCGATCGGCGCCGAGGGCCTGCAGCCGCTCGACCCGCTCGAGCACGGCGGCCGGATCGCCGATGATGTTCGCTCCATTGTCGAAGCTCGCCGCATCCGTGCCGAGGGCGGCCGCGCGTCGTTCACGCTCGGCGGCGGTGCGCCCGACGATGGTCGGCAGTGCCACCGAGAGCTTGAGGCTCGCGGGATCGCGTCCGATGCTCTCGCAGGCGGCTCGCACCGTGCGGAACTTCTCCGCGATCACCTCATCGGTCGCGAACCCGATGTTGAACTCGCTCGCGAAGCGCGCCGCGATGGCAGGCGTGCGCCGCGGGCCGCCGCCGCCCACGATGACCGGCACGCGCTCCTGCACCGGCTTCGGGAGCGCCGGGCTCTCATCGAGCCGGTAGTGCTCGCCGTGGAAGGAGAAGGTCTCGCCGACAGGGGTCTGCCACATCCCGGTGAGGATATCCAACTGCTCCTCGAGCAGCCCGAAGCGCTTCTCGGGAAAAGGGATGCCGTACGCGGCATGCTCCTCGGCGAACCAGCCGGTTCCGAGTCCCAGCTCCGCCCGGCCATCGCTCATGTCGTCGACCTGCGCGACCTGGACGGCGAGGACTCCCGGCACGCGGTAGGTGACGGATGAGACGAGCGTGCCAAGGCGGATGCGGGAGGTCTCCCGCGCGAGGCCCGCGAGAGTCGTCCAGGCGTCCGTGGGCCCGGGCAGCGGATCACCGGGGGCCATCCGCATGTAGTGGTCGGAGCGGAAGAACCCGTCGAAACCGAGCTCCTCCGCGCGCTGCGCGAACGCCAGTTGGTCCCGGTAGCCGAATCCCTCTTGCGGTTCCGTGAAGACGCAGTACTCCATGGAGTCAGTCTGCCCCGTGACGGGCCTCAGTCGGAGGACTTCAGCACGATCGTTTCGGTGGGGGGTGCCGGGTTCGGGGCGTGCCCGATGTATCCGATGACCTCCAGCAGCGCCTGCCGCACGGCGGCGGGACGCTCGAGGTGAACGAGGTGGCCGGCCCCCTCGACGATGAGTTCGCGCACATCCGCACCGGTCGCGGCGTCCGCATCCAGCACAGCACGCGTCTGCGAGACCATCGGCTGGGACGGCGCCTCATCCGCACCCGGCCAGTCCGGCAGGATGCCGAGCGAGCCGAGGTGGGCCGGGTCCAGGAACGAGGCGTCCGAGACGATCGCATCGAGTTCGCCGTGGATCCACAGGACCGGGGTGCGCGCGCCGAGGTGCGCGAGCGCGGACTGGTCGAAGTGAGTGGGGGCGAGTGCGTTGAGCACGCCCAGATCGCCGGGGGCTGCTCCAGGCCAGTTCGGGCTCGTCACGGTATCGCCCGGGTAGTTGCCGGCGGCGGTGGAGGTGGAGAGCATCGCGTCGATCCAGACGTCTTCGCGGGCCGTCCGGTACGCCTCCGAGACGAACTCGGCACGGAAGACGCTCCGCGGCGACGCGGGCGATTCGTCGCTCTTGTCGCGGGCGGTCAGCTGGCGCACGAACTCCGCATTCGCGGCGGCGGCGCCGGTCCCAGCGCCGTCGTCGGTGAGACGGCTGCCGTCGAGGCGGGTGCCGCCCACGCCGTAGGGGGAGATGGGCGCCTGCAGCGTCAGCGACAGTGCGCCGTGGCCGTCGAGCGCGTACTGCGCCGCGGTCGATGCGCCGAGGTCGGTGCCGACGAGGTGCGCTGCCCGGATCTCGAGAGCATCGAGGACGGCGTGAAGGTCGTCGGCGAAATCGCCCACCCCGCGAGTGGCGTCTACCGGCAGCGACTCTGTGCCCCCGAACCCGCGCAGGTCGATCGCGACGACGCGCAGATCGCTCGGGAGATCCTCCATGAACTCCTGCCAGATCAGCGACGACGACAGCAGACCGTGCAGGAGCACCACGGTGCGCTCGGCGGGGGTGTCGCTGCGGTCGCCGTCGCGCAGCAGAACGCGCGCGGAGATACGTGCAGTGTCCACCTGTCGGGCGGTGATGCCGTCGAACAGGGGGCTGGTGGGTTCGATCATGGACGCCTCCAGGAGGGGGCACATCGCGGCCCCGGCCGTTCCGATGATAGTCGGGGCACCTGAAGCCGCCCCGGGTCGTAGGGTGGAAAAATGAGTCAGCTCCCCCCTCTCGCGATCCTCGGCGCCGGCTCCATGGGCGGCGCCATCGCGCAGGGAGTCGCAGCCTCCGGGCGCGCCGGTGACGTCGTCGTCACCAACCGCAGCCGTGCCAAGGCCGAGCTGCTGACCGACCCCGGCATCCGCTCGCTCGCACTGGAGGACGACGCAGCGGCCAACGTCGATGCGGCCGCATCCGCCGAGGTCGTACTGATCGGCGTCAAGCCCGGCATGGTCCCGGATCTGCTCGCCGAGATCGGCCCGCACCTGCGTCCTGGCACGATCGTGGTGAGCCTCGCGGCGGGTGTGACGATCGCCACGTTCGAGCGGATTCTCGGTCCGGATGCGGTCGTCGTCCGCTCCATGCCCAACACGCCGGCCGTGGTCGGCAAGGCCGTCACAGGGATCGCTGCGGGCTCGCTCGCCGACGAGCGCGCGATGGGCGTCGTGCGGGCGGTCTTCGAGACCGTGGGCGCCGTCGTCGAGGTGGCCGAGGAGCAGATCGACGCCCTGTCGACCATCTCCGGCTCCGGGCCCGCCTACGTGTTCCTGCTCATCGAGAAGCTCACTGAGGCTGCGGTCGGCAAGGGCTTCGACGCCGCGACGGCGCGGCTGATGGCGGAGCACACCTTCATCGGCGCCGCGGCGCTGCTCGATGCCACCGGCGAAGACCCGGCGGAGCTGCGCCGGCGTGTCACGAGTCCGAAGGGGACGACCGAGCGCGCTGTCGCCGTCCTGCAGGATGCGCGCCTCGAGCGCGTGTTCGCCGAGGCGACGGATGCCGCCCTCGCCCGCGCGAAGGAGCTCGCCGCCGGCGGCTGACGCTCAGCGGTCGAGGGAGGCGAAGCGCTCGATGTCGCTGTTGGTTCCCGAGACGATGATGAGGTCGTGGTTGGTCACGACCGTGTTGGCCTCGGCGTAGCGGAAGGGCTTGCCGGGGCTCTTCACGCCGACGACCGTCACCTTGTACTTGGTGCGAACGCCGGACTCGTTCAGACTGACGCCGCGGATGAAGCGCGGCGGGTACATCTTCGCGAGCACGAAGTCGTCATCGAAGCGGATGAAGTCCAGCATCCGACCGCTCACGAGGTGCGCGACGCGCTCGCCGGCCTCTCGCTCGGGGTAGATGACGTGGTTGGCGCCGACGCGGGCGAGGATCTTGCCGTGCGACTGCGAGACGGCCTTCGCCCAGATCTGCGGGACCTTCAGGTCGACGAGGTTCGCGGTGATGAGTACGGACGCCTCGATGGACGAGCCGACGGCGACGACCGCCACCTGGAAGTCCGCGGCCCCCACCTGCGTCAGCGCCTCGATGTTGCGGGCATCCGCCTGCACCGTGTGGGTGACCCGCTCCGACCACTTCTGCACCAGATCGAGGTTGTCGTCGATCGCCAGCACCTCGCGATCCAGCCGGTCGAGCTCGCCCGCACAGGCGGCGCCGAAGCGACCGAGGCCGATCACGAGCACGGGGGCGTCGTTGCGGAGCTTCTCAACCATGGGCAACAGATTACGGCGATCGCTCAGTCCGCATCGACCGCGATCCCGATTCAGGCCGCGCCGTTCAGCCGACGATGGGGCGCTCGACCGGCAGTGAGTAGAGCTGGGAGCGGGAGGATGCGGCCACCGCGGCCGCCAGGGTCACGGTGCCGACGCGACCCATGAACATCGTGGCCGCCAGTACGTACACCGCCGGGTCCGGCAGGTCGCTGGTGAGTCCTGTCGACAGCCCGACCGTGGCGAAGCCGGACACGACATCGAACAGGACCTTGTCCACATCCGCCTTCGTGATCTGCGCGATGGTGATCGTGGAGATCGCGACGATCGTCGCGCCCCACGCCACGACCGAGAGAGCCACGCGCTGCACGTCGCTCGGGATACGGCGGCCGAACGCCTGCACCGACGGGCGTCCCTTGGCCTCCGACCAGACGCTCAGCGCGAGCACCGCGAGCGTCGTGACCTTGATGCCGCCCGCCGTCGACGCCGACCCGCCGCCCACGAACATGAGCATGGAGCCGACCAGCAGCGAGGAGCCGTGCAGATCGCCGATCTCGACCACGGAGAAGCCGCCCGAGCGTGTCATCGCCGACAGGAAGAAGGACTGGAAGGTCGTGTCCCACGCATCCATCCCCCCGAAGGTCAGCGGGTTGTCGTATTCCAGACTCACGAAAACGACGGCGCCGGCGAAGAAGAGGATGACGGTCGTGATGAGGGTGAGCTTCGTGTGCAGCGACCAGTGGCGCACGTGCCACTGGTGCCGCCACAGGGTGAAGATCACCGGGAAACCGATGGACCCGAGGAACACGCCGATCATCAGCACCGTCATGAACAGGTAGTCGTGCGAGAACGGTGCGAGACCGTCGGCGTTGGGGGTGAAGCCGGTGTTCGTGAACGACATCGCGGCGAAGTAGGGCGCCTCCCACAGCGCCGTGATCGGGTCCACTCCGCCGGCGAGCAGCGACGGGTACAGCAGGACGGCGAGCCCTGCCTCGATGACGAGCGTGGAGAGGGCGACGGTGCGAAGAAGCGCACCGACCTCGCCGAGGCGCACGGTCTGTCCCTCGTTGACGGGGCCTCCGTGCACGCGCATCGGGTTGCTGTCGCCGGCGGCGATGAGCTTCGCGCGCAGCCCCAGCCTGCGAGAGATGATGAGCCCGAGGATCGAGGCGAGGGTCAGCACACCCAGCGCACCGACGTTGACGCCGATGTAGATGACGACGTGCCCCAGCGGTGACCAGTGCGAGCCCATGTTGACCGTCGACAGGCCCGTGACGCAGATCGTGGACACCGCGGTGAACAGGGCGTCCGCGAGTGGTGTGACCCGACCGTTCGCCGCCATGGCGGGCAGCGACAGGAGCGCCGTGAACAGCAGGATGAGGGCGGAGAAGATCAGAACCGCGAACCGCGCCGGCGATGAGGTCGTGAAGGTCTTGGCCGCGTCGCTGATGCGCTCCCACAGGGCGCTGAGCCGACGCCGCGTCGCGGAGCTCGCCGAGTCGGACGTCATCCGTGGGACCCTTCGGAGATGCGGAGCGGTCAGCGACCGGAACGCGTGTCATGGTACTCCGCTCGGAGCCCGACTAACCTAAGGCGCATGGCGGACATCTTCGGCGTGATCGCGGACGCGACCCGGCGCGACATCCTGCGTCTTCTGCTGGACCGTTCGACATCCGGCGAAGACGGCACGAGCGTCTCGTACATCGTGAGCGAGCTGGGCGTGAGCCAGCCGACCGTGTCGAAGCACCTCAAGGTGCTCCGCGAGAGCGACCTCGTCTCGGTGCGCGAAGAGGGACAGCACCGCTACTACAGCCTGTCGCGCGAGCCTCTCGACGAGATCGACGCATGGCTCATGCCCTTCCTCACGGAGGACGAGGATGCCACGGCCGCGTTCGTCTCAACGCTGCCGGAACCGGCTGCGAACGCGGCTGCAGCGGTCGGTCGCGCGGCCGCATCCGTCAACCGCGCGGTCGCGGCGGCGTTCGGCAAGCGCGGTCGCTGAGCTCAGGACCCGCTGCCGGAATCCTCGTCGGGGGTCGTCGAGTCGTCGTCGGGACGGGTAGGTATCGTGCCGTCCTGCTGCTGAGGACCACCCGACCCGCCCTGACCGAACTCCGGGCGCTCGCCGCCGGACGATCCGTCCGGGCCGAAGCCGCCTTCCTGGAACTGGGAGGTCGAAGCGGTCCCCGACAGCGCCCAGTCAGTGGCGATCCCACCGCCGAAGCTGGCGCCGAGGGTGAGCACGGCACCCGCGGCGATGGCGCCGATCACGAGACCGCGCGACCGCCGAGGTTGCATCCGAGTCGGCGCTGCCTCGGGCGCCGTGGGGGGCGTGTAGGCGGCGGCGGCGTCCGCGGCGGCCATCGTGGGAGGCGCGGGTGCGGGGACCGGTGCGACCGTGGAACGGGTCGTGGGGGTGGTGTCGTCGGTGGTCATGAGAAGAGGTTTTCGTGCGCGATGAAGCGTTCCGTCGGTGCCGACTATGTCGCTGCCATGCGCGTCACACGCGTCACGCCGGTTTACACGCGTCCCTGCATCGCCCTAGAGTGTGCTGAACCGCGGGGAGGATGGACCATGGCTGAGCTGCCCGATGTGCGCTTTCTCACCGTCGCCGAAGTCGCGCAGATCATGCGCGTATCGAAGATGACGGTGTACCGTCTCGTGCACGCGGGCGAATTGCCCGCCGCGCGCTTCGGGCGCAGCTATCGGGTGCCCGAATCCGCCGTCACAGAGGCCGTGCAGCGGCCGATCGCCGACGTCGGCTAGACTTATCCGAGGCATTTTTTCGGTGCCTCGTTCCCGGGAGCAGGTCATCCTGCGCCCAGACCGCCAACCAGTGAGGTTTTCCGTGGGTTCTGTCATCAAGAAGCGCCGCAAGCGCATGGCGAAGAAGAAGCACCGCAAGCTGCTTCGTAAGACTCGCCACCAGCGCCGCAACAAGAAGTAAGCGGCATCGACACAAGCGCCTGTCCCCTGGACGGGCGCTTCGTGTCTGCGGTCTAGCCTGGTGACATGAATTCGATCACGGTGCAGCAGCTGCGCGAGCGCGAGGGCGTTCCTCTCATCGATGTGCGCGAGGTGGAGGAGTTCGCCTCCGGCCACGTCCCCGGTGCCGTCAACGTTCCCATGTCGACCATCGGCGACAACCTGGATCGCCTTCCCGAGGGACCCTTCGACGTCATCTGCCAGATGGGCGGTCGCTCGGCCCGCGTCGTGCAGGCACTCGAGGCCCGCGGGTACGAGGTCACGAACGTCGACGGCGGCACGGGCGAGTGGATCGCCGCGGGCTACCCGGTCGAGTCCTGAGGTCGTATACCCGATTTAGGATGTGAGCGTGAGAACGATCACGCTCATCGGCAAAGAAGGCTGTCACCTCTGCGACGTCGCGCGCGGGGTGATCGAGCATGTCCTCGCCGAACTCCCCGACGAGGCGGCTGACCGGATCCAGCTCGAGGAGAAGTCCATCCTCGAAGACGCGGCGCTGCACCAGCAGTGGGCCGAGAAGATTCCCGTCGTCATGATCGATGACGACCTGCACGCGTACTGGCGTGTGAACCCCGAGCGGTTGCGTGCCGCCGTCGAAGACGCCACCCGCCCCGAAGGAGCAACACTGTGACCATCCGCCACATCGTCGCCTGGAAGCTCGCCGCCACTGACGCCGATCAGCGCGTCGAAGACGCCGCCGGTATCACCACGCGGCTTCTCGCCCTCGACGGCGTCGTGCCCAGCATCCGCGCGATCTCCGTGGGGGCGGACGTGCTCGGCGGCGAGAACTGGGATGTGGCCATCGTCGCCGACTTCGACGACCTCGACGGTCTGCGCGAGTACATCGACCACCCGGCGCACCAGGAGGTCGTCACCTACGTGCGCTCGGTGGTCTCCTCGCGCGTCGCGGTGGACTTCGAACTCTGATCCTGCTCGTCCCCGCTTGAGGCGACGGGGATCGCCTGCGTGAAGGTGTCTGCGCGAGCCTCGGCCTCGGCGCTGCCGGTGAACAGTCCCGCATCCTGTGGGGTCGGCTCGTGCGTCTGCACGGCCGGACCGCCCGGATCCGTCATGAGCACCCGCTGGACGGGCAGGGCCGTGGGCATGGCGGCCTGGGTCCAGGTGACCATCGCTTCCCGCACCAGGCACCGCAGGTCGAACAGAGTCGGCGCGTCCCGCGCCGTGACCAGGATGCGCACGCGCACGTATCCACCGGTGGCCTCGGTCACCTGCAGGACGCTGGCGCGGCCGTCCCACAGATCGGTGTGCGCGAGCACGTCGTCGAGGTGTTCCCGCATCCGCGCGGGCGACACGCGCCAGTCCAGGTCGAGCTCGACGGCGCCGAGCAGCTCGGAGCCGCGACGGGTCCAGTTCTGGAACGGCGTGGTCGTGAAGTACGTGCACGGCAGCACGAGTCTGCGCTCGTCCCACAGATCCAGCACGACGTAGCTGAGGGTGATCTCACCCACCCGGCCCCACTCGCCCTCGACCACGACGACGTCATCGACGCGCAGGGCGTCGCTGAACACGATCTGCAGGCCCGCGAAGATGTTGGCGAGCACCGACTGGGCGGCGAGTCCGGCGACGATCGAGGCGATTCCCGCAGATGCCAGCACGCTCGCGCCCACCGCCCGGACGGCCGGGAAGGTGAGCAGTGCCGCGCCGATGGCCAGCACGACGATGAGGACGATCGCGAGACGCTTGACGATGAGCGTCTGGGTGCGGATGCGGCGAGCGAGCCGATTGTCGGGCACATCGATGCGGTAGCGGCCGAGCGTGAGATCGGTGGTGAAGGCGACGAGGGCCGCCAGCAGCCACGCGGTCGCGCCGATGACGAGGATCGTGAACGCCTGGTCGAGCACCGGACGCCACTCCCGGAGCGGAAAGGCCACCGTCACCGCGATCCACGTCGCGACGAGGAACGCGAGTGCTCGGAAAGGGGCTCGCGCGCGGCGGACGAGACCGGCGGGCCACGACTTCCGCCGACCGGTGAGTCGGGTCGAGACGGTCGCTGCGACGGTCACCACCGCTGCCGCGACGAGGGCGATGGCCAGGATCAGGGCGAACTGGGCCCAGGGGTTGTCGAGCATGGTCCTCCTTCGGGTCCGACCACGCTACGGGGTGCGCCGGAACCCGTCGCTGGACTCGACAGGCGGCCCCGGCCCGGGTGATACTTCGTGCCCTCGTCGCGGTCCCGCGCGCCGGATCAGCCGCGCGGGCGCGTGGCGACCGGGACGGGATCGAGCGCGATCCGCACCGTGTCGCCGTACTGCACACGCTCACCCGCGTCGTGCTGGACGTTCAACATCGTGCCGTCCGACGTGCGCACGACCGAGCGTCGGAAGCTGCCCAGGAACGTGCTCTCCTGCACGGTCGCCTCGACGCCCGGGGCATCGGATGCGGTCAAGCGCACGTTCTCGGGGCGTACGAAAACGTCGACCGATCCCGCATCCGTCTGCGTCTGCAGCGGCAAGCGCTGACCCCAGACGTCGACGAACTCGCCGACGACGGTGCCCGGAACCAGGCTCGAGACGCCGACGAAGGCGGCCACCTTCGCCGTGGCGGGCCGCAGATACAGCTCCTCGGGCGTGCCGATCTGGTCGATGCGGCCCGCGTTCATCACGGCGATGCGGTCGGACACCGCGAGCGCCTCCTCCTGATCGTGTGTCACGAAGACCGTGGTGATCCCGAGGCGCAGCTGGATGCGGCGGATCTCGTCGCGCAATTGCACGCGCACCTTCGCGTCGAGTGCCGACAGGGGCTCGTCGAGCAGCAGCACCCGCGGCTCGGTCACGAGCGCGCGAGCGAGCGCCACACGCTGCTGCTGACCGCCCGACAGCTGGTGCGGGAAACGGTCAGCGAGGTGACCGAGGCCGACGAGGTCGAGTGCGTCTCCCGCGCGCCGAGCAGCCTCTGCCTTGCCGACGCCGCGACGGCGCAGGCCGAAGGCGGTGTTCTCGAGCACCCGCAGATGCGGAAAGAGCGAGTACGACTGGAACACCATGCCGATGTCGCGCTTGTTCGTGGGCACGCTCGACACGTCGCGGCCCGCGAGGAGCACGGCGCCGTCGGTGGCGCGCTCGAGGCCGGCGAGCACGCGCAACGCGGTGGTCTTGCCGCATCCCGACGGACCCAGTAGCGACACGAACTCGCCGGGGGCGATGTCGAGGTCGACGCCGTGCAGCACGCGCGTGGCGCCGTAGTCCTTGACGACGCCGCGGAACTGCACCCGGGTGCCGGAGCCGGCCTCTGCCAGCAGCATGTTGTCAGAGGTGGAGGGGAGTCCCCGTAGCGGGGTGTCTGCCGTGGTCACGAGTTCTTCCTTCCGGCGCCCAGGCGTCCGGCCCGGCCGATGATGAGCAGCAGCACGAACGCGAAGGCGAGTGCGAGCAGGGTGAAGATGGCGGCGGCCCACGCATCCTGTCGGTTGATGAGAACGAGCGCCGTCTGCAGCACCTGGCGGTTCAGCAGGGACGCGATCGTGAACTCGCCGAGCACGACGGCGACCGAGATGAGGGATGCGGCAAGCAGCCCCTGTCGGAGGTTGGGCACGATGACCCGCAGGAGCACGGCGAACCACCCGGCACCGAGGGTGCGTGCGGCCTCCGACAGCGTCTTGATGTCGATCGCGTCGATCGACGCCTGGATCGAGCGGTACGTGAACGGCAGCACCAGCACGCCGTACGCGAAGGCGAGCGTCCACGCGCCGGTGCCGAGGGTTCGACCGATCTGCAGGTAGATCGGCGCGAGGCCGACGACGAGCACGATCGCGGGGATCGAGATCGGCAGCAGGGCGAGGAACTCGAAACCGCGCCGCAGCTGCGGGAACTTCAGCGCGACGAGCACCATCGTCGGCGTGAACAGGAACAGCACGAGGGCGACGGTGACGGCCGCGAGCGAGAGCGAGTTGCCGAGACCCGTCCAGATCGGAGCGTACTTCGCCGCGTTCGCGGGATCGAAGACCGCCAGCCAGCGCGTCGGTGTGAGCGTATCGGTGCCGGGCAGCGGCGCGAGCGTGAACAGCACCGTCGCGGCGAACGGCACGGCGAAGACGACTCCGACGACGATGCCGATGACCCAGCGGGTGAGCGGTGAGGGGGCGAAGGTCTTCACGCCTGCCACCTCGCCGTCCGGCGCTGGATGAGCGCGTACACGCCCATCACGACGGCGACGACCACGATCATGCCGAACGCCAGGGCGCCCGCGAGATTCTCCCGCCCCAGCAGCGTCTCGCTCGTGAGGGCCGTGCGGATCTGCAGGGGCACGATCTGCGAGCCCTGGCTCGCGAGCGCCGCCGCTGTCGCGTACGACGAGAACGCGTTCGCGAAAAGCAGCAGCAGGCTCGCCAGGAACGACGGGGCGAGCACCGGGATTCCGATGTGCCGCCAGAAGCTGCGAGGCGTGCCGCCGAGGGTGAGGTGCGCCTCGGCCCACTGGGGTTTCAGAGCCGCGAGGGCGGGCATGAAGGTGATGATCATGAGGGGCACCTGGAAGACGATGTACGCCGGGATGAGGCCGGGAACGGAGTAGATCCACGCGCCATCCGCGTACGGGTCGATGCCGAGCAGGTTCTTCAGCATCAGGGTGACGACCCCCTGCGTGCCGATCGCCGCGACCATGACGAAGGCGAGCATCACGCCGCCGAACTGCGCGAGCACGCCGGATGCCGCATCCACCGTGCTGCGCACGAAACCGGTCTCGGAAAGGCCCAGCATCGCGTAGCAGACCAGGGCGCCTACGACCGCGCCGAGCAGCGCCGTGAGCAGCGACACCCAGGTGGAGTTCCAGAAGGTCATGAGGATGACCGGGTCGCCCAGCGCCGCGATGTTGTCGAGTGTGAAGGCGCCGTGCGCGTCGAAGAGCCCGGAGCCGACGGCGAGGACGGTCGGCAGGGCGAGGAAGAGGGCGATGTACGCCGCGAACGGGGTAAGGCCGAGCCAGGACAGGTCACGCCCGGCGCCCCGCCGCACGGGAGCCTGGGGCTCCCGTGCGG
>JASCPH010000039.1 GCA_029959545.1 Microbacteriaceae bacterium PS02066 | reverse complement strand
CGCTTCGGGCGCGACGCCCGCGGCGGCGACCCCCGGCGCTCCCAAGCCCGGCGCGGCTCCCAAGCCCGGCGGTGCAACCCCGCCTCGTCCCGGCGGCGCGCCCCGTCCCGGCAACAACCCGTTCGCGAGCGCGCAGGGCATGGGCCAGCGCCCGGCAGGCCCCCGTCCCGGCAACAACCCGTTCGCGAGCGCGCAGGGCATGGGCCAGCGACCCACGCCCGGCAACATCCCGCGTCCGCAGGCACCGCGTCCCGGTGCCCCGCGTCCCGGCGCTCCGCGCCCGGGTGGTGCCGGTCGTCCCGGCGGCGGCGGTCGTCCCGGCGCTCCGTTCCAGCAGCGTCCCGGCGGTCCCGGTCGTCCCGGCGGTGCCGGTGGCTTCCAGCGCCCCGGTGCGCCCGCCGGCGGCGGCTTCGCCGGTCGCCCGGGTGGCGGCGGTGGCCGCGGTCGCGGTCCCGGCGGTGGTACCGCCGGCGCCTTCGGTAAGGGCGGCGGCAAGTCGCGTCAGCGCAAGTCGCGTCGGGCGAAGCGGCAAGAATTCGAGATGCGGTCGGCGCCGGTCGTCGGCGGCGTCAACGTCCAGAAGGGCAACGGCGAGATCATTCGCCTGCGCCGCGGTGCCTCCATCGCCGACTTCGCGGACAAGCTCGAGGCGCTGCGCGGGTACACCGTGCAGCCCGGCACGCTCGTGACCATCCTGTTCAACCTGGGTGAGATGGCGACGGCGACCGAGTCGCTCGACGAGGCCACCTTCGAGGTGCTCGGTGAGGAGCTCGGCTACAAGATCCAGATGGTCTCGCCCGAGGACGAGGACAAGGAGCTGCTCGAGGGCTTCGGTCTCGACCTCGAGGCCGAGTTGGAGGCGGAGAGCGAGGATGACCTCGAGATCCGTCCTCCGGTGGTGACCGTCATGGGTCACGTCGACCACGGTAAGACCCGACTGCTGGATGCGATTCGTCAGACGAACGTTGTGGCGGGCGAGGCCGGTGGCATCACCCAGCACATCGGTGCGTACCAGGTGTGGACCGAGCACGAGGGCATCGAGCGCGCGATCACCTTCATCGACACCCCGGGTCACGAGGCGTTCACCGCCATGCGTGCCCGCGGTGCGCAGGTGACCGACATTGCGATCCTCGTGGTCGCCGCCGACGACGGCATCATGCCGCAGACGGTGGAAGCGCTCAACCACGCGCAGGCCGCACAGGTGCCGATCGTCGTGGCCGTCAACAAGGTCGACAAGCCCGACGCCAACCCGGCGAAGGTCCGTCAGCAGCTGACCGAGTACGGTCTCGTCGCGGAGGAGTACGGCGGCGACGTCATGTTCGTCGACGTCTCCGCGCGTCAGGGGACCAACATCCAGGAGCTGCTGGACGCCGTCCTGCTGACCGCGGATGCCGGCCTCGACCTCACGGCGAACCCGAACAAGGCTGCGCGCGGTGTCGCGATCGAAGCGAAGCTCGACAAGGGTCGCGGATCCGTGGCCACCGTGCTCATCCAGTCCGGAACGCTGCGCGTCGGTGACGCGATCGTCGCGGGAACGGCGTACGGCCGCGTGCGCGCCATGATCGACGAGAACGGCGACCCGGTGGAGGAGGCCTGGCCTTCTCGTCCGGTGCAGGTGCAGGGTCTGAACTCCGTCCCTCGCGCCGGCGACGTCTTCATCGTCACCGAAGAGGACCGTCTGGCCCGTCAGATCGCGGAGAAGCGCGAGGCCGCCGAGCGCAACGCCCAGCTGGCCAAGGCTCGCAAGCGCATCTCGCTCGAGGACTTCACCCGCGCACTCGAAGAGGGCAAGGTCGAGTCGCTCAACCTCATCATCAAGGGCGACGTGTCCGGTGCCGTCGAGGCACTGGAGGAGTCGCTGCTCAAGATCGAGGTCGACGACTCCGTGCAGCTGCGCATCATCCACCGCGGCGTGGGTGCCATCACCGAGTCGGACATCAACCTGGCGACGATCGACAACGCGATCGTGATCGGCTTCAATGTCCGCCCCGACACGAAGGCCCGCGAGCGCGCCGCGCGCGAGGGCGTCGATGTCCGCTTCTACTCCGTCATCTACAACGCGATCGATGACGTCGAACAGTCCCTCAAGGGCCTGCTCAAGCCGGAGTACGAAGAGGTCCAGTCGGGTGTCGCCGAGATCCGCGAGGTGTTCCGCTCCTCGAAGTTCGGCAACATCGCCGGTGTCATCGTGCGCTCGGGAACCATCACCCGCAATGCGAAGGCCCGCGTCATCCGCGACGGCGTCGTCATCGCGGACGGTCTGGCCATCGAGTCGCTGCGCCGTTTCAAGGACGACGTCACCGAGGTGCGTACGGACTACGAAGCCGGTATCGGCCTCGGCAAGTACAACGACATCCAGGTCGGCGACGAGATCGAGACGACCGAGATGGTGGAGAAGCCTCGCGGCTGATCCTCGGTCACGGTGATTCAGGATGTCCTGTCTCCGCAAGAACGGGGCCCCTACCCCGATTGCTCCGACAGGACATCCTGGATCACCTCGGTTCGAGGGACATTTCCATGTCCCTCGGTCTGGGTAAGGGTGTGAAGGAGAAGAAGAACATGGCCAGTGAACGGCAGGCGAGGCTCGCCGACCGGATCCGCGTGCTCATCGCCGAGCGGCTCGAGAAGGGCCTGCGCGATCCGCGCCTCGGGTTCGTGACGATCACGGACGTGCGTGTGACGGGCGACCTGCAGCACGCATCGGTGTTCTACACGGTGCTCGGTTCCGAGCAGGAGCGTCTCGACTCCGCGGCGGCCCTGACCGCTGCGACGGGCATGCTGCGCAGCGAAGTGGGCCGCAAGCTCGGCGTGCGGCTGACGCCCACGCTTGAATTCATCCTCGACGGCGTCCCCGAGAACGCCGGTCACATCGAAGACCTGCTGCGCGAGGCGCGCGAGCGGGACAGCGCTGTGGCGGGTCTGGCGGCGTCGGCTCAGTACGCCGGCGACGCCGACCCCTACGTCTCCCGTGAGGACGACGAGGACTGATCTCTCAACGGGACGCCGTCAACGCGCGTCCCCACGCGAAGGCCCGTTCGAGCTCTCCCTGCTCGAGCGGGCCTTCTCGTGATGTCACCACGAAGTCGGCGGTGTCGAACACGACGAGCGCACGGCGCGTGGCCGCCCGCGCTATCGACCTCGCGGCCGAGCCCACGAGGAACGATCGGCCCTGACGGGTGTCGAAAGCCGCGACCCGAGCCGGCGGGCTCTCCACGACGACCTTGGCGAGCCACTCGCGGACTCCCGGGGCATGGGGGACAGCGGCACCGTGGGAGCGCGCTTCGGCACGGCTCGACGGTGTCGGCAGCGTGAACGCGTGGGTCGGGGCGCCGATGACGAGCAGGCCCAGCGACGGGGCGAGTGAGGACGGTGCCTCCGCGACCGTGCACAGTGTGAGCCCGTCGGAACGCTCTCCGGCACCGCGGGCGATCTCCTCGGCCACCTGACGGGTGTTGCCCCAGAGCGATTCGTAGACGATCAGCGTCTCCACGCCCCGCACCGTACGCCCGGGCCACGCGAAGCGCCCGCCCGCGGGCCGGGACTAACCGGCGAGAGCTCATCGCGGCAGGCGGAGCTCACCGCCGACGGCCTCTGCGAGGCCGTCCGCGACCAGGGAATCGATGGCGCGATCGCGTTGGAGCGCGTCGGGCCAGTCCGCGGCCACGTCATCGATGGGGACCGCATGCTCGGATGCCTCGCGCAGCTGCTTGAGCACCGCGCCGCGCGCCTGTCGGTCGCTGCCCTCGTACCGAGCCTGTCGCCGGCGGGTGTCGCCCGTGTCGGGATAGCCCGCGGCGCGCCATGCGCACATCGCGCGGAGCGGACACTCGGTGCACCGTGGACCGCGTGCCGTGCACACGAGCGCTCCGAGTTCCATGGCGGCGGCGTTCACCACGGCCGACGTGGCCGCATCCGCGGGGAGCAACGCGTCCATCGCCGCCAGGTCGCGCCGCGAGGGCGGGCCCGGCTGGGCCTGGCCGTCGATGGCGCGAGCGAGGACGCGCCGGGTGTTGGTGTCGACGACGGGGTGGTGATCGCCGTATGCGAAGACGGCGACCGCGCGCGCCGTGTAGTCACCGATCCCGGTGAGAGCGAGCAGCTGATCGACCTGCCGCGGCACGACGCCGTCATGCCGATCCCGGATCTCCACCGCCGCACGGTGCAACCACAGCGCGCGACGGGGATAGCCCAGATTCGCCCACTGCCGGACCGCGTCGGCCGGCGACGCCTTCGCGAGCGCCGCGGGCGTCGGCCACAGGGCGAGCCAGGCATCCAGGTGGGGGATCACGCGGTTCACCGGGGTCTGCTGGAGCATGAACTCGCTGACGAGCACGCCCCACGCGCCGAATCCGGGCGCGCGCCAGGGAAGATCGCGCGCGTTGTCGCGATACCAGGCGACGAGCGCGGGGGCGAGATCCGGCATCCCTCCAGCCTAGGCTGGAGACATGCGCCCACCGATCTCGCAAGAACAGGAAACGCTGCTCGGCGAGCTGCGTGCGGAGCTGCGCCAGCACCACCGTGGGGGTCGGCTGCTGGTCGCCGTGGATGGCAGGGACGGTGCGGGCAAGACTCTGTTCGCCGATGCGCTCGCGGATGTCCTGCGCGAAGACGGCTCGAGCGTGTTCCGCGCATCCGCGGACGACTTCCACCGCCCACGCGCCGAACGCTACGCGCGGGGTCGCACGTCCGCGGAGGGCCACTACCGCGACTCCTACGACAACGACGCGCTGCTCGATCGGATGCTGCGACCGTTCCGCGCGGGCGCGCGCTTCGCGACCGCGGCGCTGGACCTCGACGAAGATCGTCGCTTGGACGTCGAGGCCGAACCAGCGCCCGCCGACGCGGTTCTCGTGGTCGACGGACTCTTCCTGCTGCGACCGGAACTGCGCGACGTCTGGAACTGGTCGCTGTGGCTCGACGTGCCCCTTGACGTCGCGTTCCAGCGCATGGCGGAGCGCGACGGCACCGACCCTGACCCTCTTGCAGCATCGAACGCCCGCTACCGCGAAGGCTTCGAGCTCTATCTTCAGGACGGCGACCCGCGCGGCCGCGCGAGCGTGATCGTCGACAACACCGATCCTTCGCATCCGGTTCGCGTCTTCCGGGACTTCTGCTGATGGCCGGCGACGCGGCGCCGACCGGCGTGCTCCTGGTCGACAAGCCCGGCGGACTCACGAGCCATGACGTCGTCTCCCGCACCCGTCGCGCGCTGAACACGCGCAAGGTCGGCCATGCGGGCACGCTCGATCCGATGGCCACCGGGCTCCTCGTCCTGGGTGTCGGCGCCGCGACGCGGCTGCTGACCTATGTGGTCGGACTGGACAAGACCTACGAGACCACCATCCTGCTCGGAGCGAGCACGGACACCGACGACGCCGATGGGACGGTCGTCCACCGTGCGGATGCGGCGAGACTCGCCGCCGTGACGGACGAGGAGATCCGTGCGGGCGTCTCCGCTCTCATCGGCGACATCGAGCAGGTGCCGAGCACGGTCTCGGCCATCAAGGTCGCGGGCAAACGTGCGTACGACCTGGCGCGGGCGGGCGAGGACGTCGTGCTGGCCTCGCGCGCCGTGACCGTCTCGCGTTTCGAGGTGCTCGACATCCGGCGCCGTGACGGCGCGATCGAGCTGGATGCGGTGATCGACTGCTCCAGCGGCACCTACATCCGCGCCCTCGCCCGGGATCTGGGAACCGCGCTGACGGTCGGCGGACACCTCACAGCACTGCGCCGGACCCGCATCGGCGCGTTCGATATCGCAAGAGCCGTCGACCTCGAGCACATCGACCACCAGGCTCTGTGGGGGCCCGCAGCCGCCGCAGCTCTCGCGCTGCCCACGCTCACCGTCGGCGACGACGAGGCGCGCGATCTGCGCCACGGCAAGCGCCTCAGCGGCGCCGCCTCGAGAGTGACCGCCACTCCGGCGGCGGCGATCGGCTCGGACGGTGCCCTGATCGGCGTGCTGGAGCGTCGAGGCGCCGACCTCAAGAGTGCGATGAACATGCCGGAGGAGCACTCGTGATCCTCTGGTTCGCGCTCGTGCAGGTCGTCGTCGCCGCGATCGCTGCGCTCGTGTGCACCGTCCTGGGGCTGGCCGGTCGGCGCCCGAGCGATCTCAGCGTCGGCGCGCTCGCTCTCGTGGAGCTTCTGCTGATCGCGCAGATCGTCGTGTCGATCGTGGCGCCGTTCGCGGGCAACCCCATCTCCGGCAGCACGCTCGAGTTCTGGGTCTACCTCGTTTCCGCGGCGCTGCTTCCACCGGCGGGTGTCTTCTGGGCGCTGCTCGAGCGCAGCCGCTGGAGCACGGTCGTGATGGGCGTGGCCGCGGGGTCGGTGGCGGTCATGGTCTGGCGGATGCAGGTGATCTGGAGCGGGATCGGCGCCTGAGCCGGGCGCCCGGCGCCTCGATCTAGGATTGTCAGGTCATGGCACCCGCGAACCGCCCCCGCATCACCGGCCTCGGCCGCGTGCTGGTCGCGGTGTACGCGGTGCTGGCCCTCGCTGCCACAGGCCGATCGCTCGTGCAGATCATCGAGCGATTCGATGCGGCGCCGCTGGCGTTCACGCTGTCGGCGATCTCCGCGGGGGTCTACATCCTCGCGACGGCGGCGCTCATCTTCTCGCAATCGCGCTTCTGGTACGCCGTCGCATGGATCGCCATCGTCTTCGAGATGGTCGGGGTGCTGGTCGTCGGATCCGTCAGCCTGTTCCGGCACGATCTGTTTCCGGAGGAGACGGTCTGGAGCTGGTTCGGGTCGGGCTACGTGTTCGTGCCGCTGATCCTTCCGTTCGTCGGCGTCTGGTGGCTGTTCACCCATCGGCCCGGGCGCGAGGCAGCCATGCCTGCTCCCGCCCGTGTCGAAAGGTCCGTCTGGTGATCGTCTTCCACGGGCCTCAGGAGGTTCCCGCAGGCTTCGGCCCGTCCGTCGTCGCGATCGGCAAGTTCGATGGCGTGCACGCGGGGCACCGCGTCCTTCTCGAGCGCGCCAAGGTCGAGGCGGCGGCGCGCGGAGCCAAGGTCGTCGCCGTCACCTTCGATCGCAACCCGCTCGCCCTGCTGCGACCGGATCGTTGCCCGGAGAACCTCGTGGGGGTCACGCAGAAGCTGCGCCTGCTGGCCGAGACCGGCATCGACGCAGCGATGGTGCTCACTTTCGACGCTGCGCTGGCGGACCTGCAGCCGCGGGAGTTCGTCCGGGGCATCCTCGTCGAACCCCTCGGCACTTGCGCCGTCCTCGTCGGCAACGACTTCCGGTTCGGTCGCGGGGGAGCGGGAGACCCCGACACGCTCGAGCGACTCGGCGAGGAGTTCGGCTTCAGCGTCGGCGTCGTCGACGACGTGAGCGCGATCGATGGCGGGCGTCGGGTGTCGTCGACCTGGGTGCGTGAAGTGTTGGCGGAGGGCGACGTAGAGGGGGCGGCGAAGCTGCTCGGCCGCCCGGCATCCGTGCGCGGCGAGGTCGTCCACGGCCTCAAACGCGGCCGCGAGCTCGGATTCCCGACCGCGAACCTGAGCCCGTCATTGGAGGGATTCGTCCCCGCCGACGGCGTTTACGCCGGATGGCTCGTGGACGAGGCGACCGGGCTGCGTTCGGGGACGCGCTATCCCGCCGCGATCTCGGTGGGAACGAACCCGACCTTCGACGACGTGCCGACGCGCCAGGTGGAGGCGCACGTGCTCGACGAGCAGGGGATCGATCTCTACGGCCACGAGGTGGATGTGCAGTTCGTGCAGCGCGTGCGCGGAATGGTGGCGTTCGAGGGCATCGAAGCACTGATCTCCCAGATGGCGGACGACGTCACGCAGGTGCGTCGGATGCTCGGCGCGTAGCCGAGTCCGTGCCGCCTCGGATGCCGAGTGCGGAGGAGAGGGCGCCGACCGTCATGAGCACGGCCACGAAGACCATCGCGGTGTGAAGACCCGCAAGATCCAACGCGTCGCCGACGACCACGCCGATCGCGGCGACGGCGAGGAGTCCGGTCACTCGGGCGACGGCGTTGTTGACCGCGGAAGCGATGCCCGAGCGTTCGGAGGTCACGGAGCCCAGCACAGCGGCGGTGAGCGGTGCGACGGTCAGGGTCAGGCCGATCCCGAACAGGACCATGCCGGGCAGCACCTGCGTGAAGTAGTCGAATGGTTCGCCCACGCTCAGCAGAAGGAGAGACCCCGCCGCCATGACTGCAGGCCCGACCGTCATGAACCACCGGGGTCCGAGCTTCCCGGCCCAGGCTCCCGCGCGCGAGCTGAACGCGATCATCAGAAGCGTCGGCGGCAGGGACGCGAGCCCCGCGACGGTCGCCGAGAGCTCCGCCGTCTGCTGCAGGTAGATGGTCAGCACGAGCCCGTTGAGCGAGAGGCCCGCGTAGACGAAGAACGTCGTGAGGTTGCCTGCCCAGAAGTTACGGGCGCGGAACAAGGACAGCGGCATCACCGGCGACGGCGCGACGCGTTGCCGCCAGATGAAGCCGGCCAGCAGGATCAGGCCGCCGATCGCGCCGGTCCAGACCCACGGAGAGTCGGCGCCCAGCCGAGGCTGCTCGATGAGCGCGAACACCAACGCGCCCAGACCTCCCGTGCTGAGCACCGCGCCGAGCGCATCGATTCGCGCGCCGGGCGTGCGCAACTCCGGGATGCGGGTCAGCAGCAGGAGGGTGGGCACGACGGGAAGAACGGTCACCACGAACACCCAGCGCCACGAGAGGAGATCGACGAGCAGGCCGCCGACGAGGGGGCCGACGAGGGTGGCGACGGTGGTCGCCCCGGTCCAGATCCCGATCGCGCGGGAGCGCTGGGCGCCCTCGAAGCGGGCGGTCAGCAGCGCGAGGGAGCTGGGGACGAGGAGCGCACCGCCGACGCCCTGGACCGCCCTGAGGGCGATGAGACACTCGGCACTGGGCGCGAAGGCGAGAGCGAGTGAGGACGCACCGAAGATCAGGAGCCCGATGCGCAGGATCCGCACCCGTCCGAAGGCGTCGCTCAGAGAGCCGGCGACGAGGATGAACGCCCCCAATGTCACGAGGTAGGCATCCACCACCCACTGCTGCGTGGCGAGGCCGCCGCCGAGCTGGCGGGAGATGGCGGGCAGTGCGACGTTGACGATGGTTCCGTCGAGGAACGACACGAAGGAGGCGAGAACGGCGACGCCGATGACGACGCCGGCGCTCGCGGGCGTGTTCTGACGGGTCGCCATGCTGCACACGCTACGCCCTGCCGCGGACGGCACGTACGTCTCGCGGAATACCCCTGGGGGGTATATCGTTGCAAAGGGCGAGGAGGATGGCGACATGCACGACAGCGGCAGCACCACCCGTGAGGCGGTCCTGGACATCGAAGGAATGACCTGTGCCAGCTGCGTGGCGCGGGTGGAGAAGCGACTCGTCGCGGTCGACGGCGTGGCGGCGGCGGTCAACCTCGCGACCGAGTCCGCTCATGTGAGCTACCCCGCGGACCTCCCGGAGGAGCGGCTCGTGCAGGCGGTCGCGCAGGCCGGCTACACCGCCCGCATCCGGCCCGTGCACACGCGCGCTCATCCCGACGGCGGTCACGTGCACGAGGCGGAGGATGCGGCCGGGGGCACCACCCTGCGCACGCGCCTGATGGTCAGCACCGTCCTGGCGATCCCCGTCGTCGCGCTCGGGATGGTTCCGGCGTGGCAGTTCCCCGGGTGGCAGTGGCTGTCGCTGGTACTCACGGCTCCCGTGGTGCTGTGGGGCGGATGGCCGTTCCACCGTGCAACGTTCGCGAACCTCCGCCACGGAGCGCTGACCATGGACACGCTCATCACGATGGGCACCTTCGCCGCGTTCGGATGGAGCCTGTGGGCGCTGCTGTTCGGATCCGCAGGACGCTGGGGCATCCGTCATGAGGTCGTCCTGATCGGGCCGGTGCACGACGCCACTTCCCTCGTCTACTTCGAGGTGGCAGCCGCCGTCACGGTCTTTCTGCTGCTGGGGCGCTACATCGAGCAGCGGTCGCGCCGCGCGGCCGGTGCGGCGCTTCGCGCGCTCGGCGAGCTGACCGTGCCCGAGGTGGAACTCGTCGACGGGCGCACGGTGCCGCTGGAGATGTTGCGTCCGGGAGACGTGTTCGTGACGCGTCCCGGCGCGACGCTGGCCACCGACGGCACGGTCGTGGACGGACGGGCGGATGTGGACGAGAGCATGCTCACCGGCGAGGCCGTTCCGGTCGCCGTCGTGCCGGGATCCTCGGTCACCGGCGGCACCATCGTGCACGGCGGCGCGCTGAGCGTTCGGGCGGATGCGGTCGGCGCCGACACGCGGCTCGCACGCATCGCCCAGCTCGTCGAGAACGCGCAGATGGGCAAGAGTCGCGTGCAGCGCCTCGCGGATCGGATCTCCGCCGTGTTCGTGCCGATCGTCATCGCGCTGGCGGTGCTCACCCTGATCGGATGGATCCTCGCGGGCGGATCGGTCGCCGAGGGATTCGTCGCGGCCGTCGCCGTGCTCATCATCGCCTGCCCGTGCGCTCTCGGGCTCGCCACCCCCGTGGCGATCCTCGTCGGCACCGGCCGCGGTGCACAGCTCGGCATCCTCGTGACCGGGCCCGACGCCCTCGAGAACGCGCAGCGCATCGACACGGTCGTGCTCGACAAGACCGGTACCGTCACGACCGGGCGGATGCGCGTGCGCCGCGCGGTGGTCGCGCCCGGCGTCGACGAGGCGCGGGCGCGTCGCATCGCCGCGGCCCTCGAGGCCGGTTCGGAGCATCCCGTCGCCCGAGCGCTCACCCTCCCGGATGCGCCCGTCGTCGCCGACTTCGCTGCCGTTCCCGGCCGCGGTGTGCTCGGCGAAGTCGAGGGGGTCCGCGCGTTCGCCGGGAACGCCGCGCTCGCCGCGGCTGAGGGAGCACAGCTGCCTGCCGACCTCGCCGCCGCCCTCGAGGACAGCATGGGGACCAACGTCATCGTGGGGTGGGCCGACGATGACGGGCGCATGCACGCCGCTGCCGTCTTCGAGCTGGAGGACGCCGTGCGCGAGGATGCGGCCGAGGCGGTCGCCGAGCTCTCCCACGGCGGCATGCGCGTGCTCCTGCTCACCGGCGACGCCGAACCCATCGCCCGTCGGGTGGCGGCAGAGGTCGGGATCGGTGAGGTGAGGGCGCAGGTCGGCCCCGAAGGCAAGCTCGCCGCGATCACACAGCTGAAGGCGGAGGGGCGGCGAGTGGCGATGGTGGGCGACGGCGTCAACGACGCCGCAGCTCTCGCCGCATCCGATCTGGGGATCGCGATGGGGGCGGGAACGGATGCCGCCCGCCACGCCGGAGACATCACGCTGACCGGATCGCGGCTCAGCCAGGTCGGAACGGCGCTCTCCCTCAGTCGTCGGGTGATGTCGGTCATCCGCGGCAACCTGTTCTGGGCCTTCGCGTACAACGTCGCCGCGCTCCCGCTGGCCGCATCCGGCCTGCTGAACCCGATGATCGCGGGCGCCGCGATGGCGTTCTCGAGCCTGTTCGTCGTGCTCAACAGCCTCCGTCTGCGCAGCGCCCGCTGATCACGGCGCGGCTGCGGGGGAGGTCGGAACACTCCGTTTAGTGTCGAAGCTGTCCCACTCCCGGAGGTTGTCGTGATCCGCATGTCCCGTTCCCTCGGCGCAGCCATCGGCCTGTGCGCGGTCGTCCTCGCGCTGACCGCGTGCGTCCCCGAGCCGACGGAGACGACGTCGCCGTCCGGCTCGACAACGCCGTCCGCGTCGTCCACACCCGGCGCCTCGTCGTCACCCACCTCCTCGCCATCGTCGACGCCGCGCCCGCAGGCGCGGGAGATCGAGCCGCCGGCCTCGTGCGACGCGATCTACTCCGCGTCGATGCGCAGCCGTCTCGGTGCCGAGCTGCCGCCGCTGAACGACGCCGGCGTCGACATCGCGTCGACCCAGGTCGCGTCCCTGAGGGGCTTGATCGACTCGGGCGTGCCCACGTTGCGCTGCACCTGGGGAACCGCGGCCGGCGCCGCGCTCGCGACGAGCGTGACGATCGTGGATCCGACCGATGCGCCGCGCATTCAGGACATGCTGGCTGCGGCTGGCTTCGTCTGTGCTGACGAATCCGGCGGCATCCTGTGTACGAGCGGCAATGAAGCGGACTTCCTCCGCGGCAACGGCTGGGTCGCGACCTCATGGAGCGCGAGCGTGCCGGACGGGTACACGGAGGACATCGCAGCCACTCTCTGGGGGTGAGACTGCTAAAGCACGCTCGATGCCCTAAACTGTGAGCGTCGGCCCGGATCCCTGCATCCACGTCAGGCCCGGTCGACTCTCTCGCGTACGAGCCGGCACCGAGCCGCCCGCGAGACTCGAAACACCGGTCGACGGTCCGTTGCGGACCCGACGCTCAGGAGGAGCATGCCGACCACGGCACCGGCGGCGCAACGCCGTAGAAAGTCCTCGTCCGCCAAGCGCGACGACGAGGCCCCCGTCATCCCGATCCTCGCGCGCAAGGTGCGCGAGGTCGAGGCTAAGGCTCAACGCGGCAAGCTGGGCCCAACCAACCGCGTCAAGTTCCAGGTCATCGCCTTCCTGGTGCGCGAAGAACGCGCCCGCGTGAAGTCCGACACGACGCTCACCGACGCGTCCCGCGCCGAGCTGCTCAAGCGGCTCGACGGCGTGGCGACCATCCTCGCCAAGACCGCCGCCCGCGACACATCCCTCATCCAGCTGCTCGAAGTCGACCAGGCGACCTCGCCGGTCGCGAAGCGGATGCGGCGCGACTGGCTGCTGGAGTCCGGGGCGGAGCTCGCGCCCGACGAGCTGATCATCACGGATGCCGCGCCGGCGACGCCCGTGGCCATGATTCCCGCCGCCGCCGCATCCCGGCAGGTCGTGCCGCCGCAGGTCGAGGCCCGTCAGATGGCGAACCCGTTCCTCGCGCCGGATCTGACCCCGCGCTCCACCGGTAGCACCCCCCGTCGTCGTCTGGACGACTGGGAGCTCATGGGCCCGCTGTACAAGGCGTTCGAGACGGGCGCCGGCGGGGGAGCGGCCTCGATGGATCTGCCTCCCGTCCCGGAGTTCGACCGTCTCTCGCCCAAGGGGCTCGAGGTCATGGCGCACCAGTCGCGCTTCCTCGAGGCCGTGCGCGAGGGGCACCGCAGCTTCCTCCTGGCCGACGAGCCCGGTCTCGGAAAGACGGCGCAGTCGGTGCTGGCCGCATCCGTCGCGAACGCGTATCCGCTGCTGGTCGTCGTGCCCAACGTCGTCAAGATGAACTGGGCGCGCGAGGTGCACCGGTGGACGCCGCAACGGCGCGCCACGGTCATCCAGGGCGACGGCGAGAACATCGACGCGTTCGCCGATGTCTTCATCGTCAACTACGAGGTCCTCGACCGCCACCTGTCGTGGCTCAGCACGATCGGCCTGGGCGGCATGGTGGTTGACGAGGCGCACTTCATCAAGAACCTCACCTCGCAGCGCTCCCGGAACGTCCTGGCCCTGGCCGGCCGCATCCGCGAGGCGCGGCGAGACCCCCTCATGCTGGCGCTGACGGGTACGCCCCTGATCAACGACGTCGAGGACTTCGACGCGATCTGGCGCTTCCTGGGCTGGACCAACGGCGAGAAGCCGGGGCCCGAGCTCATGGCCAAGCTCGATGAGACGGGGCTCACGCCCGCCGACAAGGCGTTCTACCCGCAGGCGCGGAGCGCCGTCATCTCCATGGGCATCGTCCGTCGGCGCAAGACCGATGTGGCGGCTGATCTTCCCGACAAGCTCGTCGCGGATCTGCCCGTCGAGCTGGACGACGAGTACGGCCGCTCGATCCGGCACGCCGAGCGTGAGCTGGGCGAGCGTCTGGCGGCGCGGTATCGCCGCATCATCGAGGCCCGGGGCGAGCGCGGTCTGTCGATCGGCGAGATCGACGAGGACATCGTGCGCCTGGTCGCCCAGCACGAGCTCGACGAGTCGAAGGCCGCCGCATCCGGCAGCGAGAACGTCTTCACCATGGTCCGCCGCATCGGCCAGGCCAAGGCCCTGCTCGCGGCGGATTACACCGTGCAGCTGCAGCGCTCGGTCGGCAAGGTGGTCTTCTTCGCGAAGCACATCGACGTCATGGATGCGGCCGAGGCGCACTTCGCCGCGGCCGGCCTGAAGACCGTGTCGCTGCGCGGCGACCAGACGGCCATCGCTCGCCAGGCGGCCATCGACGCGTTCAACTCCGACCCGGAGGTCGCTGTCGCGGTCTGTTCCTTGACCGCCGCCGGCGTCGGGGTCAACCTGCAGGCAGCATCCAACGTGGTGCTCGCGGAGCTGAGTTGGACCGCCGCCGAGCAGACGCAGGCGATCGACCGCGTGCACCGCATCGGGCAGGACGAGCCGGTCACGGCGTGGCGCATCATCGCCGCGCACACGATCGACACGAAGATCGCCGAGCTCATCGACGCCAAGCAGGGCCTGTCGCTGCGCGCGCTCGACGGTCACGCGGTCGAGCCCGGCTCCAGCGACTCCGTGCAGCTGTCGGCGCTCATGCACCTGACGCGGTCCGCGCTCGGCGGCTGACCCGCATCCATATGCACGGCCCCGGGGGTGCGCCCGGGGGCTCCGGGGCGATAGTGTCGGTGAGGCAGCGTCGCCCCATTCCCCGGAGCACCATCACCCGGAAAGCAGGGACTCCAGCATGAAGATCGGTATTCTCACCAGCGGCGGCGATTGCCCCGGACTGAACGCGGTCATCCGCGGCGTCGTGCTCAAGGGCACCACGACCTATGACCTCGAGTTCGTCGGCATCCGCGACGGATGGCGAGGCGTCGTCGACGGCGACTTCTTCCCGTTGACACGGCACGAGGTCAAGGGCCTGTCGAAGGTGGGCGGCACGATCCTCGGCACCAGCCGCACCAACCCCTACGAGGGTCCGCGCGGCGGCGCCGAGAACATCGCGAAGACCCTGTACGGGCACCGCATCGACGGCATCATCGCGATCGGCGGCGAGGGCACGCTGGCGGCGGCCAACCGCCTCGCGAACGACGGCATCAACGTGCTCGGTGTGCCGAAGACGATCGACAACGACCTGCGGGCGACCGACTACTCGTTCGGCTTCGACACGGCCGTCAACATCGCCACCGATGCGATGGATCGTCTGCGCACGACCGGCGACTCGCACCAGCGCTGCATGGTCGCCGAGGTCATGGGCCGTCACGTGGGCTGGATCGCGCTGCATGCGGGTATCGCCGCGGGCGCGCACGTGATCTGCATCCCCGAGGTCCCGATGTCGATCGACGAGATCGTCGACCAGGTCAGCCGTGCGCACGACCGCGGACGTGCGCCGCTCGTCGTCGTCTCCGAAGGCTTCAAGCTCACGGGCATGGAGGAGGCCTTCAGCGACAAGGGCCTCGACGCCTTCAACCGCCCGCGCCTCGGCGGCATCAGCGAGGTGCTCGCCCCCGAGATCGAGCGCATCACCGGCATCGAGACCCGTGCGACGGTGCTCGGCCACATCCAGCGCGGTGGGTCGCCCTCCGCCTTCGACCGCGTGCTCGCGACCCGCCTGGGCCTGCACGCCGCCGACGCGATCGTCGACGGCGCATGGGGGCAGATGGTCGCCATGCGCGGAACCGACATCGTGCGCGTGCCGTTCGCGGAGGCGCTCGGCGAGCTGAACACCGTTCCCAAGTACCGCTACGAAGAGGCCGCCGCGCTCTTCGGCTGAGTCGCCGCTCGCCCCTTCCCGAGGCGCGCCAGGGCATGTCCCACTTTCCGCAGGGCATGTCCCACTTGCCGCACTCTTGGTGCTCCGATCTTGCAGCAAGTGGGACACGGCTCTCGGGCTATTGCGGCAACTGGGACACGCTGCGTGTGAGGCCTGCATCCTGTGTGCGGATCAGCTTCGTTCGCGCCGCCAGCCGGCGCGAACGAGAGCCTGGCGAACCTTGTCCACCGCCGCACGGCCGTCGCCGCGCATGTGGTGATTCAGGATGCGGACCAGCTCCCACCCCTCGGTGCGGATCGCATCCCACCGATCGGCGTCTTTCGCGAACTGACGGGCATCCTCCGCGTGCACACGCCCGTCGTACTCGACGCCGATCCGCCAGTGCCGATACGCGAGGTCGAGCTCCGCGACGTGTCGGCCGCGCGCGTCCAGGAGCGTCCAGTTGATGTCGGGCTCCGGGAGGCCGCCGCGCAGAATCAGCAGTCGCAACCGCGTCTCTCGTGGGGACCGAGCGCCGACACGCACGTCTCGGAGGGCGGCGGTGAGGCGGCCTCGGACGTCGCCCATCGCCTCGACCTCCTCCCTCAGTTCGGCCGCACTGCAGAGAGGTCGAGGCCCCGACACGAGGAACTCTGCCGCACAGATGAGGTCGTCGATCCGCCATGTCGCAGCGGCTTGGCGCCATGCGCGTGCCGGGTGCTCGATCGGCAGACCGTCGTGCTCCCGCGTCGCCGGTTCGCGGTGCTGAAGACGGTGGCCGGTGACGCCTTCGATGCGCGGCTCGCGCGCGGGCCGGTGGGCGTAGACGTGGATGCCCGTCGTGTGGGGCCATTCACGAACGGGAACCCCATAGAGAGCGAGTGCCGTCTCTCCTCCGAAGAACTGCCATGGTCGCAGCCGCGGCGCGTACTCCTCGCACCGGCCCCGGATGTCATCTCCCGCGGCCGCATCCGCCACAGAACGCACGCCGTGGTAGGGGACGCGCAACGCTGACCGACGAAGCCGGTGAGGGGAGTGGCCGAGAGCTATCGCCTGGGCGACGGCGAAGTGGGGCGGAAGGTCAGGGGGAAGGGGATCAACCGGAGCCATGCCCCCGAGCATGCTGCGCTCGGGCCGGGAGACCCGCGCTGTGCACAGGTCTTGTGGCTCTCACTCCCCCTGTGGAGGATCGCCCCATCGACCATGTCCCACTTGCCGCAGTTTTTGGTGCCCAGAACTGCAGTAAGTGGGACACGCGTTGCGGGAAGTGGGACATGCCCGGCTGGGGTCGCCCGACCGGCGAGGACCGGCGAGGGTCGACGGGGACCAGCCCGGGCGCGCGCAGGGCCGGGGTCAGGCGAGGCCGAGGACGTCCAGCATCCAGGCCTGTTCGTACGCGCGCTCGCGCCAGGCGTTGTAGCGCCCGCTCACGCCGCCGTGGCCGGCGACCATCTCGCACTTGAGCAGCGCATCGGCGCCGACCTCGCGCAGCCGCGCCACCCACTTCGCGGGCTCGACGTAGAGCACGCGGGTGTCGTTGAACGAGGTGACGGCCAGGATGCGGGGATACGCGACGCCCTCGCGCACGTTCTCGTACGGCGAGTACGTCTTCATGTAGGCGTACACCTCGGGATCGTGCAGCGGGTCACCCCATTCATCCCACTCGATGACCGTGAGCGGCAGCGAAGGGTCGAGGATCGTGGTCAGGGCGTCTACGAACGGCACGTCGGCGAGGATGCCGGCGAACAACTCCGGGGCGAGGTTCGCGACGGCGCCCATCAGCAAGCCGCCCGCCGAGCCGCCCTCGGCGACGAGGAGCTCGGGCGATGTGTAGCCGTGATCGATCAGGTGCAGGGCGCAGTCGACGAAGTCGGTGAAGGTGTTCCGTTTGGCCAGCAGCTTTCCGTTCTCGTACCACTCGCGGCCCATCTCGCCGCCGCCGCGCACGTGAGCGACCGCGAAGATCACGCCGCGGTCGAGTTCCGACAGGCGCGCGACCGAGAACGCCGGCTCGATGGAGTGCTCGTACGAGCCGTAGCCGTAGAGGTGCACCGGACGAGGCGAGGCTCCCGCATCCCCGAACGACCGCTTCCACACCAGCGAGATCGGGACCTCGGTGCCGTCCTGGGCGGTGGCCCAGACGCGGGCCTGCGCGTAGTCGGCGCTGTCATAGCCGCCCAGCACCGGCTGCTGCTTGCGCACGAGACGCTCGCCGGTGGCGGGGTCGAAGTCGAAGACCGTCGACGGTGTCACGAACGAGCCGTAGCCCAGACGGATGAGGGGAGGGGCCCACTCGGGGTTGCCCGCCGTCCCGACGGAGTAGAGCGGCTCGTCGAACTCGACCTCGGCCACTGAGCCGTCGGCGTAGTCCAGCATGCCGAGCCGCGCCAGTCCCTCGCGGCGGTAGGCCAGCACCCCCCAGTCGCGGAAGGTGGACAGGCCCAGCAGGCGGTGCCCCGCGTGGTGGGGCACGACGACTTCGCGCGCACCCTGCGGATCGGATGCGGACACTCGCACGAGCTCGAAGTCCACCGCCTGGTCGTTGTGGAGGATGTAGAGCACGTCCTCGCCGTCGACCACGGCGTGGTCGCTGTCGTACTCCACGCCCTCTCGGCGCGGCCAGATCACGCGTGGCTCGCCGCGCAGATCGTCGGCCGGAAGCAGCCACTCCTCCGAGGTGATGGAGGAGCCGACCCCGATGACCAGGAAGCGGTCGCTGCGGGTGAAGCCGGCGCCCACCCAGAACCGGTCGTCGCTCTCGTGGAACAGCAGCGCGTCATCGGTGACCGAGGTGCCCAGCTCGTGAAGCCAGACCTTGTCGGGGCGCCAGGCGTCGTCGACGGTCGAGTAGACCACGAAACGCCCGTCGGGAGACAGGGAGGCGCCTGCGAACGTGCCCTCGATGACATCGGGCAGCGTCGCGCCCGTCTCGAGGTCGCGCACGCGCAGCGTGTACCGCTCGTCTCCAGACGTGTCGACGCCGTACAACAGCAGCCGGCCGTCGGTGGAGACCTCGAAGGTGCCGAGGGAGAAGAACTCCTCCCCGTCGGCCTCCGCATTGCCATCGAGCAGCACCTGCTCGCCCGGGAGCGCGCCCTCCGGGACCGGAGGCGTCCAGTCGTCGGGGGAGGCGAGCGGCGCGCGGCAGTGGATGCCGTACTGCTTGCCCTCCTCCGTGCGCGAGAAGTACCACCACGCACCGCGCCGGGTGGGCACGGAGAGATCGGTCTCGAGCGTGCGTCCCTTGATCTCCTGGAAGATCTGCTCGCGAAGGCCCGCGAGGTGCGCGGTGCGTGCGTCGGTGTAGGCGTTCTCGGCCTCGATATGAGCCACGACGCTCGCGTCGTCCTTGTCGCGGAGCCATTCGTACGGGTCGTCGAAGACGTCGCCGTGGTGCGAACGCGAGCGGACCTTGCGAGCGGCATGCGGGGCTGCGGGGATGGCGGAGTCGGTCACCGTTCCACGCTAGTCGGATGCGGCAGGTTCCGGCCCGTCCGCGCAGGAGCTGCGCGAGGCGACGCGGAACGCTGGTTACCCCCGGCGCACTGAGTTGACCGGGAGGGCGGGCGATGTAAGGATTCCGTGTGGTCGGGTTAACGAATGCCGACTTCACGGTGAACTGTTCGTTCGCGCCGCCGTTCGCTCGGCTCTCCCTCCTTCTCCCTCTCCCCGAAAGCGAACGGTGGAAACCGCAGCACTGATCGTCGTCCTGATCATCGGACTCGCGCTCTTCTTCGACTTCACCAACGGCTTCCACGACACCGCGAACGCGATGGCCACGCCCATCGCGACGGGTGCCCTGAAGCCGAAGGTCGCCGTACTGCTCGCAGCGGGTCTCAACCTCGTGGGCGCCTTCCTGTCGACCGAGGTCTCCAAGACCATCTCGCACGGCATCGTGCGCGAGGACCAGATCTCACCCGGAGCCTTCCTCCCGCTGATCTTCGCCGGGCTCATCGGTGCCATCACCTGGAACATGCTGACCTGGTTGCTGGGGCTTCCCTCGAGTTCGTCGCACGCGCTGTTCGGCGGGCTCATCGGCGCGACCCTCGTGGGCATCGGCGCCTATGCGATCGACTTCGGCGTCGTGCTCAGCAAGGTCATCCTCCCGGCACTGATCGCTCCGGTGACGGCGGGCGTCATCGCCTTCGCCGCGACCAAGCTCGCCTACGCTGTGACCCGGCGCTACGACGGCAAGCCGGACGGCCGCGACGGCTTCCGCTGGGGGCAGATCTTCTCCTCCTCCCTCGTCGCCCTCGCGCACGGGACGAACGACGCACAGAAGACGATGGGTGTCATCACCCTCGCGCTGATCATGGCCGGCTGGCAGGACTCGGCCCACGCCGATCCCCAGCTCTGGGTCATCTTCGCCTGCGCCTTCACGATCGCCCTCGGCACGTACATGGGCGGCTGGCGCATCATCCGCACGCTCGGCAAGGGCCTCACCGACGTGAAGCCGGCCCAGGGGTTCTCGGCTGAGAGCTCCACCGCCGCCACGATCCTCGCCTCCAGCGCCCTCGGCTTCGCCCTGTCGACCACCCAGGTGGCATCCGGCTCGGTCATCGGCTCGGGGCTCGGTCGCCGCGGCGCGAAGGTGCGCTGGCGGACGGTCGGTCGGATCACGATCGGATGGCTGCTCACCCTTCCCGCGGCGGGCATCGTCGGTGCGGCGGCGGCTCTCATCGTGGCCTGGCTCGGCCCGTGGGGCATCGCGATCGACGCGGTCCTGGCGGTGATCATCGTGCTGCTGCTCTTCCTGCGTTCCCGTCGTGACGAGGTCACCGCCGCCAACGCCATGAGCGAGGTCGCCGACTCCGGGCGCGCCGTGAAGGTCAAGCGCAACCCGCCGCCCACGCGCCGGCAGCGTCGCCTGGAGCGCGAGCGGGCTCGTCAGGAGAAGGGGCAGCGCTGATGGACATCCAGATCGATTGGCTCGCGTTCGTCCAGGTCTTCTTCGCCGCCCTCATCGCGGCCGTCGCCGTCGTCGGGAGCTATGCGCTGGGCCTTCGGATGCTGGTGCGCGCAGGCCGCGCGCCGGTGGTGGCGCCGGCGGAGTTCACCGATGCGATCACCGTCATGAGTGACAAGCAGCGCGCCAAGGCGGAGAAGGCCGCGGCGAAGGCGGCCAAGCGTTCGCCGCTGACAGCGGGCCAGAGGCGATTCGCCTTCGTCGTCGCGTGCGCGGCGTTCGGATTCTGCGCACTGGCCGTCCTGTCGGGCCTGCTGCTCATCGTCGTCGGTCACTGATCCCGGCGTCGGCGGCGGACCGTAGGGTGGCGGTATGAGTGCCGCATCCGCCGCCGTGCAGTTCGGGCAGCATCCACCTGCGCTGCGCACGATCGTCCACCTGAGCGACACGCACTTCCTCGCCGGCAACGTACCGCTGGGCGGGCGCTACGACACGCTGGCGAACCTGCGGCGCACGGTGGCCGCGATCGATCGCACCCGCATCCGCCCCGACGCGGTGGTGTGCACGGGTGATCTCACCGACCTGGGCGAGCCCGAGGCCTACCGGGCGCTGCGCGAGGTGCTGGAGCCCGCCGCCGAGCGGTGGGGCGCGCCGCTGGTCTGGGTCGCGGGCAACCACGATGAACGCGGGCCGCTGCGCGCCGAACTCCTGGGCGCTGCGGCGAGCGACGAGCCCATCACCGCCGTCCACGACCTCGACGGTCTGCGTCTGGTGGTGCTCGATTCCACCGTGCCGGGCTGGCACCACGGTGAGATCGACGACGCGCAGCTGGCGTGGCTCGCGGATGTGCTGGCGACGCCCGCGCCACTGGGGACTTTCCTGGCGATGCATCATCCGCCGCTGCCCAGCCACATCCCGTTCTTCGACATCCTCGAGCTGCGAGACCAGCAGCGGCTGGCGGGCGTGATACGCGACAGCGATGTGCGCGGCATCCTCGCCGGACACCTCCACCACTCGACCTCCGGCACGTTCGCCGGGGTGCCCGTGAGCGTCGCCGCCGCCACGTGTTACACGATGGATCTCGCGCGCCCCGCGGACGAGGTCAACGGGATGGATGCGGGGCAGTCGTTCCACCTCGTGCACATCTACGACGACACCGTCACGCATGCGGTCGTGCCCGTCGTCGATGCCGAGACGGCGGACTTCTTCACGCCGGAATGGGTCGCGGAGATGGCCGCTCTCACCCCGCAAGAGCGCCTCGACGCGTTCTCCCGCAAACGCCCGCGCTGACGCTCGCCGCCGGGGACGGTCCCGGGTCGGGGGTGTACGCCGTGTCCGGTGGTGTGCGTGAGAACGGCGATTAGGCTCGGTCAGGCAACCGGCCGACGACCCACAAGGACAACGCATGCCAGAGCACGCAACGACGCGTACCCGCACCGAGACCGACTCCCTCGGGAGCCTCGAGATCCCCGCGGATGCCTACTGGGGCATCCATACGGCACGAGCCCTCGAGAACTTCGACATCTCCAAGCGCCCGATCTCCGTCTACCCCGACCTCATCGTCGCGCTCGCGATGGTCAAACAGGCCTCGGCTCGAGCGAACCGGGAGATCGGAGTGCTCGATGCGGAACGGGCGTTGCTCATCGACCGCGCCGCGCAGGAAGTGATCTCGGGTCGCCATCACGACCAGTTCGTCGTCGGCGTGATCCAGGGCGGCGCCGGAACCTCGACCAACATGAACGCCAACGAGGTCATCACCAACGTGGCGCTCGAGCTCGCCGGTCGCGAGAAGGGCGACTACGCGTTCCTCTCGCCGATCGATCACACCAACCGCAGCCAGTCGACGAACGACGTGTACCCGACCGCGATCAAGATCGGCCTCTCGCTCACCCTGCAGAGCCTCCTGGTCGAGCTCGACCTGCTGCGCCAGGCGTTCCTCGACAAGGCGCGCGAGTTCCACGACGTGCTCAAGGTCGGCAGGACGCAGCTGCAGGATGCGGTGCCGATGACGCTCGGGCAGGAGTTCCACGGCTTCGCCACGACGCTCGGGGAGGACCTGCACCGGCTGCGGGAGAACGCCTGGCTGCTGCACGAGGTCAACATGGGTGCGACCGCCATCGGCACGGGCATCACGACGCATCCGGACTACGCGCCCGCCGTGCTCCGCCACCTGCGCGAGGTCACCGGGCTGGATCTCGCGACGGCCGACGATCTGGTCGAGTCCACGAGCGACACGGGCTCGTTCATGTCGTTCTCGTCCTCGCTCAAGCGCAACGCGATCAAGCTCTCCAAGATCTGCAACGATCTGCGGCTGCTCTCCAGCGGACCGCAGGCGGGCCTGGGCGAGATCAACCTGCCCGCGCGGCAAGCAGGCTCCAGCATCATGCCCGGCAAGGTCAACCCCGTCATCCCCGAGGTCGTGAACCAGGTGGCGTTCGCCGTCGTCGGCGCGGACATGACGGTCACGATGGCCGTCGAGGGCGGCCAGCTGCAGCTGAACGCCTTCGAACCGGTGATCGCGCACTCGATCTTCCAGTCGATCACCTGGATGCGCCAGGCCATGTGGACGCTGCGGGTGAACTGCGTCGAGGGGATCACGGCCAACCACGATCGCCTGGGTGCCATGGTCGGCTCGTCGGTGGGCGCGATCACCGCTCTGACGCCCTTCATCGGGTACGCCGCGGCCGCAGCGCTCGCCAAGACGGCGTTGCTCACCGGTCGAAACGTGGCCGATCTCGTCGTCGAGGCGGGGCTCATGCCCCGCGACGAGGTGCTCAAGCAGCTCTCTCCCGCGCGACTGTCGGGGCTCGAGGCCATCACCGCCGCCATCCCGATCGTCGATACGAGCCTGACTCCGACCCAGGACTGAGTGTCGACCGTGCGACGGCGCGGCCCAGCCGATAGCGTCGGAGCGCACACCGTGCCCGCGCCGAATCAGGAGGAAGCATGACCGACCCGACCGGATCGCCCGAGAACACCCCGCCGGCCTACCCCGCCGCGCCGCCGGCGTATCCGACGGCACCTGCGGCCTACGAGACGGCGCCGCCCGCTGCCGGCCCGGTTCTCGGCCAGCCGGCCCCCGGCGCACCGGTGCCCGGCAAGACGCTCGGCATCGTGGCGCTCATCGTGGCCTTCTTCTTCCAGTTGCTCGGCCTCATCCTCGGCATCGTGGCGCTCGTGCAGAGCCGCAAGGCCGGTGCGCGCAACCTCCCCGCGGTGTGGGCCATCATCGTGAGCGCCGTCATCATCGTGATCGGCACAATCGTGGGGATCATCATCGGCGTCGCCGTGTGGGGCGCCCTCCAGCAGGCCATCGAATACTGCGCGGCGAACCCGGATGGCGTTTACCAGATCAATGGGGTGACGCAGTACTGCGACTCCATGCGCTGACGCGCGGACGGACCGATGGCCCCCACCCGCCGGTGGGGGCCATCGTCGTTCAGTCCAGGATGCGGCAGTGCGTCGTCAGGGCGCCGATGCCGTCGATGCCGACCGTCACGGTCGATCGATCGCGCAGGAAGATCTGCGGATCGCGAGAGTAACCGGCGCCGCCGGGGCTGCCCGTCGAGATCAGGGTCCCGGGCAGCAGCGTCACCGATTGGGAGAGGTGCGACACCAGCGTCGACACCGGTCGGATCATCTGCCCGGTCGATGCATCCTGCACGGTGTGGCCGTCGACGACCGTCCAGATGTGGAGATCCTGCGGGTCGGGCACCTCGTCGGCGGTCACCACGAACGGGCCCGTGGGGGTGAAACCGTCGAACGACTTGCAGCGCGACCACTGCGCCTCGGAGAACTGGATGTCGCGCGCCGTGACGTCGTTGACGACCGTGTAGCCCCACACGTGGTCCAGCGCCTTCTCCTGTGGGACGTTCTTCGCGGGGCGGCCGATGATCACACCGAGCTCCGCCTCGTAGTCGACGGATTCGCTGAGGCTGCGCGGCCAGCTCGTGGTCTGCTCGTGTCCCGTGAGCGAGTTCGGCCAGAGCACGAAGACTGTCGGTGTCTGGTCGGTCTTGAGCCCCAGCTCGCCCGAGTGCGCGGCGTAGTTGAGTCCGACCGCGAGGATGACCGGTGGCGCGAG
This sequence comes from Microbacteriaceae bacterium PS02066, assembly GCA_029959545.1. Taxonomy (GTDB): domain Bacteria; phylum Actinomycetota; class Actinomycetes; order Actinomycetales; family Microbacteriaceae; genus Microbacterium; species Microbacterium binotii. The sequence continues at coordinate 8,233 of JASCPH010000039.1, read as the reverse complement.
AACCGCCGAGGCGAACTCGGCACCCGCGAACCCGAAGCGCTCCACCTCGGGGGAGTCCGCGGCATCCCGCACGCGCGCCAGCAGCTCGTCTTCGCCGAGGATGAGCTGCTCGAGTGTTCTCGGGGCGTCGGGGAAGAAGGCGTCGACGAAGGCCGCGGAGTCCTCGTCGACGACGACGAGTCTCGGCTCCGGATTCGCAGCGGTGCGGAGGTGGGCGAAGCGCATGCCCTCCACGCTACCGGCGGCGACCGTAGGCTGAGGGAATGACGACCCCCGACGACCGCCCGACTCTCACCCCGCCGGTCTTCGATTCCGCGCTGGCGCAGCCGGTGCACGCGGCCCCGGCGCCGATTGCGGCCCCCGCGACCTCGCAGCCGCCCGTCGGCGCGCCGGTCCGGCGGGCGTGGGGACTCTATATCTGGGTCGGTGCCCTGCTCGTGGTCCTGCTCGTGGTGCTCGTCGGCTACTTCCTGGAGGCGATCGGACCGGTCGCCTCGCTGCTGGGAGGGATCCTCGCGCTGCTGCCGCTGGCGGGCGTGCTCTGGGCCCTGCGCATCGTTGACCGTTGGGAGCCGGAGCCGAAGGGCCTCGTCATCCTCGCGCTCGGTTGGGGAGCCATCGCCGCCGTGGCGCTGGCCCTCGGCGTGGACCTCGTGCTGCTGCTGACGTTCGGTCGCAGCGATTCGCCGTTCGCGCTCCTGCTGCAGTCGGTCGTGCAGGCGCCGATCGTCGAGGAGCTCGGCAAAGGTCTCGGCGTGCTCCTGATCTTCGCCGCCGCCCGACGCTTCTTCGACGGACCGGTGGACGGCATCGTCTACGGCGGGCTCATCGGTGCGGGGTTCGCCTTCACCGAGAACATCCAGTACTTCGCGAGCGCCTTCATCGAGGGCGGCTTCACTCAGGCCTCCGCGACCTTTTTCGTGCGGGGCATCCTCTCGCCGTTCGCACATGTCATGTTCACCGCGGTGACCGGGTTCGCTCTGGGGCTCGCCGCCCGTCGCGGCGCCCGCCTCGGCGGCGCGCTCGGGCCCTGGCTGGCGGGCCTCGTCGGTGCCATCGCCCTGCACGCGCTGTGGAACGGCTCCGCCCTCCTGGGCGACTTCTTCGCGCTGTACGCCGTGCTCCAGGTCCCCCTCTTCGTGGTCTTCGTCGTCGCGATCGTGTTCCTCCGGCGCGAGGAGTCGCGTCTGACGCGCGCGCGTCTGGGGGAGTACGCGGCCGTGGGCTGGTTCACCCCGCAAGAGGTCGACATGCTCGCCACCGCGGCGGGGCGCCGCGCCGCTCTCGCCTGGGCGCGCACGCTCAACGGTGACCGGGTGCCGATCATGCGGACCTTCATCGCCGACGCGACCGCGCTCGCTGCGGCGCGACAGCGCGCGATCAGCGGAAGGGACCCCCGGGCGAGCGCGGAGGAGGCCGCGTTGCTGCAGCGCACGGTCGCCGCTCGCGCGGCCCTGTTCGCGCTCTGACCTCGGACGTCATCTCGGCGAAACACCGCGTCGCTATCGTGAACCGACCAGTTCACTCGACGTCAGGAGCGTCCATGGCCGATTCGGCCCTCCGTGATCTCGCCGCCCTCCCCAAAGGGCATCTCCACGTCCACCTCGAGGCGGCCATGAGGCCCGCGACGCTCGCCGAGCTGGCCGCGGAGATGTCGGTCGAGATCCCCCCGGTGTCCGGATTCTCCGGTTTCACCGCCTTCGCCGACATGTACCAGGGGCTGCTCGCGGTCCTGGCGCATCCGCAGAACCTCGTGCGGTTGATCGACGAGGCCGTGGCGGATGCGGCATCCGACGGCGCGGTGTATGTCGAGTTCGGCGTGAGCCCCCAGTTCTATCTCGCCGCCTTCGGGACCGTGGAGGCGGCCCTGGACGCCCATCTCGACGCCGTTCGCATCGCCGGCGAACGGCACGGCGTCGAGGTGGGCCTCATGGTCACGGTCGATCGCACCGAGCCCCTCGCCGAAGCCGTCGCCCTCGCGGAGGCGGCAGCGGCCCGCGCGGGTCGTGGAGTCGTCTCCCTCGGGCTCGCGAACGAGGAGCGCGGGTATCCCGCCGCCGACTTCGCCCCCGCGTTCGACATCGCCCGCGCCGCGGGCCTGCAATCCGCGCCGCACGCGGGCGAGCTGGTGGGTCCCGAATCGGTCTGGCAGGCCATCGACGACCTGGGTGCTGCGCGGGTGCTCCACGGCGTGAGGGCGATCGAGGATCCGACGCTCGTGGCGGAGCTGGCGCGGCGGGGGATCTGCCTCGACACCTGCCCCACCTCCAATCTGCTGCTGGACGTCGTCGACGACCTCGCCCGTCACCCGCTCCCGCAGCTGCTGGATGCGGGCGTGCGGTGCTCCATCAACGCGGACGACCCGATCCTGTTCGGTCCGGGCATCCTCGACGAGTACGTCGTCGCGCGCGAGCAGATCGGCCTGACCGACCGGCAGCTCGCCGCGTGCGCGTGGAGCTCGATCGAGACCACGCTGGCGGGCGACGCTCTCAAGGCGCGCGCGAAGGCCGACATCGAGGCATGGCTGGGGGAGGCGCTGTGACGAATCTCCACTTCGGCGTCTTCGAGGTCTACGCGCCGCAGGTCGGCGGCACGTACAGCTGGGCGCATCCGCTCTGCGACGCTGCCGACTACCTCGACCCGGAGCGCTGGGTGCGGATGGCGAAGATCATGGACCGTACCGGGTACGACTTCCTCTTCTTCGCCGACGGCTTCGGCTATCCGATGCAGAACGGCGACATCAGTGCGGCGTGTCTGTCGGCGGCGATCAACTTCTCCGGCCTCGACCCGTCGACCATCATCCCGATCCTCGCCCGGGAGACGGAGAAGCTGGGATTCGTCGTGACGGCGACGACCGGAATGGACCACCCCCTGCCGTTGGCGCGCCGGTTCAGCACCCTCGACCACCTCACCCGAGGGCGCATCGGCTGGAACGTCGTGACGGGTGCCTCGCAGAACGCCGTCGCGGAGCTCTTCGGGCACCCGGAGATGGTCGCGCACGACACGAGGTACGAGATGGCGGAGGAGTACGTGTCCCTCGCTCGCAGCTACTGGGAGCAGTCGTGGGACGACGACGCGCTGGTTGCGGATGCGGACTCCGGCGTCTACATCGACCCGTCCCGCATCCATCGCACCCAGTTCGAGGGGGCGCACTACCGTTCGCGCGGATACTTCGGCGCCCCTCCGTCGCCGCAGCGCACGCCGGTGATCTTCCAGGCCGGCACCTCTCCGAAGGGTCGCGCGCTCGCGGCCGCACATGCCGAGGGCGTGTTCGTGCAGGCCACGACGCCAGAGCACACGGCGGCGGCCGTCGCCGACATCCGCCGCCGCGCCGCCGAGGCGGGGCGCGATCCCGACGAGATCCGCATCATGGCAGGGCTCACGGCGATCGTCGACGAGACGCAGGCGGGCGCTGAGCAGCTCTGGCGCGAGTTCCACGGCATGCAGTCGGACGAAGTCGTGGCCGCCCTCTACGCCGGCAACACCGGCATCGATCTGCTGAAGCTCGATCCGGACAAGACCCTCGCGGAGGTCGTGGCCGCCGGTGGGGTGGTCGGTCAGATGGGCACGAGCAACATCGAGCGTTTCCTCGGCCGCGACGGTTCACCGGCGCCGACCGTGCGCCAGATCCTCGACGACCTGCGCGGCAAGGGCACGCGCGGCTTCCGCATCGTGGGCGACGCGGAGCACGTCGCCGACCGGGTCGCGGAGCTGGCCGACCAGACCGGTCTCGACGGGTTCCTCTTCGAGCCGGTCTTCGGAACCCGCGACGTCGAAGCGTTCGGGGAGCTGGTGCTTCCGCGCCTTCGCGAGCGAGGCCGGCTGGCTGCGCCTGCCGGTCCGACGCTGCGCGAACGGATGCGCGAGCGCCCCGGAGCTCGGCTGGAGCGAGCCGGAAAAGACTCAGCGCCCGGTGCCGCGGCGATGCCTGCGTGACTCCCGAGCGCTGAGTTGATCTGATCTCAGGATCCACCCGTCGTCGGATGCTGTCAAGAGGGTCGGCCGCGCCTCGCGGGCGACGGCGACGTGCTTGGATGGAGGTATGACTGACAACCGCACGAAGCCCGAGTTCGACGCTCCCGCAGGGCCCGCTCCCACCGAGCTCGTCATCCGCGACATCATCGTCGGTGACGGTGACGAGGCGAAGCCGGGCGACAACGTCACGGTGCACTACGCCGGCGTCGAGTACGAATCCGGCGAAGAGTTCGACTCCTCCTGGGGACGTGGCGAGAGCATCCAGTTCCCGCTGCGAGGTCTCATCCAGGGTTGGCAGGACGGCATCCCGGGCATGAAGGTCGGCGGTCGCCGCGAGCTCGTGATTCCGCCGCACCTGGCGTACGGCCCCGCAGGCGGCCACTTCCTCGGGGGCAAGACGCTCATCTTCATCATCGACCTGTTGAAGGTCGGCTGACACGATCTCTCGAAGGGCCCCGGGCATCCGGGGCCCTTCGTCGTTGCGGGTGTTGTTCGTTCGTCGAGCGAGCGGAGCGAGACGAAACGCGTCCACCGGAAGTTTTTAAGACTCTCGTCAAAATTTTGCATTCATGGGAATGCGTTCCCCGAGGATGCGGTTGACTGGACTCGACGCCGCGAAACGCGCGGCCCTGGTTTTGGAGCGAACATGACCGACGCGAACGCAATCGAGATCCCCGGATACAAGGCCGGCACCTGGACGCTGGACCCCTCGCACAGCGAGGTCACCTTCACGGTGCGCCACATGATGATCTCGAAGGTGCGCGGCACCTTCGGCGTGAAGAGCGCCACGATCATCGCCCCGGAGAACCCGCTCGAGGCCAAGGTCGAGGCCACGGTGGACGTCGCCTCCATCGACACCAAGGACGAGGGCCGCGACGCTCACCTGCGTTCGGCCGACTTCTTCGACGTCGAGAACTACCCCACGATGACCTTCGTCTCGACGGGTGTGCGTTACGAGAAGGGCGACTTCTTCGTGGACGGCGACCTCACCATCAAGGACGTGACCAAGCCCGTCACGTTCGAGCTCGAGTTCGGCGGCTTCGGCACCGACCCGTGGGGCAACTACAAGGCCGGCGCGACGGCCAAGACGGTCATCAACCGTGAGGACTTCGGCCTCACCTGGAACGCCGCGCTCGAGACCGGCGGCGTGCTCGTCGGCAAGGACGTCACGATCGAGCTCGAGCTGCAGGGCACGGTCGCAGCCTGATCGCACACGAAGGGGACGGGTGCGGCCGCATCCGTCCCCTTCGTCATGTCCGCCCTCGTCGCCGCAGGCGGTCCTGCGCGAGGAGGATGCCGCCGAAGACGACGAGGGCGCCCGCGGGTTCGTTCCACGACACCGTCTCGCCGAGCACGACGGCGCCCAGCACAACGCCCACGACGGGCGTGATGTACGTGACGGTGGACGCGCGGGTGGGACCCCAGGCGCGGAGAACGTTCTGGTTCCAGATGTAGGCGACGCCGGTGCCGAGGCAGCCGAGGAGGACGAGGCAGACGATGATCGCCGCATCCAGTCGCACGGGGGTGACAGCGATGAACGGCGTCAGCACGAGCATGATCACCGCGGCGATTCCGATGTTCAGGGATGAGAAGACCAGCGGGCTCATGCCGCTGTCGGACGTGAAGCGTCGCATATAGGCGAGGCTGAAGCCGTAGCAGGCGGTGGCGCCGAGGATGGCGAACTGGGCGATGAGGCTCTGATCGGGGGCGAGTCCCTGCCAGGGAGCGATGATCACGATCACCCCGAGGATGCCGATGAGGATTCCCGCGATCTGGATGATGCGCAGCTTCTCGACGCGGAACACGGCCCAGGCCATCACCGCGGTCATGATCGGCGTGGTGGCGTTGTAGATGCTCGCAAGGCCCGAGGTGACGTGCTGCTGGGCCCACGAGAAAAGCAGGAACGGCACGACGCAGAACGAGAGTGCGAGCACGAGCATGTGCATCCACACCACGAGTCGCCGGGGCAGCGTCTCCCGGCGAACGGCCACGAAGATCCCCAGCGTCACCGCCCCGAGCACGAGCCGCGACCACGCGACCTGGGCGGGGGAGAGCCCACCCAGTGCGACCTTCGTGAACAGGAAGCTGGAGCCCCAGATGATGCCGGTCAGGACGAACTGCACGGCGATGACCGCCTGGCGGGGCGGGGCTGCGGGGCGCACGACGGGAAGCACTCACCGACTCTAGTGACGGACACCGACACTCCGACCTCCTGGCGGATGCGATGTCCGAAAGGCGCCGCACAACGGCAGTGAGCCGCAGCTCAGGGCACCGGGTGGAGTGCGTCGTACGCGCGGAAGCCCGGGCTCGCACGCACCAGCACCCCGACGAGCGCGATGATGACGATGCCGCCCAGCAGCGGGGGGAACCACAGCGCCGTCAGGGTTGCGAGACTTCCGGCGTAGAGCGCGCCGATGCGGGGGCCTCCCGCCACGACCACGATGAAGATGCCCTGCAGACGGCCACGCATCGTGTCGGGCACCGCCGACTGCATCATGGTCGAGCGGAAGATCGCGCTCACGTTGTCGGCCGCGCCCGAGACGGCGAGCACCACGCAGGCGGCGGCGATCAGGACGACGTTCACGTCGCCGCCCGCGAACCACCCGAGCGCCGCTGCGACCAGCACGAGTCCGAACACGGCGATCGCGCCGCCGTAGACCTGGATCGCGCGCTCGATGCCGAGCCCATGGCGTCGCACCCTGCCGATCGGGCCCGAGAACAGACTCGACAGGAATGCGCCCGCCGCGACCGCAGCGGTGAGGATGCCCGTCGTCACCGGCCCGCCGCCGAGCAGGACGGCGCCGATGCCGGGGAACAGGGCGAGGGGCTGCCCGAACGTCATCGCGATGATGTCCAGCAGGTACTGCATCCGGATGTTACGCGCGCGGCGCAGGAACGCCCAGCCGTCCCGGAGGGAATCGAGGCCGGGCCGGACGATCTCGCCCTCCGGGCGGAGCTTCGGCAGGGTCCAGAGGCCCAGGAACAGCGAGGTCATGAGCACGACGTCGATCGAGTACGTCCAGGCATAGCCCGCGGTCGCGACCAGGACGCCCGCGAGGGCGGGGCCGGCCATCACCATGATCCCGACGGTCACGCCGTTGAGGGCGGCGGCCGCCGGCAGCAGTTCGCGGGGCAACAGCCGCGGCGTGATGGCCGACTTGGTGGCCATCACGACCGAGTTCGCGGCGGAGTTGACGATGCTCAGCGCGTAGAGCCACCACACGGTCTCGTCGCCGCACCACGCGAGCGCCGCCAACAGGGCTGTGGAGGCGAAGGTGATGCAGGCCGCGACCAGGGCGACCATGCGCCGATCGAACGCGTCGGCGAGCATCCCGCCGTAGAGCCCGGCGAGCACCATCGGGACCAGGCCCGCCACCGCGACCATGGCCACGGCGAAGTCGGAGCCGGTGAGGGCATAGACGTGCAGCATGACGGCGACGATCGTCAGCTGCCCGCCGAGGCCCGCGAGCGTGGAGCCGATCCACATCCGCGCGTACGGCGCGCTGGTGGTGAGCGGGCGCACGTCGATCAGATGACGCGCGAGCCGCATCCGCCTCACTCGGCGACCTCGATGCGCTTGATGCGAGCGGCGTGCCCCGTGCGGATCGTGACGTCCTGGCGGCGGACGCCGAGGTGCGCAGCGAGGGCCGCGATCACCCCGGAGTTCGCGGCGCCGTCGACAGCGCGCTCACGCACGTGCACGGTGAGAGCGCCGTCCGCATCCGCTTCGACGAGGGGTCCGCGGCGGCTGCCGGGCTTGACGCGGACGGTGAACTGCACGGGTGCGAGCGTACCGTCGCCCGGAGCGGTTGGGGTCGGCGCCGAACGCTGGTAGACTTTGGAGGTTGCCGTTCGATCGGCCGCGGATAAAGAGAGCCCCCGGATCAGCCGGAGGGCGCCGCGCAACGAGGAGAGAGGGGATCCCATCTATGGCACTCGAGAACGACGTCAAGAAGGCGATCATCGAAGAGTACGCGACGCACCCCGGTGACACCGGATCCCCCGAGGTGCAGGTCGCGATGCTGACGCAGCGCATCAAGGACCTCACCGAGCACCTCAAGGAGCACAAGCACGACCACCACTCGCGTCGTGGTCTGTTCCTCATGGTCGGTCAGCGTCGTCGCCTGCTGGGTTACCTGCAGGACATCGACATCAACCGCTACCGTTCGCTCATCGAGCGTCTCGGTCTGCGCCGCTGATCTCAGCGCGATCGCGTATATCGCTTTCTGCGAAGGCCGCCCCACGGTGTGGGGCGGCC
>JASCPH010000038.1 GCA_029959545.1 Microbacteriaceae bacterium PS02066 | reverse complement strand
GGTTCTGAGTCACGAAGAAGGCGGGCCCGCATCCGATCTCGGATGCAGGCCCGCCTTCTCGTTCGCTCAGGGGAGCGGGACGTTCTGCGTCGTCTCCTCGGGCGCCCGGTAGAGCTGCTCGACGTCGTCGGCGAAGTCCGCGAGGATCACGTTGCGCTTGATCGACAGCTTCGGCGTGAGGTGGCCGCTGGCCTCCGTCCACTCCGTGGGCAGGATCACGAACTTGCGGATGGACTCGGCGCGGGAGACGCCGGCGTTCGCCTTGTCGATGGCCTGCTGCACCTCGGCGCGCACCGCGGGATCGTGCGCGGCCTGGGCGAGAGTGAGGTCCTTGGGGCGGCCGTTGTTCTCCAGCCACGTGGGCAGCATCTCGGGATCCAGCGTGACCAGCGCCGAGATGAAGGGCTTCTGATCGCCCACGACCACGACCTGTCCGATGATCGGGTTGGCGCGGATCGGGTCCTCGAGCGCGGCGGGTGCGACGTTCTTGCCGCCCGCGGTGACGATGATCTCTTTCTTGCGGCCGGTGATCGTCAGGTAGCCGTCGTCGTCGAGCGAACCGAGGTCTCCGGTCTTGAACCAGTCGCCGTCGAACGCCGCCGCCGTCGCCTCCGGGTTCTGCCAGTACTCCTTGAACACGTTCACACCGCGCACCTGGATCTCGCCGTCCTCCGCGAGTCGGATGCCGACACCCGGGATCGCGGGGCCGACGGTGCCGATCTTGGACCGCGTGGCGAGATTCACCGTCGCGGGCGCGGTGGTCTCCGTCAGACCGTAGCCCTCGAGGATATGCACGCCGAGGCTGTGGAAGAAGTGCCCGAGGCGCGGACCGAGGGGTGCCGAGCCGGAGACGGCGTAGCGCACCTGACCGCCCATGGCATCGCGCAGTTTGCTGTAGACGAGTTTGTCGAAGAGAGCGAACTTGATCTTCATCCCGAGGGGGATGCGCCGGCCGTCCTGCAGATAGGCGGAGTGATCGATCGCGACCTGGGCGGCCGCACGGAAGATCTTGCCCTTGCCGCCGGCCTCCGCCTTCTGCTCCGCCGAGTTGTAGACCTTCTCGAACACGCGCGGGACGGCCAGCAGGAAGGTCGGCTTGAAGGAGCCGAGAGCGGCCAGCAGCTGCTTCGTGTCGGGCTGGTGACCCGTCTTCACGCCCGCGTGGATGTTGAGGATCGAGATGAAGCGCGCGAACACGTGCGCGGTCGTGATGAACAGCACGGTGGAGGCGCCGGGCGTGTTGACGACCTCCTTCAAGGAGGTGGCGGAGTTGCGCGCGAGCTCCACGAAGTTGCCGTGGGTCAGCACGCATCCCTTCGGCCTCCCGGTCGAGCCCGAGGTGTAGATGAGCGTGGCGATGTCGGAGGATTCGGCGAGCCCGCGTCGGCGCTGGATCTCCTCGTCGGGCACGGCGGAGCCGGCGGTGATCATCGTGTCGAGGTCGCCGGCGAACATCTGCCACGAGGAGCGCACGAGCGGGAGCCGGTCGCGCACCTCGGCGAGTCGAGACGCGTGCTCGGCGGTCTCGACGAGGCAGGCGACGGCACCGGAGTCGGAGAGGATCCACTCGATCTGGCTGGGGGAGCTCGTCTCGTAGATCGGCACCATCACGGCACCCGCGTAGAAGAGCGCGAAGTCGACCAGCGTCCAGTCGTAGGTCGTGCGGGCCAGGAAGCCCACCTTGTCGCCGGGGGCGACACCCGCCGAGACGAACCCCTTCGCGAGCGCGACGACCTGGCGCTCGAACTCACGTGCGGTGATGTCGCGCCAACCGTCGCCGTCGGGGACGGCGAACAGGGGACGGTCGGGAGTCGCGCGCACGCGCTCCACGAGCAGGTCGCTCACGTTGGCGTGCGGGTCGGCGGGGACGATCGCGGGCACTTCGAACACTGTTGCGCTCATGTCGGCAGCTCCTTCGGTACCGGACGGGTTGCTATGAGACGCAAGTCTACGCATGCCTGGAACTCAGTCCCACCGTTGCGGCAGTCGCGACGACTTGTTCCGGCCCTGCGGAAGGCGGCCTGCCCTGCGCCGACTAAGCTTCTGGAGGCCTTACCGGACGAAGGGACGACAGTGTTCGCAGTGGGAATCGACATCGGCGGAACGAAGATCGCCGGTGGCGTGGTCGACGAGCACGGCACGATCGTTCGCAGAGCGCGCGTCGCGACCCCCACGGATGTGGCGGGCATCGAGGTCGCCGTGGGGCAGATGATCACGGAGCTGTCTGCGGGCGAGCAGCTCGTGGCCGGTGTGGCCGCGGCGGGCTTCATCGACCGGGGGCGTTCGACCGTCTACTTCGCGCCCAACATCGCCTGGCGCGACGAACCGCTGCGCGAGCGGATCGAGCAGCGTACGGGCGCGCGCGTGCACATCGAGAACGATGCGAACGCGGCCGGCTGGGCGGAGTACCGCTTCGGTGCCGGCGAGGATCTGCGCGACGTCGTCATGCTCACGCTGGGAACGGGTGTCGGCGGTGCCGTCGTCGTGGACGGCAATCTGCTCTCGGGCGGTCACGGCGTGGCCGCCGAGCTCGGCCACATGCGTCTGGTCCCCGAGGGACGCACGTGCGGATGCGGCCAGCGCGGTTGCCTCGAGGTGTACGGATCGGGTCGCGCTCTCCAGCTCGAAGCGCGCGAGATCGCCGTGGACGCGGAGTTCGGCATCGGGGCCCGCCTGGCCGCGGCGTCCCGTGAGCAGGGCGGGCTCACCGGTGCCGCCATCTCGCGCCTCGTCCAGGACGGCGACCCCGGCGCGCTCGAGGCGCTGCGGCGCATCGCTGTGGCCGTCGGAACGGCCTGCGGCGGGCTCGCCGCGATCCTCGACCCGGAACGTTTCGTCATCGGCGGGGGAGTGTCCCAGCTCGGCGACGTGTTGCTGGAGCCGATGCGGGAGGCTTTCGCCGCCGCGATGCCCGCGTATGGTTATCGTCCGGTCGCCGATTTCCAGGTGGCCCGTCTCACGAACGACGCCGGCGTCATCGGCGTCGCGGATCTGGCTCGACGTCGGGCGGTCGCAGGGGGCTGACAATGTTCTACTGGCTGATGAAGTACATCGTGATCGGACCGATCGTGAAGGCGATCTTCCGGCCGTGGATCGTGGGTCGGCGCAACATCCCGGCCGACGGCGCAGCCATTCTCGCCAGCAACCATCTCTCCTTCGCCGATTCCATCTTCCTGCCGCTCATGATCGATCGGCCGATGACCTTCCTCGCCAAGAGCGATTACTTCACCGGCCGCGGCCTCAAGGGCTGGGCGACGCGCGTGTTCTTCAAGGCGACCGGACAGATCCCGATCGACCGATCGGGCGGCAAGGCCTCGGAGGGCTCGCTCAACACGGGTCTGCAGGTGCTCGGACGAGGTGACCTCCTGGGCATCTACCCGGAGGGCACGCGCAGCCCCGACGGGCGGCTGTACCGCGGGCGCACGGGAATCGCCCGCATGGCGCTCGAAGCCCGCGTTCCCGTCGTGCCGGTCGTCATGGTGGACACCGATACGGTCATGCCGATCGGTCAGCGACTCCCGCGCATCGGCCGCGTCGGCATCGTGATCGGCGAACCGCTCGACTTCTCCCGGTTCGCGGGCATGGAGGGCGACCGTTACGTCCTGCGCTCGGTCACGGACGAGATCATGGTCGCGTTGCAGCGCCTGGGCGCGCAGCGTTACGACGACGTCTACGCCTCCACGGTCAAGGACCGGCTGGCGGCGTCCTCGACGCACGGGATCGACACGCCCGCGGCGTCGCTAGACTGAGCGAATGCCCCACAGCTTGGACCCGCTCGATCACTGGCGCTCACTGCCGATCAAGCAGCAGCCCTCCTGGCCCGACGCGGACGCTGTCGCGGCCGTCTCGGCCGAACTCGCCACCCTCCCGCCCCTCGTCTTCGCGGGTGAGGTGGACCGCCTCCGCGAGCGCCTCGCGACGGCCGCATCCGGGCGCGCCTTCCTTCTGCAGGGCGGCGACTGCGCCGAGACGTTCGCCGGTGCCACGGCCGAGCAGATCCGCAACCGCATCAAGACGCTGCTGCAGATGGCGGTGGTGCTGACGTACGGCGCGTCCATGCCGGTCGTGAAGATGGGGCGCATGGCGGGGCAGTTCGCCAAGCCGCGCTCGAGCGACACCGAGACGCGCGGCGACGTGACGCTGCCGGCGTACCGCGGCGACATCGTGAACGGCTACGACTTCACGGAGGGTTCGCGAACCGCCGATCCTCGACGGCTCGAGAAGGCGTACCACACGGCCGCCTCGACACTGAACCTCATCCGCGCCTTCACGCAGGGCGGGTTCGCCGATCTGCGCGAGGTCCACAGCTGGAACCGCGGCTTCGCGGAGAACCCGGCCAACCAGCGCTACGAGGGCCTGGCGGCGGAGATCGACCGCGCCATCAAGTTCATGGAGGCCGCCGGAGCCGACTTCGACGAGCTGCGACACGTCGAGTTCTACACGGGCCACGAAGGTCTGCTCATGGACTACGAGCGACCCCTGACCCGCATCGACTCCCGCACGGGCACACCGTACAACACGTCGGCCCACTTCCTGTGGATCGGGGAGCGCACGCGCGATCTCGACGGCGCGCACGTCGACTACTTCTCGAAGATCCGCAATCCCATCGGCGTGAAGCTCGGCCCGTCGACGACGCCCGAGACCGCGCTGGCACTCATCGACAAGCTCGACCCCGAGCGCGAGCCGGGCCGCCTCACCTTCATCACGCGAATGGGCGCGGGCAAGATCCGCGACGCACTGCCGCCGCTGTTGGAGGCCGTGAAGGATGCCGGTGCGACCCCGCTGTGGGTCACCGACCCGATGCACGGCAACGGCATCACGACGCCCACCGGCTACAAGACGCGTCGCTTCGACGACGTCGTCGACGAGGTGCGCGGGTTCTTCGAGGCTCACCGTGCGACGGGCACGCACCCGGGCGGCATCCACGTCGAGCTCACCGGTGACGACGTGACCGAGTGCCTGGGCGGCTCGGAGATGATCGACGAGGCCACGCTGGCGACCCGCTACGAGAGCCTGTGCGATCCTCGCCTGAACCACATGCAGAGCCTGGAGCTCGCCTTCCTCGTGGCGGAGGAGCTCGAGAAGCGCTGAGCCCCGAACGTCGAGAGCCGCCCCGCATCCGTGCCGGGCGGCTCTCGCGTTTCGTGTGAAGGGGGCGGTGTTCGGACTCAGCCGGTGAGGCTGAGGACGAGGCTCACGTTGGCGTTCTTGCGGATCTTCTCCTCGTCGGTCGGATCCTGCGATACGACCTTCGCCACGTTCGGAGCCGCATCCCAGTAGCCCGCGTACTTCGCCTTGAACCCGGCCGCTTCGAGCGTCTTCTTCGCCTCGCTCAACGTCATCCCCACCACGTTGGGCACGGGGAACAGGGGTGGGCCCTCCGAGATGATCAGCTGCACCGTGTCATTGGGACGCCAGTCGCCGCCGCCGTCACGGGCGGAGATCCCGATCACGCGACCCTCGTCGATCGTTTCGCTCGTCTGCGAGGCGCTGTCGCTGGACACGGACAGCCCGACGGCCGTGAGAGTCTTGGTCGCGTCGGACACGCTCATCCCCGCGACGCCAGGCACCGGGCCGCGCGAGACGGTGAAGCTCGCCCCGTCGCCCTCGTGCAGGGTGCAGCCGTTCGAGCAGTCGATCGCGTCGCCGCCGGCGGCGGGGGAGACGGCCGCGGCGACGACCGTGCCGTCGGGCGCATCCGTGAACACGTACTGCGGGTCGCCGACGGTGACGCGAACCTGCTGCATCGCGGCGGTCGCCGCATCCAACGTCATCCCCGCCAACGCGCCGACGTCGTGCGGCTGGGGGCCCTGCGACATGACCACGCGCACGAGCGAGTCCTTCTCGACGCGTTCACCGCTTCCGGGCTCGGTGCGGATGACCGTGCCCGCCTCGACGTCGAAGCTGTACTCGTCCGCGCGTTCGACGCGCAAACCTCGGTCGACGATCTCTGCTTGGGCGGCTTCGAAGGTCTGCCCCTCCAGCGCAGGGACGGCCACGAGCGAGCCCGGTCCGGAGCCGAACCACCAGCCGATCCCGCCCGCGAGTGCTGCCAGCAGCACGACGAGCGTCAGCAGCCACGCGCCCTTCGCCGACCGTCGGCGGGCACGCTGGCGCAGGAGCGTGGCGTTGTCGACGTCCTCCGCGACGGCGGTGGGACCGGTGCCGCCGAGCGGGAGGGCCTTGGTCAGCTCGCCGGAGTCCAGGCGGTCATCGATCACGGCCGTGCCGACCGCGAGCGTGCGCGCGACCTGGGGGGCGATGCCCAGCTCGCGCTCGATCTCGCGCAGGCGCTGCAGCATCTGATCCGCGTCGACAGGTCGCGCGTCGGGGGAGCGCTCCGTCGCCCACAGCACCAGCTCGTCGAGCTGCTCCGGCACGGCCGGGTTCTTGACGCTCGGGCGGGGGACGGAATCGGTGGCGTGCTGGTAGGCGATCTGCATGGGCTGCTCGCCCTTGTACGGCTGTTCGCCGGTGAGCATCTCGTAGAGAAGGATGCCGAGCGCGTAGATGTCGCTGCGGGCGTCGGCGCTGCCGCGGGTGACGAGCTCGGGCGCGAGATACGCGATCGTCCCGAGCAGCATCTGACCGCTCGCCGTGTTCGCCGTGGTGGCGCGGGCGAGACCGAAGTCGCCGATCTTGATGCGACCGTCCTCGGCCAGAAGCACGTTCTCGGGCTTGACGTCGCGGTGCACGATGCCGGCGCGGTGCGCCGCGGCCAGACCTGAGAGCACCGCATCCATGATGGTGATGGTCTGCGGGACCGGGATGCGGCGCTGCTCCTTCATGAGCTCTCGCAGCGTGATGCCCGGCAGGTACTCCATGACGAGGTACGCCATGTCGCTGTCCTGACCCTGGTCGAACACGTTAACCACGTGCGGGTCGGCGAGGCGTGCGGCCGCCCGCGCCTCCTGGATGAACCGACTCTGGAAGACGGTGTCGTCGCTGAGGTGCCCGTGCATGACCTTGAGGGCCACGCGCCGTTCCAGGCGCAGATCGGTCGCGACGTACACGGTCGCCATGCCGCCGCGGGCGATGCGCGAGCGCACGCGGTACCGGCCGTCGACGAGACGGCCGATCAGCGGGTCGGTGCGCTGGCTCGTGCTCACGGTGAGAGTCTACGGAGCGGTCGCTGTGAGCTCCGGCAGCGGCTCACCGCTGATCCCGCCGTCGTGCGCTACCCGAGGGCGGCCAGCCAGGCGAGAGAAGGCTGCTCCCATCGGGCGTAACGATCCGGATACGCCGAGATCTGCACCGCCTGTGCGGCGTCCGCGTATGTCATCGACTCCCAGCCGGGGATGTCCAGGAGGCCGCGGGTGCGAGTGCCGTTGGGGTCGGCGGGGCCGCCGAAGAACGCACGGGCTGCGCGCTCCGCATCCCGCACCTGCTCCACCGTGCCCCACCCGGTGGAGGGACGCTGCTGGAACAGGCCCTGCGAGTCGCGGTCACCCCAGTCGAGGTTGCGCAGCCACGACTCCTGCATGGCGGTGCCCAGCGCGATGGCGATCCCGCGCTCGGGAACACCCAGCTCGCGGCCGATGCGGATGATGGTGCGCGCGTTCTCGGACTGCTCCGCGTCCAGCTCCAGGCCTGCACCGGCCGCGGCGGCCGGTGCAGGCGCAGGCGCGGATGCGGCGACGGCCGGCACGGTGATCGTCTGGCCCGGGTAGATGATCGAGTCCCAGGTGAGGCCATTGGCGGCGAGGACCGCCCCCGCCGTGACCCCGTGGCGCCCTGCGATCCCGCTGATCGTGTCGCCGGCGACGACCGTGTAAGAGGCTCCGACAGCGGGCGCCGGTGCGGCAGCGGTTGCGGGTGCGGGTGCGGTCGGCGCGACGAGGGTCAGTACCTGGCCGGGGCGGATGAGCGAGTTCTCCCACGACAGGCCGTTCCACGAGAGCACGTCGGCTGTGGCGAGTCCGTAACGCGCGGCGATCGCCGCGACGGACTCTCCGGCCGCGACGGTGTGCGTGCTCGCCGGCGGCGTCTGGGCCGGGCGCGGCGCGCCCAGACGCGACTGCTCCGTCGTGGACGCGTGCGCGGGCGCGGCGATCAGGGTGAGCGCGACCGCGCTCACGAGGGCGGAGGCGCCGATGACGGCGCGCGGGTGGGGGGAGACGTCCACGAGCATGGTCGTCCTCTCTTTCACATCCGGGGTTCCGCCACCCTGACACGCGTGTATACCCAGGTCAACGGAAGTGACGGGTGTGACAGATGAGATCTCTCCCATCTTTCGGCGCATGCGCCGCACGGCGCGCGGCGTGCGGATGAGAACATGGACGGGTGAGTTCTGAGACCTCTGTCCCCACCGAATGGCTTGCACTGCCCGAGCTGGTCGAACTGACCGGCGAGTCGCTGAGCCGTGTCCGGCGTCTGCTCGATGAGGGCTATCTGATCGGGTCGCGTCGTGAAGGCTCCTTCCGTGTGCCGAGCGTCTTCTTCGTCGACGGTGCGCCGTTGTCGTCGCTGCGCGGCACGATCTTCGCGCTGCGGGACGCGGGACTGACCGACGACGAGGCCATCGACTGGCTCCTCGCGTACGAGGAGTCGATCGGGCAGGCGCCGATCACGTCACTGCTGCAGGGGCGCAAGAGCGAAGTGCGACGCGTCGCGCGCGCCCTCGCCTAAGGCGAGGCTCGCTCAGGAGCGGCGCTCGGTGGCGGCTCGCGCGAGATCGCGCAGTTCGCCGACCGTCGCGTTCGCCAAGGGGGCGGCCGACAGGGCTCGGTCCGCCTCGCGCACATAGGCGGTGATGAGCTGCTCGACGCGATCGACGGCGCCGCTGTCGATGATGGTGCGCTGCAACGCCGCGATCTGCTGCTCGTCGAGATCGGGATCGCCCAAGAGTTCGTCGAGGGTGCGTCGCGCGCCCGCCCCGAGCGCGTCGCGGGCGTAGGCGATGAGCACGGTGCGCTTGCCCTCGCGCAGGTCGTCGCCCGAGGGTTTCCCGGTCTCGGCGGCGTCGCCGAAGACTCCCAGCACGTCGTCGCGGAGTTGGAACGCCATTCCGACCGGATGTCCGAACGCGCTCAACGCGTCGAGCTGCGTCCGATCGGCGCCGGCCAGCGACGCCCCGATGCGCAGCGGCTGTTCCACGCTGTAGCGCGCCGACTTGAGCGAGGCCACGCGCAGCGCGCGATCGGCGTGCGTCGCGTCGTCGGCTACCGCGAACGCGGACTCTTCGGCGATGTCGAGGTACTGCCCGATGGTGACGTCGCGCCGCATCCGCGCGTATTCGGCACGCGCGGCGGCCGCATGGTCCGTGAGCGCCAGCCCCTCCTCGAGGAGGTCGTCGCTGAAGGCCACCAGCAGATCGCCGCCGAGGAGGGCGGCCGAACGACCGAAGGCGGCGGCGTCGCCCGCCCACGAGCGGGCGACGTGCTGGGCCTGGAGTGCGCGATGCAGGGAGGGTCGTCCGCGGCGGGTGTCCGAGTTGTCGATCAGGTCGTCGTGCACGAGGGCGGCGGCCTGGAAGATCTCCAGCGCCGCAGCGGTCGCGACGACGGCTGCGGGCGGCGTCGCGCCGGGGTCGACACGCTCCGCGACGGCGCGCCAACCCGTCACACAGAATCGCGCGCGCAGGCGCTTTCCGCCGGTCACGGTGTCGCGCACGTCTTCGACGAAGGCGAGGGCGTCGGGGCCCATCGCTCGCGCGGCCTGCTCCTGCGATCCGAAGAACGTATCCAGTCGCTGGGAAACCGCTTCGATCGCGTCCGTGGTCCTCGACACGGGCCTAGCCTAGTTCGACAGGCGGCGCGTAGAATCCAAGCATCGCCGTGACCCTAGGGGGACGAATGCCTCTCTCCGAACAAGAGCAGCGCCTGCTCGACGAGATGGAACGCCATCTCATGAGCAATGACGCCGACGTCGTCAGCGCGCCGCAGGGCGGCCGCGCGCTCAGCTACCGCAACATCGTGTACGGCACGATCCTCGTGCTCGTCGGGCTGGGCGGACTGATCGTCGGACTCTCCACGCAACTGATCGTGGTGGGCGTCATCGGCTTCATCGTCATGCTCGGAGGCGTGATCTTCGCGCTCGCTCCTTCCAAGACCGCCCGTCCCGGCGCCGCCCCTCGAGCCGGCGGCTCCGCAGCCAGGCCCTCCGCCGGATTCATGGACCGCATGAACGATCGATGGGACCGCCGCCAAGAAGGCCGCTGACCCTCCCGCTTCTCACAAGCGCCGACCCTTCGGGGTCGGCGCTTTTTTTGTGCGTGGGGAGCGTTCGCCCAGATCGGCCCCCGAATGTGTAGTGAAGTGGAGGGAAGTGGAGTAAAGTGGTGATCACCTCACACGTGGGCCGGACGAAGGAGGGGGGATGCGCGAATGCTGCTCGGCACGCACACCCCCAAGCTCGACGACAAAGGGCGCGTCATCCTCCCGGCCAAGTTCCGTGACGACCTCGGCGGCGGCGTCGTGATCACCCGTGGGCAGGACCGCTGCCTCTACGTCTTCGCGACCGAAGAGTTCGAGAAGGTGCACGAGCGCATCCGCGAGGCGCCGCTGACCAACAAGCAGGCGCGCGACTTCTTGCGGATGTTCCTCTCGGGTGCGAGCGCCGAGAAGCCCGACGGTCAGAACCGCATCACGATCCCGCCGGCGCTGCGCACGTACGCCGGCCTCGAGCGGGAGCTCGTCGTCACCGGTGTCGGTGCCCACGCGGAGATCTGGGATGCCGAGGCATGGAACTCCTACGCCGAGAGCAATGAAGAGACGTACTCCGAGATGGAGCAGGAGGTGATCCCGGGCCTGTTCTGAGCCCTCGACCCTGATTCCCAGCCGCTCGAGCCCTGACGCACTTCCCCGGTGTCAGGTCGGAGCGGATGGGGATCAGGATCGAGGGACCCGGCCCCCGCATCATGGACTTCCGCGACATCCACACCCCGGTCCTGCTCGAGCGCTGCGTCGAACTGCTGGCACCCGCGCTCGAGAACGAGGGCGCCGTCTTCGTCGACGCGACCCTCGGCATGGGAGGCCACAGCGAAGCCTTCCTCGAACGATTCGACGGACTCCGGCTGATCGGCCTCGATCGCGACACCGACGCGCTGCGCATCGCGGGGGAGCGGCTGGCCAGATTCGGCGATCGCGCGACCCTCGTGCACACGGTGTACGACGGCATCCGCGCCGCCGTCGCGTCGGCGGGGGTCGACCGCATCGACGGCATCCTGTTCGACCTGGGTGTCTCCTCGCTGCAGCTGGATGAGGCCGAGCGCGGCTTCGCCTACGCCAAGGACGCGCCGCTGGACATGCGTATGGACCAGTCCGCCGGTGTGACCGCCGCTGACGTACTGGCCACGTACGGCGAGGGGGATCTGCGTCGGATCTTCGAGCGGTACGGCGAGGAGAAGCTGGCGGCGCGCTACGCGCGCGCGATCATCGCCGCCCGTCAGACGGAGCCCATCGTCCGTTCGGGCCGTCTCGTCGAGATCCTCGACGCCGCCACCCCCGCCGCCCTGCGCAATGCGGGTCACCCGGCCAAGCGAGTGTTCCAAGCCCTGCGCATCGAGGTCAACGCGGAACTGGCCGCTCTGGAGCGGGCGCTGCCCGCGGCCCTCGAACTGCTCGCCGTGGGCGGCCGCATCGTCGTGCTCAGCTACCAGTCGCTCGAAGACCGCTTCGTCAAGCGCGAGCTCGCCCGCGCGAGCAGCTCGACCGCCCCCGCGGGCCTGCCCGTCGAGCTGCCCGAGCACGCGCCCCAGTTCCGTCTGCTGGTGAAGGGGGCCGAACTCGCCTCCGACGCCGAGCGTGAGTCCAATCCGCGCGCCACCCCGGTACGACTTCGTGCCGCCGAACGAGTCCGGGAGATCGTATGAGCACCACCACGAGCACAGCCTGGGCCATCGACCCGCTCGAGCGCGGATCCGAGGTCGGGCGCCGGCCGGAGCGCACTCTGCGCCCCGTCGAATCCCCGGCCCGCCGTCGTCGTCCCCGCCTGGTGTACGGCATCATCGCCGTCGCGGGGGCGCTGGCGATCGCGGGCGCACAGATGGTGCTGTCGGTCCTGTCGACGCAGAGCTCGTTCGAACTCGCGAGCCTGACTCAGCAGCAGCGTGATCTGACGGTGCAGAAGCAGATCCTCTACGACCAGGTCGCCGGCCTCAGCTCGCCCCAGTACCTCGCCGCGAACGCCGCGGCACTGGGCATGGTCATCAACGAGTCGCCGAGCTATCTCCGCCTCAGCGACGGTGCGGTCCTCGGAGCGCAGCAGGCATCCGTCTACACGTCGACGATCGATCCGCTCGGGCGCGGCGCCGTGTCGAACGCGCTCATCACCGAGACGCCGCTCGTCACCGCACCCGACGCCACCATCAACGGCGTGCAGGCACCGCCTGCGCCCGAGACCGAGACGGGCACGGGGACCGATCCGACGACACCCCCCGCGCTGACCGACGGACTGCCCACCCCTGCCACACACTGAGACCATGACGACGAGAAGCACGCGAACCCCCCGTCGCCGCACCGTCATCGCCCTGGCCGTGGTGCTGGCCGTCCTCGTCGCCTTCGTGGTGCGCCTGGTGGACATCCAGGTCGTGAACGCGGGAGAGCACATCGACGACTCGCTGCGGATCGCCATGGGCGGCAAGACCACCCTGTACGGCACGCGCGGATCGATCGTCGACGAGAACGGCAACGTCCTCGCGGGGAGCATCCTCACCTACGACGCCGAGCTCGATCCCAGCAATGTGGGACCGATCGAGCGCACGGATGCCTCGGGCAACGAGATCGAGGTGGACTGGCCGACCGTCGCGGGCGAGATCGCCCAGATCACCGGCCAGAGCTCCGAGGACGTGCAGAAGATCGTCGCGGACGCTCTCGCGGTCAATCCGAAGTCGCAGTACGCGTCGCTCAAGAACGGCCTCTCGACCGAGAAGTATCAGCAGCTGCTGGATCTGCGCATCCCCTACCTGACGATGCGACCGCATCCCGCCCGGACGTATCCCGACGGGGCCGTCGCCGGCAACCTGGTCGGATTCGTGGGCTCCGACGGGGAGCCGTTGGAGGGACTCGAGGCCGCTCAGAACTCGTGCCTCGCGCCGACCGAGGGCGAGCGCGTCTTCCAGCGCGGCAAGGACGGCGTGATCATCCCCGGCACCGAGCAGGTGACGCCCGCTGTCGACGGCGGCACACTGACCCTCACGATTGACCGCGACCTGCAGTACTACTTGCAGCAGCTCATCGCGGAACAGGCGACCAACCAGGGCGCGCAGCACGGACAGATCATGGTGGTGGAGGCCGAGACCGGCAAGATCCGTGCCGCGGCGGAGTGGCCCACCGTCGACCCGAACACCGTCTCGGCGACCGCGCCGGAGGATCGCTCCAGCCGGATCTTCCGCGGCACGTTCGAGCCCGGCTCGACCTTCAAGGCGCTGTCGGCGGCGACGGTGATCGACGCGGGTGCGGCGACGCCGACCTCGACGGTGACCGCTTCCGGGCGCGAGACCTTCCCCAACGGCGCCCGCGTCCAGGACGCCATTCCTCACGGGGCATTGAACTACACGCTCGCGGGCGTGCTGATCGACTCCTCGAACGTCGGCATCTCGAAGTTCGCCGAGAAGGTCCCGGCGCAGACGCGCTACGACTACCTGCAGAAGTTCGGCATCGGCCAGATCAGCGGCGTGGACTTCCCCGGCGAGGCGAAGGGGACGCTGCGCCCCGTCGACCAGTGGGACAACCAGACCTTCTACAACACCTCGTTCGGTCAGGGTGTCGCCACCACGCTGCCGCAGCTGATGGGCGCCTACCAGGCGATCGCCAACGACGGCACGAAGGTGCCGCTCTCGCTCGTCGAATCGTGCACGAAGGCCGACGGAACGGTCCAGGAGACGGATGCGGGCGCGAGTACGCAGGTCGTCAGCGCGAGCACGGCGAGCCAGGTGCGCGAGCTGCTCGAGAACGTCGCCGTGCAGGGCGGCAACGCCAAGACCACGGCGATCAGCGGCTACCGGGTGGGGCTGAAGACCGGAACGGGCGAGATCTCGGACGGCTCCGGCTACAAGAGCGGTGTCTACTTCACCACCATGATCGGCATGGCACCGGTGGACGACCCGCAGTACATCGTCGCGGTCACCCTCGATCAGCCCACTGCGGTACGCTCGTCTGCGGCCAACGCTGCGGCCTTCCAGAAGGCGATGACCCAGGTCCTGAAGACCTACCGGGTCCTGCCCTCGGACTCGCAGCCCGAGCTGCTGCCGAAGATCGGCTGAGCGGCGCCCTCCCAGACATGATCGCACTCACACTCTCCCGCATCGCCGAGATCCTCGGCGGCACCCTGCTTGCCGCAGGCTCCGACCACACCGACACCGTGGTCTCCGGCGACGTCGACACCGATTCGCGTCAGATGCGCCCCGGCGGCATCTTCGTCGCCAAGCCCGGCGAGACCACCGACGGGCATCTGTTCGTCGACGCGGCGGTCGCTCTCGGCGCGGCCCTCGCGATCGTCGAACGCCCGGTCGACGTGGGAGTGTCCCAGATCGTCGTGCCCGACGCGGTCGCCGCCCTCGCCGACCTCGCGCGCGCCGTCGTCGCCGAGGTGCGCGCCGGCGGCCGGTTGCAGATCGTGGGGATCACCGGCTCCAACGGCAAGACGACCACGAAGAACCTGCTCGCCCGCATCCTGGAGGCCGAGGGCGAGACGGTCGCCCCCCGCGCGTCGTTCAACAACGAGGTCGGCGCCCCGCTCACGATGCTGCGGGTCACCCACGACACGCGCTACCTGGTGAGCGAGTTCGGGGCCAGTGCCCCCGGGGCGATTGCGCACCTGGCGGGCCTGGTCGAACCCGACATGGGCGTCGTGCTGATGGTCGGCATGGCCCACGCCGGCGGCTTCGGCGGCATCGAGGCGACCTTCCACGCCAAGAGCGAGCTCGTGCGGGCGCTGCGCCCGGGCGGACTCGCCCTGCTCAACGTCGATGACGCACGCGTGCGCGCCATGGCGCCCATCGCAGCCGAACAGTCCGTCGGCGTGCGCTGGTTCGGTCTCGGCGAGGATGCCGCCGTGCGCGGCACCGATGTCGAGGTCACCGCAGCCGGCACCCGTTTCGTCCTCACGGTCGACGGCGAGAGCCGCCCCGTCGCGCTGCGCGTTCTCGGCGCCCACCACGTCATGAACGCCCTCGCTGCGGCCGCCGCCGCCACGGCGCTGGGCGTGACGATCGACGACGTCGTGACCCGCCTGGAGTCGGTCGAGCTCGCCGAACGCTGGCGCATGCAGCCGCTGGGCTCCGATCGCGTGCGGATCATCAACGACGCCTACAACGCGAGCCCCGACTCGATGGTCGCGGCGCTGCGGACGCTGGCGCAGATCACCGCGCCGGACGAGCGCATGGTCGCCGTCCTCGGCGCGATGAGCGAGCTCGGCGAGTACGCGGGGGAGGAGCACGACCGCATCGGAGAGCTCGCCGTCCGCCTGCGCATCCCGCGGATCGTCATCATCGGACAGGCCGCACGGCGCATGTACCTCGCTGCGGTCGCCGAGGGCTCGTGGAGCGATGAGGCCGTGTTCTTCGACGATGCGGATGCCGCTTACACCTACCTCATGGGGGAGCTGCGCGACGGCGATCGGGTCCTCGTGAAGTCGTCCAACTCCGCCGGGCTCCGCTTCCTCGGCGACCGTCTGGGAGAATCGTTCTCGTGAGATCCCTCCTGACAGCCGCCGCGATCTCGCTCGCCTTCACCCTGTTCCTGACCCCCGTCTTCCTGCGTCTGTTCCGCGCGTGGGGATGGGGCCAGGTCATCCGCACGCCGGAGAACGAGCACAATCCGAGCCATGGCGCGAAGCGCGGCACGGTCACGATGGGCGGCACGATCTTCATCGTGGGCAGCCTCGTCGGTTACTTCATCGGCACCTACGCGGGCGGAAACCCTCCCACGATCTCGGGCCTGCTCGTCATCTGGATGATGGTCGGCTTCGGCGTCGTCGGGTTCATCGACGACTTCATGAAGGTGCGTCGCCAGAACAGCCGCGGACTCTCGGGATGGCGCAAGATCATCGGCCAGATCCTCGTCGTGGTTCCGTTCGGCATCGTCGGATTGAGCCTGCCGAACGCCGACGGACAGACGCCGGCGAGCCCATTCGTGTCGCTCTTCCGCGACATTCCCGTGTTTTCCTTCATGGCGCTGGGCGCCGTCGTCGGATGGGTGCTCTACCTGGCGTGGATCGCGTTCCTCGGCGTCGCCGCCTCGAACTCGGTCAATGTGGCCGACGGTCTCGACGGGCTCGCCGCCGGCTCCGGCATCTTCGTCACGAGCGCCCTCGCTCTCATCTCCTTCTGGCAGTTCAAGCAGCCGTGCGACCTCGACGCGATCAGCCGCGGGCTGCAGGACGCCTGCTACCAGACGCGCGATCCGTTCGACCTCGCGATCATCGCCGCATCCTTCATCGGCGCACTCGTCGGCTTCCTGTGGTGGAACGCTCCCAAGGCGCGCGTGTTCATGGGTGACGTGGGCTCGATGTCGATCGGCGGTGTGATCGTCGCTCTCGCGATCCTCACCCGCACCGAGATCCTGCTCGCCGTCATCGCCGGCGTCTACGTCATCGCGTCGGGCTCGGTCATCCTGCAGCGCTTCTACTTCAAGCTCACGCGCGGCAAGCGACTGTTCCTCATGAGCCCGCTGCATCACCATCTCGAGATGCGCGGCTGGCCCGAGATCACCATCGTGGTGCGGATGTGGATCATCGCCGGCCTTCTCGCGCTCACCGGCGTCGGTCTGTTCTACGTGGAATGGCTCGTGCGATCGTGACGGATGCTCGCCTGGACGCCCTGAACAGCTGGCACGCCGACTGGAAGGGCCTTCGCGTCGTCGTGCTCGGCCTGTCGATGACCGGATTCTCGGTCGCCGACACCCTGGCCGAACTCGGTGCCGATGTGCTCGTGGTCAGCGAGAGCGCCGACGAGGAGTACGCTCGGCTGCTGCCGGTCATCGGTGCGCAACTGTGGACCGGGCCCCTGGACAGCGTCCCCGAGGCGCTGGTCGCGCATCGCCCCGACCTCGTCGTCGCTTCGCCCGGCTTCCCCCCGCATCACCCGGTGATCTCCTGGACTCGCGCAGAGGGCGTCCCGCTCTGGGGTGACCTCGAGCTGGCGTGGCGCGTGCGCGACAAGGTGCCACGGCCGGACGGTTCTCCGCACGAGTGGATCCTCGTCACCGGCACCAACGGCAAGACGACGACCACGCGCCTGACCGCCACGATGCTGCAGACCGCGGGCTACCGCGTCGCCCCCGTCGGCAATATCGGGGTCCCGGTGCTGGATGCGGTGCGCGATCCCGCCGGATTCGACGTGCTCGTCGTGGAGGTGTCCAGCCACCAGCTCTGGTATCTGTCGCTGCAGACAGGGCCCGCGCCCGTGTCTCCCTGGGCGAGCGTGTGCCTCAACCTCGCCGACGACCACCTGCAGTGGCACGGCTCCTTTGCCGCGTACCGCGATGCGAAAGCCGTCGTCTACTCCCACACGCGGATGGCCTGCGTCTACAACAAGGCCGATGACGCCACGCGCCTGATGGTCGAGGAGGCGGACGTCGTGGACGGCGCGCGCGCCATCGGCTTCGACCTCGGGATGCCGGGGCCCAGCGACCTCGGCGTCGTGGAGGGCATCCTCGTCGACAGGGCCTTCCTCGACGACCGTCGCAACAGCGCCCTGGAGCTCACGACGCTCGAGGAGCTCGCTCGACAGCAGCTCGCTGCTCCCCACATGGTCGCCAACGTCCTCGCGGCCGCGGCGCTGGCCCGGTCGGTGGGCGCGGAGCCCGCCGCCATCCGCGAAGCGCTCGCCCGGTTCCGACTCGACCCGCATCGCATCGAGATCGTCGCCACAGCGGCGGGGGTGACCTGGGTGGACGACTCCAAGGCCACGAATCCGCACGCCGCCGCCTCCTCGCTCGCCGCCTACCCCGGCGCCATCTGGATCGTCGGCGGTCAACTGAAGGGCGTGGACGTCTCGGATCTTGTCGCCACACGCGGCATCCGGGCGAAGGCGGCCGTCGTCATCGGCGCCGATCGTACCGAGGTGCTGGCGGCGTTCGCGCGACACGCGCCCGCGGTTCCCGTCTTCGAGGTCGTTGACACCGAGACTGAAGACGTCATGGCGCAGGTCGTCGAGCTGGCGATGAAGATCGCGCACGACGGGGACGTGGTTCTGCTCGCCCCCGCCGCCGCATCCTTCGATCAGTTCACCTCTTACGCGGACCGCGGGACACGCTTCGCGGACGCCGTGCGCACGAGGATCGAAAGGGACGCGGGTGGTCGACACGACGAGGACCAGGCCCCTCCCGCAGGAGCCTGAGCCCGCGAAGCGGGGACTGGCCGCGCGCGTCTCTCTCGGACGCGTCTTCGCTCCCGTACCCAGCGAGTTCCTGCTCATCGCGTCGACGGCGCTGATCCTCACCGGCTTCGGGCTCGTGATGGTGCTCTCCGCCACCTCGGCGACGAGCGAGGACGCGGGCGGCGGTCCCTACGACGCCGTCATCAAGCAGGGTGTGTTCGCGGTGATCGGCATCCCGCTCATGTTCCTGGCCTCCCGCATGCCCCTGCGGTTCTGGAAGCGCATGGCCTGGCCTGCTCTCATCGGGGCGACGGTCTTCCAGCTGCTCGTGTTCACGCCGTTGGGCATCACGAACGACGGCAACCAGAACTGGATCCGCATCGCAGGCCTTCAGGCGCAGCCGTCGGAGTTTCTGAAGGTCACCCTCGCGATCTGGCTCGGATACATCCTCTATCGCAAGCGAACGCTGCTCGCCGACTGGCGCCACGTCTTCATCCCCGCCGTTCCGGTGGGCATCGCCGTGATCGGAACGGTCATGGCCGGGCACGACCTCGGCACCGCGATCATCCTCGTGCTCATCATGCTCGCGGGTCTGTTCTTCTCGGGTGTGAAGCTGCGGGTCTTCCTCCTGCCGCTCCTGCTCTTCGCGGGCGGCGTCGCGTACTTCGCGATCTCGAGCCCCGACCGCATGCGCCGGTACATGAGCTTCCTCTCCAACGACTGCCTCGCCGACTACTACGGCGACTGCTACCAGCCGCTGCACGGCATCTGGGGCCTCGCCGGCGGCGGCGTGTTCGGCGTGGGCCTCGGTAACTCGAAGGAGAAGTACAGCTGGCTGCCCGCTGCGGCCAACGACTACATCTTCGCGATCGTCGGAGAGGAGCTCGGGCTGATCGGCTGCATCGTCGTGCTTATGCTCTTCGCGATCTTCGCGGTCGGGGCCTTCCACATCGTGCGCAAGACCGACGATCCGTTCGTGCGGATCGCCGCCGGTGCGATCACCGTCTGGATCATCGGCCAGGCGTTGCTCAACATCGGCGTCGTGCTGCGGCTGCTGCCCGTCTTCGGCGTCCCCTTACCGTTCCTGTCGCAGGGCGGGACCTCGCTCATGTCGGTGCTCATAGCCTGCGGCGTGCTGCTCTCGTTCGCGCGCACCATCCCGCACAAGGCGCGCTCAGCGGCATCCCCGTCGCCGCGTGGCAGAATCACCCGGTGACGACGTATCTGCTCGCCGGCGGTGGCACCGCCGGTCATGTGAACCCCCTGCTCGCGGTCGCCGACGGGCTGCGCGAGCGCGAGCCGGACGCGGAGATCCTCGTGCTCGGTACCCGCGAAGGGCTGGAATCGCGGCTGGTCCCCGCCCGCGGCTACGAGCTGCTCATCGTCGACAAAGTGCCCTTCCCGCGTCGCCCGAACGGCGCGGCGCTGCGTTTTCCCGCCCGGTGGCGGCGTGCCGTGGCGCAGGTGCGCGGCTACATCCGCGGGCGCGGGGTCGACGTCGTGGTGGGATTCGGCGGGTACGCCGCTGCTCCCGCGTACGTCGCCGCCCGTCGTGCGGGGGTTCCCGTCGTCGTGCACGAGGCGAACGCGAAGCCGGGGCTGGCGAACGTGCTCGGCGCGCGTCGCGCCGCCGCCGTGGGAGTGGCATTCGAGGGGACGCCGCTGCGCCGCTCCGAGGTCGTCGGGATGCCGTTGCGCCGAGAGATCGTGTCACTCGATCCCGCGGCCCTGCGGCCACAAGCGGCAGCGTCCTTCGGTCTCGACCCGGCTCGACCGACGCTCCTCGTCTTCGGCGGCTCGCTCGGTGCGCAGCGACTCAACGACGCGTTCGGCGCCGCCTACGAAGACGTCCTCGCGGCCGGCTGGCAGCTGCTGCACATCACCGGGGAGCGGTCCGAGCTCGCCGACCCCGCCGTGCGCGGCTATGTCGTGCGTCGGTACATCGACCGGATGGACTACGCCTTCGCGGTCGCCGATGCGATCGTCTCCCGCTCGGGAGCGGCGACGGTCAGCGAGATCAGCGCGCTCGGCATTCCCGCCGTCTATGTTCCGTATGCGGTCGGCAACGGCGAGCAGAGCCTGAACGCCGCATC
Organism: Microbacteriaceae bacterium PS02066; assembly: GCA_029959545.1. GTDB lineage: Bacteria > Actinomycetota > Actinomycetes > Actinomycetales > Microbacteriaceae > Microbacterium > Microbacterium binotii. Next base: position 13,735 of record JASCPH010000038.1, on the reverse strand, counting down.
CGCCGTCGCCGCGGGAGCGGCGGTCGTCATCCCGGACGCCGAACTGGACGCCGACCGGGTGCGCGCCGAGATCCTGCCGCTGATCGCGGACCGCGCTCGCATCGCACGGATGCGGGAGGCATCGGGCGCCGTCGGCACGCGCCGCGGAACGGAGAGCGTCATCGCACTCATCGACCGCGCGCGGGGCTGAGCCGGTTCAGCGCATCGCGCGCAGCGCATCGGTCACGAGTCGGACCGCTTCGCCGTCGTCGATTCCGAGCGAACGGACCGTCGCGGTGTACGCCACCGCAGCGCGCTGGGCCTGGCTGCGCAGCGGGTCCTCCGCGAACGACACGAACGTGCCCGCGCGACCTCGCGTCTCGATCACGCCGTCCGCTTCGAGCTCCTTGTACGCGCGAGCGACCGTGCCGGGAGCGACGCCCAGTTCGTCCGCGAGCGCCCGCACGGTGGGCAGCTTCGCGCCCGGCGCGAGTGAGCCGGCGGAGATCGCGGAGACGACCTGCGAACGCAGCTGCGCATAGGGCGGTTCGGGCAGAGTCGCATCCACGTTCAGCGAGAGCATGCTCTCCTTCGTAGCGTCGGCGCAGAGCGTCGTCAATGCGGAGCGGGGGCGTCAGCGCGCGGCGGAGCCGTGCTCACACGGGGCGAACGTAGACTTTGACGGTCATGATCAGACCCGACCTGAGCCTTCCCTTGCCCGCCGACATCACGGCGGCCCATTTCATCGGCATCGGCGGATCCGGGATGTCCGGACTCGCGAAGATGTTCCTCGAGCGCGGCATCCGCGTGTCCGGTTCGGACCGCTCCGACTCGCGCGCCCTGCGCGAGCTCGCCGCTGCGGGTGCCGACGTCCATGTCGGCCACGACGCTGCACACCTCGGGGATGCGGACACGGTGGTGCACACCGGAGCCATCTGGCCGGAGAACCCCGAGTTCGTGACGGCCAAGGAGCGTGGACTGAGTGTCATCCACCGTTCGCAGGCGCTTCACTGGCTCATCGGGTCCCGCCCGCTCGTCGCCGTCGCCGGAGCACACGGCAAGACGACCTCCACCGGGATGATCGTCACCGCGCTGCAGGCCCTCGGCGCCGACCCGAGCTTCGTCAACGGCGGTGTCATCGCGCAGCTGGGCACCTCCAGCGGCACGGGCGCCGACGAGCTCTTCGTCATCGAGGCGGACGAGTCCGACGGCACGTTCCTGCTGTACGACACCTCCGTCGCACTCATCACGAACGTCGATCCCGACCACCTCGATCACTGGGGCAGTCGCGAGGCCTTCTTCGACGCTTTCGTCCGCTTCGCCGACGACGCCTCCGAGGCTGTCGTGATCTCGGCGGACGACCCCGGTGCCCGCGACGTGCGCGCCCGCATCCGGCACGAGCGGGTGCTGACCTTCGGCGCGAACGAGGACGCGCACGTGCGGGTCACGGACATCGACGCCGCCGCGACGGTGTCGTTCACCGTCAGTGTCGAGGGCCAGTCGGAGCGCGTGTCGCTCTGCGTTCCCGGGGAGCACAACGCCATCAACGCGGCCGGCGCGATCGCCGTCCTTCTCGCGCTGGGCCATGCCTTCGCCGATGCGGTGCGCGCCGTCGCGGGGTTCTCGGGCACCGTCCGCCGGTTCGAGCTGCACGGCGTCGAGCGCGGCGTGAGCGTCTACGACGACTACGCGCATCATCCGACCGAGGTGCAGGCCGCGCTGAGCGCCGCGCGCACCGTCGTCGGCTCGGGCCGGCTGATCGCCGTCCACCAGCCGCACACGTATTCGCGCACGCAGCTGATGTCCGGCGAGTTCGCCCGCGTGCTCGAGGAGCTCGCCGACCACACGGTCGTGCTGGACGTGTACGGCGCGAGGGAGGACCCGATCCCCGGCGTGACCGGGGAGCTCGTCAGCGACGCATTCGTCGACGCCGCCCGCGTCCACTACGTCGCCGACTGGCAGGAGGCGGCCGACTACACCGCCGAGATCGCTCGTGAGGGCGACTTCGTCATCACGCTCGGCTGCGGCAATGTGTACCAGATCATCCCGCAGGTGCTCAGCGCGCTCTCCGCCTCGCCGACCTCCGAGGACTGAGGATGCGTCGACCCTCGCCGTTGCCGCCGCAGGGCGGGAGACCCGCCGACACGCCGCTGCGCGCGCGCCCGGTGGAGTCGCGGCGCGAAGAAGCGTCGCGGCCTGTCGCGGACGAGGATCTTCAGGAGACGGCGCCCATCGCGCCGCTGTTCCTGCCCGGAGGGGCACCCGCGAGACCGAAGGCCGACTCGGCGCAGGACGCCGAGCGCGCGGATGCCGAACGCGTCGACAGCGACACGGCGCCCGTCGGCTGGCGCGACGTGTGGCGCGCCGCCCGCTCCCGGCGCAAGGCCCTGCGCGCCGAGGTCAGGCGCTTCACGGTCCGCCAACGTCGCCGGCGCATCATCTGGCTGAGCGCGGCAGCATCCCTCTTGCTCGTCACGATCGCGACTGTCGGCGCGGCGTACAGTCCGCTGTTCGCCGTGGAGAAGATCAGCATCGTGGGCACCTCCCAGCTGTCCGCCGCCGACGTCGAGGCCGCCCTCGACGGCGAGCGCGGAACCCCGCTCGCCGCGATCGACGCGTCCTCGATCAAGGCGGCGCTGGTGGCTTTCCCGCTCGTGGAGAGCTACACGCTCGAAGCGCGCCCGCCGCACGAGCTCGTCGTGCGGATCGTGGAGCGCACGCCCATCGGCGTGATCTCCGGTGCGGCCGGTTACACCCTCGTGGATGCTGCCGGCGTCGCGCTGTCGACCTCGCCGACTCCGCCGGAGGGCTACCCGCTCATCGACGCCGCGGGCGGTGAGGACGGGGTCGCCTTCGCCGCGATCGGCAAGACCATGCGCGCGCTGCCCGCCGACCTTCGTGCTCAGGTCACGCAGGTCGAGGCGAAGACCGCCGACGATGTGACGCTGACCCTCGGCGGGACGAACACGCGCGTGGTGTGGGGGAGCGCGGACGAGTCCGCGCTCAAGGCGCTCGTGCTGCAGAAGCTCACGGCGACCCGTCCGCCGGACGGCGTCGCCGTCTACGACGTCTCCTCGCCCGAGGTCCCCGTCATCCGCTGACGCCTCCGGCGACGAATCCCGCAGCACTTGGGCGACACGCCCGCGCGCCTGCGCGCAGCACGGCGTGCGGCGCATACCTTCGATTCAGGAATTGCATACCGGGCAATACTTTAACCCTTTACGTGAGGTTTAAGGTTCAACGCTTCGGTAGGGACGTCGGTTCAACGAGACGAAAGGGCTGGGATGAGCCAGAACCAGAACTACCTCGCGGTCATCAAGGTCGTCGGGGTGGGTGGCGGTGGAGTCAACGCCGTCAATCGGATGATCGAGCTGGGTCTGCGCGGAGTGGAGTTCATCGCGGTGAACACCGACGCCCAGGCGCTGCTGATGAGCGACGCCGACGTCAAGCTCGACGTCGGCCGCGAGCTCACGCGCGGTCTCGGAGCGGGAGCGGATCCCGAGGTCGGCCGACGTGCCGCCGAGGATCACGCCGAGGAGATCGAGGAGGCGCTGGCCGGTGCCGACATGGTCTTCGTGACCGCCGGTGAAGGCGGTGGAACCGGCACGGGCGGCGCACCCGTGGTCGCACGCATCGCGAAGTCGATCGGCGCGCTGACCATCGGTGTCGTCACCAAGCCGTTCTCCTTCGAGGGGCGCCGCCGTCAGAGCCAGGCCGAGGCCGGCGTGGCGAAGCTGAAGGAAGAGGTCGACACCCTCATCGTCGTCCCCAACGACCGTCTCCTGGAAATCAGCGACCGCGGCATCTCGATGATCGAGGCCTTCGCCACGGCGGATCAGGTGCTGCTCGCCGGTGTGCAGGGCATCACGGACCTCATCACGACGCCGGGTCTGATCAACCTCGACTTCGCGGACGTGAAGTCCGTCATGCAGGGAGCGGGTTCCGCCCTCATGGGCATCGGCTCGTCCCGTGGTGCGGACCGCGCCATCAAGGCGGCCGAACTGGCCGTGGAGTCGCCGCTGCTGGAAGCCTCGATCGAAGGTGCCCACGGCGTGCTGCTGTCCATCCAGGGCGGTTCCAACCTCGGCATCTTCGAGATCAACGATGCGGCGCAGCTGGTCAAGGAGGCCGCGCACCCCGAGGCGAACATCATCTTCGGCACGGTCATCGACGACACGCTCGGCGACGAGGTGCGCGTGACGGTCATCGCCGCGGGATTCGACGGCGGCGAGCCCAGCCCGCGGCTCGAGCCCGTGACGGCGACGCGCCCCGCGGTCAACCCGCTCACGACCCCGGCCGCCCCGGCCGTCGCCGCGGAGGAAGCAGCTTCCGCCCCGGTGCCCGCTGCTGAGGAGCCGCCGGCAGTGCCGGTCACCGCAGGCGTCTCGGAGTCGTCCTCGTACGACTCCGCCTTCGGCGACGACGACCTCGACATCCCCGACTTCCTGAAGTAAGCCACGCGCAACGGGCGGGTCGCGGACATCCGCGACCCGCCCGTGCCGATTCTCCTGGAGGACGAGTGGGCGACACCCTCGCATCCCGTCTGGCATCGATCGACGCGCGCATCGCGGAGGCGGCGCAGGCCGCGGGCCGGGACGCGAACGACATCACCCGGATCGTGGTGACCAAGTTCCATCCCGCGTCGCTCGTGCGTAAGCTGCACGCCCTCGGCGTGCGCGAGGTGGGCGAGAACCGTCAGCAAGAGCTGACGACCAAGCGTGAAGAGACGTCCGAGCTCGCGGACCTCGTCTGGCATTTCATCGGTCAGGCCCAGACGAACAAGGCGCGCGCCATCCGCGACGCCGCATCCGCGGTGCACACCGTGGATCGTGCGCGACTCGCCGACGCGCTGCAACGCGCAGCAGGCGAGGGTGACGCGGCGCTCGACGTGCTCGTGCAGATCAACCTCACCGACGACCCCGGACGCGGAGGGGTCGCCCCGGAAGGCCTCGAGACGTTGGTCGAGCACGTGCTCGGCTGCGACACACTGCGCCTGCGCGGCGTGATGGCGGTGGCCCCTCTGGATGAGGATCCCGCAGCGGCCTTCGCCCGCGTGGCCGAGTATGCCGCGCGCGTGCGCCGGATCGAGCCCGCGGCGAGCTGGATCTCCGCCGGGATGACCGGCGACTTCGTCGAAGCGATCGCCGCAGGCGCGACACACCTGCGGATCGGGTCGGCAATCACGGGTCCGCGCCCGCTACACGGTTAGCCTCGAAGAGGACGAGCAAACGGAGGATGCGATGTCGAACCCGCTGAAGAAGACCATGGTCTACCTGGGCCTCGCTGACGAGGAAGAGGTCTACGAGGAGCAGCCGGCTCCGGTGCGCGAGCGCCGCAGCAAGCCCGAGCAGGTCGTCGAGAAAGCCGCGCCCGTGACCCCCATCCACCGCCCCGCGGTCGTCCGTCAGCCGTCCGTCGGTGCGGTGACCGAGATCCTCACGGTGCACCCCAAGCAGTACCGCGATGCACAGATCATCGCCGAGAACTTCCGCGAGGGCGTGCCGGTCATCATCAACCTGTCGCAGATGAGCGACGCCGACGCGCGCCGTCTCATCGACTTCGCGAGCGGGCTCTCACTGGGGCTCTACGGTCGCATCGAGCGCGTGACGAGCAAGGTCTTCCTGCTCTCGCCGGAAAACGTCGCCGTCTCGGGCGACGGTGCCGTCGCACAGGCCGACCCCGAAGCGACGCCGTTCGCTGCACAGCAGTAACGCGTCGTGGAGGTCGTCCGCCTCGTCGCCTCGATCGCGAACATCCTGCTTCTGACCTATCTGCTGGTGCTGTTCGCGCGGTTGGTGCTGGATTACATCCCCATCTTCAATCGCGAATGGCGCCCGCGTGGTGCGGGTCTCGTGGCCGCTGAGCTCGTCTACACGGTCACGGATCCTCCCATCAAGCTGTTCCGTCGTTTCATCCCCCCGCTGCGCGTCGGCCCGATCGCGATCGACTTCGCTTTCACGCTGACGATGCTGCTCTGTTTCATCCTGCTGTCGGTCACCGGTTCCCTCGCAAGGTGATTCACGGCCGACTATGCTTGGCTGGAGCGGCCCGTCCGCGGGCATCATCCCCCTGAAATCGGCACGCCGCCACGCCCCGAAAGAGGAATCATCATGGCATTGACTCCGGATGACGTCGTCACCAAGCAGTTCCAGCACGTCCGGTTCAAGGAGGGCTTCGACCCGGACGAGGTCGACGACTTCCTCGACGAGATCGTCGTCGAATGGCGCAAGACCATTGCCGAGAACGACGAGCTGAAGGCGAAGGTCGCGGCTCTCGAGTCGGGCGCATCTTCGGCTCCCGCTGCCGCCGAGCCCGTCGCCGAGGAGCCCGTCGCTGAGACGCCCGCTCCGGCTCCGGTTCCCGCCGAGGGCGCCGCAGCCACCGCCGGCATCATCGAGCTGGCGCAGCGTCTGCACGACGAGCACGTCGCCGAGGGCAAGGCGCAGCGCGACCAGCTCATCGCCGACGCTCAGGCCCAGGCCGCGACGATCGTCGCCGAGGCCGAGGCCAAGGGTCGCGACGAGATCGCTCGCCAGGAGAAGGAGCGCAAGGCGCTCGAGGCCCGCATCACCGAGCTCCGCCAGTTCGAGCGCGATTACCGCGCCGAGCTGCGCAGCTTCATCGAGGGCAAGCTCCGCGACCTCGAGACCTCGCCCAGCGGCTCGTCCAACACGCCGGTCTCGGCCATCGGTCTCTGAGTAAGGCCTTGTCGGACCGACGACCCCTGCGTCAGGCGGCGGCCGGCATCATCATCGCGTCTCTCGCGGTGCTGGTGCTGGCCGCCGACCAGTTTGCGAAGCTCCTTGCGATCGCCGAGCTGCCTCCGGAGCAGCCAGTCCCCATCATCGGGGACTTTCTGATCTTCTACCTCGTGAGGAATCCGGGGGCGGCGTTCTCGCTCGGCGAGGGCGTGACCTGGATCTTCACCATCGCCATGGCGGCCGTGGCCGTGGCCATCGTGGTCATCGCTCGGCGCATCCGTTCGCGGGTCTGGGCGGTCGTGCTGGGGCTGTTGCTCGGCGGTGTTCTGGGCAACCTCACCGACCGGTTGTTCCGTGAGCCCGGTTTCGCGGTCGGCCACGTGATCGACTACATCTCCACGCCCTGGATGATGCCCGCGATCTATAACGTCGCGGACATCTTCATCGTGACGATGATGATCTCCGTCGCGCTGCTCGTGCTCGTCGGCCTTCGCTTCGACGGCACGCGCGAGCGTCGTCCGAGCGCCTCCGCGCCGACAGGCGATGCGGGCCCGGCCGGCGACGCCAGTCCCGCGGGCACCGGCGAGTTGCGCGATCCGCTGTTCCCCACGGCAGACCCCGACGCGGGCGCTCCGCCGGCGGTGGACGACGGTCGCCGCGAGAGCTGATGGAGTCGCGCAGTCTGCCCGTCCCCGATGGGCTCGACGGCGTCCGTGTCGACGCCGCCCTCGCCAAAATGCTCGGTTTCTCGCGGACGTTCGCCGCGGAGATCGCCGACGCGGACGGCGTGGAGCTCGACGGCCGGGTCGTCGGGCGCTCGGACCGCCTGCGTGCCGGCGGCTGGCTTTCGGTGAGCTGGGAGCCCAAGCGCGAACCCGAGGTCGTTCCGGTGGAGGTGCCGGATCTCGGCATCGTCCATGACGACGACGACATCGTGGTGGTCGACAAGCCTTCCGGTGTGGCAGCGCATCCCTCGCTCGGGTGGGACGGCCCCACCGTCCTCGGCGCCCTCGCCGCCGGCGGCTATCGGATCGCGACCACCGGTGCCGCCGAGCGACAGGGGGTCGTTCATCGGCTGGATGTGGGCACCAGCGGGCTGATGGTGGTCGCGAAGACCGAGAGCGCCTACACCGCGCTCAAGCGCGCGTTCAAGGAGCGCGAGGTCGTGAAGATCTATCACACCGTCGTGCAGGGGCACCCCGACCCCCTCGCCGGCACGATCGATGCGCCGATCGGGCGGCATCCCTCGCACTCGTGGAAGTTCGCGGTGCGTCCCGAGGGTAAGGATTCGGTGACGCACTACGAGACGCTGGAGGCGTTCCCCGGCGCATCGCTGCTGGAGGTGCACCTCGAGACGGGCCGCACCCACCAGATCCGGGTGCACATGGCTGCGCACCGGCACCCGTGCGTCGGCGACCCGCTCTACGGTGCCGACCCGACGATGTCCGCCCGCCTGGGCCTCACGCGACAGTGGCTCCACGCTCGAGAGCTCTCGTTCACGCATCCGCTGACCGGCGAATGGGTCACCTTCACCTCCGAGTACGCGCCGGATCTCGCCGCGGCCCTCGCGATCCTCCGCCGCGACTGATCCGCGCTTTCCCCGCCTTCTTACCCGCGAGACTGCATCTCGTTCACGAGATCACGGTACTTACCCGTGATCTCGTGCGGGAAATGCAGTCTCGCGGAGAGGAGTGAGGGGGGAGGGGTCAGGATTCGCCGAGACGGTCGGCCAGCGCGCGGGTCTCGGCGCGGTTCGTCAGCAGCGCGTCGACCAGCGCACGGTACGCGGCCTCGAGTGCGGTGGCGTCGCCGTGCGCGGCGGCCAGCGTGAGCCCGCCTCGGAGGTTCGTCGCGGCCGCGCCCAGGCCCGCTGCCGTGATGTCGGCCGCGACCGCCAGATCCGACATCAGGTGACGGTTGCCCACATCCGCCACCTCCCGCAGCTCCCGCGCCAGCGCGAGGGACAGGTCGCCGAGAGCGGCGGATGCGGCGCAGGCGTCCGTCGCGGCGGCGAACACCGCCGGCGAGCGATCCGGAGAATCGGGCAGCGCAAGCGCGGCGCCCAGCATCTCCGAGGCGTCGGCATCGGTCGAGGCCGCCGCCACGAGCCGATCGCCCAGCAGGTCGAGGGCGAGCGCGCGTTCGCGCGCGCGGGGTTCGTCGGGCGTGTAGGCGCACACCATCGTCCCCAGTGCCGCGCCGACCGCCGCCACGACCCCGCCCGCGGCGCCGCCGCCGGGATTGCCGGTAGGGCGGCGCAGGCCCTCGAGGAAGGCGCCGAGCGTGCGCCCGGTCAATGCGGCGGTCACCATCAACGGCCGCCGGCGAAGCGTGTCGGACCGTCCTCGAGAGCAGCGGCGACGCGCGCGCGCATCTCGTCATCCAGGCCCGACAGGTCGTCGAGCGGATACCAGTCCACCTCGGTCATCTCGCCGTCGGCGGGGTAGGGCTCACCCTCGAGCCACGCGCACCGGAAGGTGAGATCGAGGTAATCGGTCTGGTCGCCGTTCGCGTAGACCACACGCGGGATCTGGTGCACCCAGGCCAGGCGGTCCACGCGGATGCGGACTCCCGCCTCCTCTTCGGCCTCCCGGCGCGCGGCGTCGGCGGGCTCCTCGTGCGGGTCGACGATGCCCGTGATCGGCGTGAGCGCGCCGTTGTCGCTGCGCCGTCCCAGCAGGACGCGTCCCTCGTGCACGATCACCGCCGTGACGCCGGTGAGGGTGAGCGGATGCGTGCCGACCATGCGGCGCAGTTCGAGGATGAACTCGGGGGTGGCCATGCCGCAACGCTAGTCGACGGGGCCGATCGGGCGTCCGATGTCGGAGGGCCGCGTACCCTGGACAGGTGGCAGACTCCTTCGTTCACCTCCATGTGCACAGCGAGTACTCGATGCTCGACGGCGCCGCCAAGATCGGCGCGATGACACAGGCGGCGTCCGAGTACGGGATGCCGGCGATCGCCGTCACCGACCACGGGAACACGTTCGCGGCGTTCGAGTTCTACCGTGCCGCGCAGGGCGCCGGCGTGAAGCCGATCATCGGTCTCGAGGCCTACGTGACCCCGGGAACGCACCGCAGCGACAAGTCCCGTGTCGCCTGGGGATCGCCCGACCAGAAGAGCGACGACGTCTCCGGCTCGGGTGCGTACACCCACATGACGATGTGGAGTCAGACCACCGAGGGCATGCACAACCTCTTCCGGCTGAGCTCGCTGTCGAGCATGGAGGGGTACTACTTCAAGCCGCGCATGGACCGCGAGCTCCTGCAGACCTACGGCAAGGGGCTCATCGCGACGACGGGCTGCCCGTCGGGTGAGGTGCAGACGCGCCTGCGTCTGGGACAGTACGACGCGGCGCGGGCGGCCGCTGCGGAGTTCCAGGACATCTTCGGCAAGGAGAACTACTTCGCCGAGATCATGGACCACGGGCTCTCGATCGAGCGGCGGGTCATGAGCGACCTCATCCGGTTGGCGAAGGATCTCGACATCCCGCTCGTCGCGACGAACGACTCGCACTACACCCACCAGCACGAGGCGGACGCGCACGAAGCGCTGCTGTGCGTGCAGTCGGGATCCACGCTGGACGACCCCAACCGCTTCAAGTTCGACGGCGACGGCTACTACATCAAGACCGCGCAGGAGATGCGTCAGCTCTTCCGCGACCACCCGGAGGCGTGCGACAACACGCTGCTGATCGCGGAGCGCTGCGAGGTGGAGTTCAACACCTCGGCCAACTACATGCCGCGCTTCCCCGTGCCCGACGGCGAGACCGAGGACAGCTGGCTGGTCAAAGAGGTCGAGAAGGGGCTGCACTACCGCTACCCGCAGGGCATCCCCGACAAGGTGCGCAAGCAGGCCGAGTACGAGACCGGCATCATCCTGCAGATGGGATTCCCCGGCTACTTCCTCGTGGTCGCCGACTTCATCAACTGGGCCAAGGACAACGGCATCCGCGTCGGCCCCGGCCGCGGTTCCGGTGCCGGATCCATGGTCGCGTACGCGATGAAGATCACCGACCTCGACCCCCTCGAGCACGGCCTCATCTTCGAGCGGTTCCTGAACCCCGACCGCGTCTCCATGCCCGATTTCGACGTCGACTTCGACGACCGTCGCCGCGGTGAGGTGATCGACTACGTCACCGAGAAGTACGGCTCGGAGCGCGTCGCCCAGATCGTGACGTACGGCACGATCAAGTCCAAGCAGGCGCTGAAGGATGCGGGCCGCGTGCTCGGCTTCCCGTTCTCGATGGGGGAGAAGCTCACCAAGGCCATGCCTCCCGCCGTCATGGGCAAGGACATGGAGCTCGGCGGCATGTTCAACAAGGAACACCCGCGGTTCAAGGAAGCCAGCGAGTTCCGTGCGCTCATCGAGAGCGACCCCGAGGCCAAGACCGTCTTCGACCGCGCGCTGGGCCTGGAGGGCCTGAAGCGCCAGTGGGGCGTGCACGCGGCCGGCGTCATCATGTCGTCGGAGCCGCTGCTGGACATCATCCCGATCATGCGTCGCGAGCAGGACGGCCAGATCGTCACGCAGTTCGACTACCCGTCGTGCGAGACGCTCGGGCTGATCAAGATGGACTTCCTGGGGCTGCGAAACCTCACGATCATCTCCGACGCGCTCGACAACATCCGCAGCAACCGCGGCGAGGAGCTCGACCTCGAGCATCTCGCGCTGGACGATCGACCCGCATACGACCTGCTGACCCGCGGCGACACGCTCGGGGTGTTCCAGCTCGACGGCGGCCCCATGCGCTCGCTCCTGCGGCTCATGAAGCCCGACAACTTCGAAGACATCTCGGCCGTCATCGCGCTGTACCGACCGGGCCCCATGGGAGCGAACTCCCACACGAACTATGCGCTGCGCAAGAACGGGCTGCAGCCCATCACCCCGATCCATCCCGAGCTCGAGGAACCCCTGCGAGACATCCTCGACACGACCTACGGCCTGATCATCTATCAGGAGCAGGTCATGGCGATCGCGCAGAAGGTGGCCGGGTTCTCGCTCGGTCAAGCAGACATCCTGCGCCGCGCGATGGGAAAGAAGAAGAAGTCCGAGCTCGACAAGCAGTACGCGGGCTTCTCCGGCGGGATGAAGGAGCGCGGGTTCGGCGACGGTGCGATCAAGGCGCTGTGGGACATCCTGCTGCCCTTCTCCGACTACGCCTTCAACAAGGCGCACTCTGCGGCTTACGGGCTGGTGTCGTACTGGACCGCTTACCTGAAGGCGCACTACCCCGCCGAGTACATGGCAGCGCTGCTGACCAGCGTCGGCGACTCCAAAGACAAGATGGCGATCTACCTGAACGAGTGCCGTCGCATGGGGATCAGGGTGCTGCCGCCGGATGTGGGGGAGTCGATCAACTTCTTCGCGGCCGTCGGCGACGACATCCGCTTCGGCCTCGGAGCGGTGCGCAACGTCGGATCGAACGTCGTGGACGGCATCGTCACCTCCCGTGAGAAGGAAGGGTTCGCCTCCTTCCACGACTTCCTCGCGAAGGTTCCGATGCACGTGGCGAACAAGCGCACGGTCGAGTCGCTCATCAAGGCGGGTGCGTTCGACTCCATGGGCCACACGCGGCGCGCGCTGCTGGAGATCCACGAGGATGCGACCGAGCAGGCGGTCCTCGACAAGCGCCGCGAGGCCAACGGCGAGGTCGGGTTCGACTTCGACAGCCTGTGGGGCGACGACGAGCCGCAGCAGGTCTCGAAGGTCCCGGACCGTCCGGAGTGGACGAAGAAGGACAAGCTGGCCTTCGAGCGGGAGATGCTGGGGCTCTACGTGTCTGACCATCCGCTCGCCGGTCTCGAGATCCCGCTCGCCAAGCACGCCTCGACCTCGATCCATGACCTGCTCTCCTCGGAGAGCGTGCAGGACGGCGATCAGGTCACGGTGGCGGGACTGGTCACCAGCGTGCAGCACCGTGTGGCGAAGCAGAGCGGAAATCCGTACGGCATGATCACCGTCGAGGACTTCAACGGCGAGGTCACCGTGATGTTCATGGGTCGCACCTATACGGAGTTCCAGTCGGTGCTGCAGGCGGATTCGATCCTGGTCGTGCGCGGACGCGTGTCGCGCCGCGACGACGGTCTGAACCTGCACGCGCAGAGCTGCTTCAGCCCGGATCTGGGAGCCGTGGATGCCACGTCCGCTCTCGTCCTCGTGGTTCCGGAGCAGAAGGCGACACAGTCGGTCGTGGAGGAGTTGGCCGCCGTCCTGCACCGCCACCCGGGCGAGACCGAGGTGACCCTGAAGCTGCACCGGGCGGGCACCGCGAAGGTGTTCGAGGTGCCGCATCCGGTCACGATCAGCGCGGACCTGTTCGGCGACCTCAAGGGTCTGCTCGGCCCGAGCTGCCTGGGATGACCGCCCTGTGGAAGCTATGACCGCTCATAGCCGCCGCCGTTAGGATCGACTCGCTCTTTCCCCTGCCCGCGCCGAGAGGATGCGACATGACCGATGAGAACCCCGTCGTGACCGGTGACGACGAGTTCGTCGACGCCGTGGAGGACGACCAGCTCGACGCGTTCGACGACGAAGACGAGCAGGCGGCGCCCCCGCAGTACGGCGTGTGGCCGTTCTCGATCCGCGAGGTCGTGCTCCTCGGGATCTGGGCCCTCGCGTTCATCGTCTCCTTCTTCTCCCTCAGCTACTACGCCCCCGTCTCGGTGTGGACGATGGGCATCGCGTGGGTGCTGACGATCGGCGTGCCCACCGTGGCCGTGTTCCTGATCGTGCTGCGCCGGCTCTCGCCCCAGGGCATCCGGCGGGTGGGCTCGCTGGGCATCGACCAGTTCGCCTCCGTCGCTTTCGCCGTCTCAGCGGTGGTGTGGGTGCAGATGGTCTGGGAGTCCTTCGCGCTTCCTGGCCTCGGCAGCTGGGTGCACTGGGTCGAGCTCGTGCTCATGGCCGCCGGTGTCGTCTTCACGGCGATGGCCCCCTTCATCCCGGGCCTCAAGGACGACTTCGAGTACCGCGCGGAGACCGTCGCCCACCGCGTCGCGCGGGGTGCCCGCCCCGTGGCGCAGCGCCCGGCGCCGGCGCCCGGCGACCCCGCC
>JASCPH010000037.1 GCA_029959545.1 Microbacteriaceae bacterium PS02066 | reverse complement strand
GCCCCCCGCCCCCCCCCGCGGGCCGCCGGCGGCGCGGGGCCCCCCCCGAGGCGGGGTGTCGCAGCCCGCGGAGGGCGCCGCGACGACCGGGGCCGATCAGCGCGGGGCGAGGATGTGGCGGACGAGGCTGGCGAGGGCGTCGCGGATGCGGGAGGGCGCGAAGTCGGCGGCGCGCTGGAGCGCGAGCCGCGCCGCGCGCTCGCGGCCCGCGGCATCGTGCAGCAGCTCGATGACCGCATCCGCGAACGCCTCCTCGTCGCCGTCCGGCACGAGGACGCCGCCGCCGGTGCCGAGCTGGTCGCGGGGCCCGTACCGCACGTCGTACGACACCACCGGAACGCCCCGACTCATGGCTTCGAGCGCCGCGAGTCCCTGGCCCTCGAACGCCGTCGTCTGCACCATGAGCGCCGCGCCGTCGAAGAGCGCCGGACCTGCATCGCTGCGTCCTTCGAGCGTGACGGATGCGGCGAGCCCGCGCTCGTCGATCAGGCGCTGCAGATCGTCGCGCAGCGCACCGTCTCCCCAAATCTCGAGCCGCGCGTCGGGCACGGCGGCCAGCACGCGGCTCCACGCCCGGATCGCGTGATCGATGCGCTTGCCCGGTGCGAGCCGCCCCAGCATCACGACGCGGCGCGGGTCGATCGGTGCCCGCTCGTCGACGGCGACGGGCGCAGCGTTCGGCAGCACCGTCGCTCCCGGATGCGCGCCGAACCGCCGCTCGGCGTCGGCGCGCTGCTGCGCGGTCGGCCACACGACGGCATCGAAGCGGTCGGCGACGGCGAACCATCGGCGCCAGAGGTCGTTGACCGGCGCGTCCGGCGCATAGGGCGCCGAGAGGTGCGTGGTGTGGATCGTGTGCACGATCCTCACCTCGCGCGGCGGGTCCGTAGCGAGCAGCTCGCCAAGCTGCCGCGACTCGCAGAAGAGCACGACCGGCTGCGCGACAGCGGCGACGACGTGATCGAGCCAGGCGCGGTACAGGCCGCCGAATCCGGGCAGGACACGATCACCGTCCGGTGCGTGCACGACGACTGCGGCCTTCGTCAGGTGCCAGTCGGGGTCACCGGAGATCACCGGCAGCGCGAGCAGAGGCCGGCCCGCTGCATCCGGGATCTCGCGGTACGCGACACCGGGGGTGGCCTCACCCGGCGTCGCGGCGGCGATCAGCCAGCGAGGATCGGCGGCGGCGTCGTCGAAGAGGTTGCGGAACGCGTCGACGGATGCGGCGGCGCCGGCGGCGACGAAGGCCGCGCGGTGTGCGGCGTGGTCGCCCGGCGTGCCGGGGTCGACGCTCAGCAGGCGAACCCGGGCCTCCGCGTCGGCGAGCAGGCGCGCCCGCTGGAGCGTTGCGACCGTGTAGCCGCCGTCGACTCCCGGGATGAGCCGCGACGTGAGCACGAGCGCGGTCACGCCCTCGAGCGTCTCGCTCACGAGGCGATCACCGCTCTCCATACCTCGGGGAGAGAGCGAAGGGGTGTCCCTTCTCGGGCAATCGGGGCGCAGGGGTCCCCGCTCTTGCCTGAGAAGGGACACCCCTGAGCTCGGCGTCCCCCGAGCTCACTCCCACTCGATGGTCCCCGGGGGCTTCGACGTGACGTCGAGAACCACGCGGTTGACGTCCCGCACCTCGTTCGTGATCCGGTTGGAGATCTTCGACAGGACGTCGTACGGCAGACGGGTCCAATCCGCGGTCATGGCGTCCTCGCTGGAGACGGGGCGCAGCACGATCGGATGCCCGTAGGTGCGTCCGTCGCCCTGCACGCCGACCGAGCGCACGTCCGCGAGCAGCACGACCGGGCACTGCCAGATCTCGCCGTCGAGGGCCGCCTTGGTCAGCTCCGCACGCGCGATGGCGTCGGCGTCCCGCAGAATCTCGAGGCGGTCAGCGGTGACCTCACCCACGATACGGATGCCGAGGCCGGGGCCCGGAAAGGGCTGGCGTGCCACGATCGCCTCCGGAAGTCCGAGATCGCGACCGATCTGGCGTACCTCGTCCTTGAAGAGGGTGCGCAGCGGCTCGATGAGCTCGAACTGCAGGTCTTCCGGCAGGCCGCCCACGTTGTGGTGGCTCTTGATGTTCGCCGTGCCCGCGCCGCCGCCCGATTCCACGACGTCGGGGTAGAGCGTGCCCTGCACCAGGAAGCGGATGGGCTCGCCGTCAGCGGCCGCCTCGGCGACGAGATCGCGCTCCGCGGCCTCGAAGGCACGGATGAACTCGCGTCCGATGATCTTCCGCTTCTGCTCGGGGTCGCTCACACCCTCGAGGGCGGAGAGGAACTGCTCGCGCGCATCGATGGTGATCAGGCGCACACCCGTCGAGGCGACGTAGTCGTTCTCGACCTGTTCCCGCTCGCCCTTTCGCAGCAGTCCGTGGTCGACGAAGATCGCCGTGAGCTTGTCGCCCACGGCCTTGTGCACGAGCGCCGTCGACACGGCGGAGTCGACGCCGCCGGACAGCGCCGAGATGACCCGGCCCTCGCCGACCTGCGCACGGATCTTCTCGACCTGCTCGGCGATGACGTTGCCGCTGTTCCAGTCGGCGCCCAGGCCCGCGGCGTTGTGGAGGAAGTTCTCGAGCACGGTCTGGCCGTAGTCGGAGTGCTTGACCTCGGGGTGCCACTGCACGCCATAGAAGCGACGCGCGTCGTCGGCGAAGGCCGCGACCGGCGTCGCCGCGGTGCGCGCGAGCACATCGAAACCCTCGGGCGCACGGGAGACCTGGTCGCCGTGGCTCATCCACACGTTCTGCTCGGCCGGGGTGCCCTCGAGCAGCGTGCCCTCGGTCACGATCGTCGCGTCGGTGGCGCCGTACTCGCGCAGGCCCGTGTTCGCGACCTCGCCGCCGAGCGCCTGCGCCATGACCTGGAAGCCGTAGCAGATGCCGAGGGTCGGCACACCGAGGTCGAAGACCTCCGTGTCGAGCGCGGGCGCACCGTCCTCATACACCGACGACGGGCCGCCGGACAGGATGATGCCCACCGGGTTCTTCGCCGCGATGTCGGCCGCGGATGCGGTGTGCGGCACGATCTCGCTGTAAACGCCGGCTTCGCGCACGCGACGGGCGATCAACTGCGCGTACTGGGCGCCGAAGTCGACGACCAGGACGGGGCGCTGGGAGGTATCGGTCTGCTCGGTCAACGGCTGCTCTCTGTCGCGTCGGCGGATGCGGGAGGGGCCTCGGCGGCCTCACGGGCCGCGAGGTAGCGCTTGACGTCACGGGCGACGATCGCCTCCATGACGAAGGAGAGGAAGGGCACGACGCCGCCCGCGGCCAGCAGCAGCAGACGCCACAGCGGCCACCGCATGAGGCTCCAGACGCGGAAGCAGGCGATGAGGTAGACGACGTAGAACCAGCCGTGCACGATCAGGATGCCGAGCGAGAGGTTGACGCCGTCTCCCGTGGAGACGAGCTCGCCCTCGGGGCCCGGCACCACGGGCGCGAACCACAGGAATCCGCCCGATCCGCCCAGGAACAGCTCGACCGCGAGCGACGGCGTGTACTTCAGGATCATCTCGGTGACCAGCAGCAGCAGGCCGACACCGGTGATCACGGAGCAGATCTGGTAGAACCGCAGCGCCTTGCGGATCGCCGGAAAGGTGGCGAGTTTCGGGGCGGGCATGAACCCCAGTCTAGTCGTGCGGCGGGGGCGTCGCCCGGCGCGCGGGAGCTCAGGCGTCGACGGTCTGGGCGTCGGCGAGCTCTTCGAGCTCCTTCTCCCACGCATCCTTCGCGAGGCGGTACCAGAGGTAGAACGCGAAGCCGGCGAAGATCACCCATTCGGCCGCGTAGAAGATGTTGAGCCAGTTGACGGAGGATCCCGCATCCGGCGCGGGCGAATCGATGTCGGCCAGGCCGCCCATCGGGTCGTCCGCCACGACGAACTGGCGGTAGACGTCGGTGTCACCGATGTCCTGCCAACGGCTCAGCAACGCGGCGGGCGACATCCGCGTGATCTCCCACGGATCGCTCTTGGGCGGCGGCACGGGGCCCTCGTCGGCGACGATGCGTCCGGTGAGGGTGACGACCTCGTTCGGGTCGGTGCTCTTCGCCAGCGCGTCGGCGGCCGCGTCCGCGTCGTCTCTCGTGGCCGCCCAGCCGACGGCCACCGCGAGCGACGCATCCGGGTCGACCGCGCGCAGGTGGGCGGTGACCCAGTACCCCTCGACGCCGCCGTTGTACCGGGAGGCGACGACGATGAAGTCGCTCGGCACGAACGTGCCGCTGACTTCCACACGCTGACCGATGAGCGGATCGGTCAGGTACTCCCCCGGCACCGCGACATCGGCGATCGGCATGACCTGCTCGGTCGCGCCCTCTTCGCGCGGCGCCGTGTCGATCGCTCGTGCGAGCTGCCACTGGCCGAGCCACGCGAACACCGCCGCGACGGCCAGGCACAGCAAGAGCATCGCAATCCACCGACCGCGCAGCATGACCTCGCGCAGGGTCGGGGGGAAGACCTCGGGAAGGTCGTCGGATGCGGGGGAAGTCACGAGGGAGCGGCCGAGCTCAGCGCCCGTAGGGGGCGACGACGACCTCGACGCGCTGGAACTCCTTGAGGTCGGAGTAGCCCGTGGTGGCCATCGACTTGCGGAGGGCCCCGATGAGGTTCGCGGTGCCGTCGGCGACCGGAGCCGGCCCATAGAGCACCTCTTCGAGCGAGGCCACCTGGTCGACCTTCACGCGGTTGCCGCGCGGGAGCTTCGGGTGGTGGGCCTCAGGCCCCCAGTGGAAGCCCTGGCCCGGCGCATCGGTCGCCCGCGCGAGCGCGACGCCGAGCATGACGGCGTCGGCGCCCATCGCGAGCGCCTTGACGATGTCGCCCGATGTGCCCACGCCGCCGTCGGCGATCACGTGCACGTAGCGGCCGCCGGACTCGTCCAGGTAGTCGCGGCGCGCGCCGGCGACGTCGGAGACCGCCGTGGCCATCGGCGCGTGGATGCCGAGCGTCGCGCGCGTGGTCGATGCCGCTCCCCCACCGAACCCGACCAGCACGCCGGCCGCGCCCGTGCGCATGAGGTGCAGTGCCGCGGTGTATGTGGCCGCTCCTCCGACGATGACGGGGACGTCGAGGTCGTAGATGAACTTCTTGAGGTTCAGCGGCTGGTCCACGGACGACACGTGCTCGGCCGACACGGTCGTGCCGCGGATGACGAAGAGGTCGACGCCGGCGGCGACGACGGTCTCGTACAGATCCTGCGTGCGCTGCGGCGTCAGGGATCCGGCCACCGTCACGCCCGCGGCACGGATCTCCGCGAGACGATCGCGCACGAGCTCGGGCTTGATGGGCTCGGCGTACAGTTCCTGCATCCGCCTGGTCGCATCGACGGAGGAGAGCGTCGCGATCTCGGCCAGCAGCGGGTCCGGGTCGTCGTAGCGCGTCCACAGACCCTCGAGGTCGAGCACGCCCAGCCCGCCGAGCTGACCGAGCATGATCGCGGTACGGGGGCTCACCACCGAGTCCATGGGAGCGCCGAGCACGGGGATGTCGAACGAGAAGGCGTCGATCGTCCACGAGGTCGAGACATCCTCGGGGTTGCGCGTGCGACGCGAGGGGACCACGGCGATGTCGTCGAAGGTGAATGCGCGCCGGGCCCGCTTGGCGCGGCCGATCTCGATGTCCATGCTCACCCCTCCAGCCTAGCCGCCGAAGCGGAGCTCACCACGGCTCGTCCACGCGCGGTGCGAGCGCGAGCACGATCGCCCGCTCCGTGGGGAAGCACGCCGCGAACAGATCGGTGATGCGGGGGTCGCCGTCGGACTCGTCGGCGACGCGCAGACCGATCATCGTGTTGATCAGCATCCCCTGCGCGAGGAACGCCTGCGCCCGTTCGGCGGGGAAGCCCAGATCGCGCAGATACGCCCACACACGCGCGAAACCGTCGCGTGCCCGGGGGCCGATGACCGGATGGGAGCCGAGCAGGAATGCGTGCGACAGGGTCTGACGCAGACCCCGCACGCTGAGCAGGTCGATGTACTCGTGCCCCATGCGGGCTTCGATCTCGTCGTCCAGGCCAGGCCCCGCCGCGCGCGCGAAGGCCTCGAACAACAGCCGGAGCGTCTCGTCCAGCGCGGCGAGGAACAGCTGTTCCTTCGTTCCGAACAGCCGCACGACATAGGGCTGGAGACACCGGCCGCGCGCGCGATGTCGTCCGTCGTCGTGCCGACGTAGCCCTTGGCGCCGAACACGGCGATCGCCGCCGTCAGGATGAGCGCTCGGCGCTCGTCCGAGCTCGGGGTGAACTCGACCCTTCGTGAGATCGGCGTCGCGCTCGGAACCGCCGTCATGACCGCGATCTTCGTGGGCGCGGGTGGTCAGCTGCTCCCCGACTCCTACGTGGATGCGGCACGGCCCGCCGTCTACGTCGGGACCGCCGTGCTGGTCGTCGCCGCCGTCGCGGCACTGTGGCTGCCGGCGGACCGGTCGGCGCGCCCCACCGCTGAGACCGAGCCGGCATCCGCCCCCGCCCCCGCATCGGCTTCCGAGCGCGATGAGGTCGCCGTCGGCGCCTGAACACGGACCGAACTCCTGCAAAACGCGCCCTTGCGACTTGCGACACCGGGAATCGGGCGCTGCTGCAGGAGTTCGGTCGCGTCGCTAGCCGGCGGACGCGTCCGGTGACGGCGGTTCGGCGTCCGCCGTCGCCCGCGGTCGCGAGAGCAGGCGTGTGAGCGTACCGTCGACGAGGAACAGCAGGAACGCGAGTGAGCCGGCGAGCGGGCTGAGGGCGACGACACCCGCGGAGATGATGAGGGCACTGAGCGCTCCGCCGCCCTGGATGCGGGCCTCGGAGAGCGGGAAGTCGGGCATCGACTGATCGCGGGTGCGCATCGCCCACGCCCACTGGGCCCAGCTGCATCCGATCGCCAGCAGGAAGTTGATCGGCAGGAGCATTCGTCCGAGCACCAGGTCGGCGAACTCGTTGTTGATCGTGGAGGTGAAGGGCACGAGCACGATGAAGAACAGCCGCACCGCGTTGATCCACGTGCCGAGGGTGTCGATGCGGGAGATGTGCTCGAACTGCTCGACGTGCGCCCGCCACATCAGGCTCAGGATGAGGAAGCTGACCAAGAAGGTGAAGAACGGCTGCGCCATGCCCACCAGTGCCGCCCAGAGGTCGGCGTCGGTGCGCACCCCGTCGAAGGTGCGCGCGGTGAGATCCAGCACCAGCAGCGTCGCCGCGATCGCGAACACGCCGTCGGTGTAGGCCTCGAGCCGCCGCGTCGAGACGGTGGCCTCGGGATGCTGACGTCGCCGGATCACGAGCGTCAGCGTAGCCCCGGGACGCGAAACGCCGCACCCCGACGGGATGCGGCGTTTCGAACGCGCTCGATCAGCGCTTGTAGTTGGGCGCCTCCACGACGATCTGCACGTCGTGCGGGTGCGACTCCTTGAGCCCTGCCGGGGTGATCCGCACGAAGCGGCCCTTGGCCTTGAGCTCCTCGACGGTGCGCGCCCCGACGTAGAACATCGACTGCCGCAGGCCTCCCACGAGCTGGTAGGCCACGGCGGACAGCGGCCCGCGGTAGGCGACCTGGCCCTCGATCCCCTCGGGGATCAGCTTGTCGTCGTTGGGGACGTCGGCCTGGAAGTAGCGGTCCTTGGAGTAGGAGGTCTTCTTGCCGCGCGTCTGCAGCGCGCCCAGCGAGCCCATGCCGCGGTACAGCTTGAACTGCTTACCGCCCTGGAAGACGATCTCGCCCGGCGACTCGTCGGTGCCGGCGAGGAGCGAGCCCAGCATCACGGTGTCGGCGCCGGCGACGAGGGCCTTGGCGATGTCGCCCGAGTACTGCAGGCCGCCGTCCGCGATCACCGGCACACCGGCCTCGCGAGCGGCCTGGAACGCCTCCCAGATCGCCGTCACCTGCGGCACGCCGACACCGGCGACGATGCGGGTCGTGCAGATCGAGCCCGGCCCGACCCCGACCTTGACCGCATCCACGCCGGCGTCGATGAGCGCCTGCGCGCCCTCGCGGGTCGCCACGTTGCCGCCGATCACGTCGATGTCCGCGAAGGACGGGTCGGCCTTGATGCGACGCACCATGTCGATGACGCCCGCCGACTGCCCGTTGGCGGTGTCGACGACGAGCACGTCGACACCGGCGTCGCGCAGCGCCTCGGCGCGCTCCCACGCATCGCCGAAGAAGCCGATGGCGGCGCCGACGCGCAGGCGCCCCTGGTCGTCCTTCGTGGCGAGGGGATACTTCTCGCTCTTGTCGAAGTCCTTGATGGTGATGAGGCCGGCGAGCTTGCCCTCCTCGTCGATGAGGGGCAGCTTCTCGACACGGTGCTTCGCGAACGCCGCGATCACATCGCCGGCGCTGACACCGACGGGAGCGGTGATGAGGTTCTCGCTCGTCATGACGTCGCGGACGTAGGTCGTGCGGCGCTCGAAGCCGGAGACGAAGCGCATGTCGCGGTTCGTGATGATCCCGACGAGGTGCCCCTCCTCGTCGACGACGGGCAGGCCCGAGATGCGGTACTGGGCGCACAGCGCGTCGACCTCCTCCACCGTGGCGTCCGGAGTGGTGGTGACCGGGTCGGAGATCATGCCCGACTCGCTGCGCTTGACGCGATCGACCATCGCGGCCTGATCGGCGATGGACGCGTTGCGGTGCAGGATGCCGAGGCCGCCCTCACGGGCGATCGCGATCGCCATGCGCGCCTCGGTGACCGTGTCCATCGCGGCCGAGATCAGCGGCGTCGCCACCGTGATACGTCGGGTCACGCGCGACGAGGTGTCGGCTTCGCTGGGGATGACATCCGTGTGCCCGGGAAGCAGCAGGATGTCGTCGTAGGTCAGTCCGACGAAGCCGAACGGGTCGTGGTTTTCCATCGCGCTCTCCTCCCCCGCCGGCACTCGCGGATGCGGCGGGTCGCCTTAGACGTCAGACGCGGGAGCCGGCCTCGAACGCCGGCCGATCACGGCCCGGGCGAGGGTGTCCCGTCGTCTGTCGATTGTAAGCGGCCGCGGCTGTCGTTTTGTTCCCGCGTCCGTTGACGCGCGCGCACGTCCGCGAGCTCCGGCGTATCCACAGCCGCGAGCGGGCGGGCGATGCCCGATTGCGGATTACGTAGGCTCGAACGGCATCCGGTGACGGAATCCGTCGACGAGGCGATCGTGGCCGGGGCGTGTCCTCGCTGAAACACGACCGACACAATACGCTCGTAGCGTCGTCGTCATTGCCGATGCCGACCGCATCCTGGGTGCGTGTCCCCGACTGGAGGTTCCGTGGTTTCCACCACTGCGACCGAGAGACGATCCCTACCCGGGATTCTTCTCCTCTTCGCCGCGCTCATCGTCGCGCTGCTGACCTTTATCCCTACTGCGGCTCACGCCGAGACCACCGATGAGAGCGCCAAGCAGACCGAGGTCTGCGCACCCAGCGCCACTGTCGGCTGCCTCTCCGGCACCCTGCGCGACGCCGGAGCGGGAGTCGTGGTCTCGGCCACCGGCCCCGGCGGCACCGTCTCCACCGAGACCGACGACGACGGCCGCTGGTCGCTGAGCGTCGAGCAGCCCGGTGAGTACTCGGTGACGGTCGACCCCGACACGCTGCCCGACGGCGTCACCCTGAGAAGCGACGAGCCGCAGGTGCGGACCGTGACGCTCGGCGCCAACACCGCCGCGCTGTTCTCGCTCGAATCGGCGGGCGGCAGCGGCGACGGCGGCACCACGAGCGGCGGCACCACGACGGCCGACTCCGGATTCAACTGGGACCGCCTCGCCCAGCAGGCGGCATCCGGCCTGCGGCTCGGACTGCTCCTGGCACTCGCCGCCGTCGGACTCTCCCTGATCTACGGCACGACCGGCATCTCGAACTTCGCCCACGGCGAGCTCGTGACCCTCGGCGGCCTCCTCGCCTTCGTCTTCGCGAACCTGCTGGGGCTCAACATCTGGCTCGCCGGCCTCATCGTCATCATCCTGTGCGCGGCGTTCGGCTACACGCAGGACCTCGCGATCTGGAAACCGCTGCGCAAGAAGCGGCTGTCGCTGACGCAGCTCATGATCGTCACGATCGGAATGTCGCTGGCACTGCAGTACGTGTTCCAGTTCTTCATCGGCGCATCGACCGTGCGCATCGTCATGGCCAACCCGAAGCCCGTGCAGATCGGCCCGGTCTCGCTCAGTCAGGACTCTCTGATCGCGATGGGCATCGCGGTCGTCGTCCTCGTCGCGGTCGGCCTCTTCCTGGTCAAGACCCGCGTCGGACGCGCGACCCGCGCCGTGAGCGACAACCCGGCGCTCGCCGCCGCATCCGGCATCAACGTCGACGGCGTGATCCGCCTGATCTGGACCGCATCCGCCGCGCTCGCGGGCCTCGCCGGCATCCTGCTCGGCCTCGTTCTCAACGGCATCAACTGGATGACGGGCATGCAGCTGCTGCTGCTGCTCTTCTCCGCGGTGACCCTCGGCGGTCTCGGAACCGCCTTCGGCGCCCTCTTCGGCGCCCTCATCATCGGCATGACGGTCGAGTTGACGAACATCTGGCTGCCGGGCGACTTCAAGTACGCGACCGCCTTGCTGCTGCTGATCCTGCTGCTGCTGGTGCGACCTCAGGGTCTGTTCGGTCGCAAGGAACGGGTGGGCTGACACATGGAATTCCTGAACCTGCTCACGCAGATGGCGGCAAGCGCCATCTCGCCCGCGACGGCTGCCTTCGCCATCGCCGCGATCGGCCTGAACATCCACTTCGGCTATACGGGCCTGCTCAACATGGGCCAGGCCGGCTTCATGCTGCTCGGCGCCTACGGATTCGCCGTGTCGATCGGCGCGGGCCTCGGATTCTGGCCTTCGTTGCTGATCGCGATCATCGTGGTCGTCATCTTCAGCCTCATCCTCGGTATCCCCACGCTGAAACTGCGCGGCGACTACCTCGCCATCGTCACGATCTCGGCCGCCGAGATCGTGCGCATGGTGGGACGCTCCTCGATCATGGGTCCCATCACCGGCGGATCGAACGGTCTCCCCGGTGCGACCTACCGCGACCCGTTCAACGAGCTGTCGTTCCTGCCGGACGGCTCCACCACCATCCTCTGGTTCACGTACGAGAACAACGGTGTGAGCGGATGGTGGATCCGCCTCGTGGCCTGGGCGCTGGTGGCGATCTTCCTGGTCCTCGTGTGGCTGCTCATGCGCAGCCCGTGGGGTCGTGTGCTCAAGGGCATCCGCGAGGACGAGGATGCGGTGCGCAGCCTCGGCAAGAGCGCCTACTCCTACAAGATGCAGGCGCTGGTGCTCGGCGGCGTGCTCGGCGCCTTCGCCGGCATCATCTACGTCCTCCCGTCCTCCGTCCAGCCGGACGCACTGGGACGCTCGACGACGTTCTTCATCTGGACCGCGCTCCTGCTGGGCGGCGCCGCGACCATCTTCGGACCCGTGCTGGGCTCGATCCTGTTCTTCGCGGTGCGTATCTTCATCCAGGGCATCACCGACATCGTCGTGCCCGACTCGATCATGTCCACCCAGCAGACCGATCAGTTCTCGTGGATCGTGATCGGCATCGCGCTGATGCTCCTGGTGATCTTCCGACCACAGGGCATTCTCGGCAGCAAGAAGGAGCTGAGCTTCAATGTCTGAGCCGATCACGGCGGCCCAGGCGGCCGCACAGGAGAGCCTGTCGCACGTCGCGCAGACGCCCGGCGCGCCGAAGCCCGACCCCATCCTCGTCGTCGACAACATCATCCGCCGCTTCGGCGGCATGACCGCCGTCGACGTCGACCACCTCGAGGTCCAGCGCGGCGCCATCACTGCCCTCATCGGTCCCAACGGCGCCGGCAAGACGACCTTCTTCAACCTCATCACCGGCTTCGACAAGCCGACGAGCGCGAAGCGCGCCTTCGGCGGCCCGCCCGCCGATAAGGCGGCCAGATGGTCGTTCGACGGCCGGACGCTGGGGAGCACGGCCGCATCCAAGGTCGCCCGCAGCGGCATGGTGCGCACCTTCCAGCTCACCAAGGCGCTCTCGCGCATGACGGTGCTCGACAACATGCTGCTCGGCGCACGCGACCAGCCCGGTGAGAACATGGCCGTCGCCCTCATCCCCGCGCTCTGGCGCAAGCGGGAGAAGGAGATCACCGACAAGGCGATGGATCTCCTGCAGCGCTTCAAGCTGTACGAGAAGCGGGAGGACCTCGCGGGCTCCCTCTCGGGCGGGCAGAAGAAGCTGCTCGAGATGGCCCGGGCGCTCATGAGCGACCCGAAGATGATCATGCTCGACGAGCCCATGGCCGGTGTGAACCCCGCCCTGACGCAGTCGCTGCTCGGCCACATCCAGGCCCTGCGCGACGACGGCACCACGGTGCTGTTCGTCGAGCACGACATGCACATGGTGCGCCACATCTCCGACTGGGTCGTCGTGATGGCGCAGGGCGCCATCGTCGCCGAGGGCCCCGCAGGCGAGGTCATGAACCAGCAGGCGGTCGTCGATGCGTACCTCGGCGCGCACCACGACACCGACCTCGGTGACGACTCGCTGCTCGACACCTCGGTCATCCAACAGCTCGAAGCCGAGGCGGAGGCCGCCGACGCGGCCGCCGAGCGGCAGATCGACGAGGCGCTCGGAAAGGAGCACCGTTCATGACGAACGCGACCGAACCGGTCCTCGTCGCGAAGGACCTGCACGCCGGCTACCTGCCGGGGGTCAACATCCTCAACGGCGTGAACATCGTGGCCCACCCGGGCGAGCTCATCGGCATCATCGGCCCGAACGGCGCCGGCAAGTCGACGTTCCTGAAGGCGGTGTTCGGCCAGGTGTCGATCCGCGGCGGCTCCGTGACACTCAAGGGCACCGACATCACCGGCTGGAAGCCCAACAAGCTCGTCTCCACCGGCGTGGGCTTCGTACCGCAGACGAACAATGTGTTCCCCTCGCTCACGATCGAGGAGAACCTGCAGATGGGCATCTACCAGAAGCCGCGCAAGTTCCGGGAGCAGCTCGACAAGATCTTCGAGATCTTCCCCGTGCTCGCCGACCGTCGCGATCAGCGCGCCGGTTCCCTCTCGGGCGGTGAGCGTCAGTCCGTCGCGATGGCGCGTGCGCTCATGATGGACCCGTCCGTGCTGCTGCTCGACGAGCCTTCGGCGGGCCTGTCACCGGTCCGTCAGGATGAGACCTTCATCCGCACCCGTCGCATCAACAAGGCGGGCGTGAGCGTGATCATGGTCGAGCAGAACGCGCGCCGCTGCCTGCAGATCTGCGATCGCGCGTACGTGCTCGACCAGGGGCGCGACGCCTACACGGGAACGGGGCGTGAGCTCGCCAACGACCCGAAGGTCATCCAGCTCTACCTCGGCACGCTCGCGGCCGACGTGGATGCGGACAAGTCCGCCCCCGCATCCGCTGCCGCTCCGGTCGCCTCCGCGACGGCGGAGCCGGCTCCGGCGGGCATCGTCACCCCCGACGAGCAGGTGCCGACGTCGGTGACGGCGGGCTCGAGCGCGGCGGAGGACCTCCCGCCGGGAGCGGAGCCCATGTCGGACCCGGGCGTCGAGCCCGACGCCGGCAAGGCCTGAGACCCGCGCGGCGCCACACGCCGCGTGAGCGCTCCGAAGGGGGCGGATGCACCCGCATCCGCACCCTTCCCCTTTGGACGCCCCGCGCGGCCCCTTCGACCCCGCGGCGCTGCGTCGCACCTTGCCCCCGCGGCGCTGCGTCACCCCTGTGCTCGCCTGTCACAGATCGAGCCGACGGCGTCGATCTGTGACAGGCGAGCATGGGGGCTGTCCCCCGCTACAGGCCCGCATCCTGCCTGTTCAAAGGACCAGAAACGCGACCCCAACGCCCCCGGAGCGACAACACGCGTCCCCCCAACACGCACCCATCGGTTCAAGGGACCCAACACGCGGCCCCACGACCCAGACGCGACAACGCGCGTCCCTCGAACACAGGCGCGATGCCGCTCGAGCGGCGGGGCGGAGCGGGGGCGGGTCGGATGGGGCGGAGCGGGGGCGGAGCGGGGGCGGGGCGAGGCGAGGCGAGGGCACGCGCACCGGCCCGGAACGCACGAACGCCCCCGGGCGAACCCGGGGGCGTTCGTGCGCGTGAGCAGTCAGATCAAGACTTGCCCTCGACAGCGCTCTGCCAGACGGGCTTGTTGTCACCGTCGAACTTGTAGATGCCGATGAAGGCGCTCGAGGGGTCGTTCTTGTCGTTGAACGGTCCCGTGCCGGCGACACCCGTGTAGTGGATGTCCTTGCCGCCGTCGATGAGAGCCTTGCAGTCCGCGTACGTGGAGCACTCCTCGCCACCCGTCGCACCCGACACAGCGGCCAGGTTCGCCTGGATGGTGGCGGGGTCGGTCGCGCCGCCCTTCAGGGCCGCGAGGGCCGAGAGGATGACGGCGTCGTACGACTCAGCCGAGTAGGAGTAGTCGTCCAGGGCCGAACCCTCGACCGACTCGTGCCACGCGGATGCCCGCTCCTTGAAGTCCTCGGCGGGGTTCGCGCCGGGGATCGTGCCCTGAGCGCCCTCGAGCGTTCCGGGCTCGAAGTCCTTCGAGAAGTCCGACGTGTTGCCGTCCGTGTAGTAGGTGCGGGACATGTCCCAGCCCTGCGACACGAGCTCGGGGATGATCGCCTTGGTCTCGTCGAAGGCGATGATCACGATCGCGTCGGGGTTGGTGGCCAGAGCCGCCGTCACCTCGGACGAGAAGGTGGTCTGACCGGGAGGGAACTCCTGGCCCGCGCCCTTGGCGCCGTAGGTGACCGATCCGCCCGCACCGGTGACGGTCTCCTCGATCACGTCGCGCAGGCCAGTGCCGTACGCGTCGTTGAAGACGAGGAACGCGATGTTCGCGTTGCCGTCGCTCGTGATGAGCTGGCCCAGCGCGGAGCCCTGCACCGTGTCCGGCGGAGCGGTGCGGAAGTAGAAGGGCGAGTAGCCCGAGAGCGAAGCCGCCGTGTTCGCGGGCGAGATCTGCACGATCGGGCTCGCGCTCTTGGTGAGCTTGTCGACGACGTTCAGCGACACCGAGGAGGATGCGGCGCCGATCACGATCGAGACCTTCGCGTTGATGAGCTCGTCGGCCGAGGCGGACGAGACCGTCATGTCGTTGCTGTCACCGGAGTCGGTCCAGAACGTACATGCGTCGTCGCCCGCGGCGACGATGTCGTCGACAGCCAGGCCGACACCGGCGATCTCGGGCGGGCCGAGGAACGCCAGGGTTCCGGTGGTCGGCAGCAGGGTGCCGACCTTCAGGATGTCAGCGCTCGTGGTGCCGTCGGCGCAGTTCTGCGCCGTGTAGTCGCCACCTGCGTCTGAGCTGCCGGAGGGCGCTGCTTCGCCCCCGCCGGCACACCCGACGAGCGCAAGCGCCGAGACGCCCGCGAGGGCGGTCGCGGCAAACCACGCCTTCTTGGAGTGAACCATCTGGTTCCGTCCTTTCACTCTTCAATGCGCGACCTGGACGCCGCGTTGCGCCAGAAGCTAGCCGCGCATTGTTACGAGTGTGTTGTAGGCGCGCGTCGCGCACAGTCTCCGCACCCTTTCGCGACGAAATCGTTATGAATCGCGCCGCTTTTCGACGCATTACGTCAATTCGGCCACGTCGGACGGAGCGTTCTGCAATCCTGCGCCCTTGCGCGCACGGCGCGAGGCGATGATCGAATCCGCGCTCAACAGGATGAGCGCGGCCCACACGAGCGCGAACCCCGCCCACCGCCCGGCCGTCATCGGCTCGCCCAGCACCCACCATCCGATGAGGAACTGCAGAACCGGAGCGACGAACTGGATGATGCCGAGCAGCGTCAGGGGCGCTCGGCGCGCACCCGCGGCGAACAGCAGCAGCGGGACGGCCGTCACGACGCCCGCAAGGGCGAGGGTCACCGTGGTGCCGACCCCGGCGGAGGCGAAGCCCAGCCCCGTCGTCAGGCCCACCACGACGAGCTGCACGAGAGCGAGAGGGGTGAGCCAGAGCGATTCCAGTGTGAGCCCGCTGACCGCATCCACGGACGGACCGATCTTCTTCTTCACGAGTCCGTAGAAGCCGAACGAGAACGCGAGGATGAGGGCGATCCAGGGCATGGCGCCGTAGCCGACCACGATCACCACGACCGCGGCGGTGGCGAGCCCGATCGCCACCCACTGGGTCGGGCGCAGTCGCTCTCTCAGCACCAGCACGCCCAGCAGGACCGTGACGATCGGATTGATGAAGTAGCCGAGGCTCGTCTCGATGACGTGACCGCTCAGGGTGCCGATGAGATAGGTCTGCCAGTTGACGTAGATGAGGATGCCGGCGATCACGGTGAGAGCGACGAGTCGACCCTGGCGAAGGATGGCGGCGAGGCGCCGCCACGAGCGCGTCACCGCGATCAGGAGTGCGCAGAAGACCAGTGACAGCAGGATGCGCCACGCGACGATCTCGAACGCGCCCACCGGCGCCAGCAGCAGGAAGTACAGCGGCAGCACGCCCCACAGGAGATATGCGGAGAGGGCGTACAGGCCGCCGGCGAGGCCCTGCTCGGGGGAAGTGCGTGGGTTCACCGATCCAGCCTAGGACCGCGGGCGCTGGCGGGGCGCGCCCGCAACGAACGAAGCCCCCGACCGAATGGCCGGGGGCATCGTTCAGTCGATGTCAGCGAACGACGACCGCGAGCACGTCGCGCGCGGAGAGCACGAGGTACTCGTCGGCGCCGAACTTGACCTCGGTGCCGCCGTACTTGCTGTAGATCACGCGGTCGCCGACGGCGACGTCGAGCGGAACACGGTTGCCGTTGTCGTCGATGCGGCCGGGGCCCACGGCCACGACCTCGCCCTCCTGGGGCTTCTCCTTGGCGGTGTCGGGGATGACCAGGCCACTAGCGGTGGTCTGCTCGGCCTCGACCTGCTGGATGACGATGCGGTCCTCGAGCGGCTTGATGGAAACCGACACGGTCTACCTCTTCTTTCTCGCTTCGTGAAACGGAAGACTCAGTTAGCACCCTCACACCGAGAGTGCTAATGGCAAGTCTAGAGGCGTCCTGGCACTCGTGCAACGCGAGTGCCAACACAAGCTCGCGCCTAGGCTGGAGCGATGGAGATGAGCGAGCTGCGCGCCCTTCTCACCCCCGAAGGACTGCGCCTGCTGGATGAGACGGGGCCGATCGAGTCGACGGCTGCGGTCGTTGCGGCCGTGAGCAGGCTGCGCGCTGCGGGACACGGGCCCGACCTCGTCTCGGCTGTCGTCGGCCAGGCGCGACTGCGCGCCCGCGCGGCGGCGAAGTTCGGACCGTTCGCGGGCCGGATGCTCTTCACGCCGGCGGGGCTCGAGCAGGCCACCCGCCTGAGTGTGGCCGCCCGCCATGCCGGCCGGTTCCGCGACGCGGGACGCCGTCGCATCGCCGATCTCGGATGCGGCATCGGCGGCGATGCCCTGGGGTTCGCAGCCCTCGGGCTCGAGGTCGCCGCCGTGGACGCCGATGAGGCGACCGCGGCCGTCGCCGCCTACAATCTGGCGCCGTTCGGCGACACCGTCACGGTCTCGCACGCCCGCGCGGAGGATGTGGATCTCCATGACAGGGACGCGGTGTGGCTCGACCCCGCGCGTCGCCCGGTGGGCGGCTCCCACAGCGATCGCCTGCGTGCCGACGAGTACAGCCCGGCGCTGAGCTGGGCGTTCGAACTCGCCGAACGCATGCCGACCGGCATCAAGCTCGGTCCCGGCTTCGATCGCGACAGCATCCCCGACGGTGTCGAAGCGCAGTGGATCAGTGTGGACGGATCGACCATCGAGCTCGTCCTCTTCTCCCGGGAGCTGGCTCGCGACGGGGTGCGGCGTGCAGCACTCGTCGTCCGCGGCGACCAGGTGCACGAGCTCACATCCGCTCACGATGCCGAAGACGTCGACCCTCGCCCGCTCGGCGCGTTCCTCCACGAGCCGGACGGCGCCGTGATCCGCGCCCGCCTGATCGGCGACGTAGCCCGATCGCTGGATGCGGGCACGCTCGACGAACGCATCGCCTACCTCACCTCGGACGAGGCGGTGACGAGCCCGTTCGTGCAGAGCTTCCGCGTGCGGGAGCAGCTCCCCGCCGACGAGAAGAAGCTCGCCCGCGCCCTTCGCGAGCGCGGTATCGGCACGCTCGAGATCAAGAAACGCGGCGTCGACGTGGACCCGGCGCAGCTGCGCACCCGGCTCAAGCTCAAGGGCGAGGCCTCGGCGACGCTGCTGCTGACGCGAATCGGCGACAGGCGCACCGCGATCCTGGCGGACCGCGTCTGATCAGCTCTCGCCGACGACCCTGCGTCGTCGGAACACCGCCGCTGCATATACGAAGGCCGCGGCGGCCGCGATGACGATCACCCCGGCGCCGGCGACCGCCGCCGCCCCCAGCAGCGCGTTGTCTTCGAGAAAAGCCGCGACGGCGATGAACACCGCGCTCGGCACCAGCATGCAGGCCAGAACCCCGGCCGCGACCACGATGACAGGGCTGATTCGTCCCCACTCGATCCCCATGCTTGCGAACCTATCAAGCACACCGGCGTGCGGGAGCACTCCCCCGAGGAGAAAAGTCAGCCGATCCACCCCGATTGGATGCCCGCGTACATGAACCATCCCGCGCTGTACATCAGCGAGAGCGCACCCAGCGCCACACCCCAGGCCGCGATCGGGCGACTCTCCACGCGGCCGCGCAACGACATGACCCCCAGAACGACGGCGCCCACCCCGATCGGGAAGCCCCATCCGACCACGATGGCGACGATGAGGGCCACCACGGCGAAGCCGAGGGAGAGCGTCGCGAAGTTGGCGGGCGCGCCCGCATCAGTGGTCGGCAGGTTCGCGGTCGTCGCGGGGAGCTCCTCGTGCTCGGCGACCTGCTCCCGCACGTCCACGGGCGCGGTCGGCGGGCGGGTGAAGCCGCCGCGGTGCGTGCCCGGGAGCTCGGCGGCCCGCGTCGGGACGATGACATCGTCGGAGGGTGACTCGACGCGGGTGACGACCGGCAGCTCGCCGACGGGCTGCTCGTGCGGCGAAGGATCCAGAGCCGCGGCCGCCGCCAGCAGGGGCTGCGCGGCCGCGTCGTCCGGTCCGTACGCCGATGCCAGCGACGCCGGGTCTTCCGGCGTGTCGTGTCCCTGTTCGCGGTTCACCGCTGCTCCGCCACCTGGATCTCGGTGACCGGCAGCGTGGAGTCGGCGCCGAAGCGGAGCGTCGACGGAGCACGCCCTGCGGAGATGAGCTCGGCGGCCAACGCCGCGATCATCGCCCCGTTGTCGGTGCACAGGCTCAGCGGCGGGATGCGGACCGCGACGCCGGCCGCGGTGCCGCGCTCGAGAGCCACGTCGCGCAGCCTGCGGTTGGCGATCACGCCACCGCCCAGCAGCAGGCGCGGCACACCGTAGCGCTCGCAGGCGTCCAGCGCCTTCGTCACCAGCACGTCCACGACCGCCTCGCGGAAGGATGCGGCGACGTCGGGCACGGAGGCCTCCGGCGTCTGCTCGAGGTAGCGCGCCACGGCCGTCTTCAGGCCCGAGAACGAGAAGTCGTAGCGGTGCTCCGCCATGTCGGAGGCGCGGGAGAGCCCACGGGGGAACCGGATGGCGGTGGGATCGCCCTCGGCGGCGGCGCGGTCGATCTGCGGACCTCCCGGGTAGGGCAGACCCAGGATGCGGGCGACCTTGTCGAACGCCTCCCCCGCGGCATCGTCGACCGTCTCACCCAGCAACTCCACATCGCTCGTGAGATCGCGCACGAGCAGCAGGGAGGTGTGGCCACCGCTCACCAGGAGCGCCACCGTCGGGTACTCGAGGGGGGGCGCATCCGCAGCGAGGATGTCGGCCGCGATATGACCGACGAGGTGGTTGACGGCGTAGAGCGGCTTGCCGAGCCCCACGGCGAGCGCCTTCGCGGCGCCCACTCCCACCATGAGCGCACCGGCCAGCCCCGGACCCGACGTGACGGCGACCGCGTCCAGGTCGTGCAGGCCGACCCCGGCCTCGGCGAGCGCCGCGTGGATCGCGGGCTGCAGCGCCTCGAGGTGGGCACGCGCGGCGACTTCGGGCACGACGCCGCCGTAGCGGGCGTGCTCGTCCATGGAGCTGGCGATCGTGTTCGTCAGCAGCTCGCGGCCACGGACGATGCCGATGCCGGTCTCGTCGCAACTTGTCTCGATGCCGAGCACGAGAGGTCCGCTCACGAGCACCATCCTCCGTTCACACCGGATGCCACCGCATCCTCGCCGCGGGCCGCCGCCCACGCCGGCACGTCCACGCGCATGACGATCGCGTCGACGTCGTCGGGCTGGTAGTAGCGCGGACGCCGGCCGGCCTCGACGAAACCCTCGGAGGCGTACAAGCCACGGGCGACGGGGTTGTCGTCGCGCACCTCGAGGAACACGTCGCGCACGCGACGTTCGTGGGCCTTCGAGAGGAGCGTGCGCAACAGCGCCCGCCCGAAGCCTCGTCCGCGCGCCGTCTCGTCCAGAGCGATCGTCTGGATGTCGCCGTCGCGCGCTCCCGCGGGCGCACGCAAGCCTGCGTAGCCGATCAGCCGACCGCCCTGCTCGAGAGCGATGTAGTGCCCGTGCGGCGAGGCGAGTTCTTCACGCATCATGGCGTCGCTCCACGCATCCGTGGGAAAGCTCGCCCGCTCCAGACGCATGATGGCGTCGAGATCGGCGGGCGTCGCCGTACGGATCACGACCCCACCCGCTTGGGCGCGTGCGGGCTCGTGACATCGGGGGATCGCAGATACAGCGGTTCGTCCGCGGCGATCGTGCGGCCGGCGGCGACGGCACGGGCACCGCACAGCGCGAGGACCATCGCGGGGATCGCACCCGCGTCCATGCGCGCGGCCCCGAGCGCCGCGAGGCGGTCGTCCAGCTCGTCGCGCGGGCTCAGGGCGGGGCCGGTGATCCGCTCGGGCAGGCCGTCATCGTCGAGGCCGCGGTACACGGTGTAGGCGAACTCCCGACGCCGCGCGTCGGTGACGACGGCGAACGTGCCGGCGTCCGCATCCTCCATCGCCGACGCGAGCAGCACGCCCAGCGCGACCGCATCGTGGCTGGCGACGGGCACCACGGGCACACCGCGGGCGAGCGCGAACGCACGCGCGGCGGCTATTCCGATGCGCAACCCGGTGAAGGGACCGGGGCCCATGCCCGCGACGACGTGCGTGATGCGTGCGTCGTCGTCGGCCCCCAGTCCCGAGCCGTGCGCGGCCGTGGTGCGCGCGGCCTCCGTCACGGTGAGAAGCAGATCACCGATGACCTCGGCGTGCCCGAGGGGATTGTCGCTGGAGACCTCGGCGCGCACGACGCCGTCGGGGTCGATGACGGCGAGCGCCGTTCCGAGCGAGGTGTCGATGCCGAGGAACACCCCTCCAGGGTAATGCGGCGCCGCGGCGGCGCTCAGACGGTGTGGTGCGTGATCGTCACCAGACGCGGCGTCTCGGCATCGAGGTCGTCGTTGTGGCGCTGATACGTCCCGCAGGCACTGTCGACCCCGCGACCGTCCCACTCGCGATCGAGCTCGACCTCCCACCACGAGTCCGCGATCGCCTCGATGAGTCCGTGGCCCCATTCCACGACGACCACCGAGCCCGGCAGGTCGATGTCGAGGTCGTCGAGCTCCGCCGCCGAACCCAACCGATAGGCGTCGACGTGGACCAGCGGCGCTCCGCCGGTGAGCGAGGGATGCGTGCGGGCGATCACGAATGTGGGGCTCTGGATCGGCCCGCGCACGCCGAGACCGGCGGCGATCCCGCGCGTCAACGTGGTCTTGCCCGCCCCGAGCGCCCCCGTCAGCACCACGACGTCGCCCGCGTGCAGGCGCTCTCCGATCTGCCGGCCCAGCTGCTCCATCTCCTGCGGCGTGACGATCTCCCGCTCGCCGAGCAACTCGTCCATCGCCAGCTCACCGACCCCGTTCGTCATGTCGTGTGAAACATCGGCGGCGCCGGATTCATGCCCGCTCATCGCTCGATGTCGCGCCGAGGAACGCGCGCGCCGATCCGCGTGACGATCTCGTAGTTGATGGTGCCGGCAGCATCCGCCCAGTCGGTCGCCGACGGCACGCCGAGGGTCGGATCGCCGAAGAGGACGACCTCGTCTCCCACGTGCACCTCAGCATCGCCGACATCGACGACGAACTGATCCATCGCGATGCGCCCGGCCACCGAGTGACGCCCGCCCGCGATGCGCACCGGTCCCGCGCCCGAGGCCTGCCGCGGTACCCCGTCGGCGTACCCCAGCGGCACGAGCGCCAACGTTGTGTCGCTGTTCGTGCGGTAGTCGTAACCGTACGAGACGCCCTGTCCCGCCCCGACGCGCCTGACGGCCGCGACGGCGGCGCGCAGCGTCATCGCCGGGCGCAGGCCCAGATCCGCCGACGAACGGTCGTCGAAGGGCGACAGGCCGTAGATGCCGATCCCGATCCGCACGCAGTTCAGCCGGGTCTGCGGCAGGGCGATCGCGGCGTGGGTGGCGGCGATGTGGCGCAGGCGCGGCGTCAGGCCCGCGGCGGATGCGGCGGCAACCGCATCCTCGAAGCGCGCGAGCGCCGCCAGGTCGTCCTGGGCGGAGGCGTTGGAGAGGTGGCTGAAGATGCCGATCACACGCACCCGTCCCAGCCGCTCCCACCGGGCCGCCTCCGCGAACAGCGCGGCGTAGTCGGCGGGCGAAGCGCCGTTGCGCCCCAGTCCGGTCTCGAGCTTGAGGTGCAGCACGGCGGGACGATCGCCGCTTCCGGCGGCGGCTGCCGCGTTCAGCTGATCCAGGTTCGACACGCCCAGCTCGATGCCGCGCTCGACCGCCTCGCCGAAGGAGGCGCCGGGAGCGTGCAACCACGCCAGGATGGGCGCGTCGATCCCGGCGCGCCGCAGGGCCAGCGCCTCGGCGATGTCGGCGACACCGATGCGCGTCGCCCCGCCGGCGAGCGCTGCCGCGGCGGACCGGGCGGCTCCGTGCCCGTAGCCGTCGGCCTTGACGACGGCGATGACCTCGACGCCCGTCAATCGGCGCAGCTGACGAACATTGTCGGCGATCGCCTCGACGTCGATGATCGCTTCGCGCATGACCCCGACCGGCAGCGTACTCATGGGACCTCCCGTCGCCGCATCCACGGTACCCGCTGACGCAGGACGCTCAGCGCCGCCACTTGGGCGCGGGCGGCTCCCATGCCGCGAATCCCGCAAGCAGCGCCGCCGGGTCAGCGGCGACGCCGAGGGTGTCGCGGAAGGCTGCGGTCAGGAAGCCGGCCTCGACCATGCCGTCCAGCATCGCCCCCAGGGGCGCCCAGTAGCCGTCGACGTCGTAGAGCGAGACGGGCTTGCGGTGCAGTCCCAGCTGCAGCCAGGTCCACGCTTCGAAGAGCTCCTCGAGCGTTCCGGCCCCGCCGGGCAGAGCCACGAACGCATCGGCGAGCTCCGCCATCCGCATCTTGCGCTCGTGCATGTCGGCCACGATCTCGAGCCGGGTGAGGCCGGGGTGGGCGAGCTCCGCATCCACCAGGGCCTGCGGGATCACCCCGTGCACCTCCCCGCCGGCGGCGAGGGCCGCGTCCGCTACGACCCCCATGAGTCCGGCGCGCCCGCCGCCGTACACGAGCCCGATGCCGGATACGGCGAGCACCTGGCCCACCGCGGCCGCAGCCTGCGCGTAGGCCGGCGAGGTGCCGAGGGCGGAGCCCGCGTAGACGGCGACGCGCGCGATCATGCGGGTGCCGCCTCGGCGACGACGTACGCCGTCGCGAGGCCCGCATCGTGGCTCATCGACAGGTGCAGGGCCACGATGCCGCGTGCCGCGACGACCTCGGCCGTGGAACCGGTCAGCGCGAAGATCGGTCGTCCGGAGGGCTCCGAGGTCACCTCGATCTCCACCCAGTGCACGCCGTCCGAGCCGCCGAGCGCCTTGATCAGCGCCTCCTTGGCGGCGTAGCGCGCGGCGAGCGAGCGCGGCTTCAGCACACGCTCGGCGGGTGAGAAGAGGCGGGCCAGAAGGCCGGGCGTGCGCGCGAGCGTGCGCTCGAAGCGCGGCACGTCGACCAGGTCGACGCCGATTCCGACGATCATGTGCCCTCCCGGATGCGGCGGCTCGCCGCATCCGCCACCCTATCCGCGCCCCGGGATGCCCGAGTTGCGTCGCCGTTGCGCAACTGCCACAGGAATGCGCAAACGCACCTGTCGATCACAGGTGCGTTTGTGCAGAAGTGTGGCCCTTACTCGACCGTGACCGACTTGGCCAGGTTGCGCGGCTGGTCCACATCCAGGCCCTTCGCCGTGGCGAGGCCCATCGCGAAGATGTGCAGCGGGACGACCGCGAGCAGCGCCTCGAACAGAGGGCCCGCGAGCGGGATGTGCAGCACCTCGTCGGAGAACGGCAGGACGCTCGCGTCGCCCTCCTCCGCGATCACGATGACGCGGGCCCCGCGCGCCCGGATCTCCTGGATGTTGGAGACCACCTTGTCGTGCAGTACCGAGGACTCCCGCGGCGACGGCACGATCACGAACACCGGCTGACCGGGCTCGATCAGCGCGATGGGTCCGTGCTTGAGCTCGCCGGCGGCGAAGCCCTCGGCGTGGATGTAGGAGATCTCCTTGAGCTTGAGCGCCCCCTCCAGCGCGATCGGGTAGCCGACGTGTCGGCCGAGGAACAGCACCGACCGGGTGTCGGCCATCCAGTGCGCGAGCTGCGTGATGCGCTCCTGCTGCGTCTCGAGGATGGTGCTGATCTTGCCGGGCACCGACTCGAGCTCGCGCACATGGTCGGCGATCTCGGCTGCCGTCAGCGACCCGCGCACGCGCGCGATGTGCAGCGCGAGCAGGTAGATCGCGGTGATCTGGGCGACGAAGGCCTTGGTCGAGGCCACGGCGACCTCGGGTCCGGCGTGCGTGTAGACGATCGCATCCGACTCGCGCGGGATGGTGGCGCCCTGCGTATTGCAGATGGAAAGCGTGCGCGCGCCGCGCTCACGGGCGTACTTGACGGCCATGAGGGTGTCCATGGTCTCGCCGGACTGGCTGATCGAGACGACCAGCGTGCGCGGTCCGATCACCGGGTCGCGGTAGCGGAACTCGTGCGCGAGCTCGACGTCGACCGGGATGCGGGTCCACAGCTCCAGCGCGTACTTGCCGGTCTGCCCGGCGTAGGCCGCGGTACCCGCCGCGATGATGACGACGCGGTCGATGTCGGCGAAGAGCTCGTCGAGTCCGTCGAGCTCGGGGACGACGACGACACCGTCACGGATGCGGCCGCGGATCGTGTTGGCGACAGCCTCGGGCTCCTCCGAGACCTCCTTCGCCATGAACGAGGACCATCCGCCCTTCTCGGCGGCGGCAGCATCCCAGGTCACTTCGAACGGCTCGGGCTCCACGACGTTGCCGTCGAAGTCCGTGACCTCCACGCCGTCCGGGGTGATGGCGACGATCTCGTCCTGGCCGATCGCGAGCGCGTTGCGGGTGTGCTCGACGAACGCCGCCACGTCGGACCCGAGGAAGTTCTCGCCCTCGCCGAGGCCGATCACCAGCGGCGAGTTGCGGCGCGCGGCGACCACGAGTCCGGGGTGGTCCTTGTGCATCGCCAGCAGCGTGTAGGCGCCCTCGAAGCGGCCGACGGTCGCGCGGAACGCGGCGATCAGGTCGCCGGATGCGGCGTACTCGCGGCCGATCAGGACAGCGGCCACCTCGGTGTCGGTCTCGCTGCGGAACGTGTAGCCCTCGCTGACCAGCTCGGCCTTGAGGGCTGCGAAGTTCTCGATGATGCCGTTGTGGATGACGGCGAGCTTGTCGTCGTCGGCCAGATGCGGGTGCGCGTTGGCGTCGGTCGGGCCGCCGTGGGTCGCCCAGCGGGTGTGGCCGATGCCGGTGGTGCCGTCCGCGAGAGGCAGGCGCGCGAGGTCGTCGCGCAGGACGCTCAGCTTGCCGGCGCGCTTGCGCATCCCCAGCTCGCCGTCGGCGTCGATCACGGCGATGCCGGCCGAGTCATATCCGCGGTACTCGAGACGTGCCAGACCCGAGATCAGGATGTCCTGGCTCGGCCTGGGGCCGACATATCCGACGATTCCACACATGCGATCCATCGTAGTTGGGCCCAGCCGGGAACCCGCCCGGCGCCCGGCCGTGCAATCCGTGGGCCCAGTCGGGGCCGCGCGTGCCGGGCCGGTGGTGCCGAACGCGTGTCGGGCCGGTGGCGCCGGGCGCGTGCCTCTCGCAGGGGCGACAGTTTCCCGCATCCGCACCAGTGAATGACTGTGGCGGATGCGGAAAGGTGTGGCATCTGCGCAACTGCGACGCAACTCGGGCACCGGCGGGTTACCCGGGGCCGTCAGAGCTTGCGCAGGAGCACCGTCTCGACGGCGTGGGAGGCGCCCTTGCGCAGCACGAGCGAGGCGCGGTGACGCGTGGGCAGCACGTTCTCGATCAGGTTCGGCAGGTTGATGCTGTTCCAGTAGTACGCGGCCCGCTCGCGCGCTTCCTCGTCCGAGATGTCCGCGAGCACCCGGAAGAACGAGTTCGGATTGCTGAACGCGGCATCGCGCAGCGCGAGGAACCGGTCGGTGTACCAACCCTGGATGTGCTCGGGTTCGGCATCCACGTAGATCGAGAAGTCGAACAGGTCGCTCACCGCGACGTCGTGCGGGACGGGCGGCGGCTGCAGCACGTTGAGGCCTTCGACGATCACCACGTCGGGTCGGTGCACGCTCGTGTGCGCGTCGGGCACGATGTCGTACCGCATGTGCGAGTAATACGGCGCGTGCACCTCGGCGGCACCCGACTTCACCGCCGTGAGGAAGGCGATCAGCGCGCGGCGGTCGTAGGACTCGGGGAAACCCTTGCGGTCCATCAGCCCGCGCCGCTCCAGCTCCGCATTCGGGTAGAGGAAGCCGTCGGTCGTGACGAGCTCCACGCGGGGCGTGCCCGGCCAGCGGCTCAGGAGTTCGCGCAGCAGCCGAGCGATCGTGGACTTCCCGACCGCGACGGAGCCTGCCACGCCGATCACGAACGGCGTGGTCTCGTCGGGTTCGCCCAGGAAGGTGCTCTCCTCCGCGCCGAGCCGCTTCGTGGCGGATGCGCGCAGCGACAGCAGCCGGCTCAGCGGAACGTAGACCTCGCGCACCTCGGTGACATCGAGCATGTCGCCCAGTCCGCGCAGCTGCACGACCTCGGCCTCGGTCAGCGGCTGATCCATCCCACGGGCCAATCGCGCCCAGTCGGTGCGGTCGATCTCGCGGTACAGCGACTCGGCTGACGCCGCCGGCAGGGTGGTCTCCTCTGGCACCCGCCCATCGTAGTGGCGCCGCACCGGCGTGGCGTTCCCCCTCGCAGCGCGCGGAAAGGTGCGCGCCGCTACTCTCATCGGGTGCGGCTCGGAGTTCTCGACATCGGTTCCAACACCGTGCATCTGCTCGTGGCGGATGCACACCCCG
This sequence comes from Microbacteriaceae bacterium PS02066, assembly GCA_029959545.1. Taxonomy (GTDB): domain Bacteria; phylum Actinomycetota; class Actinomycetes; order Actinomycetales; family Microbacteriaceae; genus Microbacterium; species Microbacterium binotii. Next base: position 7,082 of record JASCPH010000037.1, on the reverse strand, counting down.
GCGGAAGGCCGCTCGCGACGACGAGTCACCGCACCGTGCTGCGCCTCATGCGCTACCTCACGCCGACGGGCGCGATCAGCGAAGAGGGCGTCCGCGCGCTCGAGGATGCGGTCGCCGAGGCACGTGAGACGGCCAGGCGCGAGGGTGTGGCCGAGCTGCTCGCGACGGCGACCTCCGCGGTACGCGACGCCACCAACGGGGAGCTCGTGATCGCCCGGATCGAGGAGGCGCTGGGCCAGCCGCTCCAGGTCCTCGGCGGGGAGGACGAGGCGCGCTTCACCTTCCTCGCGGTCCGACGCTGGCTCGGCTGGTCGGCCGGACAGATCCTGCTCTTCGACATCGGCGGCGGCTCGCTGGAGATCGCCGCGGGCGCGGACGAGCTGCCCCAGCTCGCCGCATCCGTTCCCCTCGGTGCCGGCCGGATGACGGTGGGCTATCTCCCCGAGGATCCTCCCGGGGAGGATGCGGTCGAGCGCCTGCGCGCGCACGCCGAGGAGGTGCTCGCCCCCGCGGCGGCCGGGTTCGGGGCACTGCCGCGGCCCGACCACGTGGCCGGCTCGTCGAAAGCCATCCGCTCGCTCGCCCGTCTCGCCGGCTACCCGGTGCCGGGATGGTCTGGCAGCGAGCGACTGCTGCTGCCGCGGCAGGCGCTGGGTTCCTGGATCCCTCGCCTGGCGCGCCTGCCCGCCAGCGCCCGACAGGAGCTGCCCGGGATCACCCCTGACCGCACCTTCCAGATCGTGGCGGGGGCAGTCGTGCTGCATACCGCGATGCGCGCACTCGACATCGACGAACTCGAGGTGAGCCCGTGGGCGCTGCGCGAGGGCGTGCTGCTGCGCTACATCGAGGCGATGGCCTGGGGCTGACGACCCGTAGCCCCCCGGGCGGGGCGAACATAGAATGACCGCCGTGATCCGCGGGCGGTCGATCTGCACCCGACCCGCGGATCACGATACCGACGTCCCCCCATTGACGGCCGCCGCCATCTCGAGAGCAGGACCTTCCGTCGGTAGGAACGAAAATATGCCAACTCAGGACGAACAACAAGACTCTGGACGCAGAGTCCATAACGATTCGTCGCAGACGGGCCGCGCCAGGCGCATCCCTCGTGACGAGCTGCGCCGTCGCGTCTTGGATGCGGCCGCCGAACTCCTCGCCGACGGCGCCGTGAGCGTGGGGCTGCACCAGCTCAACATGGAGGAACTCATCCGGCGCGTCGGCGTGCCCCGAAGCTCCGCATTCGCGGCGTTCGGCGGCAAGGACCAACTGCTCTCCGCCCTCATGCTGCGCCTGCTCGAACCGCGCGGCCCCCATCCGATCGGCTATTCCGCGGCCACCATCCAGATCGCCACCGAGGTCTTCGAGCAGTACTCGGAGCATCTGGTCGACGCGACCGGCGCGCCCGACCCGGTGGGCGTCGAGCGGGTGCTGCAAGAGTCCGTGCGCCGAGCCATCGGGCAAAACGTGCTCGACACGATGGCCTCTACCGAGTGGAAGAACTACATGGCGCTCTCTGTGTCGGTGAGCTCGCTCCCCGACGATCAGCAGGCGGAGGTGCGTCGGGCGCTGGCGGCGAGCCAGACCCGGTTCCTGTCCGAGATCGCCGACATCTACCAACGGGTTCTCGCCCGCGTCGAGCGGGAGCCCGTCCCCGGCGTCACCTGGCAGCAGATCGCCGCGGCCGGCGCCTCGCTCATCGAAGGCATGGCCAGCAAGCGCCTCGTCGGCATCGAAGGCATCGACGACGTGGTGCTGCGCGAAGGGATCGACGGCGAGGAGGTCCCCTGGGAGCTGCCGGCGCTGGCGTTCTGGTCGCTGCTCATGGGTCTGACCCGCCCCGCTGGAGAACCCCGTCATACAGCCTGAGCCCGCCCTGGGCGAGCCGACTCGTGGAGCGTCGCCGGGCACGCCCGAGAGGCCGCCTGGCCGCCCTCAGCGCCCGCCAGTTCGAGGTGCGGACGCTGCTGGCGGAGGGGCTGACGAACACCGCCATCGCTGGACGACTCAACCTCGCCGACCGCTCCGTCTAGTTGTTGCGGGGCACCGACGCATCGCCGTTCGTCGATTTCGTCATCCGGGTGGCGATCAACCTCTGCGCCGTCGCGATCGCAACACTGGTCTCGCGAATCCCGGCCGCGATCGACGCATCCTTCGTCGTGGTCCCCTACGCCTCAGAGCGCGAGACGCTCGCGCACGGCGGCTGCCAGTCGCTGCGCGATCCGCTCGGCCTGTTCGGCGTCTTCCGCCTCGACCATGACGCGCACGAGCTGTTCCGTGCCGGACGCGCGCAGAAGCACCCGCCCGCTCGATCCGAGCTCGGCCTCCGCCTCGGCGACGGCCTCGGCGACAACCGAATCGGCGACGCGTGTGCGGTCGACGTCCTTGACGTTGATGAGCACCTGCGGGAACACGGTCATCACCGAGGCGAGCTCGGCCAGCGAGCGCCCCTGCCGCGCCATCTCAGACATCAGGTGCAGTCCCGTCAGCAACCCGTCGCCGGTGGTCGCGAAGTCGCTCATGATCACATGACCCGACTGCTCGCCGCCCAGGGTGTATCCGCCGGCGTTCATCTCCTCCAGCACGTAGCGGTCCCCGACGGCGGTCTGCAGAACGCGGATGCCGTTGGCGGCCATCGCCCGGTGGAGCCCGAGGTTGCTCATGACCGTGGCCACGAGCGTGTCGTCGCGCAGCACGCCGCGATCACGCATCGACACGGCCAGGATCGCCATGATCTGGTCACCGTCGATCACGCGCCCGGCCGCATCCACGGCGAGGCAACGGTCGGCGTCGCCGTCGTGGGCGATGCCGAGGTCGGCTCCCACGCGCAGCACCTCGGCGGCCAGATGATCGAGATGCGTCGAGCCGACGCCGTCGTTGATGTTGAGCCCGTCGGGGTCGGCACCGATCACGGTCACGCGCGCACCCGCGTCCCGGAACGTCTCGGGAGAGACCCCGGCGGCCGCGCCGTGGGCGCAGTCGAGCACCACGTGCAGGCCGTCGAGGCGGTGCGGCAGCGACTGCAGCAGGTGGACGACGTAGCGGTCCTCCGCGTCGGCGAAGCGACGGATGCGGCCGACGTCGGCACCCGTGGGCTGGAGCTTGGGACCGGCGAGCGCGAATTCGATGCGCTGCTCGACGGCGTCGGGCAGCTTGACGCCGCCGCGCGCGAAGATCTTGATCCCGTTGTCGGGAGCGGGGTTGTGCGACGCGGAGACCATCACTCCGAAATCGGCGTCGATGTCGCCGATGAGGAAGGCTGCGGCAGGTGTCGGGAGCACACCGGCATCCAGGACGTCGACTCCCGAGGAGGCGAGGCCCGCGGCGACGGCAGCCGCCAGGAACTCCCCCGAGATCCGCGGGTCGCGTGCGACGACCGCGGTGGGCCGCTTGCCCGCCGCGCGACGGGCTTCTGCGGAACGACCCTGGCCCAGGACGACAGCGGTCGCCTGGGCCAGGGAAAGCGCCAGATCGGCGGTGAGGGGGCCGTTGGCCAGCCCCCGCACGCCGTCCGTACCGAACAACGCCATCCGGCGTGTCAGCGCTTCGAGTACTGAGGAGCCTTGCGGGCCTTCTTGAGACCAGCCTTCTTGCGCTCCTTCACACGAGCGTCGCGCGAGAGGAAGCCGGCCTTCTTGAGGGTCGGGCGGTTGTTCTCGACGTCGATCTCGTTCAGCGCGCGGGCGATGCCCAGGCGCAGCGCACCGGCCTGGCCCGAGGGGCCGCCACCGTGGATGCGCGCGATGACGTCGTACGCGTCGGTGAGGTTGAGGAGCGTGAAGGGGTCGGTCACGAGCTGCTGGTGCAGCTTGTTCGGGAAGTAGTCCTCGAACGTGCGGCCGTTGATGGTGATCGTTCCCGAGCCCGGAACCAGACGCACGCGGGCGATGGCCTGCTTGCGGCGGCCGACGGCTGCGCCGGGGACCGAGAGCACGGGGCGCTCGGCGACGACGGCAGCGACGTCCGTGGGGGTCTCGGTGGAGTAGTTGGAGGTTTCTTCGGTGTTCGCCACGAGAGTGTCCTTAGTCTGAGCGGCGCTTACTGGGCGACCTGGTCGAAGGCGTAAGCCGTGGGCTGCTGCGCGGCGTGCGGGTGCTCCGCACCGCGGTAGACCTTCAGCTTCGAGAGCTGCTGGCGACCCAGGCTGTTCTTGGGGAGCATGCCGCGAACGGCCTTCTCCACTGCGCGGACGGGGTTCTTCTCGAGCAGCTCCGAGTAGGTGACGGACTTGAGTCCGCCCGGGTAACCGGAGTGGCGGTAAGCCTTCTTCTGCTCGAGCTTCTGCCCGGTGAGGGCCACCTTGTCGGCGTTGATGACGATGACGAAGTCACCGGTGTCGACGTGGTTGGCGAAGGTGGGCTTGTGCTTGCCGCGGAGAAGGGTGGCCGCGTGCGAGGCGAGGCGTCCGAGGACGACGTCGGTCGCGTCGATGACCAGCCACTCGCGCTGGATCTCGCCAGCCTTGGGGGTGAAAGTGCGCGTCACGTTAGTGCTGCTTTCTTGATCGAACGGAGAGGTTCGTGAATCCCGCTCCGGGGTGCTTCTCGCGAGAGAAGACGCCAGTGGAGGGCTCACGTTCGTGGCACCGACCAGCAGGGGTGCGGCACCAAACGAGAAGCTTAGCACGCCGGGGCCTTCCACCCCGCATCCGCTTCCCGACAGCACCATCCGCCTCGACAGCCGGGCCGTGCGCGCACTCGCCCACCCGGCCTGTTCAGGCCGCGACGATCCCTCCGTTGAGGCCCGCGAGAGTTCCGACGACGGCGAGCGCCACATACGAGCCGTTGAAGACGACGTGGGCGATGAGCGCCGCCCAGAACCGCCCCGTGACCAACACGAGCACCGCTGTGGCCAGTCCGAACAGCGCGATGGATGCGGCTCCCGCCGCGCCGGCGGCCAGCGAGCCGGTGAACTGGTGGAGCAGCAGGAAGATGCCCGTGCTGATCAGCGCAGCCCCCGCGCCGGCGACCGACGGCGACCGCGTGAGGCGCCGGAACACGGTGAACAGCGCGACGAGCAGGAACCCGCGGAAGAAGAACTCCTCCACGACGGGTGAGACGACGACGGGCACGACCGCATCTGCGAGCCAATCCACGCCCGAGAGGCCGCCGCCGGTCGAGGGCAGCGCGGGCCAGAACGCGGAGCCCTGTTCCGCCTGTTCGAGCAGGCCGCTGACGACGCGCAGGCCGAGTCCGAGGAAGAGCCCGAAGAGCAGGTCCGTCGCTCGGAACCGCAGCAGGCCGCGCGGCACCGAACGCGCGTAGGCGAACACGACGGGGACGATCATCGAGGCCCACAGCACGAGGCTGCCGATCCACCCGCCCAGCGTTCCGCCGATCAGAGCCGACGCCGCCGTCGCGATCAAAAGACCGGCGCCGAGGCCCATGAGTGCCCCGCCCACCAGAAGCCAGTTCCACCGCTGCGTCGTGCTGCCGCCCTGCAGCCAGACGCGCGGCGCGCGCGGACGCCGGCGTCGGGATCGACGCTCGGGCTCCGGCCGCTCGTCGATCTCCGCCTCGACGAGGCCGAGGTTCTCGAAGCGTTCCGCGAGGCCCGCCGTGTCCTGCCGGCGAGCGGTCCAGGCTCCGTCCTCGGAGCGCTCGAAGCGCGAGGAACGGTGGGCGCCGGACTCGCCGCTGCCGGGCTCGGTAGACTCGCTCACAGGGGCCAGGTTACCGGGCAGGGCCCGGCGGACAGGAGACACCGGCGATGCTCGAGGTTCTGACGGTGTGCACCGGCAACATCTGCCGCTCGCCGTTCGCCGAGGTGATCCTCCGAGACGAGCTCGGCCGGAAGGGCGTCACCGCGGCGAGCGCCGGGGTGAAGGCACTCGTCGACCAGCCGATGACGCCCGAGGCGGCGGCACTCGCCCACGCCTACGGCGTTCCGGAGGATCTGATCGGCGCGCACCGCGCACGATGGCTCGACGAGAGCCATCTGCGCACGCCCGCGCTCGTGCTGGCGATGACGCGCGAGCACCGTCGCGCGGTCGTCGAGCTCGCCCCCGCGGCGACACGGCGCACCTTCACCGTGCGCGAGCTGGCCCGCCTGGCCGCCCACGTGTCGGACGACGATGCCCGATCGGTGGCCGACGCGGCGGGCTCTGATCCGCGCGCCCGGCTGGACGCGTTGCTGGCACACCTCGTCTCGGTGCGCGGCGAGATCGAGGCTCCGGTCGATCCCTCGCTCGACGACGTGGTCGACCCGTACCGCCGGGAATGGGATGTGTACGAGCAGATGGCGTCCGAGCTGATGCCCGCGCTGGGCGAGACGGTACGGCTGCTCGCCGTCGCCGTGCGTCCGTGACACTTCGTTAGAGTTTTCAACCGTTTGCGTCAAGAGCTCTGCGCTCACTCCCAGACTTCTGCCAGAGTGGTGCGGTCAACCCGTCTCGAGCAAAAGGACTCCTCACGACTCAGCAGCCCGCTCCCGGCGTCGACTACCCGGGCAAGACTCTCGGGGTCGTCGACCTGGTCGTCGCGATCTTCTTCAACCTGATCGGACTCATCATCTCGATCATCGCCTTCAACCAGTCGAAGAAGGCCGGCTACAAGAACACGCCCGCCCTTGTCGGCATCATCATCGGAGCCGTGCTGTTCGCGCTCGGTCTCATCCTGTCGATCCTCGCCATCGCCGGTGGGATCGCGGCGGTGAGCGTCAACAGCTACTGACGTCGTCCGAGGCGAGGGGCCGCATCCGTTCGGACGCGGCCCCTCGTCGTTCGCGCCCGACGGCAGAGAATGGCCGCATCCGTCGCGTGTTATTCACGGTCTCGAGCGCGGATCTCCGCCTCGAAAGGGAGTTGAGTAAGCACGTGGACACAGAGAATGCGACACGGGTGCCGGCGGAGACAGACCCCTGCGGTGGGTTGGCGGTCTCTCTCCCCGACACGCCTTCCGTGTCGTGAGGTGATCGTCGGTTCCCGCACAAGCGCAGACGTCGGGACCGGCCACCATCTGCGGCCGCATTCGGACCGCTGCGCCGCGTTTCGACGCTGGCGCAGCGGTCCGAGTGGTTCGACGTCGAGCCGGTCGTGTCGCGGTGGGGCGGGCGGGGCTCGGGATGCCGCTCGCCCCCCTCACCGC
>JASCPH010000036.1 GCA_029959545.1 Microbacteriaceae bacterium PS02066 | reverse complement strand
CCCGGGTCGGGGTGCCCGGGCGCCGGGGGCGGGTGGGTCTTGGGGGGGGGCCTGCGGGGGGGGCGGGGGGGGATGCGGCGCGTACCGCATCCCCCGCTCGGGATCACTGCGGCTGGATCAGCTTCGTGAAGTCGGGCTCCGCGTCGATGTACTTGTACTGCACGGCGAGGGCTGCGAGCTTCTCGATGCCGGCGTCGCCGAGGTCGGAGGTGAAGTTCGGCAGCGTGATCGCGGCGGCCGCGGCCTCGGGGATCTCGAGGTTCTTCACGATCGCGGCGCGCACGGCGTCCTCGTTGTCGGTCGCGTACTGCTGCGCCTCGGCCATCGCCGCGGCGTAGTCGGCGACGAGCTGCGGGTCGGCGTCGATCTTCTCCTGGGTGGTGAAGTTCGTGAGCACCGTCAGGCCCGGGATGGTGGCCTGGTACGGCGAGACGACATCGACGCCGCCGCCGGAGACGACAAGACCGCGGAAGGGGTCGGGCACCCAGCCGGCGTCGATGTTGCCCGCCTCGAGCTGAGCCTTCACGTCGGGGAAGGCGACCTCGACGAACTGGATGGTGGACGAGTCGCCGCCCGCATCGTCGACGGCCTTGCGGATGGTGAGGTCGCCGGCGGCGCCGATGCTGTTCACCGAGACGCGCTTGCCGGCGAGGTCGGCGGGGCTCGCGATGCCCGAGTCCCCGAGGGCGACGACGGAGTTGACATCCTCGCCGTCGGCGTGGCTCGAGGCGTAGTTGCTGAAGATCACGACGCCGAGGTCCTGCAGGGCGGCGCGGATCGGACCCATGGGCTGACCGATCGCGAAGTCGATGTCGCCGCTGAGCAGCGCGGGGATGGCCTGCGCACCGCCCTGGGCGGGAACGACCTCGACCTCGAGGCCGTGTTCCTCGAAGATGCCCGCGTCGATGGCTGCCCAGAGGGCCCCCGTCTCGGCGATCGGGAGGGCTGCGACGCGCACCTGGCGCATCTCGCCGCCGCCGGCGGTCGCGTCACCCGAGGGGGACGTGGCGGGCGCGGCGGAATCGGTGCAACCGGACAGGGTCAGAGCGGCCACGGCGGCAAGCGCGACGGCGGCAAGGGTCTTCTTCATCGAAGTGCCTCTCAGTGACGGGTAAGCAGGACGCCAACGCGAAGCATCCGTCACGCGGAGTCACCACCTCGAGTCCCCCACGCGTCGGCACCGCAGCGTGCTGACCTCCTCATGGTGCGGGGTTCGAGCGGTCAAAGTCAAGAGATTCGTGACGCCCGTTTGATTTTCGTTGAATCCGTGTCGGGCGTCACGCCTGGACGCCTCGACGGCAGGCACCCGATCCCGCTCCATTCAGGGGGATGCATAATCGGTGCAGACGAAGGGGTCTGGATGATCGCCGAACCGCGCAGCGAGTTCGTGGGCCGCAGGGCCGAGCTCGACACGATCGGCACGCTGCTGCGCAGCGGCCGCCTGGTGACACTCACCGGCGTGGGCGGGGTCGGTAAGACGAGGCTGGCCTCGCGCGCCGCCAACGAGTTCGCCGCTGCGGCCGGGGTGATCACCTGGTTCGTCGGATTCGACAGTCTCCAGGATGCGCGCCGCGTGCCCCTCGCCGTCGCTCGCGCCCTGCTGCTCGGTGAACATTCGGCCCGAGATCCGCTCGATTTCCTCGCCGACGTCCTCGCCGAGTCACCGGCTCTGGTCGTGCTCGACAACTGCGAGCACCTCATCGATGCGGCGGCGGCGTTCGCCGACGAGCTTCTGGATGCGGTCCCGCAATTGACCATTCTTGCGACGAGCCGGCGACGGCTCGATGTCGACGGCGAGCAGGTCTTCGCCGTTCCGCCGCTGTCACTCACCGACGACACCTCCCGCCCCTCCGACGCCCTCGCCCTGCTGCTGGCGCGCGCTCGTGCCGCCGACGCGTCCTTCACGCTGTCGGAACAGGAACGGTCCGTCGCCGAGGAGCTGTGTCGCTCACTGGACGGGCTCCCGCTCGCGATCGAGCTGGCGGCAACCCGGCTGCGCTCACTGCCACTGTCCGAGCTCAACGGCCGCCTGTCGTCGCGCTTCACGCTGCTGCGCGCCGCATCCCGCTCCGCCGTCGCTCGCCAGCGCACCCTCGGGGCGGTCGTCGACTGGAGCTACGAGCTGTGCAGTCCCGAGCAGCGACGGGTGTGGGAGGCCCTGAGCGTCTTCCGCGGGCCCTTCGACCTCGCAGCCGCTGCATCGGTGGCGCAGCTCAGCGAGGCGGAGATCGTGGATGCGGTCGACGATCTGGTCACGCAGTCGGTCGTCGAAGCCGACCGCGACAGCGGCCGTTTCCGCATGCTCGAGACCATCCGCGCCTACGGACGCCAGCGGGCGGAGGAGGACGGGACGTGGCCGCTGCTGCTGCACCGCCACCTCGCGCACTACCGTCGTCTCGCCGACGCCGCCGACGCGCGGTGGTACAGCCCCGACCAAGCGCGCATCATCGCGACCCAGCGCGCCGACAGGGCGGAGCTGCACGCGGCACTCAGCACCGCGACGACCGTTGACGCCGACACGGCACTCGCGCTCTTCGCCTCCCTTCGCTACCACTGGGGCGTGGGCGGTTTCCTGCCCGAGGGCCGCGCGTGGGCGACGCGCGTGCTGGCGCTGCCGGGGGCCGGCACGGTGCCGCGGATGCGGGGGTCGATCACGGCGGCATGGCTGTGTCTGCTGCAGGGCGATCTGGATGAGGCCGCCACCCACCTCCGTGATGCCGAGGCGCTGCTCGCATCCGTCCCCCATCCCGAGCGTGGCGTGTTCACGGTGGAGCTCCAGCGCTGGCGCGGCACGCACGCCCTGTTCTCCGGCCACCCCGCGGCGGCCGTGGTCGACTTCGAACGCTCGATCGCCGGCGCCCTCGGCGCGGGCCTGCCCGACGAGGCACTGCTCGCGCAGTTCCAGCTCACGACGGCGCGAAGTCACCTCGGCGAGCGCGGAGCGGGAGACTCGGCTGAGGCGGCCGTGCGTCACAGCGAGGCGACCGGCGAGATGTGGATGCGCTCGCTCGCGCTGTGGTCGCTGGCACTGTCGGCGTTCTGCGACGGCGAGCTCGATATCGCGGAGACGCAGGCGCGTCAGTCGCTGCGAGCAGAGGACGGCATCGACGATCCGGTCGGGGACTGCCTCGTGCTCGAGCTACTGAGCTGGATCGACGCGGCCCGCTCACCCACGGAACGATCGGCCGTGCTGCTGGGGGCGGCCCGCAGCCGCTGGCGCCGCGTCGGCTCCGATATCGCGGTTCACGGCCCGCAGATGGCGGCGCACCACGAGAGATGCGTGGCGCAGGTACGCGCCCGCCTCGGCGACCGCGCGTTCGAGCGCGCCGCCGCCGTCGGCGAGCGCCTGACCCCCGCCGAGGCGGTGTCGTTCGCGGCATCCGCCCGCGGCACTGCCGGCGGACTCAGCGAGCGCGAGCGCGAGGTCGCCGCAGGTGTCCACGAGGGGCTCAGCAATCGCGAGATCGCCGACCGCCTGGTGCTGTCGGTGCGCACCGTCGATACGCACGTGCAGCGCATCCTCGGCAAGCTCGGCTTCGGCTCCCGCGCGCAGATCGCGGCGTGGTTCGAGTCCACACGCGCGGCGGTTACGGGCGAGGTTACGTAGTCCTACGGATACCGCGGCTGTGGGCACCGGTCGACACTGAGCGTCAGACATCGTCGTCACCGAGCCGCCGCCCGACGCCGGCTCCCCGGATCAAGGAAGACCGGAACATGAGCCAGAACCCGCATGTGCGTCTCGTCCACGGCGCGTGGGTCGGAGGGTGGGAGTTCGCTCCCGTCGTCCCCGCGCTGCAGGCACTCGACTGGACGGTCGAGACCCTCGAGCTGCCCTGTACGGGGTCGACCGTGCCGCCGGCGTTCCAGCAGGCGCTGGCAGAGCGCGCCGGCTCAGAGAGCATCCGCCTCACCACCGGGAACGCACCGTTCCAGGAAGACCCGCAGGGTTTCGTCGATGCGCTGTCACGCGTCGCAGCGAGCGCGCTGGTCTGACCCCATCCACCGAAGGAGCACCTCATGACCCTCACCGATCCCACATCCACCGTCGCCGGCGCCGGCAAGCCCTCCCGCGGGCAACTGTTCATCGGTGGCGTCTGGCGCGACGCGTCCGACGGCGCCATCATGGACGTCGTCTCCCCCGCCACCGGCCGCAAGGTGGGTGAGGTCGCGCGGGCGACCACTTCCGACGTCGACGACGCCGTCGCCGCCGCGCGCGCCGCTTTCGACTCCGGCGTGTGGTCGCGCCTCTCCAGCCGCGAACGCGCCCGCATCCTGCAGCGCGCATACACGCTCATGCGCGAGCGGACGGAGGAGCTCGCCCAGGCCGAGAGCCTCGACGTCGGCAAGCCCATCACCTTCGCCCGCATCGTCGACGTCAACAACGCGACCGAGCTGTACGAGTTCTATGCGAGCCTGGGCCATCACCTCGACGGCGACGTGCGCGAGACGACCGGCAACACCCACGCCTACGTGAAGCGCGAGCCGATCGGGGTCGTCGCAGCCATCACGCCGTTCAACTTCCCCCTCATCCTCTCGAGCTCCAAGATCGCCCCCGCCCTGATCGCGGGCAACACGGTCGTCCACAAGCCGGCGAGCGACACCCCGCTCTCGGCCCTCATCATCGCCGACATCCTGCAGGAGGCGGGAGTGCCCGACGGCGTCTTCAACGTCGTGACGGGCCCCGGCGCGGCTCTCGGCGACCACCTCGTGGGCCACCCAGACGTCGACAAGGTCGCCTTCACCGGGTCGACCGAGATCGGCGCCCACGCGGCGGCCATCGCCGGGCGCACGTTGAAGCCGTTCACCGCCGAGCTCGGCGGCAACGCCGCCAACATCCTGTTCGCCGACGCGGACCTGAGCACCGCGATCAACACGGTCATCTCGGCATTCGTGTTCAACTCCGGCCAGTTCTGCATGGCGGGCCCGCGTCTGCTCGTGGAGCGCCCCCTCTACGACACGGTGCTGGGCATCCTCGGCGACGCCGTGCCCCACGTGCCCTTCGGCGACCCGACGGATGAGGGGACGGTGATCGGTCCGCTCGCCAGCGCCAACCAGCTCGAGAAGGTTGCGGCGATGGTCGATCGCGCCCGCGCGGCGGGTGCGCGCATCGTCACCGGTGGCGAGCGCGCCGACCTCGGTGGCGGCTTCTTCTACCGTCCGACAGTGATCGCCGACGTCCCGAACGACGCCGAGGTCGTGGCCGAGGAGATCTTCGGCCCGGTGCTCACGGTGCAGCCCTTCGACACGGAAGAGGAGGCGACCGCCCTCGCGAACTCGACGCCGTACGGCCTGGCATCCGGCATCCAGACCGCCGATCTCGCCAAGGCGCACCGCGTCGCCGCGCGCCTGGATGCGGGTATCACCTGGGTCAACGGCTGGGGGCTGCTGGACCCCTCGGTTCCGTTCGGCGGCGTCAAGGCCTCCGGATGGGGACGCGAGAACGGACCCGAGGCGATGGCTTCGTATCAGCGCACCCACTCGATCGTCTTCAACCTCGAGACGGGAGCCTCGGCATGACCGCGGGCCGCGCAGCCGTCCTCCAGGACGGCGCACTGCGCGTCGAGGAGGTGGAGTACGGGGCACCGGGCCACGGCGAGGTGCTCGTACGGCTCGTCGCGACCGGGCTGTGCCATACGGATCTCGGCGTGATCGCCGGTGGTATCCCGTTCCCGACCCCCGGCATCATCGGACACGAGGGCGCGGGCGTCGTCGAACAGGTCGGGCCGGGGGTCGACTCCGTGACGCCCGGCGACAAGGTGCTGTTGAGTTTCACCTCGTGCGGTGCGTGCAGCGGATGCACGGGCGGGCATCCCGCCTACTGCGAGACCTGGCAGGTGCGCAACCTGTTCGGCATGATGCGCCCCGAAGACTCGGGAACCATCACGCACGAGGGCCTTCCCGTGGCCGGCCACTTCTTCGGCCAGTCCTCCTTCGGCACCTACGCGATCGCCGACGAACGATCGCTCGTCGCGGTCGATGCCGAATCGGACCTCACCGTGCTCGCCCCGCTCGGCTGCGGCATCCTGACCGGCTTCGGCTCGATGTGGAATGTGCTGGACCCGAGCCCCGCCGACACCGTGGCGGTGTACGGCTCCGGCGCCGTGGGGCTGTCGGCCATCATGGCCGCGGCCCACCGGAGCCCTGCGGCGCTCGTCGCGATCGATCTCGTCGACGAACGGCTCACGCTCGCACAACGGCTCGGCGCGACCCACACGATCAACGCCGGCACCGAAGACGTCGCCGCCCGCCTCGCCGAGATCACCGGCGGGCACGGCGTCGATCTGAGCTTCGACACGACCGCCAACCCGCGGGTCGCACGCGGGGCCCTGGATGCGGCCGCCACCCGCGGCACGGTACTCGTCTGCGGCGCACCCCCTCCCGGCACCGAGATCCCTGTGGACATCCAGGGGATCCTCACGGGCAAGGTGCTGCGCGGCGTCACGATGGGCGACACGCTGCCGCAGCAGCTCATCCCCGAGCTCGCCCGCCTGCACGCCGAGGGTCGACTCCCGCTCGAACTGCTCGAGAAGACCTACACGCTCGACGAGATCGACCAGGCGGTGGCCGACATGCACCACGGCGTGACGGTCAAGCCGGTCATCGTCTACTGACCCGGATGCGGGCGTGCCCGGTGACGGGGGCCCGCCCGCATCCTCTTGCGCGCGCATACGATGTCACGATGTCGATGACGACATCGGAACCCCCTCCCCCACCCGCCCTCGCCTCGGTGGACCATGCGCTGCGCCTGCTGCTGCTGCTCGGCGATCGCCCCGAACTCCGTGTGACCGAGGCAGCCGCGCGCCTGGGCGTGGCCGCATCCACTGCACACCGTCTGCTGACGACCCTCGCCGCCCGGGGCTTCGTCACCCAGGACCGGATCTCGAAGGTCTATCGGGTGGGACCGGCACTGATCGAGATCGGAGTGCACAGCACCAGCTCCATCGATCTGCGCGCTGCGGGCGAGCCGCACCTGAAAGTACTCAGCCAACGGATCTCCGAGACGGTCAATCTCCTCGTCCGGCAGGGGGACTCCGTGCGCTTCGTCGCGGGCTTCGAGGCGGACCAGCAGGTGCGCACACAGGTGTTGACCGGCGCACTGCTGCCCGCCTACGCCACGTCGGGAGGCAAGGTGCTGTTGGCGGAGCTGTCCCGCGAGGAGCTGCGCGCACTGTACCCGCGGGGCCTTCGCCGCCTGACCCAGCGCACCCGGACCTTCACTCAGCTCATGGCGGAGCTTCCGCTCGTGATGATGCGCGGCTTCGCCGTCAACGACCAGGAGAGCCGCGACGGACTGTCGGCGATCGCCGTGCCGCTGCGCGCTCGGGACGGACGCGCGATCGCCGCGGTGGCCATGTCTGCACCCAGCGCGCGCCTGGGCGCGGAGCGGATGCGGGAGCTCGTCGTCGAGCTGCGCGCGTGCGCGTCGGCGATCCGCGGCGATCTGGCTCGGTGAGCTCCCCGCACCCTCCCGGATTCCGCAGAGCGGAATCCGCCCCCGCGCGCCCTTGCCCGCTTCCGGCGACGGGGATTGGCTTGCTCGCGTTCCGGCCACGACGAGGTGAGCCGGCGAGAGAGGATCCGAGCCGATGAAGATCGACGCCTTCTGCCACCTGTTGCCGGCCGAGTACGCCAAGCGACTCTTCGCCATCGATGACAGCCCCGTGGCGCGCAACATCCAGAAGCGGGTGAGCGGCGTTCCTGCCCTCGTGGACATGGACGAGCGGTTCCGGATCATGGACGAGTTCGGCCCCGACTACCGGCAAATCGTGAACTCGGCGGCGCCGCCGCTGGAGGATCTCGGACCCACGGCGCGGACGGTCGAGCTCGCGCGGATCGCGAACGACGGAATGGCTGAGCTCACCCGCGACAACCCCGACCGATTCGCCGGCTTCTGCGCCGCGGTGTCGCTCAGCGACGTCGACGCCGCGATCGCGGAGGCCGAGCGCGCCTTCGACGAGCTCGGCGCGGTGGGCGTGCAGATCTACACGCACGTCAACGGCGGGCCGATGGACCAGGAACGGTTCTTCCCCTTCTACGAGGCGGTGGCCGCACGCGGCGACAAGATGATCCAGGTCCATCCCTGCCGCGACTCCAGCTGGTCGGACTACAAGACCGAGGCGCGCTCGAAGTTCGAGATCTGGTGGACGTTGGGCTGGGAGTACGACCTGTCGGCGTTCATGTCCCGGCTCGTGTTCTCCGGGGTGTTCGAGAGGCTGCCCGACATCAAGATCCTCATCCACCACGGCGGCGCGATGATCCCCCACTTCGCCGGGCGGATCGGGCCGGGCTGGGATCAGCTCGGCTCGCGCACGCCCGCCGATCAGGCGGAGGACATCGAGGGGTATCCCCTCACCGAGCGCCCCATCGACGCGTTCCGCCGCTTCTACGTCGACACCGCCTACTTCGGCGCCGGCGACGCGATGCGCACCGCCATCAAGTTCTTCGGCGTCGATCACACGCTGTTCGCCAGCGACACCCCCTTCGACCCCGAGAAGGGTCCCGGATACATCCGCTCCACGATCGCCAACCTCGAGGAGATGGACATCATCGACGACGCCGACCGGGCCGAGATCTACCACGGCAACGTGTCGCGTCTGCTGGGGCTCTGAGACCCGCACCACCCGACCGAGCTTCCGCTCACACAGAAAGAGGCAGACAATGACGTTCCTGACCCTCCGCCGGACCGCCGCCCTGGCCGCGGCCGCACTGATGACCCTCTCCCTCGCGGCCTGCGCGGGAGCCGCCGAACCCGCGGGCGGTGACGAGACGGGCGCTCCGGAGAAGGCGAATCTGACGATCGCCATCAACCCGTCCTCGCAGTTCGCGCCGCTGTACTACGGGATCGAGGAGGGCATCTTCGAGAAGCACGGACTCACGCTCGAGATCACCCCGCAGACGGATGTCGCCTCGATCGTCTCGGGCGTGGCCAGCGGGACCTACGACTTCGGCTTCGCCACCGTCGTGCACGTGCTCACCGCGAACGCGAACGGCATCCCGCTGCGCGCGGTGTCCACCATCGAGGGGCAGATCCAGCCCGACGACGAGGGGACGATCACGATCGCCTCACCCACCTCCGGAATCACCGACTACGGCGATCTCGAGGGCAAGCGCGTCGCCACCGTCGGGCTGTCGTCTCACAACACGCTGACGCTGTGGGAGCTGGCGAGCCGCGACGGCGTGGATGCGAGCTCGATCGAGCTCGTGCAGATGCCCTTCGGCCAGATGGCGGCAGCTCTCGCCAACGGCGATGTCGATGCGGCGGTCATGCAGTGGCCGTTCGCGGCCGACGCGCTCTCGGCCGGCGGTGTGACGCTCGGCTACAACAACCGTGAGATCTTCAACGGCGCAGCGACGACGCTCTTCAACACGTCGCAGTCGTTCATCGACCAGAACCCGAAGACCGTGCGAGCGTTCTCGGACGCGATGATCGAGTCGATCGAAGGCGCATCGGCGAACGAGGATGCGGCCCGCTCCGCACTGGAGAAGGGGATGGGCGTCACCGCCGAGCAGGCGGCCGCCGCGCGCTGGAACATCGGCGGCGACCCCCACCTGACCGTCACCGGATTCGAGACGGCGCGCGATCTGCTCGTCAAGTTCGGTACCGACCAGTCCCTGACCGACGCCCTGAAGAACCTGGACGTCGACTCGGTGGTCTGGCCCGGCGCGCTGGAGAACTGACGTGACGTCGCACTCCTTCCCCACCCGTGAGGGCGGCGGCGGATGAGGGGCGTGGCGCGCGAGCGCGGCCTCGCCGTGGTGCTGCCGCTGTTGGCCGTGGCGATCGTGCTCACCGCCTGGCAGCTGGCGACATCGACCGCCCTGGTGAGCCCGACGCAGTTCCCCTCCATGACGGACTCGATCGCGGCGCTCCTGCAGGAGCTCACCACGGCGCGCCTGTGGTCCGCCGTGGGGGCGACGCTCATCGGCTGGTTCTTCGGCATGGTCATCACGATCACCCTGGGCCTGGTCGTGGGCACGGCGCTGGCCCACAGCGACATCGCCCGCCAGAGCGCTGCTCCCGTGATCGAGACGTTCAAGGCGATCCCCGCGATCGCCGTGCTCCCGCTCGTGATCCTCGTCGCCGGGTCGACCCTGCCGATGAAGGTCTTCCTCATCTGCTTCGCCGCGTTCTGGCCGTTCGTCATCCAGGTGATCTACGGCGTGCGCTCGATGGATCCCGTCGTCGCGGACACCGCGAAGGCGCTCGGCGTGCGCGGCATCCGGCGGTTCCTCGTGGTCAGCATTCCGAGCGCGTCGCCGTATCTCGTCACCGGGATGCGGATCGCCTCCGCGCAGGCGCTCATCCTGGCGGTGGTCGCGGAGATCGTGGGCGGCGCCGCGGGCGTCGGGCGCAGCATCCTGCTCGCGGAGAACGCCGGGGTGAGCGCCTACCCCACGATGTACGCGTACATCATCGTCGCGGGATTGCTGGGCATCGCCCTCACCGGAGCGTTCTTCCTTCTCGAGAAGCGGTTGATGCACTGGCACGAGTCGCAGCGCAACATGCGGCTCGAGGCGAAGGGGGCGCGCGCATGAGCCGGCTGACCACCAGCACCGTTCCCGTCCCACGGCGCCGCTCGGGCCCGTTCGCCTCTCGCCTCGTCGGGGTGCTGCTCGCACTGTGGCTGCCGGTCGTCCTCATCGCAGTGTGGTGGTTCATCTCGGCCGGCAGCACGTCGCCGTTCTTTCCGCCGCTGTCGCGGATCGTGCAGGAGACCTGGAACCAGTGGGTCGTCTACGGCGCATGGACGAACCTCATCGCCAGCGTGCGAAACCTCATCCTGGGCTACCTCGCGGGTGTGATCATCGGCCTGGTCGGCGGCACCGTGCTGTGGCGGTGGCGACGGGTTCGCCAGGCGGCGAACCCGCTGATCTACTTCCTCTACGTCCTGCCCGCACCGGCTCTGCTTCCGGCCATGATCGCGATCTTCGGGATCGGCGAGATGCGGCAGATCGCGCTCATCGCGCTGGGTTCCATCTGGCCCACGCTGCTGAACACGCTGGACGGCATGCGCGGAATCTCGGGAACGGCGTTCGACACCGCCCGCGTGCTGCGCCTCGGCGGGATCCGCACGTTCTTCCGCGTCGTGCTGCCCGCCGCAGCACCGCAGATCGCCGCGGGGATGCGGGCGAGCCTCACCATCGCCATCGTGCTGATGGTCGTGAGCGAGATGGTCGCCGCGCGCTCGGGCATCGGCTACTTCATCCTGCAGGCGCAGGCGGAGTTCGCGATCGTGAAGATGTGGACCGGCATCCTCGTCCTCGCGCTGCTCGGCACTGTCCTGAACTACCTCTTCGTCGTCGTCGAGCGCCGCGCGCTGCGGTGGTACTACCGCTCGCGGGCCGCGAACGGATCCTAAGGAGGATCGATGTCCCACCCCACATCCACCGTCCCCGTCCTCGAGGTCGAAGGACTGCGAAAGACCTACAACGAGGGCACCGACCAGGCGAACACCGCCGTCGCCGACGTCAGCTTCGAGGTCGCCAAGGGCGAGCTGGTGTGCATCGTCGGGCCCAGCGGCGCGGGAAAGACGACGCTGCTGCGCTGTATCTCCGGACTCGCCTCTCCCAGCGGCGGCGAGGTGCGCTTCGAGGGCGACCGCCTCACCGACGTGCCCGCCGAGCTCGGCCTCGTCTTCCAGGACTACAGCCGCTCGCTCTATCCGTGGATGACGAACGCGAAGAACGTCGCCATCCCCCTCGCCGCGCGCGGCGTGGGGCGGCGCGAACGCGAGCGACGCGCGGAGGAGGTGTTGGAGAGCGTGGGCCTCGCGCACGTGGGCAAGAAGTACCCGTGGGAGCTGTCGGGCGGCATGCAGCAGCGGGTCGCCATCGCCCGCGCCCTGTCGTACCGCCCCGAGCTCCTCCTCATGGACGAGCCCTTCGCCTCGGTCGACGCGCAGACCCGGTTCGACCTCGAGGATCTCGTCCTGCGGGTGCGCAACGAACTCGGGATCACGGTCGTCGTGGTCACCCATGACATCGACGAGGCCATCTACCTGAGCGATCGGATCGTGGTGCTCTCGAAGAATCCGAGCGTGGTCCGCGAGGTCGTTCCGGTGCCCCTCGGTCGCACCCGCGACCAGGTGCGCACCCGCGCCAGTCAGGAGTTCCTGGACCTTCGCGCGCATCTGCTCTCCCTCGTCATGCCGTCATCCGCGGGGGCCCTCTCGTGAGCGGCCCCGGCATCGTCGCGGCGTTCCCGGTCGTCGACGCGCATGAACCCGTCGAACTCGGGCACCTCATCGACGCGGAGGAGCGCACGGGGGGCGCGCGCATCGAGGTGCGCAACCCCGCACGCGTCACCGAGACCGTCGGCGTCGTCTTCGACGGCGGCGTGACCGAGGTGACCGCCGCGGTGCATGCGGCGGCGCGCGCGGCCGCATCCTGGTCCCGCTCCGACATCGCGGATCGCGAGCGCCTGCTGCGCCGCGCCGCAGACGTGATCGACGAGCACGCCGATCGCCTGGCGATCTTGACGGCGCGCGAGAACGGATCGCCGCTCGCGACGGTCCGCGCCGAGACCGGCGCCGCCGCGACCGTGTTCCGCGCGATCGCCGACACCGTCGCCGAACGCCTCGAACCGGAGCTCCATCGCCGCGGGGCCGACGACGCCTACGTGCGGGTCGAGCGTCGAGGGTTCGGGGTGGTCGGCTGCATCGTGCCGTGGAACGCCCCGCTCGTGCTCACCGCCAATAAGATCGCGCCCGCGATCGCCGCCGGCAACGCGGTCGTGCTCAAGCCCTCGCCCACATCCCCGCTGGGGGTGACGGTGCTCGCGCGTCTGGTCGGCGCCGTCTTCCCCCCGGGTGTCGTCTCGGTGGTCAACGGAACGGCCGCCGCCGTCGAAGCGCTGATCGACGACCCGCGGGTCGGCAAGGTCTCGTTCACCGGGGGCGGACAGACAGCCCGCCACGTGCTGGCGCGGGCCGCGACGGCACTGAAGCCCGTCCACCTCGAGCTGGGGGGCAACGATCCCGCCATCGTTCTGGCGGACGCGGACCTGGCCCGCGCCGCGGACGGGATCGTCGCCTCCGCCTACCGCCGCGCCGGTCAGGTGTGCTTCGCGGTCAAGCGCGTCTACGTGCCGCGCGGACAGCACGCGGAGCTCTCGGCGCTGCTGGCGGAGCGCATCGACGGGATGCGGGTGGGCGAGTCGCTGCATCCGGAGACGACCATGGGCCCCCTCAACAACGCCGCACAGCTGGAACGGGTGCGCGGGATCGTCGAACGCACCCGCGCGGCGGGCCGCGAGGTGCGCGAACTGGGCCGTCCGGTGTCCCCGGGCGACTGGGACGGCGGTCACTTCCTGCTCCCCCACCTCGTGACCGATGCCAGCCAGGAGGACGAGCTCGTGCGGGACGAGCAGTTCGGACCGGTGCTGCCAGTGGTCGCCTACGACGACGTCGCACAGGCCATCGCCTGGGCCAACGACACCCCCTTCGGCCTGGCCTCGTCCGTCTGGTCGAGTGATCCGGCCGCGAGCGCTGTCGTGGCCCGCGAGATCGAGGCCGGGGTCACCTTCGTGAACAGCCACCTGTTCTCACCCGAAGGCTCGCGCTGGATCCCGTTCGGCGGCTGGAAGCAGAGCGGGATGGGCTGGGAGGGCTCGCCCCACGGGCTCGACGAGTACCTCCGCTTCCACAGCGTCGACGGTCACGTCCTCACCGGAAGTCGCTCATGACGGCGACCGCCGCCGCCATGCTGGTGGACACCCTCCGCGCGGCCGGCGTGGAGCACGTGTTCGCCAACCTCGGCAGCGACCATCCGGCGCTCATCGAGGCGCTCGCCGCGGATCGCGCGCGCGGCGAGCGCGTCCCCCGGGTCATCGTCTGCCCGCACGAGTACACGGCGCTGAGCGCCGCGCACGGCTACGCCCTCGCCACGGGACGCCCGCAGGCGGTCTTCGTCCACACGGATGTGGGGACGGCGAACCTCGGCGGCGCCGTGCACAACGCGGCCCGCGCGCGCGTACCCGTCCTGATCTTCGCCGGGCTCACGCCATACACCCTCGAGGGCGAGGAGCAGGGCGGCCGCGACACCCACGTGACCTTCCTCCAGGACGTGCCCGACCAGCACGCGCTGGTACGCCCGTATGCGAAATGGTCGTACGACCTGCGCACCGCGGCGAACGTTCCGCAGGTCGTCCTCCGCGCCCTGCAGCTGACACGCAGCAGCCCCGCAGGTCCGGTGTATCTGACCGCGGCGCGGGAAGTGCTCGCCCAGAGCGCCCCGGTTCCCGAGACGGCGGTCGAGCGCTGGCCGCGCATCGCACCCGCCGCCGCCGGCGCCGATGCCGTCCGCTCGGTCGTCGACGCGCTCGCGGGCGCCTCCCGCGCGACGATCGTCACGACCTCCGTCGGCCGGGATCGGGATGCGGTCGCCCGTCTCGTGGCGCTCGCGGAGAGATGGGGGATCGGTGTCGTCGAGTACAACGCGGAGGTGCTGAGCTTCCCGCACGATCACCCCCTGCATCTGGGGGACACCCCCGCCGCGGCGGTGGAGGCATCCGATGTCCTGATCGTGCTGGACGCCGACGTGCCGTGGATCCCCGCCGCCGTACACCCCGACCCCGACGCGCGCATCTTCGTGGTGGGCGACGACCCGCTCCAGGAGCACATCCCCCTCTGGTATCTGCCGGCCGAGGCGCTCATCCGTGCCGATGCGGTCACGTTCCTCGACCAGCTGCTGGAGCGCACGCCCGATGCCGGTCAGGCGCACGCCGCCCGGACCCGCCGCGAGAGCGTGGCGACCGAGGCCCGCCGCGCCCGCGCCGAGCGGGACGAGCGCATCGCGGCGGACGTCGCTGAGCGGCGCCTGTCGGCGGGCAGCGTCGGCGCCACCCTGGCGCGACTGATCGACGCGGAGACGATCGTCGTCAACGAGGCCATCACCGCGGCGCCGGACATCTGGCGTTCCCTGCCCCGGGCCCTGCCCGGCACGGTGTTCGGCAACCGGGGGACGTCGCTCGGCTGGTCGGGGGGCGGAGCCCTCGGCATCAAGCTCGCCGAACCCGGTCGCCGCGTCGTCAGCATCGTGGGCGACGGCACGTTCTACTTCAGCGCGCCCGCCTCAGCCGCATCCGTCGCCGCCCGCTACGGTCTCGCGACGCTCACCGTCGTCCTCGACAACGGTGGCTGGAACGCGACCAGACGCAACGCCGTGCGTCAGTATCCGGACGGCGTCGCCCAGCGCGATGAGCGGTTCTGGGTGGGGCTCGGCCGCGAGGCCGACCTGCCCCGCGTCGCCCGCGCGGCGGGCGGCGGCTGGGCCGCGACCGTCACCGACTTCGACGACCTGGAGGACACCCTGCGCACCGCGCTCGGCCACGTCGACTCCGGCGTCGCCGCGACGGTCGCGGTGCGTCTGCCGGATATCTCCACGCACGACATCGACGAGCCGGCTGCCGCCGCAGAGAGGATCTCCCTTCCATGAACGCCGACGCACACCGCCCGCCGTATCTGCGCATCGCGACGGAGGAGGCCTGGGCACCGCCCGAGGCGATCGCGCTGTACCGCGACCATCTCGCGAGCCGCGACCTCGACGACGTCGGCTTCAACAGCCTGATGGGCTACTTCCTCAACTCCCCGCATCCGCAGCCGCGTGCGGTGGTCGAGCGTCTGCAGGATGCGGCCGAGCGACGGATCTCCGACATGGATGCGACCGGTATCGACCATCAGGTCCTCGCCCTGACCTCTCCCGGCACCCAGGTGCTGCCGCCGGAGGAAGCCGTGACGCTGGCGGAGATCGCCAACGCCCGCCTCGGCGAGATCTGCCGGACCCGGCCGGAGCGCTTCTCCGGGCTCGGGACGGTGTCGTTCACGGATGCCGCGACGGATGTGGCGGAGCTGCGCCGCGCCGTCGGAGAGGACGGGCTGAAGGGTCTGATGCTGAACGACCACGTGCGCGGCGACCACCTCGACCACCCGCGTTTCGCTCCGCTGCTGCGCGAGCTGGAGGATCTCGACGTCCCGCTGTACCTGCATCCGGGCACGCCTCCGAACGCCATGATCTCCCCGTACCGCGAAGCCGGGCTCGACGGCGCGATCCTCGGTTTCGGTGCCAGCGCCGGGCTCCATCTGCTCCGGATCATCACGTCGGGCGTCTTCGATCGCCACCCGCGCCTCCGGCTCGTGGTCGGGCACCTGGGCGAGGCGCTTCCGTTCTGGCTGCACCGGATCGATCACATGCACGCCAAGCAGGTCGCCTCCGGACGCTACGAGGCGATCAAGCCGCTCGCCCAGCGTCCGTCAGAGTACTTCCGCTCCCACATCTGGCTCACGACCTCGGGGATGCCCTGGGAGCCGGCGATCCTGTTCACCCGCGAGGTCACGGGTCCGGGCCGCGTGATGTACGCGATGGACTATCCGTATCAGTTCGAAGCCGACGAGGTCGCGGCTCAGGACGCCCTGCCGATCTCGGATGCGGAGAAGGCCGACTTCTTCGAGCACACCGCGCGCCGGGTCTTCAACCTGACGTTCTGACGAACGGATGCGGGCGGCCCCGGCGAAGGGGCCGCCGGCATCCGTGCGCGTCAGAGCGGGTACTGCCCCGGCTCGCGGCGCATCGTGATCCAGCGGGTCTCGGTGAACGCGTCGATGTTCGCCTGCGCACCGCCGTGTCGCGAGCCGGTTCCCGACGCGCCGACGCCGCCGAAGGGAGCGTTGGCCTCGTCGTTGACCGTCTGGTCGTTGATGTGCACGATGCCGGTGGGGATGCGCTTGGCGAGGTCGTACGCCTTCATGGCGTCGCGACTGACGATGCCCAGTGACAGCCCGTAGTCGGTCGCCCCGGCAAGCTCGACGGCCTCGTCGTCTGTCGAGAAGGAGACCACCGAGGCGACGGGACCGAAGACCTCGTCGCAGTACGCGGCCGCATCCTTCGGCGGATTCGCCAGCACCGTCGGGCGGTAGAACAGCTGCTCGTAGGTACCACCGGCCGCGAGGCGGGCGCCTTGGGCCACGGCGTCCTGCACGAGCGTGTGTACGCGGTCGCGCTGCGTCTCGTCGATGAGGGGCCCGAGATGCACCTGGCCGGCGGCCGGGTCGCCGACGACCATCGAGTCGGCCTTCGCGGCGAGCTTGGTGACGTACTCGTCGAACAGCGACTCGTGCACGATGTGCCGGCCCACGGTCATGCAGATCTGGCCCTGGTGCAGGAACGCGCCCCACGTGGCGAGGTTGACCGCCTGGTCGACGTCGGCGTCCTCCCGCACCAGGAAGGCGGAGTTGCCACCGAGCTCGAGGTGGGCGCGAGTGAGGTGGCGGCCGGCGAGCTCGCCGACGGCGCGGCCGGCGCGGGTCGATCCCGTGAAGGCGACCACGCGCACGTGCGGGTCGGCCACCAGCGCCTCGCCGACCTCGGCGCCGCCGGGCACGAGCTGCAGGATGCCCTTGGGCAGGCCCGCTTCCTCGAAGATGCGCACCATCGAGACACCGCCGGTCACGACCGTGCGGGGGTCGGGCTTGAGCAGCACGGCGTTGCCGAGCGCGAAGGCCGGCGCAACCGCGCGGATGCCGAGGATGAGCGGAACGTTGAAGGGTGAGATGACCCCCACGACACCGACGGGAACCTGCTGCGCGAGCGAGAGGCGGGGCTCCTCGCTGGAGAGGATGGTGCCCAGCGGCGCCGAGGGTAGGGACGACGCCTCGTAGCACTCGGCGGCGGTCACGTGCAGGGCGAACCCGGCCAACGGCGGGATGGCACCGACCTCGCGGATGTTCCACCCCATGATCTCTTCCGCGTGCTGCTCCCACAGCTGCGCTGCGCGGCGCAGCACGGCCGCGCGGGCCGGATGCGGCAGGGTCGCCCACTCCTGTTGCGCTTGTGAGGCGGATGCGGCGGCGCGCGCGACATCCGCGGCGTCGGCCATCCCGACCTGCACGAGCGTCTCACCGGTGGCGGGCTCGATGGAGGCGATGGAGCCTCCCCCGCCCTCGACCCATTCACCGTCGATGTAAATGCGTCCCGCGAAGACATCGGGATCGATCAGCGTGTCGGTGTCCTGCGTTGCGGTCGACATCGTCGTCACCTTTCCGGGCTTCCCTGCCCTATACGTGTGAATACATCTTGAGCGACGCGGGGTCCGCGCGCAATGGGAGGGGTGCTCTCGCTTCAGCCCGTCGCGCGGGCCAGGCGGTGGGACCTGCGGCCAGGGACGCTTTCCGCCCACCCACGGCGGATGACGCCGATCGCGTCTCGCGCGAGGGCGAGACCGTCCGCGTAGGGCGCGCGCCAGATCGAGAGCACGTCGGCCGCGCCCCCGGTCAGCGGCCGCGAGAACGCCTCTACGCCCCATCGGCCGCGGTAGCCCGCATCCAATGCCTCCCGCACGAGCACGGGGACATCCACCGCGCCGCGCTCCAGCGAGCCGCGTCCCGACTGGCCGAGCTCGAGGTAGCGCAACCGCGGCATCGCGGTGCGGACCGCCTGCACGGCGTCCGCCTCCTCGATCGCCATGTGGAAGCTGTCCAGGTGCACGCCGAGGTGAGCCGAACCGCTCGCGGCGACGTAGTCCATGGCCTGCGCCGCGGTGTTGATCGCCGCCTCCTCGTAGCGGTTCAGCACCTCGAAGGTCATCTGGACGCCGCGTTCCGCCGCCTCGTCGGCCACCGCCCCCACCGCCCGCGCGCTCTCGGCGAGAAGGGCGGGGCCGACCGGCTCGGACGGGCGACCGAAGAGCCCGTAGGGCACGCCGTTCAGCTGGTCAGCTCCGAGCCGTTCGGCAAACCGTACGCTCGCTCGCAGCAGCTCGACCCCCGCCCGACGCACGTCGGCGTCGGGCGAGGAGACGTCCGCGTCCGGAGCCTGGCCGCACATGGCGATCGGCAGCATCCCGGTCCGCACGAACGCATCGGCGAGGGCGTCCACGTCGGTGGAGGCGGCATCCAGCGGCGGCAGGACAGCGCGTCGGTAACCCATCTCGCGCAGGTCGTGCAGGACGGGCACGAGCTGCGCCGGGGCCAGCTCGGGCGTGATCGCCGAGAGGTGGCACGCGAGATCGAGGTCCATGGCGCGCCTCAGAACACCGGCAGATCGAGCCGCTGCTTGAACACCGAGTAGCCGTCGTCGACGCTCACGACGGTGCCGTTGATGGCGTTCGCCTCGTCGGAGGCGAGGAACGCCACGACGTCCGCGATCTCCTCGGGCGCGGTCATCTTGTTGCGCAGCTGCTCCGAGGCGAAGGTCGCCTTGAGCTCGTCGCTGAACTGATTGATGATCGGGGTGCCCACGCGTCCAGGGGTGATCGCGACGGCCCGGACGCCGTACTGCGCCAGTTCGTAGGCCGCGGAGCGGGTGAACGAGATGACGGCGGCCTTGGCGGCACTGTACGAGAACGAGAGCTCCGCTGCCTGCTGCCCGTAGATCGACGACGTGCTGATGATGACCCCGCCGGTCCCCTGCTTCCGGAACTGGCGGCCGGCGGCGAGGATGCCGTAGTAGACGCCGTCCTGATCGATGCGGATCATCGGCTCGTAGTCGACCGCGGGGTCGTGCTCGAGCAGTGGCTTGCCGCCGGCGATCCCCGCGTTGTTGAAGATGATGTCGAGCGAGCCGAACACCTCGACGGTCCGCGCGACGGCGGCCTCCACGTCCTCATAACGGGAGACGTCGGTGCGCACGGCCGCGACCGAGCCCGTGAAGCCGAGGCCCTCGAGCTCCGTGACGACCTGGTCGGAGCGCGCCAGGTCGACATCGGCGATCATGACCTTCGCGCCCTCGCGGAGGAACTTCTCGACGGTCGCACGACCGATGCCGCTGCTGCCACCCGTGATGAGGGCGGTCTTCGATTCCAGTCGCATGTGCGACCTCCATCCATGTCTGAGGTGGGGCGGGGCGCTCTCAGCACCCCGCCCCAGGGGTCAACCGAGCTTGTCGGAGGGGGTGATGCTGTCCGCGTTGTCGACGGTCACGAGGGTTGTGGCGACCCCGTCGAAGCGGGAGGAGGGCAGGGTGCCGTCCTTGCGGTAGGCCTCGATGTCCCCCACGACCGTGTCGAGGATGCTGGGCCAGGGCTGCTCGATGGTCGCGAGGAACGGCCCGCCGGCCTTGATCGCGGCGATGGCCTCGCTCGTCGCGTCGACGCCGGTGACCTTCGCCTTCGATCCCGCCTCGCTGACCGCCTGGGCGGCACCGAGCGCCGCATCGTCCCAACCCACCCAAACGCCGTCCAGGCCGCCAGGGTTTGCCGACAGGTAGTCCGCGACGAGAGACAGCGCCTCGGTGCGTCCGGTCGCCGGAGAGGCGACCTTCTGGATGTCGCCGCCGGCGATGTTCGCGCCCGCTGCGGTCAGCGCCTTCTCGGCGAGACTCGCCCGCAGCCGGATGCCGGGGTGCGGGTCGTGCCCGATCACCATGATGTTCTTGCCCTTCAGGCCTCCGAGCGCCTCATCCAACGCCCCGACGGTCTGATCGACGATGCCCTGCTGATCGGCGGTGACGTTGATCGCGAACGCGTCGTTCTCCTCGGTCGCGGAGTCGATCGCGAAGATCGGGATGTTCGCGTCCTTGGCGGCGGTGACGATCGAGCCGATCGAGGCGACATCGGTGTAGCCGTCGAAGATCGCGTCGGCGCCCTGCCCGATGGCGCTCTCGACCGCGGGGTTCATCTTCTGGAAGTCGAAGTCGCCCTGGATGACCGTGAGGTCCCAGCCGAGCTCGTCGGCCTTGTCCTGCACGGCCTTGACCCACCAGGCACCCACCGGCGTCTGGTTGCCGGAGGTGAAGGCGATCACCTTGAAGGTGTCGCCACCGCCGCCCGAGCCGCCCGATGAGCATCCGGTCAGGGCGAGGGCCGCTGCGGCGGCCACGGCCGCGAGGGCCTTGAATGATGTGCGCACGTGTTACTCCTTTGTGTTTCGTGCCGTTGTGATGGTGCGCGGTCGTGGGGCGACCGCTTCGGGAAAGCGGATGCGGAGCGTCAGCGCTCGCGGTGCCGCAGCGACGACAGCGTCACCGCGGCGATGATGATGAGGCCCGTGACGACCTGCTGGACGTAGGCGTTGACGCCGAGGATGTTCAGGCCGTTGCTCATGACACCGATGATCGCGACGCCGACCATGGTGCCGCCGAGGTTCGCGGCTCCCGAGCGCACGACCGTCATGCCGAGGAAGACGGCGGCGACGGAGAACATCATGTTGTCGCTGCCCTGCACGGCGCTCGCGCTGCCGAGGCGCGCCGCCAGCAGCACGCCGCCGAGCGCCGAGATCGCCCCAGCCGCCGTGAACGCGATGAGCCGGGCCCGGCGCACGTTGATGCCGGACAGGCGCGAGACCTCGACGTTGCCGCCGGTCGCGTACCACCGCCGACCCATCGTCGTGAAGCGCAGCACGAACCACAGCAGCAGCGAGATGACGATCGCGATGTAGACCGGGATCGGGATCTCGAACAGCTTCCCCTGCCCCAGAGAGTTGAACTCCGGCGGCAGGTTGAACAGTGTCGTCCCCGCGGTGACGAGGTAGGCAAGACCCACGACCGATGTCATCGTGGCGAGCGTCGCGACGAAGGCGGAGAGGTTCACGTAGGCGATCAGCAACCCGTTGACGAGCCCGACGAGCAGGCCCACGAGGATCGCGACGGCCACCGCGGCCGTCACCGGGACGCCGTTGATCATCATGGATGCGGCGACCGCACCCGCGAGCGCAGAGGTGGCGCCCACCGACAGGTCGAAATCGCCGACGACCATGACGATGGTCTGCGCCCCGGCGATGATCGCCAGGATCGAGACCTGATACAGGATGTTCTTCACGTTCGTGAACGTGAGGAACACGTCGGGCCGCATCGCGAAGAAGAAGACGACGAGCACGATGAGGGCGACGACCGTGCCGCCGTGAAGGAAGATGCGCCCGAACGACTCGGCGCGCGCGGTCACGATGCTGCGCGTGGTGAGCGTGGGATCCGTGGTGGTGGCCATGTCACTCTGACTTTCCGTAGCAGTAGGAGAGGAGCAGTTCGTCGTCGGCCTGGGCCGCGGCGACCTGTCCGGAGATGCGACCCTCGTGCATGATGACGACGCGGTCACTCATGCCGATGAGCTCGGGGAGTTCGGAGCTGACGGCGATCACGGCGGTGCCGGTCGCCGCCAGGCGGCGGATGAGGCGGTAGATCTCGGCCTTCGTGCCGACGTCGATCCCGCGCGTGGGCTCGTCCATGAGCAGCACCGCGGGCTGACGCTCGAGCATCTTGGCCAGGACGACCTTCTGCTGATTGCCGCCCGACAGCTCCCCCACACTCTGGCGGGGGCTGCGGGCCTTGATCTGCAGGTCCGACATCCCACGGCGGGCAATGTCGGCGATGCGCGCCTGGGAGACGACGCCGACGGAGCTCACCGAGGAGAGGTTCGCGATCGTGATGTTGTCCTGGATCGACGCCCCGAGGATCACGCCCTGGCTGCGACGCTCTTCGGGAACGAGCGCGATGCCCGCCGCGAGCGCACGGCCCACCCCGGGTGAGCGCGGCAGGGTCTTCTCACCCACCGTGATCGTGCCGGCCTGGTGCTTCTGCGCCCCTGCGAGGATGCGCAGCAGCTCGCTGCGCCCGGCACCGGCGAGCCCGCCGATGCCCAGCACCTCGCCGGCACGCACCTCGAACGAGACGTCCTGCACCCGGCGCCCACTCAAGCCCTCCACGCGCAGCACGACGTCGCCGCCGCCCGATCCGCGTTCCGGATAGAGCTGACCGGCCTCACGGCCGACCATGAGGGAGATGACCTCGTCGATGTGCGAGTCGGCCACATCCTTCGTGACGATCGTCTCGCCGTTGCGCATGATCGTCAGCCGATCGCACAGCTCGAAGACCTCCTCGAGGCGGTGCGACACGTAGACGATCGCGACCCCCCGTTCGCGCAGCGACCGGAGCACCGCGAAAAGGTCGGTGATCTCGGTGTCCGTGAGCGACGCGGTCGGCTCGTCCAGGATGAGCACCCGCGCGTCGGTCGCGAGGGCACGGGCGAACGCGACCATCGTCTGCTGAACCGGCGAGAGGTCGCCGGCGAGCTTGCCCAGCGGGATGCGCTGGTTGATGCTGTCCAGCTGCTCCTTCGCCCGCCGGCGGAGCTCCCGCCAGTTGACGACGCCCCCGCGGCGCGGCGTCTGCTCGCCCAACAGGATGTTCTCCGCCACGGTCAGCGACGGGATGATGGACAGCTCCTGGTAGAGCGCGACGATCCCCTCGCCACGGGCACTGCGCACGCTCTGGAACTCGACCTCCTGGCCCGAGCGCAGAATGGTGCCGCCGTCCGGGGCGTACAGTCCCGTCACGACCTTGATCAGCGTGGACTTGCCCGCACCGTTCTCGCCGAGCAGGGCGTGGATCTCGCCGGGGAGCACGGACAGCCGGGCACCCTTCAGGGCGTGGACCCCGTCGAAGCGCTTGATGATGTCGCGGGCTTCGAGCGCGGGGGCGGTCTCCACCGGCGCTGCTTCCCGTTCGAGTGCGGTGGTCATGACAGCCCTCCGAGCCGGGCCTCGTCGTTGCAGGCGATGATGACCTTCGGATAGCGGCCGGTGAGGTGCGCCTCGAAGGCCTCCGCGGCCTGCTCGAGCGGGAAGACGGCCTGGGTGAACTCAGCCAGGTCGAGGTGCGGCAGCAGGTTCAACGCACGCGGGAACGCGTACGGCGACACGAAGACACCCGTGAGCGTGAGCTCCTTCAGATACAAGTAGTCCGAGATGTTCAGCGGCAGCTCGTAGTCGCTCGGATACATCGCCCCGTAGACGACCGTGCCGCCCTTGGCCGCCAGATCGAGCAGTCCTCGGGTGGCTCGGGTCGATCCCGACGCGTCGATCACGACGTCGTAACCGCGCCCCTCGGTGAGCTCGTCGGCGATCGCGGCCTGGTTCTCGCTCGTGGGGTCGATCGTGTACTGCGCGCCGTGACGCCTGGCCATCCCCCGCCGGTCGGCGATCGGCTCGATCATCGTGAGCGCAGTTGCGCCGTAGCGGGCCATGACCTGCACCGTGAGCTGCCCGATCGGACCGCCGCCGCAGACGGCCACACGGTCGCCGACGCGGATGCGGGTCTTGTCGGCGATGCGCACGGCGACGGAGGTGGGCTCCAGCAGGCATCCTTCGAGCAGGCTCACGCTGTCGGGCAGGCGGTAGACCTGCGACTCGTGCCAAGTGACCGTCTCGGCCATGCCCGGACGGTTGTAGTCCTGGATGTGCTCGCAGAACTGCTGACGCCCGTCCTGGCACGGTCGGCACGAGCCGCAGAAGCGGAGGAAGTTGCCGGCGACCCGGTCGCCGACGCGCAGGCCGCCTCGCCCGGCGCGCTCTCCCAGCGCCTCGATGACGCCGGAGACCTCGTGCCCGAGGCCGATGGGCACGTCGGTGCCGAAGAAGCCCTCGGCCAGGTGCGGGTCGGACCCGCAGATGGCGGCGTAGGCGACGCGGATGCGGACATCCTCGGGGCCCAGCTCGGGCTGCGGCATGTCGACGACGCCGATGCGGCCGCGGGCGGCCTCATCGGGATCGCGCAGATTGCCGATGCGCGCATGGTGGCGCTCACCCCTCGGCCGCGATCACGCGACGCAGCGCCGCGGTCGTCGCCGACAGTCCGTAGCCGTACTTGTCGCGCAGCTGCTCGTCCTCACCGAAGCCGGCGTAGACCTGCGGGATTCCGAGCCGCTCGAACGCCGTCAGACGGATGCCGCGGTCGGCCACCACGTCGGCGACGCGGGTGGCCAGGCCACCATAGGCGAGGTGGTCCTCGAGCACGACGAAGCGTCCTCCGGTCTCGGCCGCGGAGCGCACGATGAGCTCCTCGTCGATCGGCTTCAGAGTGAACATGTCGACCACGCGCACCGAGCGCCCGTCCGCAGCCAGCTCGTCCGCCGCATCCAGCGCCTGCGCGACGGTCGTGCCGTGCGTGAAGATCGTCGCGTCGGTGCCCTCGCGCGCCACGATTCCCTTGCCGATGCGCACCTCGTGCTGACCCGGCTCGTAGAGAACCTTGTCCTTCTTGCCCACGGCGAGACGGATGTAGATCGGCCCCTGCATCGTCATGGACTGCCGGATGATCTCGCCCACCATGAGCGGGTCGCCGATCGAGGTGACGGTCATGTTGGTCAGAGCGCACATGAGTGCGAGGTCTTCGACCGCGTAGTGCGTCGATCCGCCGTTGCCGACGAGTCCGCCGTGCGTGCCGATGATCTTCACCGGGAGGTTGGGGTAGCAGACGTCGGTGCGCACCTGCTCGAGGGCGCGCATGCTGAGGAAGGGAAGCATGCCGGAGACGACGGGGATGTTGCCGTCGTAGGCGAGGCCTGCGGCGATGCCGACGCACGCCTGCTCGGCGAGGCCGACATCGACGAAGCGGTCGGGGAAGGTGTCGCGGAACTCGACGAGCGTCGCGCCGATGTCCGGGGTCAGCACCCAGAGGTTCTCGTACTCGGCGCCGAGCTCTGCGAGCGTGGAGCCGATCACCGATCGAGCTCCGAGGAACTCCCCGAAAGTGAAGGTCACAGGCATCAGACGGACTCCTTCTCACGCGAGGCGGTGAGCGCCGCGAGGGCGCGTTCGAGATCGGCGGCACCGAGCGATCCGGCGTGCCAGGCGAGGTTGCGCTCCATGAAGTCGACGCCCTTGCCCTTGACGGTCTCGGCGATGATGACGGTGGGTGTCTCGCTGTCGGGCTCGGGCAGCGCGTCGAGCGCCTCCACCAGCTGCGCCATGTCGTGGCCGTCGATGTGCACGACGTTCCACCCGAAGGCGCGCCACTTGTCCGGGTACGGCTCGAACGCGACACGCTCCTCCGCGAAGCTCGTCATGAGCTGGCGGTTGCGGTCGACGAAGGCGACGAGGTTGCCGAGGCCGTTGCTGCGGGCGGCCATGACCGCCTCCCAGACCGACCCTTCGCCCGTCTCGCCGTCGCCGAGGAGGGTGAAGACACGGTGGGCGTCGCCGCGGTGGCGGGCGCTGAGCGCCATGCCCACGGCGAGGGGAAGGCCGTGGCCGAGCGAGCCCGTCGAGGCCTCGACACCGGGCAGTTGCACCTTGCACGGGTGCATGCCGTAGGCGCTGTCGAGCTGGCCGTAGGTGTCGACGATCCCCTCGTAGGAGAAGAAGCCGCGCATCGCCATGGCGATATACATGCAGACGGCGGCGTGGCCCTTGCTGAGCACGAAGCGATCGCGCGCGGGGTTGGCGATGTCGGTCGGGTCGACGTTCAGGCCGTAGTGGAAGAGAGCGGTGAAGATGTCCGCGGAGGACAGGTCTCCGCCGATGTGGACGGCGCCTTCGTACGTGCCGCACAGCTGCAGGAGCTTGCGCCGCAGCTCGAACGCCAGATCCTCCAGTTCGGCCACGTTCGGACGCTGGTCCGTCTGCAGGGGGGAACTGCTCATCATGCCTCCTCGTCGATGGCAGGGAGACGTCGAATGTGCGCAGAATCGCGTCTTCATCGACGTCGTTTCGGGTGCCGCCATCCGACTCTGGAGGGCGACCCGGCGAAGGTAGCACGATCTCATTTACATGTAAACAGGAATGGACGTAAACTCGTGCCGCGGGGGTGGCGACGGTCGCGATCCCGCACATATCCGAGACACAGAGAGGTGCAGGGATGTCGAGTTCGATCGCCCAGACGTCCGCCGGAGTGCGGACAGGGCTCTACATCGGAGGCGCGGAGCGCTTCACCGATGACGTTCTACAGATCGCCGATCCGGGAAAGCCCGGAGTCATCGTCGGCGAGGCGGCAGCAGCCACGCCCGCAGATGTCGCGGATGCGGTCGCCGCCGCGTCCGCCGCTTTCGGGTCGTGGAGCGCGCTGTCGGCGGCCCAGCGAGCGGAGGCGATGGCCGCAGCCATTGCGGGGATCGCCGATGAGCGCGACACGGACGCCGCCGTCCTCTCGCAGGAGAACGGCAAGATCCGCTTCGAAGCGTGGGTGGACGCCCTCGTCTTCGAGATCCGCTGGAACCTCGCCCTCATGCTCAAGGACGAGGTCGAGAAGGGACACACCCTCCCCGTGATCCCCGGCGCGATCCCGGTCACGACCGAGGTGGCCTACCAACCGCTGGGCGTCGTCACGGTCATCGTGCCCTTCAACTGGCCGATCGCCATCCTCGGCGCAGCCCTGCCGCACGCGCTGCTCGCGGGCAACACCGCGATCGTGAAGCCGCCGCCCTCTGCGCCACTGGCGACGACCCGCGTGGTGCAGCGCATCGCCGAGAAGCTGCCGCCTGGCGTGCTCAACGTCGTGACGGGCCGCGACGAGAACATGGCGGAGCTCATCCAGAGCCCCGACGTCGCGAAGGTCTGTTTCACCGGCAGCGTGAACGGCGGCAAGCGCATCATGCAGATGGCCGCGCAGACGCTCACCCGCGTCACGCTCGAGCTCGGCGGCAACGACGCAGCAGTGTTCCTGGAGGACGCGATCCTCGACGACACACACCTCGACCGCCTTTACGCCGCGATCTACGACACCACGGGCCAGATCTGCATGAACGCCAAGCGCGTGTTCGTGCACCGCTCGCGTCTGGACGAGCTGGTGGCGGGCCTGGAGGCACGCCTCGAGAAGGCCGTGATCGGCTACGGGCTCGACGAGGGAACGACCATGGGCCCGCTGCACCAGCCGGCGCAGAAGGCGTTCGTCGAGGAGATCATCCAGGAGGCGAAGGATGCCGGCGCCGATGTGCGCGAGTACGGCACCCTGCCCGGGGGCGAGCTCGCCGGCGGCAACTTCCTGCGCCCGGCGATCGTCGTCGACCCCGACCCGTCGCTGCGCGTGGTGACCCAGGAGCAGTTCGGCCCCGTCATCCCCATCATCCCGTTCGACTCCGAAGAGGAGGCGATCGCCCTCGCGAACGACACGTGGGGCGGCCTGTGCGGCTCGGTGTGGACCGCATCGCCCGAGTCCGCGCAGCGGGTGGGATCGCAGCTGGTCTGCGGTTATGTGTGGGTCAACGACCACGGCGCCACGCGCCTCGACCTGCGCGCACCCTTCGGCGGCATGAAGCAGTCCGGCTTCGGACGCGAGCAGGGCATCGAAGGTGTCCGAGCCTTCCAGGACACCCGGTCGATCGCCACGATCGACCCCGAGGCCCTGGCGGCGATGGCGCACTGACGACCACGACGCGGGCCGGGACCTCCTCCCGGCCCGCGTCGTGAAGCGGCGCGCCCCGCATCCGACTCCTGGAGAGGAAACCCATGGCCACAGATCG
This sequence comes from Microbacteriaceae bacterium PS02066, assembly GCA_029959545.1. GTDB lineage: Bacteria > Actinomycetota > Actinomycetes > Actinomycetales > Microbacteriaceae > Microbacterium > Microbacterium binotii. The sequence goes on along the minus strand of JASCPH010000036.1, from coordinate 7,085 downwards.
CACTCGACACGCACACGGCGTGAAGCCCCCCGCCGAGGCGGTCGTCGAGCCGTTGGCCGACCATATCGATCCGGACGCCTTCACTCCGAGGTTGCTGGCCCTGCTCTCCAACGCGCTGGTCTGGCGCGAGTCCCATGAACTCCGGCGCCAGTTCGATCTGGGCACGAACGAGTGGCGGGTCATCTCCGCGCTGGCGATGAATCCGGGCTTCTCCGCGTCGGAGATCTCGGAGTTCCTCGTGGTCAACAAGGCGATCGTCTCGAAGAGTGTGACGACCCTGGTCGAGCGCGGTCTCGTGGTGCTCGCGGAGGGCGCCCGCGGTTCCCGCCCGATGTACCTGACGGCGGCCGGCGCCGCCATGCACGACGACATGCTGCCGATCTCCCTCCGCGGGCAGGAGATCATCCTGGCTCACTTGACACCGGCCGAAGTCACCCGGCTGAATGCGCTACTGCGCAAGATGCTCGACGAGATGCGGGTACTTCAGAGCATCGACAACGAGACCTGGCTCGCGGATGCGGGCAGCTCCCGCAAGGGCTGAGCCGCCCCGCGTTCAGCCGGCGCAGCCCTGGTCGCCGAGCCACGATCGCGCATCCGCATCGGCCTGCGCAGAGCTCTGGTCCGGTGCGATGGGGCCCTCCTCGTAGTTCCGGCCGGTGCGGTCGACGTACAGACTCTCGGTGAGCACGATCGTCGCACCGTCGAACATCGTGTGGCTCACGTTCGCCGAGGTGCCTCCCGCACTGTCGGTTCCGAACGTGCGGACGCCGTCCACGCCGCGGAAGGACGCCAGCACGGCCTCGCCGCTCGACGCGGTCCACTCGTCCTGCAGGACAGCGACCGGCGTGCCGGTGCGCTTCGTGCGCGCGCCGACGTCGACCATGACGTTGCCGGCGACCGCGGCACCGCGCGATTCGATCGTGACGGCCGTCGCGCTGCCGCCGCGGTCGACGAACGACACCGCATCCCCACCGGGAAGCAGCGCCGCGACTCCCGAGAGCATCGGGTACATGTTGCCCCCACGGTTGCCGCGCAGATCGATCACCCACCCGCAGGTATCCGCTGCGACCCGATCGATGCCGTCCGCGACGGTCATGGCGTAACTCTGGAGATCCTCCGCGCGTTGGGAGACCATCTCGGGCAGCACGATCGTCGTGATTCCGGCGTCGGTGGCGACCGTCGGCTGTTCCAAGGGCTCAGCAGCGGCGAGCCCCGCCCCCGCCGGGAGGAAGCTCGAGTGCCGACCGCCGACGATCTGCGTGCCTTCCTCCAGGAGCGGATACAGCTCGGCGTAGTCGGTGGCGGAGCTCGCCGCATCCAGGATGGCGGTCCGCTTCGCAGGCCACGCCGGATCGTTCGCATGGTAGCCGCCGTCGAGAAGTTCGACAGCGAGCTGCCCGTACTTCTCGACGGAAGGCGGCACGAGGTAAGAACCCGAACCGCGGCCCGTAGACGTCGGCCGCGAAGACCCCCACCGCGGCGACGCCGGCGAGGGCGCCCAGAACGACGGTCATCACCACGATTCGTCGGCGACGGCGCCTCGGGCGGGCAGAACGGGCGGTTACGGGCACACGTGACGTCGACACATTCCCATCGTCGTCGCCCGCGATCCTCGAGCCCATCGTCGCGGCGATGTATCCGGCCCGACGGGCATCATCCTGAAGATGGACGATGAGCCGTGAAATACCTCTTGCCATTACCTATCGACATAGGTACTCTCGCTGACGAGGCGCAACGAAGCCCTCCCGACAGCGGAAGGACCACGACTCGTGGCACGTAACACCCCCGCACCCGACCCGGCCGCATCCCTCGCACTCCTCGACGGCTTTTCGCTCGAGATGACCGGCAAGGACATCCCCGGGCTCGAAGAAGCCCGCGACGTCATCCCGGCCGGCACCAAGATCAACGTCACCTTCCTCGGCAACGAAGACCTCGACATGCGCGTCGCCGCCGCCAAGGCCGTGAAGGATGCGGGATTCGTCCCCGTCCCGCATGTGTCGGCACGCCGACTCGCCTCGGCCGCCCAGCTGGAGGAGTTCCTCGACCGCCTGCAGCAGGTGGGCGCGACCGAACACGTCTTCGCCGTCGGCGGCGACCCGGCAGAGCCCGAGGGGCCGTACCCCGACTCGCTGAGCGTCATCCGCTCCGGCATCCTGCAGAAGTACGGCGTGCGCGAGGTCTCGATCGCGGGCTACCCGGAGGGACATCCCGACATCCCCACCGATGTGCTGTGGCGCCACCTCGAGGACAAGTCGGCGGCCCTGGCCGATGCGGGCCTCGGCCAGGTGATCCTGACACAGTTCGCGTTCGACACCGACCCCGTCATCGACTGGATCGACGGCGTGCGCGAGCGCGGGATCACCTCGGAGATCCGCGTCGGCACGCCGGGCCCCGCCGGCATCAAGCGCCTCATCACCTTCGCCCGCCGCTTCGGTGTCGGAGCGAACGCGATGATCGTGAAGAAGTACGGGTTCTCGCTTACCAACCTCATGGGAACGGCAGGCCCCGACCGGTTCATCGGCGACCTCGGCGCGCTCGTCGCGCAGAAGGACTCCCGTGGACCTGTCAAAATTCACTTCTACACGTTCGGCGGTCTGCGGGCGACATCCGACTGGGCCCGCGAGTACATCGCCGCGCAGTCCTGAGGAGATTCCCGCATGTCCCTGCACAAAGACGCCCTGCGTGACCACGCCTGCCTGATCGTGCACGGCCCCGACCAGCCCGGGCTCGTCGCCGCCGTCACCGCACTCATCACGCGCAACAAGGCGAACATCGTCACGCTCGACCAGTACTCGGACAACCCCGAGGGCGGCGCGTTCTTCCAGCGCGTCGTCTTCCACCGGCCCGACCTGGCAGCGGCGATCGGCGACATCGAAGCCGACCTCGCCCAGACGCTGGAGCCTTATGGGATGCAGTGGCGCCTGACCGACCAGTCGGTGCCGAAGCGGATGGCGATCCTCGCCTCCACGAGCGATCACTGCCTGCTCGAGCTGCTGTGGCGTCACCGTCGGGGCGAGCTCAACGTCACGATCCCGATGGTGATCTCCAACCACACGAACACCGCGGAGGACGTGCGCTCGTTCGGCATCCCCTTCTTCCACGTGCCCTCGCAGGGCCCGGACAAGTCGGAGGCCGAGCGCGAGATCGTCAAGCTCCTCGCCGGCAACGTCGACTTCGTCGTGCTGGCGCGCTACATGCAGATCCTCACCGACGACTTCCTCGAAGGCGTCGGTGTGCCGGTCATCAACATCCACCACTCCTTCCTTCCCGCCTTCATCGGCGCCGGCCCCTACAAGAAGGCCAGGGAACGCGGCGTCAAACTCATCGGCGCCACCAGCCACTACGTCACCAAGGACCTCGACGAGGGCCCGATCATCGAGCAGGACGTCGCCCGTGTCGACCACTCGATGACCGCCGCCGATCTCCAGGCCCGCGGTGCGTACGTCGAGCGGGCCGTACTCTCGCGCGCCGTGCAGTGGCACGCCGAAGACCGTGTCATCCGGCACGGCAACCACACCATCGTCTTCACCTGACTCCGACGCCTCAGCCGAGGCGCCGGCCCCCGAACAGAGAGGTTCATCGTGGCCAGCAACCTGCAGGAACTCATCGACCAGAACAACCCGGTCGAGATGCTGCGCAACTCGCAGATCGGCTCCTACATCTACCCGGTGGTCCCCGCCGACTTCCAGAACTGGATCAAGGAGCAGCAGGCCTGGCGCAACACCGCTGTGCTCTACGACCAGTCCCACCACATGGACAACGTGTTCCTGAAGGGCTCCGACGCGATCAAGCTCATCAGCGACACCGCGATCAACTCGGTTGCGAACTTCGCGGTCAACAAGGCCAAGCAGTACGTGCCCACCACCGCGAGCGGCCACGTGATCGGCGACGGCATCCTCTTCCGCGAGGCCGAGGACGAGTACGTCTACGTCGGACGCGCGCCCGCATCCAACTGGCTGATGTACCACGGTGAGACCGGCGGCTACCAGAACCTCGACGTGCAGGTCGACCGTCGTTCGCCGTCGCGCCCGTACGGCCACGCCGTCACCCGCCGCTACTACCGCTTCCAGATCCAGGGCCCGAAGGCGTGGGACGTCATCGAGAAGCTCAACGGCGGCCCGCTGGAGAAGCTCGGCTTCTTCAACATGTCAACCATGACGATCGCCGGAAAGACCGTGCGCACCCTCCGTCACGGCATGGCCGGCGCCCCGGGCCTGGAGATCTGGGGCCCCTACGAGGACCACGACGCCATCCGCGACGCGATCGTCGAGGCCGGCACCGAGTTCGGTCTCGTGCCCGTCGGATCGCGCGCCTACCCCTCGAACACGCTCGAGTCCGGCTGGATCCCCTCGCCGCTTCCCGCGATCTACTCGGGAGAGGCCGAGCGCGGCTACCGCGAGTGGCTCGGCGTCGACAGCTACGAAGCCACCGGAACCCTCGCGGGCTCCTTCGTCTCCGACAACATCGAGGACTACTACCTGACGCCCTGGGAGCTCGGCTACGGCTCGTTCGTGAAGTTCGACCACGACTTCATCGGCCGCGACGCGCTCGAGAAGATCGACCCGGCAACCCAGCGCAAGAAGGTCACCCTCGCCTGGAACGCCGAGGACCTCGCGAAGGTCTGGGGATCCCTGCTGAACGTCGACGGCCCCAACTACAAGTTCTTCGACCTGCCGCTGGCCAACTATGGCTCCGCGAACTACGACTCGGTCGTGGATGCGGACGGCACGGTCGTCGGCTTCTCGATGTTCACCGGCTACAGCGCCAACGAGCGTCGCGGTCTCTCGCTCGGCACGGTCGACCCCGACGTGCCGGAGGGCACCGAGCTGAAGGTCGTCTGGGGCGAGCCGAACGGCGGCACTTCCAAGGCCTCCGTCGAGCCGCACGAGCAGACCGAGGTGCGCGTGGTCGTCAGCCCCGTGCCCTACTCCACCGTCGCCCGCCAGACCTACCAGGGCGGCTGGCGCACCGGCTACAAGGGCTGAGCCCTCGACGCGACGCGGGGTCCGGTCCGCCCGGGCCCCGCGTCGGCGTTTATAGATAGCCTCAGAGCCACACCTCGGAAGGAGATCGGCGGATGAGCCTGCGCTACGCGCTCCTCGCTCTCGTGCGGGTGGGCCCCCAGTCCGGCTACGACCTGCAGAAGCAGTTCGCGGTCTCGGTGGGGCACGTCTGGCACGCCCCGGACTCCCAGATCTATCCCGAGCTGCGCAAGATGGAGTCCGAGGGCCTCGTGCGCGGTGAGGAACAGCCGCGCGGCGAGCGCGGCACCCGCCGGATGTACCACATCACCCCCGAGGGGGATGCGGCCTTCCTCGCGTGGATGGCAGCCCCGCTGGACTACCAGCGCGTGCGGGACCCCGCTCACCTCCGGGCCGCGTACCTCGAGGCGGGAACACCCGCCGACTCTCGCGCATTCCTGCGCGCACACATCGCGCAGTGGGAGAGCGAGCTCGAGCAGTGGGAGGGCGAGCTGGCCCGCATCGACGCTGTCGACAACCCCATGCTGCTGCGCCGGCTCGCGGGCACCGCCGAAGAAGACAGGGAACGCACGATCGCCTACAAACGCTTCGCCTACGAGGGCCTCGTGGAGCGAGCGCGAGGCGAGATCTCGTGGGCGCAGCGTGGCCTCGCCCTCGTCGAGCGCCTCGAAGGCGCAGAAGGAGCAACATGAGCATCGACACGGCAGCGCGCACCGACCGCGCCCGGGCGGTCGCGGCCGTTCGCGAGCTGCTCGAGGCCGTCGGAGAGGATGCCGACCGGCTCGGGCTCACCCGCACCCCCGAGCGGGTCGCGGACCTCTTCCTGGACCTGTTCTCCGGACTCGGCGTCGACCCGGCATCCGCGCTCGGAGCGCCGGTCGCCCTCACCGACAACGAGCACCCCGGCGAGCTGGTCGGGATGACCGCGATCCCGTTCCGTTCGGTGTGCGAGCATCACCTGCTGCCCTTCGAGGGCACGGTCGACGTCTTCTACGCGCCGGTACGTCACATCGCGGGCCTCAGCCGCATCGCGACGCTCGTCGAGCTCGCCTCCCGCAGACCGCAGCTGCAGGAGCGCCTCGGGCACCAGATCGCCGAGGCGCTCATGACCGTGCTGCGCCCGCACGGAGTGGCCGTGCGCGTGGAGGCGCGGCACGGCTGCGTGGCGCATCTGGAGCCGAGCGCCGCATCCGCTCGCGTGGTCACGGTCGCCACCCTCGGCGACATCCCCGACGCGACCTGGCGCCTCGCCGCACCATCCACCCCGTGACCATCCCGGATCGGACACAATAGTGTTGACGATCCGGTGCGGCTCTTCCGCCCGAGAAGGGGATGACGATGACGTTTCCCTCCGTGACGGACGAGGCCGAGCAGGCGGCGCGCCCTGAGCTGGCCGCACAGATCCGCGACGCGATCCTGGGCGGCGAGTTCGCGCCGCACCAACGGCTTATCGAGGCCGACCTCAGCGAGCGCTTCGCGGCGCCGCGCGCGGCCGTGCGCACGGCGCTGCTGACGCTCGCGGGAGAGGGCCTGGTCGAGCGCCTGCCCAACCGCGGTGCACGGGTGCGCGCCATCACGGTCGACGAGGCGGTCGAGATCGTCGAGGTGCGCATGGGACTCGAGTCGCTCTGCGCCCGCAAGGCGGCCGAGCGGGTCGACGACGACGACATCGAGGGCCTCCGTGTTCTCCGATCCGACATCGAGCGGGCGATCGCCGGCGGCGACCTGGTGGGATACTCCGGGCTGAATCAGGAGCTCGATCGGCGGCTGCGCGAGCTCAGCGGTCACGCCACCGCATCCCAGCTTCTGGAGCGTCTGCGGGCGCAGTCCGCCCGGCACCAGTTCCGACTCGCCTTCCATCCCGGTCGCGCCGCGCAGTCCGCGCCCGAGCACATCGCGATCATCGACGCGGTCATCGCCCGCGATCCGGATGCCGCGGAGGCCGCCACCCGCCAGCATCTCGCCGGCATCGTCGACATCCTCCGCTCGCTCGACTGACCGCATCCGTCGCCTGACCGCATCCGTCGCCGTCCTCGCCACAACGCCCGCGAGACTGCATCTTTCGCACGAGATCACGGGGTTTAGCCGTGATCTCGTGACGAA
>JASCPH010000035.1 GCA_029959545.1 Microbacteriaceae bacterium PS02066 | reverse complement strand
CGGCGGCCATAGCGAGAGGGAAACGCCCGGTCCCATTCCGAACCCGGAAGCTAAGCCTCTCAGCGCCGATGGTACTGCAGGGGGGACCCTGTGGGAGAGTAGGACACCGCCGGACTCCTTTTAGAAAGGGCCACCCAACGCTGGGTGGCCCTTTCGTGTTTCTGGACCCAAGTGCTATGGCCGGACGCGCCTCTGATCGTGACAGACCGGGCGTTCGGGTCGCGAAGCTGGACGTCTTCTAGCGAGGAGCGTGGAGTTCCCACTCGTCGACGACGGGCACGGCCGAGGGCCAGTGATCTTCTGCGATGGGGAACGTGGCCACGGCGCAGGTCGTCATCGTCACCTCGCGTCCGGCAAGCGCGGTCGCAAGGTCGCTCAGTCCGGGGTCGCGCGCGACGATGAGGACGTTCCGAGCTCCTGTCGCTGCAGCGGTACGCCAGATGTCGCGGGCCGACGCGGCGTAGAGATCGCTCTCGGTCTCCAACGGAACGTCGAGTGCGCGTGCGAACGCTTCCGCCGTCGTGCGCGCGCGGACGGCAGTGCTGCTGAGCAGGCGATCGGGGCGGAAGCCCGTGCGCGCGAGGATCGCGGCCATCATGGGAGCGTCGCGTTGACCGCGGTCGTTCAGCGGGCGTTCGTGATCGCTGAGACCCGCTGTTGCCCAATCGGACTTGGCGTGGCGGACCAGGACGAGAGCGACCATGTCTTTCGCGTCCTATCCCACGTAGACCCAGGCGTCGCGCCCGCTCTGCAGCACCACGGCCACCCGCGTGTACAGCGAGACCTCGTATTCGTCGGCCGCGTCGAGCTCGTCCAGCGTCAGCTCCAAGACCTGTCCGGTGACCTTGTCGCTCCTGCTCCCGGTACGGCGCAGCACAGGGTGCGTGGCGAGGCCCGAGAGCGTTACGACACGGGTGTCCTCGATGTCGGCTTGCTGCACGTGGTAGCCCGTGAGCACGTCGTCCGTCGATTCGACACGGCGGCCGAAGACGTCCAGCTGCACCTGCGGGAGCAGGAGAGTCCCATAGGAGAACAGGCGCTCGGTCGTCGCCGTGCTGCTCATCCCGCCCCCTAGGCTCCGAAGATCGCGTGCGCGATCGCGAAGATCGTCAGACCCGCGAGAGAGCCGACGATCGTGCCATTGAGGCGAATGTACTGCAGATCGCGGCCGACCATGAGTTCGATCTTCTCGGTGGTCTCTTCAGGATCCCAGCGTTCCACTGTGTCGGTGATGACGGAGGCGATGTCGTGCCGATAGCGCTCGATGACGAACACCGCCGCATCCGTCACCCAGCCATCGACGCGGGCGCGCAGGGTCTCATCGCGCTCGAGGCGCCGGCCGACGTCCGTCAACGTCTCGACCAGGCGTCGGCACAGGCCGCTCTCCGGGTCGCGCAGACCGCGTGTCAGGCCGTTCTTGGCCGTACGCCAGGCTTCACCTGCCAGCTCGCGGACCCGGGGTGAGTCGAACACCGTCGTCTTCGCGTCTTCGAATCGTCCGATGGTCGCGGCGTCGTGCTGCAGGTTGTCCGCGAGGCGTGCGAGGTACCCGTCCACCGCGTGCCGCGCCGGGTGATCGGGGTCCGCGCGGACGGCGGCGACGAACTTGACCGCCTCGTGGTAGGCGGCCTCGTCGATCAGCGTGTGCACCATCGACGGAACCCACGAGGGGAGGCGCCGGGAGATGAGGCCGGTGAAAGCCGAGCGGTTCGCTCGCAGCCAGGCGGCCATGCTGTCGGCTGCGAGATCCACCGCGCCATGGTGTGCGCCCGTGTCGACCATGCGCTCGAGCCAGCCGCCGAGCGGCGGGCCCCACTCGGGCATGACCAGGTGTTCGCGGGCCAAGTCGCCCAGCAGCTGTTGCACGTCGTCGTCGCTCAACGCCTCGATGACATTCGTCGCGATCGTCGCTCCCTCCGAAGCGACCCGCTCGGCATGAGCGGGCTGCGCCAGCCAGGCACCGAGGCGGGCAGACAGCGAGAAGGACTCGAGTTTGCCGCGGATGACGGGAGCCGCGAGGAAGTTCGTCTCGACGAACTCGCCGAGGGTGCGTCCGATCTCGTCCTTGCGCGTCGGGATGATCGCGGTGTGCGGGATAGGCAGTCCGAGCGGGCGACGGAACAGTGCGGTCACCGCGAACCAATCCGCGAGCGCTCCGACCATGCCTCCCTCCGCCGCGGCGCGCACGTACGAGAGCCACGGATAGCGGCTCTGCAGAGCGAACGCGATCACGAAGACGACGGCGAGCACGATGAGGGCGCCGAGTGCGATCCCCTTCATCAGTCGCAGCCCGCGCAACCGCTCTCGATCGGCGTCGCTCAGCAGTGCTGTCGGGGTGCGGGGCATGTCGTCATCCTTCCACGGCGTACTCTGTCAGCGTGATCGACGACATCAAGAAGCGCGCCCTGCACCGCACGAGCATCCTGGAAGGGCAGCTGCGCGGGGTCACCAAGATGATCGAGTCCGAGGAGTACTGCATGGACATCATCACGCAGTCTCGCGCGATCCAGCGCTCACTGGAGTCGTTGAACCGTCTCCTGCTCGAGAATCACTTGCGCACTCATGTGGCCCACATGTTCGAGGAGGGCGGCGAGGACCGGGAGCGTGCCGTCGAGGAGCTGCTGCGCGCCTTCGATTTCGCCGGCAAATGATCCCGCCGGTCAGCTCGCCTGATCCCCGCGTTGGCTGGTCCACGCGACGTCGAAGCTCCGATTGCCGCTGATCGCCGTCGCGAACGGCTCGAGAGCGGCCATGGTGTCCGCGTCCAGGATGAGGCCGGATGCGGGCAGCCACTCGTCCACGTGCCGCGCGAAGCGCGAGCCGGGGATGGGAGCAGCGGCGATCCCCAACTGCGCGGCACGCGTGAACAGCCAGCCGAGCGCGAGCTGCGCACCCGTCAGGCCGCGCTGGTGCGCGAGGGCGAGGTAGTCGGCGCGGAGACCGGTGTTGGCGGCCAGGTTCTCTGCGGAGAACCTCGGGAACCGCGGCCGGCCGTCGCCGGCGCCGATGTGCGCGGGGGAGAACTCGTCCGTCAACCAGGCGCGGCTGAGCGGCGAGTACGGCACGAAGCCGATCCCGAGCTCGGCCGCCGTCGGCACCACGGCGCGCTCCACGTCGCGGCTGACGACGCTCCACTCCGTTTGCACGGCGGCGATCGGATGAACCGCGTGCGCGCGACGGATCTCATCCGCGGTGGCCTCAGACAACCCGATGTGCCGCACCTTGCCCGCGGTCACGAGCTCTGACATCGCACCGACCGTCTCCTCGATCGGAATGTGCGGATCGACGCGGTGCTGGTAGTACAGGTCGACGTGATCGGTGCCCAGCCGGGACAGGCTCTCATCGATCTGCTCGCGCACGTAGGCGGCATCGCCGCGGATGCCGCGCGAGCCGATCGCGCCGCCGGAGATGCCGAACTTGGTCGCCAGCGTGATCTCGTCGCGCCGGATGGCGAGCAGCCGTGCGATCGTGCGCTCACTGCGCCCCGCGCCGTAGATGTTGGCCGTGTCGACGAATGTGAGTCCCGCATCCACCGCGTGCGTCAACGTTGCCAGCGCCGTCTGGTCGTGGACGGGCCCGTACACGTCGCTGAGGCTCATCCCGCCGAAGCCGAGCGCACTGACCTCGAGACCGTCGCCGAGCTGGACCCGACCCACCGTGCTCATTCGTCCTCTCCCTGCGGGACGGGACCGAGCCACGCGGCGGCGACGGTCGCGTGCGCCGACTCGGGGTCGGAGGGATGGAACTGGCCGGCGAGGACATCGCGGTACAACCGGCCCAGCTCGCTGGACGAGAAGAACGACGAGCCGCCGGCGACGAGGATCGCCTCATCGACGATCCGCTTGGCGGACACGGCTGCGCGGTGCTTGAGCCCGGACAGCAGCGAGAACCATCGCGCCCCGTGGTCCGCACCCGCATCCACGTCGTGAGCGAGCGCGGCGATCTGGGGGACGAGCGCGTCGTAGGCAAGCGCCATCTCGGCGACGCGCCAGCGGATGGCGGGGTCCTGGCTGTAGGCCAGACCGGTCTTGCGCGAGCGTCGCTGTGCGGCCGTCGAGACGGCGACATCCAGGGCGCGTCGACCGATGCCGGTGTACACGGAGGCGAGCAGGATCTCGAAGACGCTGAAGATGCCGAACACGATCGGATCGGGCTGCGGGCCGGGCGCGACCCGGCGCACGATCCGGTCGGCGGGAGCGACGGCGCCGTGGAGTTCCGTGGTGCGAGACTGCGTCCCCCTCATGCCCACCGTGTCCCAGTCGTCGCGGGTGCGCACCGCATCCGAGCGCGGTACGAAGCCGTAGATGAGCTGGGGTGCGTCGGGGGAGGTGGTGTCGAGACCATGCACGCCGAGATGCGTCCACACCGGGGCGAGCGAGGTGAAGATCTTCGTGCCGGTGAACGCGTATGCGCCGTCCGGGAGCGGGACGGCCTCCGTGGCGCTGTCGAAGAGCACGAGGTCGTTGCCCGCCTCGCTGATCCCGAAGGCGAAGACCTCCCCTTCGGCTGCACCGGTCTGCACGAACGCGAGATCGTCGATTCCGCGGTCGCGCAGCACCTTCGCGACCCCCGTCCACACGAGATGCATGTTGAGGGCGAGGGCCGTCGCGGGCGCGGCGGTCGCGAGACGCTGCTGCAGGATCGAGGCCTCGGCGAGCGTCAGTCCTGCGCCTCCGCGGTCCGCGGGCACGAGGATGCCGAGATATCCGGCCGCACGCAGCTCGGCGAGATCCTCGTCCGGGAAGATGTTCTCGCGGTCGATGTCCGCTGCGCGCCCGCGGATGCGCTCGATCAGGTCATCGGGCAGATAGACGCTCGGATCGAAGGTCATGCCAGTGCCTCGCACAGCGCCGTTACCGTGGCTTCCGGGCGATCGCGATGCGGCGAGTGCCCCGCTCCGGCCACGATCGAGCGCGTGATGCGGGCGTTGCCGGCGAGAACCGCGTCGGCGTGCGGCCCGGTGAACAGGCTGTAGACGGCGGGGTCGGACGCGATCACGTGGGTGGGCACCGCGAGGCGCGCGGCCGCATCCGTCACATTCCAGTCGGGATTCTGCTGCAACGTCTGCTCGATGGCCCACGGGCTCGCGAGCTGTGCCGCCTGCGCCTTCAGCTCGACGTCCTGCGGGTGCCAATGGGGATGCGCGGCGCGGACCTCTTCGATCGTCGGCGAGTCGAACGCATCCTGTTGACTCCGTTCGATGACCGCGCGGTCAGCCGGCAGGAGGTACAGCGCCGGGTCGACGAGAACGAGCCGCCTCGCCCACTCGGGACGCTCCGCGGCGGCGAGTGTTGCGGACGCTCCTCCCAGCGAGTGGCCGACGACGAGGTCCCATGCTCCGCCGGAATCAGGGACCGTCTGGCTCACATCGGCGGCGTAGGCGGCGATCGTGTAGTCGAGCGCTCGCGGCGCCAGGCCGTGACCGCGCAGGTCGACGGCGACGGCATACCATCCCGCCTCGGCCAGAGCCGTTCCGAAGCGCCACATCAGGGCGCCGGACGATCCCAGCCCGTGCACGAGGAGGGCGTGGTGAGCGGATGCGGGGGAGCCCCACGCGAGGGTGGGAAGCGCGACGGATGCGGGCATGTCTAAGAGCGTAGAACCCCTGCCGCTCGCCTCGCCCGTCTGCGTCCCCTTATGGCGCTGCGCGAACGCCGAACGGCACTCAGGTGATGATCGGCGTGGGCTCGGTGTCGGGGATGGGACTCGGGTCGCGGTGGCGCAGATCCGGGAAGGCGCGCACGCACACGATGGCGACGATCGCGCCGGCGGCGGCGAAGCCCGCGGCCGCGATGAAGGCGCCGGGCGCCTCGACCGCGTCGATGAGGAAGCCGGCGACGGCGGAGCCCGCAGCCGCGCCGATCAGCTGACCGGTCCCGATCCATCCGTAGGCCTCGGCGGTGTCGGAGAACTTGACACTCACGGAGGTGATCGCGAACAGCACGGCGAGGGCGGGGGCGATGCCGATCCCGGCGAGGAACAGGGTGCCCGAGAGCCACCAGATGTTGAGGGAGAACATCGTCAGCACCAGGCCCACGGCGACGATGCTCATGCGTCGCGCCATCGCCCAGGGGCCCATGGGCACGTGACCGAAGGAGAGGCCGCCGGCGAGGCTGCCGATCGAGAAGACGGCGAGCACGATGCCCGCCTCGAGCCCGCCGTGGTCGAAGGTCGCGACGACACCTGCCTCGACGGCCGCACAGGCGCCGATGAGCAGGAATCCGATGATTGTGGCCAGCAGCACGGTGGGGCGCGTCAGAACTTTGCCGAAGCGCCGCTTGCTGCGGGGGATGCGCACCCGGCCGACCTCGGGCGAGAGGATGAACCAGGTTCCACCGCCGACGAGGATGACCGCGATCAGCACGAGCGCCTCCCAGGTGCCGATCTGCGTCGCGATGAACGTGATGACCACGGGGGCGATGATCCAGATGATCTCCTGCAGCGATGCATCCAGCGAGTAGAGCGGGGTGAGCTGGCGGGAGTTGACCATCTTGGGATAGATCGTGCGCACCGCGGACTGCACCGGCGGCGTGGACAGGCCCGCGATGAGCCCGAACGCCATGAAGCCGGCGACCGGCAGGTCCAGCAGGCCGATGGCGAGGATCGCCAGCGCACAGACGATCATCGTCAGGCTCAGCACGCGCCGCATCCCCCACCGGCCCATCCACCGACTGGTGACGGGACCCGAGACCGCCTGCCCCACGGATGCGGCCGCGAGCACGAGGCCCGCGTACCCGTAGGACCCTGTCACATGTTCGACGTGCAGCAGGATCGCCAGGCTCGTCATCCCGTTCGGGAAGCGCGCCGTGAGCTGTGCGGCGATGATGCGCGCCACCCCCGGGGTGCGCAGCAATTCCTGGTATCCGGCCATCCCTTCAGGATATCCCGGAGAGCGCTTCGGCCGCCGAGTGGATGCGGCGGCGCGACACGCCGCGACACGCCGAAGACGGTTATCCACCGAGCGGGATCGAGCGGGCGACGCCCCGGTGTGGATGGCTGCGTCGTTCATCCAGGATTCGCCCGTGATTCAGGGTTTTTTCAGGTCCGGCGACGCGCCGCAGCTGTGGATGAAACGGTGGACAACCTGTGTTGTATCTGGGGAGAGCGGCGCGAAAATCACACGGATGTAACTACTACCCCTTGTGGTGCTATCCGATGTCCGTACCCATATGTAGTATTGAGGTCCCGGCGACGAGAAGTGCTGGGAACAGGTCCGTCCGAGGGGAGAAAGAGGTCGAAATGGCGATCACCGTCTACACCAAGCCGTCGTGCGTGCAGTGCAATGCCACCTACCGTGCGCTGGATTCAAAGGGCATCGAGTACGAGGTCCTCGACGTCTCGCAGGACCCCGCGGCCCTCGAGCAGGTCAAGGCCCTCGGCTACCTGCAGGCTCCCGTCGTGATCACCGACGAGGACCACTGGTCGGGCTTCCGTCCCGACAAGATCGACGAGCTGGCCGCGCGCCTGGCTTGACCGATGGCAACCGCTGTCGCAGATCACGTCGGCGCGGTTGCCCACTCCCTCCGTGAGCCCGCCCCGTCGGCTCCGCTCCTCGTCTACTTCTCGAGCGTCTCGGGTAACACCGCGCGTTTCATCGAGAAGCTCGGGATGCGGGCCGTGCGGATTCCGCTGCGGCCCACGGACCCGATCCCCCTCCTCGATGAACCCTTCGTCCTGATCACCCCCACCTATGGGGGAGGCCAGGGAAGGGGCGAGGAGCGGGGAGCGGTTCCCAAGCAGGTGATCCGGTTCCTCAACGACGAGACCAACCGTTCCCTGCTTCGCGGCGTGATCGCCGCGGGCAACACCAACTTCGGTGAGCACTACGCGCTCGCCGGAGAGATCATCAGCCGTAAGTGTCGCGTGCCGCACTTGGATCGGTTCGAACTGTTCGGCACGCCAGAGGACGTCGAGCGCATCGGCGAAGGATTGGAACGATGGTGGAAGCAGCACTGAAGGACTTGAGCTTCAAGACCGAGGCGCGTTTCGAGGGACTGGACTATCACGCCCTCAACGCGATGCTCAATCTGTACGACGCGAACGGGCAGATCCAGTTCGACGCCGACAAGCGTGCCGCGCGGGAGTACTTCCTCCAGCACGTGAACCAGAACACGGTGTTCTTCCACTCGCTCAAGGAGCGTCTCGACTACCTGGTCGAGAAGGAGTACTACGAGCCCGGTGTGCTCGCCAAGTACCCGCACGAGTTCATCCAGGAGCTCAACGACCGCGCGTACGGCAAGAAGTTCCGCTTCGAGACCTTCCTCGGAGCCTTCAAGTACTACACGAGCTACACGCTGAAGACCTTCGACGGCAAGCGGTACCTCGAGCGCTTCGAGGACCGTGTCGTCATGACCGCACTGGCGCTCGCCGACGGCGACCAGAAGCTCGCCGTGCAGTTGGTCGACGAGATCATCTCCGGCCGCTTCCAGCCTGCGACCCCGACGTTCCTCAACGCGGGCAAGGCGCAGCGCGGCGAGCTCGTCTCGTGCTTCCTGCTGCGCATCGAAGACAACATGGAGTCGATCGCCCGCGGCATCAACTCCGCGCTTCAGCTGTCCAAGCGCGGCGGCGGCGTGGCGCTGCTGCTGTCCAACATCCGCGAGTCGGGTGCGCCGATCAAGCAGATCGAGAACCAGTCCAGCGGCATCATCCCCGTCATGAAGCTGCTCGAAGACAGCTTCAGCTACGCGAACCAGCTCGGTGCGCGTCAGGGCGCCGGTGCCGTCTACCTGTCGGCGCACCACCCCGACATCATGCGCTTCCTCGACACGAAGCGTGAGAACGCCGACGAGAAGATCCGCATCAAGACGCTCTCGCTGGGTGTCGTGGTTCCCGACATCACCTTCGAGCTCGCCAAGAACGGTGAGGACATGTACCTGTTCTCGCCGTACGACGTGGAGCGTGTCTACGGCGTGCCCTTCGGCGACATCTCGGTCACCGAGAAGTATCGCGAGATGGTCGACGACCCGCGCATCAAGAAGACGAAGATCAACGCCCGCGACTTCTTCCAGACGCTCGCCGAGATCCAGTTCGAGTCGGGTTACCCGTACATCATGTTCGAGGACACGGTGAACCGCGCGAACCCGATCAAGGGTCGCATCAACATGTCCAACCTCTGCAGCGAGATCCTGCAGGTGAACACGCCGACGACGTTGAACGAGGATCTCTCGTACGACCAGATCGGTAAGGACATCTCCTGCAACCTGGGCTCGATGAACATCGCCCTGGCGATGGACGGCGGCGACCTCGGCGGCACGGTCGAGGCGGCGATCCGTGCGCTCACAGCGGTGAGCGACCAGAGCCACATCCGCTCCGTGCGCTCGATCGAGGACGGCAACGACCGTTCCCACGCGATCGGCCTCGGCCAGATGAACCTGCACGGTTACCTGGCGCGCGAGCACGTGCACTACGGCTCCGAAGAGGGCATCGATTTCACGAACATCTACTTCTACACGGTGCTGTTCCACGCGCTGCGCGCCTCCAACGCGCTCGCGATCGAGCGCGGTCACGCGTTCGACGGCTTCGAGGACTCGACCTACGCATCGGGTGCGTTCTTCGACAAGTACCTCGAGCAGGAGTGGGTGCCGCAGACGGAGAAGGTCAAGGAGCTGTTCGCCGGACACCACATCCCCACGCAGGGTGACTGGGCCGAGCTGAAGGCGTCGATCCAGAAGCACGGCATCTACAACCAGAACCTGCAGGCGGTTCCGCCGACCGGCTCGATCTCGTACATCAACAACTCGACGTCGTCGATCCACCCGATCGCGTCGAAGATCGAGATCCGCAAGGAAGGCAAGCTCGGCCGCGTCTACTACCCTGCGCCGTTCATGACGAACGACAACCTGGAGTACTACCAGGACGCGTACGAGATCGGCTACGAGAAGGTCATCGACACGTACGCCGCCGCGACCCAGCACGTCGACCAGGGCCTGTCGCTGACGCTGTTCTTCAAGGACACCGCCACCACGCGCGACATCAACAAGGCGCAGATCTACGCATGGCGCAAGGGCATCAAGACGATCTACTACATCCGCCTGCGGCAGATGGCGCTCGAGGGCACCGACATGTCCGAGTGCGTCAGCTGCATGCTCTGACGCCCAGCGCGTTTCGACTCGCTCCGCTCGCTCAACGACCGATCTCTGCAAGGACACTGACATGACTCCCGAGAAGCTCAAGCTGATCGACCACGTCCAGGCGATCAACTGGAACCGCATCCAGGACGATAAGGACCTCGAGGTCTGGAATCGCCTCGTGAACAACTTCTGGCTGCCCGAGAAGGTGCCGCTGTCCAACGACATCCAGTCGTGGAACACGCTGACGCCCGACGAGCAGACGCTCACGATGCGCGTGTTCACCGGCCTCACCCTGCTCGACACGATCCAGGGCACGGTCGGTGCGGTCTCGCTGATCCCGGATGCGCTGACCCCGCACGAGGAGGCGGTGTACACCAACATCGCGTTCATGGAGTCGGTGCACGCCAAGAGCTACTCGTCGATCTTCTCGACTCTCGCGTCCACGCCGGAGATCGACGACGCGTTCCGGTGGTCGGTGGAGAACGAGAACCTTCAGAAGAAGGCGCACATCGTCATGGACTACTACCGTGGCGACGAGCCCCTGAAGCGCAAGGTCGCGTCGACCCTGCTCGAGTCGTTCCTGTTCTACTCGGGGTTCTACCTGCCGCTGCACTGGTCGGCCAAGGCGAAGCTCACGAACACGGCCGACATCATCCGCCTCATCATCCGCGACGAGGCCGTGCACGGCTACTACATCGGCTACAAGTTCCAGAAGGGCATGGAGCTGATCACGCAGGCCGAGCGCGACGAGATCAAGGACTACACGTTCTCGCTGCTGTACGAGCTCTACGACAACGAGGTGCAGTACACGCAGGACCTCTACGACGCCGTCGGTCTCACCGAGGACGTCAAGAAGTTCCTGCACTACAACGCGAACAAGGCGCTCATGAACCTCGGGTTCGAGGCCATGTTCCCCTCGACGGTCACGAACGTGAACCCGGCGATCCTGTCGGCGCTCTCGCCCAACGCGGACGAGAACCATGACTTCTTCAGCGGGTCGGGCTCCTCCTACGTCATCGGCAAGGCCGAGGCCACCGAGGACGAGGACTGGGACTTCTGATCCCTGCGTAACTCCGCGGATCGACCGCACTGACAAGGCCCCCGGCCGGTCGCTCTCTCGGGCGATCTGCCGGGGGCCTTCTCGTTGTCGGGACGCCGCTCCACCGTCGCTGTCTCTGCAGAAAAAGTCCCGGCCAGTGGTAATTTGATTTCCCCCAGAAGCGGGCTATGGTCGAAGGTCATCCGCCAGCCATCCAGGGGAAGCGAGACCACATGTCCAAGAAGACGCCGAACACGCGAGGTGCCAAGAAGGCCCCGCAGCTGTCGATCAAGCAGAAGCGAGCAGCGAAGCGCGAGAAGCGCGAGCCCGAGCTGTTCCTCAAGCCGCGTAAGGATGCCGGCCGCTGATCGAAGGGCGCGTGAGAAGGGGGCGGGTGTTCGCATCCGCCCCCTTTCTCTTGCACAGGCGCTGAGATGGATCGATGCGATCGTCCGTACCTGCCGTCTTCGTCCACGGGCTGTTCGGCCCTCTCGCGGAACCTGCCCCGCATTCGGTCAGCTCGGCGAGAGGGAGGCGCAGCGCGTGATCACGCAGAGGTTCAGCGACCCCGAGGCCCTCCTCGCCGCCGACGGAGTACCCGTCACCGTCGGAAACCTCGCCAAAGCGGAGGAGGCACTCGCGTACCAGCCCTGGCGGACGGTGTGGGACTCGGCGGCGGTTATCGTGGAGGTGACCGGGCGGGCCGACTACGACGCGCTGCTGAAGCGGGTCTTCGCCAGCAAGCCGGTGCACTTGGTCGCGGGTGAGCGCAGCATCGGTGGATGGGACGTCCCCGACTCTGCTCGGCGCGAAGCCGCCTCATCCGCGGTCATCCCGGAGACCGGCCACATGATGATGCTGGAGCGACCCGAGGCGGTCGGTCTCGCTATCAGGGAGCTCCTGACGGACTGACTGGCCGTCGCCGTCAGGCGCCCTACGACGCGCGGATGGGGCGCAAGCTGCGGGCGGGGTTGCCCGCGGCGAGCACGCCGGCGGGGACGTCATGGGTGACCACGGAGCCCGCTCCGATGATGCTGTTGTCGCCGATCGTGACGCCCGGGGTGAGCGTCACCGACCCGCCCAGCCAGACGTTGGAGCCGATGGTCACGGGTTGGGGAAGCTCCCACCCGGCGCGGCGCCGTTCGATGTCCTCGGCGTGGTTCGGCGTGTAGATGCTGCAACGCGGACCGATGAGGCAGTCCTCGCCGATCGTGACGGCGCCGCCGCCGATCACCATGAAGTCGGCGTTGATGAAGGTGCGGTCGCCGATCGTCAGTCGCGCGCCGTAGTCGATCGTGACAGGTGGGCGCACGTCGACATCCGCCCCGGCGCCGGGCACGAGCTCGGCGAACACCGCGCGCGCTTCGTCGGGTGAGGAGTGGTACAGGAGGTTGAAGCGCGCGCAGGCGGCGTGCGCATCCCTCGTCAGCTTCTGGAGAGCGGGGGACGTGCGGTACCGCAGCCAGTCATGCGCGAGGAGGGCGCGCAGATCGTCGTCGTCCTCCGCCAGCCGGGTGAGGTCGTCGAGCGCTTCCTGCAGGGCGGGGGTCATGCCAGCTCCTCATTTGTTGTCAATCACAACTTATCTGCTGAGGGAGGTCGCGTCAACGCGCGCGGGCACGGCCCGCGGACGACGTTTCCGCGAACAGATGGAGCTAGCTTGATGCCGATGGATGAATCGCAAGGAGGCCTTTGAGTCCTGGAGCCTTGCGCTCGTGCACGTGGCGGTGTGCGGCGACACCGTGCTGACCGAACAACGCCTCGACGTCGCGCTTCCCGGAACGAGGGCTCGCTGTCTCACGGGCTTCGGGAGCTTTCGCCTCGACGAGTTCCCCATCGCCGCCTGGCATCAGGTGTTCGCCTGATCGCGTGGTCGCGTCAAGCCCTGCGCTCTCGCGCGCCACGGCTCATACAGTGATCGCATGGAAATGAGCGACGAAGAGAAGCGGCGTGATCAGCTGACGAGTGCGCCCAACGCCACGGAAGAGGACGCGAAGCCTCGCATCGTCGTGTCGGAGCACGACGGCGTGACCCGCATCGACATCGCCGAGGACGCTCCCGTGCGCCCGAGCGATCCTCGCGACTGACGGGCGCGGTGTGACGGGTGTCAACCCCGTCGGTGACTCGGTCTGACACGCGTGTACTGGGACGCATGAACAACGACAAGCAGAACGCGCCTGGCCCGGACGACGCGGACACCGCATCCGGAGTCTCGCCCGTCGAGCAGGATGCCGGCGAGGACATCACGACCGACGAAGACGGCACCCCCGTCGACAACCCGTCGGGAGGCTGACGATGTCGATCCCTGAAGATCGCGCAGGTGTGACCCCGGGCCCTGAGCCCGACACGACCACCGCGGCTGAGCCCGACGACCCGCAGTCGGACGGGGCGGAGTCCGTCATCGACGGCAGCGGCGAGGACTCCTGAGGCCGACTACTTCGCGAGCTCGGCCTTTGCGTAGGCGACGATCGCGTTCGCGTGGCCGTGGCCCATCCCGTGAGCGCTCTTGAGCTCCGACACGACGGCCATGTGCGTCTCGCTCGCTGTCAGTCCCGCCACGGCGACATCCAGCCACTCCTGAATGGGGCGTCCATACGTCTTCTCGATGCTCGGGAAGTAGGAGGCCGGACCTTTGGGCTTGCTGTCCGGGTTCAGAGACGGGGCGACGACGCGCTTCGCGGGCATGCGCCCAGCGTAGGCCCGTGCCCACCCTGTCACGAAGCGTCACCCGAATTTGCCGGTCGCAGAGCGCGCGGGATGCTGGGAGCTCCACCGATCCGGAAGAGTCATGAGCACGTCCATCACCGCATCCGCGCACGACGACACCATCCGCAGCCTGCTCGAGGAGCGCCGTACCTTCGCGCCGCCGGCCGCGTTCGCGAAGCGCGCGAACGTGACCGAGGAGTGGATCCGGCGCGAGTGGATCGATCGCGCGGGTCAGGATCCCGAGACGTTCTGGGCGCACCGGGCCGAGATCCTCGACTGGGCCGAGCCCTGGCACACCGCGCATCGCTGGCAGCCCACGGTCGGTGAGAGCATCCCGTCTGCGGAATGGTTCATCGGCGGACGTCTGAATGCCTCGGTAAATGCCGTGGATCGGCACGTTTCCGCCGGGCACGGTGACCGGGTCGCCTTCCACTTCGAGGGTGAACCCGGCGATCGGCGGACGATCACGTATGCCGAACTGCAGCGCGAGGTCGCGAAGGCGGCGAACGCGCTGACCGCGATGGGGATCGGCAAGGGAGACCGGGTCGTGGTCTATCTCCCGGTGCTGGTGGAGACGGTGATCATTCAGCTCGCCGTGGCGCGCATCGGCGCCATCCATTCGCTCGTGTTCGGCGGCTTCTCTGCGGAGGCCGTTCGTTTCCGCGTCGAGGACACGGGTGCCAAGCTCCTCGTCACGACCGACGGGCAGTATCGCCGCGGAGCCGCCGTGCCCGTCAAACACCAGGCGGATGCGGCGGTCGCCGGCGTCGCATCGATCGAGCACGTGCTCGTGATCCGCCGCACCGGCTCCGAGGTCGCGTGGACCGAGGGACGCGACCTGTGGTGGCACGAGACGGTCGACGCCGCCCCGGACACGCACGAGCCGGAGTTCTTCGACGCGGAGACGCCGCTGTTCATCATCTACACGAGCGGAACCACCGGCAAGCCCAAGGGGCTGGTGCACACGACCGGCGGATGGCTGACGCACGTCGCGTGGACGTACTGGGCGGTGTTCGACGCGAAGCCCGAGACCGACGTCTACTGGTGCACCGCCGACCTCGCCTGGGTCACCGCGCACAGCTACGAGACCTACGGGCCCCTGCTCAACGGCGTGACGAGCGTCCTCTACGAGGGGACGCCTGACACTCCCGACTGGGAGCGCCACTTCCAGATCCTGGAACGTTATGCCGTGACGACGTACTACACGGCGCCCACCCTCATCCGCTCGCTCATGAGCCGGTTCCCCGACGGACCGCCGGCTCGGTACGAGCTCTCCTCGCTGCGGCTGCTGGGCACGGTGGGCGAGGCGATCAACCCGGAGGCGTGGGTCTGGTTCCACCGACACCTCGGTCGCGGCGAGACGCCCGTGGTCGACACGTGGTGGCAGTCGGAGACGGGCGGCGCGATCGCCGCCCCGCTGCCGGGCGTCTCCACCCTCAAGCCGGGTTCGGCGCTCACGGCGCTTCCGGGATTGCGCGTGCGTGTGGTCGACGCCGACGGCGCTGATGTGGGTCCCGGCGGCGGCGGGCTGCTCGTCGTGGACGGGACCTGGCCGGGGATGTCGCGCACCGTATGGGGAAACCCCGAGCGGTACCGGGACTCCTACTGGAAGCGTTTCGCCGCGCACGGGTACTTCCTCGCCGGAGACGGCGCGAAGCTCGACGCCGACGGTGATCTGTGGGTGCTGGGTCGGGTGGATGACGTGATCAATGTCTCGGGCCACCGGCTGTCGACGATCGAGATCGAGTCCGCGCTCGTCGCGCATCCCGCCGTAGGGGAGGCCGCGGTCGTCGGCGTCTCAGATGACGTGACGGGGCAGGCCATCGCCGCCTTCGTCACGAATGCGCAGGATGCGGCGGCGCTCCGCCAGCATGTGCGCACCGCGATCGGGCCGGTGGCGCAGCCGACCTACGTCTTCACGGTGCCCGATCTTCCGAAGACGCGCAGCGGAAAGATCATGCGTCGCCTGCTCGTGGACCTCGTCGACGGGCGGCCATTGGGCGATACGACGTCGCTGCAGGACGAGACGGTCCCGCCGCGGATCGAGGCGATCGTTCGCGAGGCACTCGGCCGCTGACGGCTTCGTTCCCCTGTCACAGATCGCCGCTTTCGCTGCGATCTGTGACAGGGGAGCCGAGAAGGCGATTGCTCGCCTGTCGCAGATCGACGCTCGGGGCTCGAGCTGTGACAGGGGAACTCGAGCTGTGACAGGGGAAGAGGGCGGGCTGCGGGAGTCGGGCCTCAGCGGCCGGTGGAGACCGTGACGGTGAACTTCGTGTTGCGGGCGACCTGCCGCGTCGGGCCGACGAGGCGCTCGAGCGCCGGACGGTAGCGCAGTGCCGAGTTCCACACGGTCCACAGCTCACCGCCGGAGCGGAGGGTGCGCGCCGCATCCTGGAACAGGGGAGCCGCGAGGTCCGTCGTGACAGCGGCGCCCGAGTGGAAGGGCGGGTTCAGGGCGATGAAGGAGACGCTGGCGTCCGGGACGGCGCCGAGACGGTCATCCCGGACGACACGGACGCGGTCGGAAACGCCGTTCGCCTCGGCCGTCGCCCGCGCCGAGGCGACGGCGGCCGCGGAGCGATCGGACGCGTAGACCTCGCGATCGGGATGCCGCAGAGCGAGGAATGCGGCGACCACGCCTGTTCCGCACGCGAGGTCGACGAGCGGGCCGCCCTCGGGGACGCGCGCGGGAAGGTGCGCCAGCAGGAACCGGGTGCCGATATCGATCGCCGATCCGGCGAACGCGCCTCCGTAGGCGCACACCGTGATGCCGTCGTGCACGGCGCGTCGAGGCTCGGGATCGTGGCCGTCGAGAGGGTCGCGGGCGATCAGGACACGCGATTTCTGGCGGGCGTGGGTGACATCGAGCGTGCCGAAGAAGCGGCGGAGGACCTCGTTCATCGCCGTCGACATGTGCTTGATGCGTCCACCGGCGAACACGACGACATCCGGTGCCGCGTGCGCGGCGATCAGCGCCGCAGCATCCTCCAAGGCGTCGAGCGAGCGGGGGAGTCGAAGAAGGACCACCCGCGCGCCCGCCACGAGCGCACCCGTCAGCTCCATCGACCGGTAGCGATCCGTGAGGCCCACTCGTGGCGCGTTGGCGGCGAGAGACTGCTCGCCGGTGAGCGCATCCTGATGCACCCGCACGACGCCGGAAGAGGTGGCCGCTGCGCCGAGCGTGAGCGCGCCGTACTCGTCGCCGATGACCGCGACGTCATCCGCGCTCAGTCCGGCGCGGCAGGCGGCGGACTCGTCCAGCAGGAGCCGGTCGGCCGCATCGACCGCCACGAGATCGGGCGACTCGACATCGGGCCAGCGTCGCAGCGCGTCGAACCGGAACTCCATCCCCTCACGCTACCGGCCGCGGTGGGGTGGCGACGGATACGATGATCAGATGGCCGATAAGACGCACGGGGCGACGCAGCCCGCCGGGCAGCGCCCGCCGTTCAGTCCGGTCATCGCGCTTCTGACGGTCTCCGCCGTGTGGGACGCTCGCTTGAACGCCGCCCTGAAGGACCTCGGGCTCACGACCCGCAAGTACGGTCTTCTCGCCCACGTGCAGGCGACGCCCGGCATCTCGTTCTCCGAACTCGCCCGCCGCTCCCAGATCACGGTGCAGACGGCGCACACCGCCGTCAAGACGCTCGCCGGCGAGGGGCTGGTCGAGGACGCCACCGCGCACGCGGGCGCCGCATCCGATCTCCGTGTGACGACCAAGGGCGCGGCCGCGCTCGCCGAGGCGGATGCGCGGCTCGCGGCGCTCGATGAAGTGTTCGGCGCCGGTGTGCCTGCGCTCTCGTCCGCACTGCGCGGACTGCATGAGCAGCCGTTCGGAGAGATCCTTCAGCAAGACTGAAGATTTCCCGTCTAGGCTGCGGAGAGCGCCGATTCGAGCGCGCAGATCCACCTCCGGAGTCGCCCGTGTTCCGCACGCCCTACGCCCTGTTTCGCACTCTCGCCATCGCCGAGATGGTCTCGTGGACCCTGCTGATCGGAGGGCTCATCGTGCGCGCCGTGACGAGCTTCGCACCCGCCGTGACGATCGGCGGCGGCATCCACGGCTTCGTGTTCCTGTCGTACGGGGTGACCGTGATTCTCGTCGCCAAGAACCAGCGGTGGAGCGGTGGGGCGACGATCCTGGCGCTCATCAGCGCGGTGGTTCCCTACGCGACGCTGCCCGTCGAGCTGTGGCTGTCGCGGACCGGCCGACTGCTCGGCGCGTGGCGATTGCAGGCGGGCTCCGATCCGCGGGATGCGGTATGGCACGACCGTCTGCTGCGTTCCGTGCTGCGTCGACCGGTGCTGTCCGCCGCGGTGATCGCCGCCGCCGTCGCGGTGGCCTTCGCGGC
Organism: Microbacteriaceae bacterium PS02066; assembly: GCA_029959545.1. Lineage (GTDB taxonomy): Bacteria > Actinomycetota > Actinomycetes > Actinomycetales > Microbacteriaceae > Microbacterium > Microbacterium binotii. Next base: position 17,490 of record JASCPH010000035.1, on the reverse strand, counting down.
GCTGCTCGTGATCGGCCCTCCTGGCGGTCGGGCCTGAGCAGACTTACTTCGCGCGAGCCCGCAGGTGGATCGGCAGGGCCATCGCTGCCGAGATGAGCAGGATGCCGGCCACGAAGATGACGGCCTGGAAACCGGGCACCGAGAACGAGATGCCGAACGCGAACATCCCGAGCAGGAACAGCAGCAGGGACACGATGTACATGGCACTCCTTCGGAAGACTTCCTCCAGAGTACCGGGTCGGCTGCGCGCGGGCCGACCGCATCCGCGCCGCTGAGTGTGTCTACGCCTCGATCTCCCGCACGCTCGCGGCGAGGCGGGTCGCTCCCACGACGGCCGCGGGCATCGTGAACACCGCGCCGAGGGGGATCAGGAAGCACAGCTGCGTCATGATGCCGAAGCCCAATGCGCGGCCGCGGGCCGATCGCAGCAGCCGGCGCCGGCTGCGGCGATCGATGCCGCGCGCGGTCAATGCGCGTCCCGAGAGCTCGTCCGCGAGGATCCAGCCCGATAGCACGACGCCGGTGACCGTGCCGACCAGGCCGCCGATGAGAGGGATGAAGCCGAGCGCGAAAGCGAGCACGGCCGCGAGCGCGCCGCGCACGATGAGGCTCGTCGCATCTGCCAGGGCTGCTCGCCAGCCCGGGTCGTGTTCGGGCACGGTGCCCGTGTCGGCGATCTCAACGCTGCGCCAGATGCTGTCGTAGAACGGTTCGCCGACGATCAAGGTCAGTGCGGTGAAGGTCGTCGCTGCCAGCAGAAGTGCTCCCGTGAACACTGCCAGGCCGAGCGCGACGCGCAACACCACGGTCCAGACCGCCGGCCAGTCGTCAGCGAACGGGGTGATGGCCTCCGTGAGCGGCACCAGCATCGATGCGAGTGCCACGAGGGCCACCGTGAGGGCGGCGCTCACGATGAGCGCGGGCACGAGGCCGAGGAGCATCAGCCCCGGGCGCCTTGTGAACCACCCGAATCCGCCGAGCAGCAGACGTGCGCCGCGCAGCATCTCGTTCACCCGATCTCCTTCCCGCTCGCGCTGGGACGAGCGTAGTGGGAATACCGTCGCCCTCCGGGTGTTGAAGTTGATGTGTCGCCGCTCAACTCCGTTTTGCAGAGCGGCACCCCGAACCCGATCAGGAGAACAGATGCCTGAAGATTTCACCCCCGACGAAGGCCGCGACGCCTTCGACGACTTCCTCTCGCGCTACCTCGCAGGTGAGCGCGGACGCGCGGCACGGTCGATCGACCTGTCGCGCTACCTCAGCGCGCGCACGCAGGAGACGCTGCAGGATGCCGGGCGTTTCGCGCTCGCGCGTGGACAGCACGAGCTCGATGCGCTGCACGTGCTTCGCGAGATCGTGCGCGTCGACCAGGTGCGCGATGCGATCGCCCGCCTCGGTGTCGACCCGGAGAGCATCGTGCGCGAGTCCGAGCAGCGCCTGCCGGCCAGTGCCGACGTCGCCGACGTCGACAGCGCGGTGGTGACCTCGTCTGTGCAGCGCGCGCTGTTCCACGCGTTCCAGGTGGCGCGCTCCTCCGGATCGACCTACATCGACCCGGAGCACCTGTTCTTCGCGCTCGTGCTCGCGCAGGACACGCCCGCCGGGCAGATCCTCGCCCGCGCCGGAGTCACGGCGGAGGCGCTCACGCAGAGCGTGCGCGAGACCGTCTCCGGCGCCGAGCGATCGCCGGACCAGACGGCCGCATCCGAGCCCGCGACCATGTTGGAGCGGTACGGGCGCGACCTCACCTCGCTCGCCGAGGCGGGAGAGCTGGACCCGGTGATCGGCCGTGCAGACGAGATCGAGCAGACCATCGAGATCCTCAGCCGCCGCACGAAGAACAACCCCGTGCTGATCGGTGAAGCAGGCGTCGGAAAGACCGCCATCGTCGAGGGACTCGCCCAGGCGATCGTGTCGGGTGAGGTGCCCGAGCAGCTGCGCGGCAGCCGCGTCGTGTCGCTGGATCTTCCGGCGATGCTCGCGGGCGCCCGCTACCGCGGCGACTTCGAGGAGCGCCTGACCGCGACCATGAGCGAGATCGCCGAGCGCAAGGGCGAGCTGATCGTGTTCATCGACGAGGTGCACACCGTCGTCGGCGCGGGTGCCGGCAGCGACGGCGCCATGGACGCCGGCAACATCCTGAAGCCGCGGCTGGCTCGTGGTGACCTGCACCTGGTGGGTGCGACGACGCTTGCCGAGTACCGCACCATCGAGAAGGACCCGGCGCTCGAGCGCCGGTTCCAGCCGGTGAAGGTGGGGGAGCCGTCGATCGAGGATGCGGTGCGGATTCTGCATGGTTTGCGTCCCGCCTACGAGCAGCACCACGCCATCACCTACACCGACGACGCGCTGCGCGCCGCGGTCGAGTTGAGCGATCGCTACCTGAGCGACCGTGTCCTTCCGGACAAGGCGATCGATCTCATCGACCAGGCCGGAGCACGACTCCGTCTGCGCTTGGGTGTCGCGGTCGACGTGTCCGATCTGATGGCTCAGCTGGCCACGCTCGAGGCGGACAAGAACTCCGCCGTGGCGGCCGAACGCTATGAGGACGCGATGCGTCTGCGCGACGAGATCGCCGACGTGCAGCGTCGTATCGACGACTCGACGCGGCGTGACGCCGTGCGTGGGGAGCAGGTCGTGGACGCCGAACACATCGCCGCCGTCATCAGCCGCAGCACCGGCATCCCGGTTTCGCGTCTGACCGAGAGCGAGCGTGGACGCCTGGCGGGACTCGAGTCCGAGCTGCACGCCCGGGTGATCGGTCAGGATGCGGCGGTCACCGCCGTCGCGACGGCCGTTCGGCGTAACCGCACCGGCATGGGCGACAGTCGCCGACCGGTGGGGTCGTTCCTGTTCCTCGGCCCCACGGGCGTCGGTAAGACCGAGCTCGCGAAGACTCTGGCATCCTCCCTCTTCGAGGACGAGAACGCCGTGATCCGCTTCGACATGAGCGAGTTCGGGGAGCGTCACACCGTCTCGCGTCTCGTGGGTGCCCCTCCCGGGTACGTCGGATACGACGAGGCGGGGCAGCTGACCGAGCGGGTGCGCCGCGCACCGTACTCCGTGGTGCTGTTCGACGAGATCGAGAAGGCGCACCCCGACGTGTTCAACCTGCTGCTGCAGGTGCTCGACGACGGACGTCTGACCGATGGTCAGGGTCGCACGGTCGACTTCCGCAACACCGTCGTCATCATGACCTCGAACATCGGCAGCGAGTTCCTCGCATCGCGCTCCGGTGCGATCGGGTTCATCGCCGACGGCGGCGGAGCCACCGGCTTCGGCGACGAGAGCGAGCTGCGCGCCCGTGTCATGGGCAAGCTCCGCGAGGCGATGCGTCCCGAGTTCTTGAACCGCATCGACGAGATCGTGCTGTTCCGCAAGCTCGAGAAGGCCCAGCTGCGCAGCATCGTGTCGCTCCTGCTCGAGCAGAGCGCGTCCCGCCTGGCGCGGCGCGAGATCTCGTTCGAGGCGACGGATGCCGTCGTGGACTGGCTGGCGGAGCACGGGTACGAGCCCGAGTACGGAGCGCGCCCGCTGCGCCGGCTCATCCAGCGGGAGATCGATGACCGCATCGCCGACCTGCTCGTCTCCGGCGAACTGACCGACCAGGGTGGCGTGCGTATCGACGTCGTCGACGGTCGCCCAGTCGCCGCTGCGCTCACCCGCAGCGCCGTCGCCGCCTGATTCGACCAGACCGCCACATCCTGCCGTGCGCCGGGGGTGGCGGTCGTCGTATGCGCGGGGCAGGCTGGGAGCATGGTGCTTCCCGCGCGGCTCTCTCTCGGACTGGCAGGGGCCCTCGGCCCCGATCTCATCGCCCGACTGGCTCCTGCTGCAGAGGAGGCCGGCTTTGCGACGCTCTGGGTCAACGACACCCCGGGCGGCGACGCGGTGGCAGCGCTCGCGGCTGCGGCGAGGGTGACCGAGCGGATCGCGCTCGCCACCGGGGTGGTGCCCCTGGATCGCTGGGGACCGGATGCGCTCGTGTCTGCGCTGCAGGCCGCGGACCTTCCGCCCGACAGGCTCACCGTGGGCATCGGCTCCGGTGCCGCCCGCACTCATCAGCTGGGGCTCGTGGAGCGGGGGATCGAGGCGTTGCGCGCGGGCGTTCCCGGCGCACAGGTCGTGGTGGGCGCTCTCGGCCCGCGGATGCGGAGTCTCGCCGTCTCGGTCGGCGACGGTCAGCTGCTGAACTGGTTGACCCCCGCCGCCGCAGCTGCGCAGCGCCAGTCGGATGCCCGCACCATCCTCTACGTGAGAACGGCGCTGGACGCGGCGGCGCAACCACGGTTGTCGGCCGAGGCCGACGCGTATGCCGGTTACCCCGCGTACGCCGCGAACTTCGCGCGCCTCGGCTTCAGCGCGCGCGACACGGTGATCACGTCGCGCGACGACACGGCGCGCGTGACGGCGTACCGGGCCGCCGTCGACGAGGTCGTCCTGCGGGCGATCGTCGAAAAGGACGACCCGGAGCACTATCTCGATTTCATCCGGAACGCAGCGGGCTTCATGGACGTGGACGTGTGATGCGGGCGGTGAGCGATCGGGGGTACGCGCTGACCGGCAGGGCCTCGACACGGACCCCGCGGCGATGTGGAATCAGTGCATGAGGAATTTCGCACGCTGGGCGCTGGGCGCCGCCATGGTGTTCGCCGGTATCAGCCACCTGTTCTGGGCGCGGAAGGAGTTCCGCGCGCAGGTACCCGACTGGGTCGTGGACGCCACGCCCCTCGACGAGGACGCCGTCGTGCTCGCCTCGGGCGCCGTCGAGATCGCGCTCGGCACCGCACTGGTGGCACTGCCCTCCCAGCGCCGGCGCGTGGGGGCACTGCTGGCGGCGTTCTTCGTCGCCGTCCTTCCGGGCAACTGGGCTCAGTTCACGCACCGCCGCGACGGCTTCGGTCTCGACACCGACGTCAAGCGACTGGTCCGACTCTTCTTCCAGCCGGCGCTCGTCGCCTGGGCGCTGTGGAGCACGCGCACCCCGCGCGACTGAACGCGGGCCGGATGAGGCCGGTCAGCGCTTCGCTTCGACCAGCCGCATCCGCACGATGTTGTCGGTCTCGTCCATTTCGGCGATGTCGGGATGGGCTGCGACGAACTCGGTGAAGCTGCGGTGCCCCAGTGCCTTCTCGCTGAACGAGGAGTCCAAGCGTGTGATCAGGCTCTTCACGGCAGACGCATGCTGCCACTGCGACGGATCCTTGTCGTTCTCCAGACGCAGGGCGCGCTCGAGCAGGTCGGCCGCGGGATCCACGGACCGCTTGCGGGAGCGCGGCGCGTTCGAGGCCGCATCCTTCTTCGCGGGCTCCGGCACCTGCACGCCGGGAAGCGAGTCGTAGGCGTCGAAACGGTCGCACGCCGCCGCGAGGGACTTGGCGGTGGAGCCGGCCACACCCACACCGACGACGAATCGTCCGAGGCGCTTGCATCGTTGCGCGAGGGGGACGTAGTCCGAATCGCCCGCGACGATCACGACGTGCGTCAGATCCGGCAGGCGGAACATGTCTTCCACGGTGTCGACCGCGAGGCGGATGTCGGCGCCGTTCTTGGCGTAGGCGGCGGCGGGGAACAGCTGCACGAGGTCGACCGCCCGCGCCACGAGCTGCGACCGGTACTCGGCGTTGACCGGCGACGACCAGTCGGCGTAGGCCCGTGTCAGCACGAGCGTTCCGAAGGATGCGGCGTAGTCGATGATCGCGCCCACATCGACCGTCGCGCGCGCCAGCTTCTCGGTGATTTCCGCATCGTGCGGCTGCTCGGCGATGCGCGACCGGTCGCGCGAATAGGCGTTGCGGCCGTGCACGCGGTCGTACCAGCTCATGACGATGTTGTCGAAGTCCAGATAGACGGCCACGCGGCTCGTCGACAGATCCGCCATGTCAGCCCTCGCTCGGGTAGCGCACGCCGATCTGCGCGCGAATGTCGTCGAGCTGGCGCATGATCGCGACGGTCTCGGCGATCGGCAGGCGGTCGCTGTCTCGGCGACCGTCCGCGATGATCTGCTCGGCCGCAAGCGCCTGATACTGCATGCCGCGCCCGGCGTCCGGGCAGCGGAACGTCTCGACGACATCGCCGGAGCGGTCGGTGAGCGTGAAGCCGGTCGCGTTGTACCAGGTGGGATCGATCTCGATCCGCGCGTCACTGCCGATGATCGCCGCTCGGTTGGGTCCGACGCCGCGTGAGGAGGACACCGTCGTGGCCAGTGCGCCGTTCGCATACGAGGCGAGGGTCGCGACATCGATGTCGGCACCGGTCTCGCCGAGTCGTGCGTTCGCGGTGAGCGAGACCGGTGCGCCCAGGACGTCCCAGGCGAACGACAACGGATAGATGCCGAGATCGAGCAGGGCGCCGCCGCCGAGTTCGAGCGCGTTCAGACGGTGCGTGGGATCCGTCGAGATGAACTGGGTGTGATCCGCGGTGACGGCGCGCACCTCGCCCAGGGCACCGGCGGCGAGCAGCTCCTGAATACGCATCATGTGCGGCAGGTAGCGGGTCCACATGGCCTCCATTGCCAGGAGCCCCGCTTCCTCGGCCGCGACCCGGACGCGCTCGGCCTCCTCGCCGGTCAGTGTGAACGGCTTCTCGACGAGGACGTGCTTGCCCGCCGCGAGGGCTTCCAGCGCGTTCTCGGCATGCGCGGGATGCGGGGTCGCGATGTAGACGATGTCGATGTCGTCGTCGGCGAGCAGCGATGCGTAGTCGCCGTGCGCATGGGGGATGTCGAACTGCGCGGCGAAGCGCTGGGCGCTTTCGGACGAACGCGAGCCGACCGCTCGGACGTCGAGGCCCGCAGTGCGCAGGTCGCTCGTGAACATGTGGGCGATGCCGCCCGTGGCGAGGATGCCCCAACGCAGGCGAGAACTCGAGACAGTGGTCATGCGACCACCGTACCCAAGGGGTGCCGCACTAGGCTCGGGTCGTGGCGACGGCACTGGACAGACTGCGCGAGCTCCTGAGGATCGCGACGATCTCGTACGCGGACGAGTCACGGGTGGACGCGGCGGCGTTCGACCATTTCCACGCCGCGCTCGAGCGTCTGTATCCCCTCGTCCACGCTCGGCTGGAGCGGGAGGTCGTCGTCGGGCACGCGCTTCTCTTCCGGTGGCCGGGGCGCACGGCGCAGCGACCGCTCGTGCTCATGGCGCACCAGGACGTCGTCCCGGTCGTCGCCGACGACTGGGATCACGATCCCTTCGGCGCGGAACTCGTCGGGGACGGTGCCGATCAGGCCGTCTACGCGCGGGGCGCGATCGACGACAAAGGTGCGCTCGTTGCCATCCTCGAGGCCGTCGAAGAGCTCCTGATGCGCGAGGTCGTGCCCGAGACCGACGTGTACCTCGCCTTCGGGCACAACGAGGAGACGGCTGGCGACGGTGCACGTGCGATCGCCGAGGTGCTGCGCGAGCGCGGTGTTCGGCCCGCCCTCGTGGTCGACGAGGGCGGTGCCGTCGTCGACGGGGTGCTCCCCGGGATCTCGCGCTCGACGGCGATGATCGGCGTCGCAGAGCGCGGCACGATGACCGTGTGGCTGACGGCGCGCGAGCAGGGCGGCCACGCATCCACGCCGCCCGCGCGTCCGGCGACGGCGCGGCTGGCGCGCGCGGTCGACAGGCTGGCTCGGCATCCGTTCCCGGTGCGGCTCATCCCGCCGGTGCGCGCGATGCTGCGCACACTGGCACCGCATGCGCCGAAGCCGCTCGGCGCAGCCCTGCGCTCCCTCGCGTTCACGGGGCCGGTGATCGCGGGTGTGCTGGCGAGGCTCGGCCCCGAGACGAACGCGCTCGTGCGCACCACCGCCGTGGCGACCGAGCTGAAGGGGGCGCCGGGGGAGAACGTGCTGGCAGCGACCGCGCAGGCGGCGATCAACGTGCGCCTGCTCACCGGAGACACGGCCGCATCCGCCGTCGCGCGGATCCGCCGCGTCATCGCCGACGAGACGATCGAGATCGAAGTGCGTGCGGCGAGCGAGCCCTCGCCCGTCTCGCCATGGCGCGGCGAGCCGTGGCGGCGCGTCGCGCGCGCGATCGACTCGTCGCTCGGCAGCGAGATCGTGGCGACGCCCTACATCCAGTTGGGCGCGAGCGACAGCCGCTGGTTCACGGGCATCTGCGACAACGTCTACCGCTTCACGCCCTTCCACCTCACCCGTGCCGAGCGCGAGGCGTTGCACGCGCACAACGAACGCATTCGCGTTCAGGTATGGCTGCGAGGGATCGGCTTCTACCGCGACCTGATCACCGGGGACTGACGGGGCGCGGCGCCACGTCGTCGAGCGCAAGCACGAAGCGCAGGATGGCGCGACCCGTATCGGTGATCACGGGGCCGCGTCCGAACTCCCACTCTTCGTCGCTCGCGCGCACCGTGTGGCCCCGCAGGGCCGCGCGGCGGTCGAACGGTGCCGTGGTCGCGGCGTAGAGGGCCACGGCTCCCGACACTCCCGCCGCCACGCGCGGCGTGACCGCGAGCGCGTCACCGAGCACCAGAAGCGCCCGGATGACGCGGGTGAGCATCCGGATGCTGCGCTTGCGCCCCTGGCGGACCGCGGCCGCGAGAGCACGGAGCTCGTCGGGACTTCCCCCCGTGGCCCCCGTGCCGAGCCCTGCTTCCTCCAAGAACCTGCGCGCCCTGGCGCAGTGCTCCGCGTCGTCGGCTGCGGTCTCGCCCAGCAGGCGTGCGGCCTCGTCCAGCGCATCGCCGATGGCTGCACGCCGGTCGCCGGTCACGGCGGACTCGTCCCGGCGCTCCCTGTTGCTCAGGGGGAGACGTCCGAGGAAATCCGCCATGCGTCCACAGTAGACCGTGCTGCTCGCCCCGTCGATGCGTCGTCCGATGGGGCGATGTGACTGTCACACGGCCGCGGAAAACGGATGGAATCGGGCGTGGCGTGCATAATGGCAACGGGCGTGTGACCGTGCGCACGGCCCAGGAGATCCAATGAGCGACGATGCGACGGGGCGACGGCCCAGTATCCGCGATGTGGCGCGCTTGGCCGAGGTCTCCCATCAGACCGTCTCCCGGGTGATCAACAACCATCCGAGCATCCGACCGGAGACGCGTGAGCGCGTGCTCGCCGTCATGGCGCAGGTGCAGTACCGGCCCAATCGGGCGGCACGGGCGCTGGTGACCAGCCGTTCGCAGACCATCGGGATCCTGTCCGCCTCCAGCACGCAGTACGGGCCTGCCTCTTCCATCGCGGCCATCGAATCCGCCGCCCGTGAGCGCGGTTACTGGGTGAGCACCGCGAACATCTCGCCCCACGACCCCGATTCGATCCCCGCCGGCATAGCGCACCTGATGGCGCAGTCCGTCGAGGGGCTGGTCGTCATCGCGCCGCAGGTCCGCGTGTTCCGCGCGCTCGCCGAACAACAGCTCGACGTACCGTACGTCACGCTGCAGTCCACCGAGCTCGACCCGCAACACGCGCTGTCGGTCGACCAGATCGCGGGCGCCCGCCTCGCCACGCGGCATCTGATCCAGCTCGGCCATCGCTGGATCTACCACCTCGCGGGTCCGCAGGACTGGATCGAGGCGGAGGCGCGCATGCGGGGCTTCCTCGAGGAGATGAGCGCGAACGACGTGCCCACCACCGCCCCCATCCTGGGGGATTGGACCGCGGAGTTCGGCTACTACGCGGGTCGGGAGCTGCTGCGGGTGCGCGATTTCACCGCGGTCTTCGCCTCCAACGATCAGATGGCACTGGGGCTGATGCACGCGATCCGCGACGAAGGCCTCGACGTGCCGGGCGACATCAGCGTGGTGGGCTTCGACGACATCCCGGAATCCGCGCACTTCTGGCCGCCGTTGACCACGGTTCGCCAGGACTTCGCCGATCTCGGACGGCGCTGCGTCGACATCCTGCTGGGCCCGGCGGACGGCTCGGATGCGGTCGTCGCGGCCATCGTCCCAGAGCTCATCGTCCGGGATTCGTCGGGGGCGGTCAGCCCGATCTGATGGGCGTTACCAACCCGAGATCTCTCAGCGGGTTGACAGGAAGCCGATCTGTGGCGTTACACTTGCGCAGCAATGTGAACGGTCACATCGATCGGCACAACGGGGTTTCGAAAGACGAAGGAGTCGAGGCGTGTCCGCAATCGATGCCGCTCGAGGCGAGGGCTATGCCACGGGGGTGAAGACCGAGGTCGTCATCGCTCGCGTGCGCGCCGAGGTCGCAGCCCTCCACGGTGAGCTCATGCGCAGCGGACTGGTCGTGTGGACCGGCGGCAACATTTCGGAGCGTGTGCCCGGCGCGGATCTCTTCGTCATCAAGCCGTCGGGGGTCTCCTACGACGATCTGGCGCCCGAGAACATGATCCTCTGCCACCTCGACGGCACCGTCGTCGCCGACACCCCCGGCAGCGACCGTCAGCCCTCCAGCGACACCGCCGCGCACGCATACGTCTACCGGAACATGCCGGCCGTCGGCGGCATCGTGCACACGCACTCCGACTACGCGACGGCCTGGGCCGCGCGCGGCGAAGAGATCCCGTGCGTCATCACGGCGATGGCGGACGAGTTCGGCGGTCCGATCCCGGTCGGGCCGTTCGCGATCATCGGCGACGACTCGATCGGTCGGGGCATCGTGGACACGCTCACCGATCACCGCTCGCCGGCGGTGCTGATGGCGGGGCACGGCCCGTTCACGATCGGCGCGACGGCGCGGGATGCGGTCAAGGCCGCCGTCATGCTCGAAGATGTCGCGCGCACCGTGCACATCGCCGGCCAGCGCGGTCCGCTCACGCCGCTGCCGCAACAGGCGATCGATCGCCTCTACGAGCGCTACCAGCTCGTGTACGGCCAGCACGGCGACCCTCGCCCGACGCCTCGCTCGGCCGCCTGAAGACTTCCCCCTACGTACAACTGAACACAGCAGACAGAGACGTCTTACGAAAGGACACACTGTGAAGAGCACCAAGTTCCTGTTCGCCGCGGCAACCGTTGCCGCCGGCGCGCTCATGCTCTCGGGCTGCGGCAGCAGCGCGGGCGGCAGCGGCGGGGACAGCGGCGGAGACGGCGGACTCATCGGCGTCGCCATGCCCACCAAGAGCTCCGAGCGTTGGATTCAGGACGGCAACGCCGTCAAGAAGCAGCTCGAGGACCAGGGCTACACCGTCGACCTGCAGTACGCAGAGGACGACATCCCCACGCAGGTCTCGCAGATCGAGAACATGATCACCAAGGGCGCCAAGGCCCTGATTATCGCCTCGATCGACGGCACGACGCTCACCAGCGTCCTGCAGGAAGCCGCCGACGGCGACATCCCCGTCATCGCGTACGACCGCCTCATCCGCGACAGCGAGAACGTCAACTACTACGCGTCGTTCGACAACTACAAGGTCGGCGTGCAGCAGGCCAACTCGCTGCTCAACGGTCTGGGTCTCACCGACCTCGACGGCAAGGCCGCGGCATCGGCTCCGGCCGGTCCGTTCAACATCGAGCTGTTCGCCGGTTCGCCCGACGACAACAACGCGACGTTCTTCTGGAACGGCGCGATCGACACGCTCCAGCCCTACATCGACAAGAAGATCCTGGTCGTCAAGAGCGGTCAGGCCGACTTCCAGCAGGCGGCGACGCTGCGCTGGGACGGCGAGACGGCGCAGAAGCGCATGGAGAACATCCTCACCTCGACGTACTCCGACGGTTCGAAGGTCAACGCGGTGCTCTCGCCCTACGACGGCATCTCGCGCGGCATCATCTCGGCTCTCACCGACGCCGGCTACTCGGTCGGTGCCGAGTGGCCGATCATCTCGGGTCAGGACGCCGAGATCGACTCCGTGAAGGCCATCGTCGCCGGTGAGCAGTACGCGACCATCTTCAAGGACACCCGCAAGCTGGCCGAGGTCGCGGTCGACATGGCCTCCGCTCTGCTGAAGGGCGAGGAGCCCGAGGTGAACAACACCGAGGACTACGACAACGGCAAGAAGGTCGTCCCGTCCTACCTGCTCGAGTCGCAGATCGTGGTCAAGGACAACATCAAGGAGGTCCTGGTCGACAGCGGCTACTGGACCGAAGACGAGATCAACGGCTGACACCCGAGGATCCGTGCCGGGCGGCCCCGTGCCGCCCGGCACACTCCCGTCGGCGACAGGAAAGAGGAGCAACGATGTCCCAGAACATCCTCGAGATGCGTGGGATCACCAAGACATTCCCGGGAGTCAAGGCACTCTCGAACGTGAATCTCGCCGTTCAGCGCGGTGAGGTGCACGCCATCTGCGGTGAGAACGGCGCCGGTAAGTCGACGCTCATGAAGGTGCTGTCGGGTGTGTACCCCCACGGCACGTACGACGGACAGATCGTCTACAACGGCGAGGAGGTCGCGTTCCGCAACCTTCGCGACAGCGAGGCCAAGGGCATCGTGATCATCCACCAGGAGCTGGCTCTGAGCCCGTACCTGTCGATCGCCGAGAACATCTTCCTCAACAACGAGCAGCGCGGCCCGCTCGGTCTCATCGACTGGAACGCGACGAACTTCGAGGCGGGCAAGCTCCTCGCCCGGGTCGGTCTGCGGGAGAACCCCACGACGAAGATCAACCAGATCGGCGTCGGCAAGCAGCAGCTCGTCGAGATCGCGAAGGCGCTCTCGAAAGAGGTCAAGCTGCTCATCCTCGACGAGCCGACCGCCGCACTGAACGACGAGGATTCTGCGCACCTGCTCGATCTGATCCTTCATCTGAAGGGTCAGGGGATCACGTCGATCATCATCAGCCACAAGCTCAACGAGATCAAGAAGGTCGCCGACACGGTCACCGTCATCCGCGACGGGAAGACGATCGAGACGATCGCGAAGAACGACGTCACCGAAGATCGCATCATCAAGGACATGGTGGGTCGCGACCTCGAGCACCGCTACCCGGACCACGAGCCCCACATCGGCGAAGAGCTGCTGCGGGTCGAGAACTGGACGGCTCACCATCCCGTCGACACCTCCCGCGTCGTCGTCGATGACGTGTCGATCACGGTGCGGGCGGGGGAGATCGTCGGAATCGCCGGCCTCATGGGGGCCGGTCGCACCGAGTTCGCGATGAGCCTGTTCGGCCACAGCTACGGGACGCGGATCTCGGGCCGGGTGTTCATGCGCGGCAAGGAGATCAAGACGCGCACCGTCTCGGAGGCCATCGACAACGGCCTCGCCTACGCGACCGAGGACCGCAAGACGTACGGCCTGAACCTCATCGAGGACATCAAGCGCAACGTCTCCATGGCGTCGCTCAAGAAGCTCGAGAAGGCGGGCCTGGTCAACGACAACGAGGAGTACCGCGTCGCGAACGAGTACCGCCGCGACATGAACATCAAGGCGCCGAGCGTGCTGGTCAAGACCGGGAAGCTCTCCGGCGGCAACCAGCAGAAGGTCGTGCTGTCGAAGTGGATCTACTCGGATCCCGACGTGCTGATCCTCGACGAGCCGACCCGCGGCATCGACGTGGGGGCGAAGTACGAGATCTACACGATCATCAACAAGCTCGCCGCATCCGGCAAGGGCATCATCGTCATCTCGTCCGAGTTGCCCGAACTGCTCGGCATCTCCGACCGCGTCTACGCGCTGTCGGAGGGTCGCATCACGGGAGAGCTGCCGATCGCCGAGGCGAGCCCCGAATCCGTTCTCAAGCTCATGACCATGGAGAAGCCCCGCTGACGGGGCTCGCAGGAGACAACGACATGTCGAACAACGACACCGCTGCCGGGGCGACGATCAACCCGGTCGACAACAAGGCCACCCGCTGGATCACGCATGTGCTGACGGACCTGGGCAAGAACGGCATCTTCATCGCGCTGCTCGCGGTCGTGGTGCTGTTCGCCGTCCTGACCGACGGCATCCTGCTTCGTCCGCAGAACATCTCGAACCTGGTCGTGCAGAACGGCTACATCCTCGTCCTCGCGATCGGCATGGTGATGGTCATCATCGCCGGACACATCGACCTGTCCGTCGGATCCGTGGCCGCCTTCATCGGCGCGGTCTCGGGCGTCTTCGCGGTGCAGTGGGGACTTCCCTGGTGGCTCGCGATCGTCCTGTCGCTCGCGATCGGCGCGCTCGTGGGTGCGTGGCAGGGCTTCTGGGTCGCCTTCGTCGGCATCCCCGCCTTCATCGTGACCCTCGCGGGCATGCTCATCTTCCGCGGACTCGCGCTCGTCGTGCTGGGCAACGCGAACATCGGCTCCTTCCCCGACGAGTACCGCGCCCTCGGCAACGGCTTCCTCGACGGCATCTTCGGGGGCGACCCCGACGTGTTCACGCTGCTGATCGGCGCGGTCGGCATCATCGCCCTCGTCGTGCAGCAGTGGCGCACCCGTGCCGGACGTCGCAAGTACGGACAGGATGTCGAGCCGATCGTCTGGTTCATCGCGAAGCTCGTGCTGATCTCCGCCGCGATCGCGTTCTTCACGTACTCCCTCGCCGCGTACAAGGGCATCCCGGTCACGCTCATCGTGCTCGCCGTGCTCGTGCTGGTCTACGGCATCGTCATGAACCGTTCCGTGTTCGGCCGTCACATCTACGCGATCGGCGGCAACCGCCACGCGGCGGAGCTGTCGGGCATCAAGACCCGCCGGGTCGACTTCTGGCTGTTCGTGAACATGGGACTGCTCGCAGCGCTGGCCGGCCTCATCTTCACCGCTCGCCTGAACCTCGCAGGTCCCAAGGCCGGTGACGGCTTCGAGCTCGAGGCCATCTCCGCCGCCTTCATCGGCGGAGCGGCGGTGCAGGGCGGCGTCGGAACCATCGGCGGCGCGATCATCGGTGGTCTGATCATCGGTGTGCTGAACAACGGTATGTCGATCATGGGTATCGGCATCGAGTGGCAGCAGGCCGTGAAGGGCCTCGTGCTTCTTCTCGCCGTCGCCTTCGACGTGTACAACAAGCGGCGCTCCGGCAACTGAGCGCAGCAGCTGAAGAAGGGCCTCGCCGATCGGCGGGGCCCTTCTTCGTGCCCTCGTCAGCGAACGGCGAGCCGCTCGGCGATGCGCGAGGGCAGGGTGCCGTCCGCGGCGCTCGCGCCGTCGGTGAACGCCCCGCGGTAACTCGCGGCCGGATGCGTGTCCGCGACCCGCGCGTGGCCGGCGCCGTAGAGCGACTCGCGCAGTGTCGAGCCCGCGTACTCGGTCTGCGCCCGCCCGCGGCGCTGGAGCTCGGGCACGACGAACTCCACCAGATCCTCGAAGGAGCCGGGTGTGATCGCGTAGGCGAAGTTGAAGCCGTCGATCTCACCCTCGTCGACCCATCGCTCCAGCTCGTCGGCGACGGTCTCGGGGCCGCCGACGATCACCGGCCCCATCCCGCCGATCGAACGCTGCGCGACGATGTCGGCCGGAGTCCACCGACGTTCGGGGTCGATCTTCGCTAGGGAGGAGAGCACCGAGCGCAGGCTGTCGTTCTCCACCTCTTCGAGCGGCTGATCCGGGTCCCACTGCCCGAAGTCGATGCCGGTCCAACCGCCGTAGAAGGCGAGCATCCCCTCACCCGAGGCGTAGGACAGATAGTCCTCGTACTTGGCATGAGCCGCCGCATCCGACTCGGCCGTGATGACGGTCACCAGCGCGAACGTCTTCACGTCGTCGGGGTCACGCCCCTCCGCCGCGGCGCGCGAGCGGATGTCGCGGACGATCTCGCGAGCCTGCGCGGGGTTCGCGGGGCTGATGAAGACACCCTCGCCGTGCCGGGCGGCGAAGGCGCGCCCGCGCGGAGAGGCGCCGGCCTGGAAGATCACCGGAGTGCGCTGCGGCGAGGGCTCGCTCAGGTGGATGCCGGGGACGGAGTAGTAGGCGCCCTGGTGGCCGATCGGATGCACCTTCGCCGCGTCAGTGTACACCCCGCGTTCCCGGTCGGCCACCACGGCGTCCTCCTCCCAAGAACCCTCCCAGAGCTTGTAGGTGACGTCGACGAACTCCTCCGCGATCTCGTACCGGTCGTCGTGGGCGATCTGCTTGCTCAGGCCGAGGTTGATCGCGGCGCTGTTCAGGTAGCTCGTCACGACGTTCCAGGCGACGCGCCCCTTGGTCAGATGATCGAGGGTCGAGAACTTGCGCGCGAGCGCGTACGGCTGCTCGTACGTCAGCGCCGCCGTGACGCCGAAACCCAGATGCTCCGTGACGAGCGCCATCGCCGGCACCTGGAGGAACGGGTCGTTCACCGGTACCTGGTCGGCATCGCCGAGCGCCGTGGCCGCGGAGCCCCGGTACACGTCGTACGTGCCCAACACGTCCGCGATGAACAACGAGTCGAACCGGCCGCGTTCCAGGAGCTTCGCGAGCTCGGTCCAGTACTCGAGGTCCTTGTAGGTCGTGGCCCGGCTGTCGGGGTGACGCCAGGTGCCCGCGGATTGGTGACTGACGCACGTCATGTCGAAGGCGTTCAGGATGATGCGCGTTGCCATGCGGCGAGTCTCACACCGCGATCCGCCCGCATCCAGCACGCCGACATCCGGCGTCACGGACGCGGGGACCTCAGGGCACCAGGGTGATCTTGCCCGGCGAATGGGCCTCGATGAGACGGTGCGCCTGCGGCGCTTCGGCCAGCGGAAGCTGCGCGCCGAGCTCGACCGAGAAGTTTCCCGTCGCCAGAAGCGCCAGAACGACCGGCACGGCCTCGGCCCGCCACGCGAGCTGCTGGTCGGTGAGCGGCTCGGGGGAGCCGCCCGAGAACGCCCGGATGCCGAATCCCGCCGCATCCGCTCCGCGTACGATCGTGGCGATGCGCGAGCGATCGTCGACGAGAGCGAGCGAGGCGGCGATCGCCTCATCCGTGCCCGCCGCATCGAACGCCGCGGTGTAGCCGTGGGGCGCAGCCTCGCGCAGGCGCTGTTCGAGCCCTTCGCCATAGGCCACAGGGATCGCGCCGAGTTCGCGCAGGCGATCGAAGCGCGACGGCGACGATGTGGCGACGACCGTGGCGCCCCACAGCACGGCGAACTGCACCGCGGCCTGGCCGACGGCGCCCGAGCCCGCGTGCACGACGAGGGTGTCACCGCTACGCACGTCGAGCGAGCGCAGCACCTGGTACGCCGTGCCGACCGGGATGCCGAGGGCGGCTCCCGTCGCCGCGTCCACCTGCGGCGGTCGCGGCTGGATCGAGCCGACTTTGACGATCGCCTGCTCGGCGTAGAGACCGCCGGCGGAGAAGATCACGACGGGGTCGCCGACGCGGAACCCGTCGACCCCTTCGCCAACGGCCGTCACCACGCCGGCGCCGTCGCTGCCGATGCGGCGGGGATGGGTCATCGGGACGGGGCCGCGCAGACCCGCTCGCAGCTTCGCATCGATCGGGTTGACGCCGGCCGCTTCGATCCACACCGCCACCTGGCCCGCCTCCGGGGAGGGGACATCGATGTCGGTGAGCGTGAGAACGTCGGGGCCGCCGTGTTCGGAGTAGACGATCGCGTGTGTCATGGTGCTCGCCACTCTGCCCGGTGTCGCGGCCGGACGCAATGCGCCCCGTGGGGGGCCGGCGCGCGGCGCGCCCCGCCGCCCCCCGGCGGGGGGGGGGGGCTATACAACAAA
>JASCPH010000034.1 GCA_029959545.1 Microbacteriaceae bacterium PS02066 | reverse complement strand
GCGGCGATGAGTCCGCCGCGTGCACCCCGGCGCCGCGCGGGCCGGGCGCGCCGATGCGCGGGGCGTCGCCGCGCGGGCGCTCGTCGCCGGGCGGTGGAGGGACGTCGGGACATCGCGGTCAGGGTAGAGGGCGCACCTGGAGTTTCCCCGGGGCTCAGCCGAGGGCCGCCGCCACGTCGTCCCACCACTCGGACGCCCGCGCGCGGTGCGCGTCGAACCGCTCGGCCGCGGCCTCGCGGAAGTGCGCGGCGCGAGAGATCAGGGCGGGCAGGAGGGCGGATGCGGCCACGGCGTCATCGATGTCGATCACACCGTTCTGGCCCCAGGGCTCGAGCGCGCCGGTCAGCTTGATGCGCGTGTAGTCGTCTGCCGCGAGGGCGAGTACGGGCACCCCGGACGGCGCCGCGAACACGACGGGGTGATAGCGGGAGCTGATGAGCAGGCGCGCCGAGTGCGCGAGGGAGACCGCGTGAGCCGTGTCCGCCGTGGTCTCCAACCTGCTGCGGCTGCGCAGATGAGCGCGGACGCGTTCGTGCACCACGACGTCTCCGCGCACGTCGCCGTCGGTGAGCGGACCGAAGTGCGCGTGGAAGACGACGGGGGCGCCGGTGTGCTCGGCGGCCGTGTCGATCATGTGGGCAAGGGCGGCGTCGACCGCATCCGTGGGGCGATGCGCGTACCAGCCGGACAGGTTCACGAGCAGCGGTCCGGATGCGGGCGCGACGGTGGGGGCGTCGAGGAAGGAGGCGTCGTCGACCTGCCGCCGAGGGACGAGCCCCCACGAGCGCACGAGCGCCTCGGTGGTGCCCTCGCGCACGCCGACGAGGGTGGCCGTGGCGAGCGCGGCACGCAGCCGGGCCTCGTCGGCTGCGGTCAGGTCGGGTCCGAAGGTCTGGCCGCTGAAGGCGACCGGCAGCCCGCGTGCGGCCGCCATCCGCGTGAGCGTCGTGCGTTCGTAGATGTGCACTGGCCAACGGGAGGCGAGATTGCCGCCGCCGGTGTGCAGCACGCCGGTGACCGTGCCGAGCGCGTCGAGCACACTCCGGGCTGCGTCGTCGGCGGCGAGCTCGGTGCCCCCTGTCGCCGCATCCACCAGCTGCTCGGCCCTGCGGGCCGCTGCGTCGCGATCGAGTCCTACGAAACCAAGGCGGTCGACGGCGTCGATCCCGTACCGTTCGCCCGTCTCGGCGGGGGCGGAGGAGATGCCGACCATCTCGACACCGCGGCCGCGGAGCTCGGTCACGGCGGCGTCGAACATCGCCTCGTCGCCGACATGGAACAGATCGTCGACGACGCCGACATCGCCGATGGCAAGAACGCTCACGCGGGCTCCGGGATCGTAGCGGGGGAAAGGGTGCGGCTCAACGCTAGCCTGCTGTTCAGACGTGTTCTCTACGATCGATCCGCTCGTGGCCGTCCGGCGACGGTGAAGGGGAGTGGGACGTGGGGATTCAGACGTCCATGGATGCGGTGCAGAGCGCTCCGACGATCGTCGATGCGCTGCGCCGCGCCGACGAACTGGCGTTCGAGGCGGGTCGAGAGCCGGGTGTGCGCTCGCTGCGCCATCTGGCTGCGGCGCTCGCGAGCGAGGATGACGTGCGCGCGCTGGCAGCGGTGCACGCGCTGGGAGCGATGACCGACGAGGAAGCCGGACGGATGCTGGCGGCGCTGCTGTCGGATCGCCGTGCGTACGTGCGTGAGCACGCGGCATGGGCGCTGTCGCAGGGGCTGCCCCGGCTCGACGCGGTCGGGCGCCTCATCGCGATGATCGCCGCCGGCGGGTTCTCCGCCATGCTCGCCCAGCGCACGCTCGAAGGCTGGTCGGTCCCCTCCGGCGAGGTGCTGGCCGTCGCGCTCGAGGCCGCGCTGGTGTCGATCGACGACCCCTCCGCCCGAGCGCGTCTGGTGGAGACCCTCGGTCTCGTGCGCGCGCCCTTGGCGACGAGGCCCCTGATCGCGATCGCCCGCGACGAGCGGGAAGACCCCGCGGTGCGCGAAGCCGCGATCGCCGCGCTGGGTCAGCGGCCGGGTCACCCCGGCGTCGAGAGCACGCTCGACGAGCTCATGTCGACCACGGGGCGGCTGGCGTCGGTGGCGCGGCTGGCGCTGCTGGATCTCGTGCCCCCGCAGTCGGATGCAGCCGATGCCCCCCGCACGATCGCGCAGTTGTTCCTACACGCCGACATGGACGCGCAGCTGGCCACGGCGGGCGCCGGGGACAACGGCGGCATCGCGACGCTGCTCGTGCGGCTCGGCGACGCGCTGGTCGCAGACGACTCCGGGCTCGTGGAGCGTGTGATCACCCTCGGCCGCGGCAGCATCGACCAGGCCGCGAGCGACCTTCTCGACGTCGCGGGCACCCGCGGCGGGCACCGCTTCGGACGCGTGCCGATGGCGCCCTCGCCGGTTCCCTCCGCCGCCGCGTGGGGGCTGCGCGTCCAGGCGCGACGCGGCATCCGCCGGGTGCTGCGCGCGGCGGGCCGCGTCGACGTGCTGCACCTGCGCATGGCGGATGTGGGGAGTCTCGCGGCGGCGGATGTCGCGCGCGAGCTCGGCATCCCCACCGTGTTCACGCTCGCTCCCGACCCGCACTCCGTGATCACGTCTCTCGAAGAGTCGGGCCAGCTCACGCGTGAGGCGTTCGGCGAGGCCGACCTGCGCGAGCACTACTGGTTCCGTGCCCGCCTCGTGC
Organism: Microbacteriaceae bacterium PS02066; assembly: GCA_029959545.1. Classification (GTDB taxonomy): domain Bacteria; phylum Actinomycetota; class Actinomycetes; order Actinomycetales; family Microbacteriaceae; genus Microbacterium; species Microbacterium binotii. Next base: position 33,100 of record JASCPH010000034.1, on the reverse strand, counting down.
AGTCGCTGGCGGCGAGCGCCGAGCACACCGTTCTCTTTCCCCGCCCGACGCTCGCCGACGACATGAAGCGGCTCGTCGGGGTGGACATCACCGCGCACGCCGAGCGGCACACCGTGGTCGCCGAGGGCGTCGACCTCGCCGTCGTCGACGACGCGGTGTCGCGCGTCGCGGCCCGCGGTGCCGACGACGACGCCCCGGCGGGCCTGGAAGAACTCGAGCGGCTGCTCGCCGAGCTGCCGGAAGAGCGCCGCGGCCTGCCGCTGCTGGTCAGCGTGGGGCGCCTGCACCGCGTGAAGGGCATGGCGTCGCTCGTCGAGGCGTGGCACGGTTCCGCGCTCGCCGCGAGCACCAACCTGCTCATCGTCGGCGGAGACCTCGCGCATCCGTCCGTCGACGAGCGGGAGCAGCTCGAGCGCATCGACGCGATCGTCCCGGCCGCCGAGCGCGCCGCGCACGGCCTCCTTCTTCCCGGACACCGCCCCAACGGCGTCACGGCGCTGTGGCTGGCGGCTGCTCGTGCGGGACTCCCCGGCCTGGCAGCGCCTCACGGCGTGTACGTCTGCGCGAGCATCAAGGAGGAGTTCGGCATCGCCCTGCTGGAGGCGATGGCGACGGGGCTCGTCGTCGTGGCGCCCGACGCGGGCGGCCCCGCCACCTACGTCGAACCCGGTCGCACCGGATTCCTGGCGCCGACCTGGGACCGCCAGCGCTTCGTCGCCGCGATCACCGATGCGCTCGCCCACGCGAAGGTCGACCCGGATGCCGTCGCCGAGCGCTCGCACGCGATGGTCGCCGAGCGATTCACGATCCAGGCGATGGCGGCGACGCTCGCTCCGCTGTACCAGGCCGTCGCCTCGCAGGACGCACACCTCGCCCGGCTGGCGGTGCTGCCGTCGTGAGGCTGCTCGTCATCAGCCCGGACTACGCCTCGCACCTCCTGCCGCTCGCGACCCTCGCGACGGCCTGGCAGGACCGCGGGCACGAGGTCACCGTGGCGACGGGGCCCGCGACGGCGCCCATCGTCGCGGATGCCGGTTTCGCGCACGTCCAGCTGTCGCTCGGACGGGGCGCCAACGCGGGAGTCATGCGCACCGCGCAGCAACAGGCGGACGAAGCCTCCTCGCTCGAGGGGTTCTTCTCCGCGACGCGCCGGGGCATGGTCGAGACCCTCATCTACCAGGCGCGGGAACGGCTCACGGATCTGATGTGGGACCCGGTCGGCCGCGGTCGGCAGACGCTCGAGATCATCGACCGTGTGCGGCCCGACCGCATCCTCGTCGACCACCTCGCGTTCAGCGCGCGGATGGCGATGCAGGCCGCCGGCGTCGCGTACGGGGACGTCGTGCTGGGCCACCCGACGGCGCTACCGGTGCCGGGGGAGCTCTACGGCGTGCCGCCGTTCTGGCCTCGCGCGTTCGACCCGGATCCGGAGAGCCTGGCCGCCTTGCGCGTTCTGGCGGCGGAGGTGTCGGAGCGCTTCACCGCGCAGTGGAACGACGCCGCATCCGAGATCGATCCCGCGGCTCCCGTCGTGGCCGACGCGTTCGCGTCGCACGGCGCCACCGTGCTCTACAACTATCCCGAGCAGCTCGCCGCGGGCGACGGCCGGGCGATGCATCCCGGGACCTTCCTCGGCTCCACGCTGCGCGAGGAGGCCGTCGAGCCGTCGATCTCCCGCTGGATCGACGAGGGCGAGCCGTACGTGTACGTGAGCTTCGGCAGCTTCCTCTCGGTGCGCGACGATGTGCTGGCGCGGGTGGTCGAGGCCCTGCGCGCACTCGGCGTGCGCGCCGCGATCGCGACGGGCGTCGCCGATACCTCGATGTGGGGCGAGATCCCTGCCGGGTGGCTCGTGCGCGAGTACCTGCCGCAGGTTCGCCTGCTCGGCTCAGCGGCCGTCGCCGTCACCCACGGCGGTAACAACTCCGTCACCGAGGCGTGCGCGCAGGGCGTGCCGCTGGTGGTGCTGCCGTTCTCGACGGATCAGTTCGCGGGTGCTGCGGCGCTGGAGCGCACGGGAGTGGGCATCGCGTGCGATCCCAACCGCGCGGGCGCCGGGGAGCTGGCTGACGCCGTCGCGCGTCAGTTGCAGCCGGATGCGGCCGCGCCCGCACTGCGCGCCCGGATGCGGCGCGACGGCCGTGAGCGTCCTGGCCCGCTCCGGGCCTTCGACGCGATGGCCTGAACCCGCTCGCGCTGAACCCGCTGCGCCGAGCCCGCTGTGCCGGTCGGCGAGGTGGCTCTGTGCCGAGCCCCTTTCGCGAGCGAGCATCCGATCGCCGAGCGAGCATCCGATCGCGTGCTCGTTCGATGAACGGATGCTCGCTCGGCGAGGTGGCGCTGTGCAGATCGGCGAGGTGGCTCTGTGCCGATCAGGAGATGCCGATGAGGCGCGCGATGGCGCCGGGGTCGCTTGCCGCGGCTCGGTAAAGACCCATGCGGGCCTCGTTGGCCTCGTACCCGGGGCCGACGCGCTGCTCGGCCGCGTGGTGCAGCGCGTAGACGCGGCCGGCGTGGCGGCGCGGCGGCTCGCCCAGCACGGCCTGGTGGGTGAGGTACCAGGCGGCGTCTTCGAAGCCCCATCCGCGGAACGCCTCGTCCTGCCCGCCGTGCGCGAACCAGGTCTGCGGGGTCGCCACGTAGACGCCGGAGCAGGCTCCGTCGACGAACTGCTCGACGGTGCACTCGACAAGCGGTGTGCCCGCCGCGTACTCGGCCGAACCGCTCGCGCCGAGCCAGCGGTACTCGTCGTACGGCAGGTGCACTCGTCCGCTCGTGCGGGCAGCGGAGATCGCGGCGCGCAGCGGCTCCGCCTCGGGGAGGGTATCGGCGTCGCCGATCACGACGACCGCATCCGGATGCGAGGTGCGCATCGCGAGGTTGCGGCAGGCGGCGAGCACGAACACGTCGTCGTCGGTGTCGATCGTGCGCACCGACGCCTCGGGCAGATGGGTCTCGTACCAGCGGCGGACGAGAGCGAACGGTGCGCGGCGAGTCGGCGCGTCCCGCCAGGGGATCACGACCTCGACGGGGGGAACGAGAGCTGTGGACATCGCGCTCAGCATAAGTCCGTTCCGGACCCCCGCTGACCCCTTGCGCTCGTCGGCTTCCCGCGAGCCGGCAGCCGCTCGCGTCGCGGGCCGCATCCGTGGTTCGGCTGGGCCGCATCCGCCGGTCGGAGGAGCGCACGAATGTCGGAGAATCGCACGAAGATCGGAGGATTCGGGCCGAAACCTCCGAGGCGGGGCGTTTTCTCCGACCGGACGAGCCGGCAGCACGCGGTGCGATCGGCGCGCTGGATCCATCGCGGCCATCATCGTCGAGTCGCCGAGGTTGGCTGCGGAGTATCCGGATGCGTCCACCGCGCCCATCGCGGCGAAGGCGATGTCGGCGCGGATGTCCACATCCGGTGCGGCCGAGGTCATGGCGAGGCTCGCCGGTCCGGTCGTCGCCTGGGTGATGGTGCGTACCGCCCCGCCGAAGACGTAGACGTCGCGGAACACGCTCGGCGGGATCTCGGCGGGGACTCGGAGGTTGTTCATGGCGACAGTGAGGTCGCGGTGGTTGCGCAGCGCCCGGACGGCAGCGGCGGGCGCGCCCTAGGCTCGGGGGCATGACGGATGCGCTGCTCGCCCACCTCGCTGCCACCTCCACCGTGACCGTCGTCACGCCCCGCCGCGACGGCACTGCCGTCGCCACCCCGATCTGGGCCGTCGTCGTCGGCGATGCCGCCTACGTGCGCGCCGCCTACGGCGAGAAGACGGCGTGGTTCCGCCGTGCGGTGTCGGGGCGTCCGGCGGCGTTCACGCTCGCCGACGGCGCGCGCGCCGAGCAGGATCCGGTGGCGGCCCTCGACGACCCGCGGGTCGCGGTGGCGTTCGAGCGCGTGGCCGCCGACGACCCGGTGCAGGATGCGGTCTCCGCCGCCTACGAGGCGAAGTATGCCGCCGACTTCCCCGAGCACGTCCCGCCGGTGGTCAGCGCCGACTCGCTCGAGCACACCCTCGTCGTCCGCCCCGCCTGAGCGTCCCGGGCCGACGTCCGTTGAACGTCGGAGATTCACGCGGATGTCGGAGGATGCGCGCGGAATCCTCCGACATCCGCCGTATTCTCCGACGCCTCGAACGGATGCGGGAGGCCGGCGGATGCGGGAAACCCGGCGCGGGTCAGCGCCGGTAGCGGGCGGCCGGGTGCCAGTCGGGAAGGCGCGGGCCGTCGGCGTCGGTGAGCATCTCGCGGAGCGTTCCGGTGCGGGGCGTCTCGGGCAGCAGGCCCCGGCGGCGCAGCTCCGGCATGAGCTGGTCGGTGAACTCCGTGTAGCCCTCGATGCCGCCGTACCAGTTCTCGACGAGGAAGCCGTCGACGTCGGTCTCGGCCACGAACGCCTCGACCTGGTCGGCGACGGAGGTGACGGTGCCGGTGAACTTCATGCCGCCGAAGGTCGAGGGCAGCGAGTCGAGGATCTCGCCGATCGTCGGGCTCGTGCCGTCGGGGTTGCGCCACATCGCGAGCATCGTGTGGCCGACCTCCGTCGAGACGTCGTCGAGGGTCGCCTCGGGGTCGAGCTGGGCGAGATCCACCCCCGACCACCCCAGGAAGAGCGCCGCCGTGGCCTCGCGGGTGGCCGTCGTGTTGAGTTCGGCGCGCAGGCGCTGGGCCTCTTCCTCGGTGTCGGCGATGATGAACGACGCGCCGTTGACGACCTTGATGGATGAGGCGGGGCGCCCCGCATCCACGGCCTTCTGACGCAGGCGCGCGATGCCCGCCGCGAGGCGTGCGGCGTTGCGGTCCTGCGTGAACACGCACTCGGCGTACTGCGCGGCGAAGGTCGTACCCGCCTCGGAGGTGCCCGCTTGGAACAAGGTGGGCGTACGCTGCGGCGACGGCGTCGCGGGGAAGTAACCGTCGAAGGTGAAGTACGTGCCGTCGCGGCGGATGCGGTGCACCTTGCTCGGATCGGCGAACACCTTGTTCTTCTTGTCGGCGCGGACGGCGTCGTCTTCCCAGGCGCCCTCCCAGAGTTCCAGGTCGAGGTCGACGAACTCTGTCGCGGCGGCGTAGCGCTCGTCGTGCGGGGTGACCTGCGTGCGGCCCAGCAGCCGCACGAGAGCCTGCTGGTTGTCGCTCGTGACGATGTTCCAGCCGATGCGCCCGCCAGTCAGGTGGTCGAGCGTCGTGAACGTGCGCGCGTTCAGCAGGGGCTGCTGCGCGGTGGTGGATGCGGTGGCCACGAAGCCGATGCGAGGAGTCGCCGCCGCCAGCGCCGACATGATCGTGAGCGGATCGTGCACGGGGAACTGCACGGCCTCGCGGATGACGGCCTCCGGCACCTCGCCGGCGTCGTTCATGGGGTAGCCGATGGCCTCGGCCATGAAGAAGAAGTCGAAGCCCGCCGCATCCAGCTTGGTGACCATGTCGGTCCAGAACTCAAGCGTGGCGAAGGCGGCGGTGTCGCCGCGCTCGTGGTGCCAGCTGTTGCCGATGAAGTTGGGGGTGAACTCCTCGAACGCGCCGAGGACGAGCTGTTTGGTGGGCATGCGGCCACGCTAGGAACCGCGTGTTTCGCGGGTGTGACCGCCGCTCGCCGTCGATGTAACGATTCGTGTGAGTTATCGCTCAGCGCCCGCATCCGCGCCGTGGCGATGCGTCGCGCCCGCGGCGGTGATGAGCAGGAGCTCGGTCGTGCCGGTCTGCGCGGCGGGCACCATCCAGGAGTGCGCGCTGTTCGCGTCGACCCAGAGGGTGTCGCCGGGATGCAGCTCGACGTCGTCGTGGTCGGCGTAGCGGTAGATCAGGGAGCCGGAGAGCAGGTGCACGATGTCTTCGCCGTCGTGGGCGTAGGTCTCGTCTTCGTAGCCGGGGGCGAGCTCGAACCGGTATGCGCCGAGCTGGCGTCCGCGCGCGCCGGCGATCAGTTGCGTGTAGGTCTCCGCGCTCTCGCCGCGATCCCGGTTCCCGTCGCTGCTTCTGTCCCTGCCGTGCATCGGGATGCGGGAGCCGCCGCCGGCGCGGACGACCTCGAGTCGGATGGGCTGCTCGGGCAGCAGCGCCGCGGCCGAGACGCCGAGGGCTCCGGCGAGACTGTAGAGCGAGGCGATGCTGGGCATGACCCTGCCGTTCTCGACGTTGGTCAGGAACGGCTGCGAGACCCCGGCCGCCGCCGCCAGCGCGCGCGTCGAGAGCTGACGGCGCGTGCGCTCCTCACGCACGGCGCGGCCGATGGCGGCGGCGGTGGGGGATGGCGGCTCGCTCATGCGCCCCAGCCTAGGTGAGGCGGGCGCTGCGATTCGTCGCCGCTATCGGATTCTCCCTCGTCACGAGAGGGTGCGGTGTGCCACGGGCGAAGCGGCGGCCGATGCCGCATCCGTACACTCGACGCGTGACCGATCCGCGCGCCGCCGACGAAGCGTTCCGGGCGCAGGAGACGCGGATGCGGATGCGGCACAGGACCCAGCTGCTGTGGGTGCTGGTGGGGGTGTGCGTCGTGGCGAGCACACTCATCTGGGCCGTGTGGGCGGTGCCGGTGTCGCAGTCGGTCGCCGCGGCGCAGCCGGTGCCGCTGGGACAGACGGTGGAGCTTCCCGCGGAGGGGGTGACGGGGGTGTGGGCGTCGGGCGCCGCGCCGCTGCTGGGGCTCGTCGAGTGCCGGGCCGAGACCGTCGACGGGAGTTCCCTCGACACCTTGTCGGTACCGTCGCCGGGGTGGGACGACACGCTGTGGTGGATGACCCACGGCGACGGCTTCTCGCCCGTGCTGAGTATCGCGGATGCGGGCGGCGCCGCCGCATCCGTCACGTGTTCGTCGCGGATCGACACGTATGACGGAGAGTTCCTGCTGGCCGGCGACGTGACCGCCGGCGGTGGTGGCGTGGGCCTCGGGCGGATGGGCAACGTCGACTATCGCACCGGAACGCTCCTCGCGCTCGGAGCCGTGGGGCTGCCGCTGTTCGCGTTGCTGATGACGATCATGCTTCTCGTGCAACGTCTGCGTGCCCGCCGCGCGGCCCGATAGCCTCGATCGGTATGAGCGTCGTCACCTCCTCCTGTGTCGAGCCGGACTGCGGATGGCGGCAGGCCGTGCGTTCGCGTCGCGCGAGGTCGGCGGGGCTTGCGATGTCGGCGGGCTTGCGATGTTGGCGTTCCTCGTGGTGGTCGGCAACGCCGTAGCGGCTCTCGCGCTCCTGTTCTTCATCGGCTCGATGTTCGTGTCCTCGCCGTGACGGCAGCGTCCGCACTCGTCGTCGAGGTGCGCCGCGTCGCCTGCGGCACGGCCTATACACGCGTCTCCTCCATCAGGGCGGAGGGGGAGCGCTCCTTCGTGCTCGTCGCGGGGATCGGCGTCGCGGCGACCTACTTCGAGCGCCTCGCTCCGCAGCTGAACGAGTTCGGCGCGGTGCACGCGCTCGACCTGCCCGGGTTCGGCGGCGTGCCACATCCGGAGTTCGCCATGTCGATCGCGCAGTACGCGGACGCGGTGGAGGCGGTGCTTGACGAGCTCGCTCTCAAGGACCCCGTGCTCGTCGGACACTCGATGGGCACGCAGGTCGTGAGCGAGGTCGCGCGGCGGTGGCCGGAGATCTCGACGCTCATGCTGATCGGCCCGGTCGTCGACCCCGCCGCGCGCCGGCTGCCGAGCCTCGCGCTGCGGTTTCTTCGGTCGACATGGCACGAACCGCTCAAGATCAAGGTGCTGGCGGTGGGCGCCTACCTGCTGTGCGGACCGCGATGGTTCCTGCGGGTGCTGCCGGAGATGATGAGGTTTCCGATCGAGGAGCTCTTCGCCGACATCCGCGCCCACACGCTCGTCATCCGCGGCGAGCACGATGCCTTGGTGCCGCGCGCCTGGGTCGAACGCGCAGCGCGCGAGATCCCGTTCGCGTCGACCTGGGAGATCGGCGGTGCGGCGCACTCGGTCATGCACGGGCACGCCGAAGGGGTCGCTCGCCTGTGCGTCGCTTTCGCCCGCACGCCGCGTGACACCGACGGTGAGCTCAACCTCATGTCGGATGCGGAGGCCGAGACGCCTGAGCCTCGCCCGACGAGTCTGTCCACGGCGTTCCGCGCGTTCTCGGCGCGGTTCGTCGAGTTCGTCGGCGTGCTGCGCCGCGACGATCGCGAGGTCGCGCGCGGGAAGACCGCGCACGCGCGCGTCATGCAGCAGGAGCAGGACTGAGGTCGGCGACGATCTCCGCTTTGAAGCCCGCAGAGTTCTCCAGCCAGCCCGCGTAGTGATCGGGACCGCCGGCGTGCGGATAGCGGTCGTGGTACACGGGACGCCAGCCGTGTGACTCCGCATCCGCCATGGTGGCGTCGACCTCGGCAGCCTCGTCGACGGCGAAGGCGAGGTGGTTCACCCCTGCGCGTCGCCGGTCGTGCACGGGGTCGCTGAGCGAGGGCGACGTGGTCAGTGTCAACGAAAGGGCAGGGTGCGGGCTGCGCGCATCCGCCGGTCGGAGATTCGCGCGTTTGTCGGACGATCCGTGCCGAATCCTCCGACAACGCGTGCTTTCTCCGACGAAGAGGAGGAGGGAGTGAGTGCGCGACCGTTGCGCTCGGCGGCTTGCTGCGGCACGTTGGATGCATGCCGTTCCTCGCGCTGCTCCTCTTTGCCGTCATGGTGGTCGCGCTCATCGACGCCATCACGCGCCGAGACGATCAGATCCGGTTCCTGCCGAAGGTCGCGTGGATCTTCTTCATCGTGCTGCTGCCGCTCGTCGGCTCCATCCTCTGGTTCACGCTCGGTCGCGAATGGAGCGGCGGGCGCGAGGCCATGAGCTTCGGTGACCCGCGCCGCTGGTCGAAAGACGAGGCCGCGCCCGCCCCGGCCCCGCGGCCGCGCGACACGCGCACGACGGAGCAGCAGCTCGCCGACCTCGAGCGCGAGGAGCGCGCGGCTGCCCTGGAGGCGGAGATCCGGCGCCGTCGGGCGGCGAAGGACGGCGGCGCCGCGGGCGCGTGAGCGGCGCAGGGGTCGTCGTCCGTACGCGCTGAGGTGCGGGCTTCGGGTGGGGTGCGCAACTCAGCCAGCCCGCCTGGTGCGGATGCGGGCGCGGGTGGTGGGGCCGGATGTGGCTGAGGCGTGCCCGAACTCCTGCAAAACGGGATGTGCGGGCCGGTTCGGCGGCGGGATGCGGCGGATCGCAGGAGTTCGGGCGGGCGGCGGGCTGTGGGTCGTGGGCGGCGGGCTGTGGGTCGCGGGCCGTAGGCGGTGGGCCGGGCCGTGGGTCGTGCGCCGTGCGCCGTGCGCAGTAGCTGCGCTGAGGTGTGCTTCGGGTGGGCTGCGCAACTCAGCCAGCGCGCCCGGTGCGGATGCGGGCGCGGGTGGTGGGGCCGGATGTGGCTGAGTCGTGCCCGAACTCCTGCAGAACGAGGGGTGCGGGCCGGTTCGGGGGCGGGATGCGGCGGATTGCAGGAGTTCGGGCTGAGGCAGGCTGCAGGCGACGGGGCGGCGGGGTACGGCTCAGGGGTGGCTGACGGGGTACGGATGCTGCGGGATGTCGAGGGTGAACGTCGTGCGTACGCCGGGCTCGCTCTCGATGTGGATGTGGCCGCCGTGCGCCGCGACGATGGCGCGCGCGTTGGTGAGGCCGAGGCCGAAGCCCTGGATCGCCTGTGCGCGGGCGTAGGGCGCACGGTAGAAGCGGTCGAAGGCGCGGCGTTGTTCGGACAGGGTGAGTCCCTGGCCGCTGTTGGTGACGGCGAGCATCACGCGACCCTTCACGACGCCGCAGCGGAGGATGACGGCCGCATCCGCATCACCGAATTTGATCGCGTTCGTCAGCAGCTCGGCGACGGCGATCGTGAGATGCTCTTCGTCGGCGTGCACGGGGAGGGCCTCGGGTCCGGTGAGCTCGATGCGCACGCCCTGTGCCTCCGCGAGGGCGGCGACGCGCGCGGCGGCTGCCCGGGAGATGCGTGCGGCGTCGGTCTCGGTCCAGTCGAGGATCTTGTTGCCGTCGTTCGCGGCGAGGAGGTCTCGCACGCGGTCGAACAGATCGTTGGTCTTGCGGGTGACGATGTCGATGTAGCCGTGCACCTTCGTGTCGGCGGGGTCGACGGCCTCGTCGATCAGGTCGAGGAACCCGGTGATGCTCGTGATGGGGGTGCGCAGTTCGTGCGACACCGTGCGCAGGAACTGCTCGCGCACCTCGATCGCATCCGCCAGCTCGGTCACGTCGTAGGCGACGATGACGGTTCCGAGCAGCTCGCCGTCGTCGCGGTGCACCTGGCCGGACGAGGCGATGATGGCGATCTGCGAGTCGGGCGGGCCGATCCACTCGAGGTGGTCTTCGATCGCCTCCCCGCGTAGGGCTCTGGGGATGATCTGCTCGTCGTCCGGGATGCGGGTCACGCGGTCCGCGGCGAAGGAGTTTTCGCCGCTGTAGGGCGGGATGTCGAGGCGGAATCCGGCGTCGACGCTCATCTGCCGTGCGGTGGTGTTCGCGACGTCGAGTCGGCCCTCGGCGTCGAAGAAGGCGACGCCTGCGGTGACGGTGTTGAGGATGCCGAGGGCGATCGCCTCGGCATCCCTCGCGTCGCGCAGCGCTTCGGCCTGCGCGCGGGATGCGGCGGCGAGGCGCACGCCGTTACGGCGCAGGTTGCCCGCGGCGACGAACACGATGATCGCGACGCCGATGATGAGGATCGGGAACGAGACGACGTTGGCCCACTCGACCGCGGTGTCGGGCCAATCCGAGGTGTAGAAGAAGCGGAACGAGGTGATGAACGCGGCGCCGACGACGCCGACGATCATGCCGTACCAGCGGAAGCCGTAGGCGAGCCAGAGGATCGGGAACAGCGACAGGATCGTGACGGCGGCGACGCTGGCCCCGATCTCCGCGCGGAAGAAGGCGACGGCGATGATGTCGACCGCCGCGATGAGGATCATCCAGGAGCGGTGCAGCTTCTCCCACGGCACGGCGATGGCTCCGGCAGTGGCGACGGCGGTGAGCACCACGCCCACGATCATCGGCCACGCCTCCCACCTCTCGGGCTCGACGAGCGTTGTCAACGCGGCGATGTAGATGACGCCGAGGGCGAAAGGGAGCTGCGCGCGCAGGAAGACCCGCATGCGGCCCTTCGGGCTCGCCTCCATCTCGAACAACGCCATTGCTGCTCCTGGATCACTCGCTAGGAGATCACCATGCCATTGCCGGAGCGCGAGCGCCACAGCAGACGCGCCGCCCCGCTCCTGCGCTAGCTAGGGGCGCTGCGGCTTCGGGTAGGCGGCGCGGAGGTAGTCGGACTGCAGGTAGTCCGAGACGCCGATCAGCAGGATGGCGAACACGATCTGCTCGCTGATGACCCACCAGGGGTACAGCCCCGGGATCGCCGCGAGGACGAGCGCGACGATCGGGAAGATGCGGCTGAACAGCTGCAGCCGACGGATCGCCCAGTACCAGCCTGCGCGCGCTCGCCAGAGGAAGTAGAAGAGGGTCGTGGTGATGCCGAGGACGACAAGGCACCGCATCCAGACGGCGAAGCCGACGTCCTCGCCGGATGCGGTGAGCCAGGCCGACGTGACGATGGTGGCGATGCCGAGCAGGAAGCAGGCGACGAGCAGGATCGTGATCGCCCGGAACGCCCGGCTCACGCGGGGGTCGTCGGAGCGCTCGACGCGGTAGCTCGCCATGCGGCCGCCGGCGAGGCGGTCGAGGCGGAGTAGGAAGGTCTCCATACCCTCAACCTTACGCCTTACTGAAGGTTGATGGGGGATCGGTGGGTTTGCAGGGGGCGGGCAGGCTCGTTGGGCGGGGTACCGGGAGGCTCGCGCGGCGGGGCACCGGGAGGAGCCGAGGCGCAAGCTGGTGGCGCCGAGAGAGCCGGGGCGCAAGCTGGTGGCGCGGGGAGGGCTGCGGGGAGGCTCCTGGACGGCGCGCCGGGAGGGGTCGCCGGCGGCCGGGTGGCGGGCGCCTCGCCGGTGGATGGCGCGGGAAATTGCGCAGTTTCCCGCGATCAAGAAGTGTGGCGATCCACCCGCCGCCTGCCGTCAGGCGCAGTTCTCCCAGGGAGGCGGATCGTCGTCATCGTCGTAGCGTGAGGGGACGCCGAGCGGGATCTCATCGGGCACAAAGTGCACCGTCGGCGCGGGCGGGTGATCGAGGTAGGGGCGCCCGAGCGGTGAGGTCCAGGCGAGGATGCCGTCACCGATCTGCGTGACCTTCCACGCGGTGAACTGCTTCATCGAATGGTGCCGCTGGCACAGCCCCGCGAGGTTGTCGAGCCGGGTTTTGCCGCCGAGGGCGAAGTCGACGGTGTGGTCGTGCTCGCAGCGGAGGGCGGGCACCCGGCATCCGGGAAAACGGCAGTGCGCGTCGCGGGCGCGCAGCCGGCGGCGGATGTCGGGGGTGGGCTGGTAGCGATCGGTCGCGAGGATCTCACCGCTGACGGGGTGGGTCAGGAGGCGATCCCAGCCCGACTCGGCGCCGACCAGCTGTCGGGCGGTCTCGGCGTCGATGGGGCTGCGACCGGCGAGATCGGCGGGGTATTCGTGCGTGCCCGCGATCGCGAGCACCGGCACGACGACCTGCACGTGCGCGCGGATCGCGCCGAGCGCGCCGGGGCGGTCGTCGGTGCGCGTGGGGTCGGCGCTGGGCTGAGCGGTGAGGAGCATGTCGGCGAAGATGTCGGCGCGCAGCTGGTCGATCGTGCGGCCGTCGGAGGCGAGGACCTCGTCGGCCTCGGATGCGGGCAGGCTCGCCGCGCGCGCCTCGCGGAGGCGCTCGACCGCCCGCATCCGCTCGTCTTGGAGGGCTGTGCCCTGCTGGGTGAGTCGGTTGTGGATGCCCTCGCCGAGGATGAGGGGGAGCGTCGCCGTGAGCTCGCACATGCCGTCGTCGAGCGGGTTGAGGGTGACGCTTCGCGTTTCGCGCGCGTCGATGTGGCGTTCGGTGAGCGTGCGCGGGTGGAGGCGCTCGGCGAGCATGCGCAGGGCGGGGCGCACGCGGCCGACGGTGTCGTTCTCGCTCTTGCGGAGCGCGGCCGCCTCGAACTCGGCGCGCGCCTCATGAGGGAGATGCGCGCCCGCCTCGGCGATGGCGTAGACGTGACCCATGGTGATGCGGCCGGCGGCGAGCGAGTCGAGCGTGGCGGGATACTCGTGCGCGATCTCGGCGGCCTGCGTCATGCGTCGCTGCATGGTGCGGTCGGCGATGCGAAGAGGGGTGGCGAGTTCGGAGGCGATGGCGCGGTGCGCCATGTCGCTGGCGGCGGCGCTGCGCGTCGCGCCGGAGGACTGGCGGCAGGCCAGCTCTTCTGCCCGTGCGAGCTCGCGGGTCATGCGTGCCTGGAGGGCGGCGAGATCGGCCTGCGTCTTCTCGACCGCCGCGGCGATCTCGGCGAGCGTCGCCGCATCCGCGTCGGAGAACCCGACGGGGCGATACTCGTTCGAAGACATGTTCGTATTCTACCGCATTGTGGGCGCGAGGTATAGAACAAAGATTCTAGATCCGCGGGGTCAATTACCCGGGGACGTTCAAGGAGCTGCTCGAGTGGTTCCTCGACGATGCCGCATGTCTCGAGTACCTGGCGCAGTTGCGCTGGCCGGACGGGTTTGTCTGTCCCGGCTGCGAGGGCCGGGAGTTCTGGGCTGCGGGCGCCGGTTTGTGGATGTGTCGGGCGTGTGGGCGGCGGACGTCGGTGACGGCGTCGTCGAGGTCGACGAGACCTTCGTCGGCGGCGTCAGCATCGGCCGCTCCGGCGCGTCGACGACGAAAGCGACCGTGATGGTCGCAGTCGAAAAGCCCGGCCCGGGACGCAAGCTCGGCCGGATCCGCCTCGGCCTGGCGGACCGGCCGAACACGCTGGGCCTGGTCGCGTTCGCAACCAACAGCGTCGTGCCAGGCTCGACGATCCATATCGACGGCGCCCGTATGATGCGCAGGCTGTCCGAGCTCGGGTACACGCACGAGTACGCCACCGGGTACACCGCCCCCGACCCGGCCGCCGTGCTGCCCGGCGTGCATCTGACCGCGTCACTGCTCAAGCGGTGGCTGACCGGCACCCTGCGCTACGGCGTCGCCGAACACCAGCGGCCGTACTACCTCGACGAGTTCGCGTTCCGCTTCAACCGGCGCAACGCGACCAGCCGCGGCCTGCTTGTTCTACCGACTCCTCCAACAGGCCGTGCACACCGACTCGCACCCGCTCGAGGACCTGCTCGATCCCGACTCCAACCCGTACCTCGGGTGGTCTTGACTGCCAGCCGTCAGTGTTGAAGGTCTGCGCGAGCAGCGATTCCGCGACGAGGACCGAGACCGAAGTAGTGCCGGAAACTATAGATGAGGGGGCGCCAGATCGATGGGTTGATGTGCGAAGTGCCGGCCACCACCATCTCTGGGGCAGCGTGGACCGCCGTCGCGCGAGCGTGGACGACGACGTAGTCGCCCTCTTCCTCATGGAGTGCGGTCGCACGAGCTTCGATGTGGGCGCCGGCCTCGAGGATGCGTTCAGGAGTCGTGGTTGTCGAAGCGAGGCGTGACCAGCCAGCGACAGCGAACTTGTCCGGTTCGAACCGGCAGCCCGCAGGCTTGTCGGCGGGAACAGGCGAGGCTCCGGTGAGCAGCGCGAGGGATTCGACCGCGCGCCAGTGGGTTTCGTCACAGAGATTGACGACGAGCTCGCCGTTGCGCCTGATATTGCCCACTGTCTGGCCCGTCGACCCGAGCCCGATCACGAGCAAGTCCCCAAGCGCCCAGTACGACGAAACAGGGGCGAGGTTCGTCGTGCCGTCAGGGTTCAACGATGAGATGACGACGACGGGGGTGCCGAAGTAGAGCACTTTCGGCGTGATGGTCAGGTGGGTACTTGGGAGCTGGGTCTGCACCATTCGAGTATGAAGCCTCTCATTCTCCGCGCCTCAGCGAAGGGGCCTTCGTCAGGTGCGCCGAAGCCGGGCTTCATCGTCAGCAAGCGACCAACGTCAACTCGACAAAGGGACGATCGAACACCATCGATACGAGCCCGAGCGCGATGAACGCGGCGGGCACGATCGTCGAGGCGACGGCTCCCCAGGAGGGGCGGGCGCGGAGGCGACGACCGGGGATCGCGATGGCGGTCCCCGCATCCGCGTGGTCGTCGCGATAAGGCTCGGTACGGTCGCGCATCTTGCGTCCGACGAGGTCGACGAGCGAGATGAGCCGCGTGAAGCCGCGCGGCGTGCAGAGCCGCCAGGGGCGTCCGCTGTAGAGCACGAGCCCGCCGTCGAGCAGCTCCGCCTCGCAGTCGGATGCGAGATCGATCATGAGCGCCATGAGGTCGGGCGTGAAGATGTTGAGCGCGTCGGTCTCGTAGCCGCGCGGGCAGTAGAGGGTGAAGGTGCGGCCCACCGTGCGCGGCTGCGCGAGATCGATGTCGACGTGGTCGTTCACGGCGACGAAGGGCCGGGTACGCGCTTCGCCCGTCGCGCGGTCGTGGGGGCGGTGCTCGGCGTTCGTGAGGGTACGGCGCTGTACACACCGTCGCCGGATGCCCGTACACGCGTCGTCGTCGGAGATGAGTCGGCCCTGCCCGCGATCGCCCGCATCCTCGAGGAGGGCGGAGCCGCTGAGACGCAGGCCTTCGTCGAGGTCGCCGATGCCGGCGAGCGGCAGGAGCTCTCAGGTCGGGTGACGTGGGTGGAGCGTGCCGGTGCTCGCCCGGGTGTCGAGTTGTTCGGCGCCGTACGGCGGGCGGCGGTATCCGCGGCGGTCGATGAGGTGTGGGTGTGTGGGGAGCGTTGGGGCGTGCAGGAGATCCGTCGTCATCTCATCGAACGTGGCGTCGCGAAGGAGCGCATCGTCTTCTCGGCATATTGGCGTCTGGGTGAGGCGCGAGGCTGAGGGTCGGGGTGTGCCCGGGGTGCGGCGCGACGGGGGCCCGGCTCCGAGCCACATCGATGCGGCATCGCGGTACGAGCGTGTGCGTATGAGCGAACGGGCCGCGGCAGTGATTGTCGAGTCAGGTCGGTGGGTCGCAAGGCGGCTGCGGCGCCGGCCTCGGCGGCGGAGTCGCGGGCCGGGGCGGCCTGTGGGCAGAGTCCTCCCAGGGTGGTGGGTCGTCGGGTTCGCTCGAGAACGCGGCATCTCCAGTCGGATGCCGATGGTCGGCGACCCCGAGAGAGACTCCGCCCGGGAGCGGGTCTTCGCTGAAGAAGACGACCGGGGGCGAGGCGTGGTCGGTGTAGGTGTGTCCGAGCGGGGAGGTCCACGAGATCACGCCGTGATCGAGCAGCGAGACTCTCCAGGCCGTGAACTGCTTCATCGAGTGGTGGCGCTGGCAGAGTGCCTGCAGGTTGTCGGCGGCCGTGGGGCCGCCCTTCGCCCAGTCGACGACGTGGTCGATCTCGCATCGGATCGCCGGGGTGGTGCAGCCGGGGAAACGGCAGTGCTGGTCTCGCGCCTGCACCCATCGGCGGAGATCCGGCGGGGCGAGGCGCCGATCGCTGGCGAGCACCCGACCGTCGATCGGGTCGGTGAGGATGCGGCGCCACTCGGTGTTGCCGCCGGACAGGCGCCTGGCGGTGTCGGCGTCGATCGGGGAGCGCCCGGCGAGGTCGGCGGCGTCGTGGGCGGCGCCGATGAGTGAGAGGGCGGGCACGACGACCTGGATCTGGGCGCGGATCGCGCCCAGTGTTCCCGCGCCGTCGCCGGGGAGAGCCGCATCCGCTCCGGGGTTGCCGGTGAGAAGGAGGTCGGCCATGAGGTCGGCGCGCAGCTGATCGGTGGTGCGTGTGTCGGAGGTGAGGGTGAGGTCGGCGGGGTCTGGTTCGCGTCCCGAGGCGCGCGCGTCGCGTACCCGCGCTGCTGCTTGTGCGCGGAGGTCGAGCAGCGCGCGGGCCATGCGGGTGGCGCGGTCGTAGGCGGCGTCGACGAGCACGGTGGGGGCATCGATGCCGAGGTGGCTCATGCCCTCGCCGAGAGGGGTGATCGACACCCCGCGTCTCTCCCGCGCTTCGAGGTGTCGCTCGGTGAAGGAGCGGGGATGCAGGCGCTGGGCGAGCATCTCGATGGCGCGCTTCGCCCTCCCTGGAGTCTGCGCTTCGCAGCGGGCGAGCGCGTGGGTCTCGAAGACCGCGCGGGTCTCGGTGGGGAGGATGCTGCCCGCATCCGTGATGACGCGTACGTGCCCGGCGTTGATGGGACCGGCCTCGAGCGCGGCGAGGGTGCGCGGGTAGTCGGAGGCGAGCTCGGCGGCCGCATCCATGCGCCGCTGGACGGCACGGTCGGAGAGGCGCAATGCGGCACCGATCTCGGACGAGATGGCGCGCTCGGCCATGTCGCGGGCGCGCACCTGTGCGGGTGAGGATGCCGCGACCTCGCGCGCCAGTTCTCGTGCGTCGGCGAGGGCGCGTGTCATGCGGGCCTGGGCTGCGACGAGGGCCGCATCCGCTGTTTCGACGGCGCGCACGACCTCGGCGAACCGCGCATTCTGCGCGTCGCTGAAGCCGATCACCTCGTCGCGTGCCATGAGTGCCATCCCTGGTTCGGACGCGCTCGCGCGCGACCTGTGATGCCGGGGCACTCGGCGGGAACAACAGTCGAAGACCAGGTGATCTTCAACCTGTAGAGAGTCTGCCATCGACCTCAGACATCGAACCCGGGTGGCAGTTCTCTGGCCGGAGGCAGCTGCTTCCGACCTGAGATGAGCATCGCATGCACCTCGGACATCGGCCGGGACAGCTGACGGCCCTCGAAAGACTGGCCGATGGTGGGGCATAAAGTGAGTCGGTGTGAGGCGACGGCGCGGTGCGGCATCGATGAGTCAGCCGATGTTCGCTGTCGCGGCGGCTCTCGCGCTCACGGCGGTGCTGGTGTCGGGTTGCACGGGCGACGGCGAGGCGGGAGCGTTCGCGGCGGAGTTCGGCGACGATCCGGCGGTGGCCTCGCTGGAGCTCACCAGTCACGACAATCAGCCGTTCACCGGCGGTGTGAGCGGGCAGGTCGTGGCGCGCGAGGGGCTCACCGATCATGAGGTGTCGGCGCTCGTCGACCGGTTGAGCTCGTACACGCGGGAGAACGGCGAGCGGATGCGGGGGCTGGTGTCGCTGCTCGCGGACGATGTCGAGCTGATCATCACCGGGCACCTCGAGACCGATGCGGCCGCCGTGGGAACGGCGCTCGCTCTCCGCGCCGATGAGCGCGTGATGTCGGCGGAGATCGCGGAGTCGTTCATCGCCCTCGTCAGTGCTGACGTGGGCGCAGCGGTCGAGCTGATCCGTGATCTTCCTGAACTGACGGCGACGGCTCCGCCCGAGGCTCGTGTGGAGCTGTTCGTTCGCACCGAGGATCGCGTCGTGGATGTCGGGGATGCGCCGCAGCGCGTCGCGGGCGCGCTCGCCGCCTGGGATGCCCTCGTCGCGGAGGTGCCGCTGACGGGGATGAGGCTGCGCGACGATGTGCTCGTCATGACGCTGGCGCAGGAGGCCGACTATGCGCGCGCTGCAGAGCGCGCCCGCGTCCTTCTGCCCGAGGCCGAGCCTCGGCTGGCGTTCGCGAGCGAGCTCATTCGGCTCGGCGAGTCGGACGGCGTCCGTGCCCGCGACCTCGTCGATCGGCTCGATGCCCACGACTTGGAGCGCATCGCGTACGTGTGGGAGTCGGGCTCTCGGCTACAGATCGCGGTGACCTCGAAGCGGCACATGGATGCGGTCGCCCGTTCCGTCACCGCAGTATTGCCCGAGGGAACGACGGAAGCCTGGGTCGTGGTGGATGGTGACCCCGACTCTCGAGTCAATCTCGTCGTGCCGTAGGGGCAGTCACTCATCATCGCTGGCGCAGGGGGTCGCGATCGCCTTGACGAAGGCGCCGGTCTGGTAGGCGAACTGATGGACCCAGTCACCGAAGCGAAGATGCTCGTCGACGGGGATCACCTGCACGTCGATGTCAGGGGAGCACCTGGCGAAGATGTAGCGCGTTCGCGCAACGTGTGGCGTGAAGGTCAGGACGACGACCCTATGCACGTCGTGCGTCTTCGCATACTCGTTCAGCAGGAGCGCCTCGCCCTTCGTGGTGAAGGGTAGCGGACTCTCACACGTGACGTGAGGCTCTGAACAGGCCGGCATCTGCGCAGCAGCGAAGGTGGGGGTGTTACCGGCTGAGACGGAGATGAGGAGATCGTCGCGGCCCGTGGAGCGGGTGATCGTTTCGGCCTCATTCATTCGCGCGTCGGTGGCCGGTCCGATGACGTACACGAGGTCGGCGTCCGTCGGGTCTCCCGACGGCGGGAAGCAGTAGACGACCACCATTCCACCGATGGCGACGGCAAGTGCCGTGCCGACGAGCAGGACCGTCCGTCTCAGCCGAATAAGCCATGACCGGCGGCTTCGGCGTCTCGTCTCAGACGGTTGCGTGACCGACGCCGCGTTCATGCAGTCACCTTACGAAGCCATCGTGAACGTCGCGTTTCCTCGATGTGCGCTCGTTGCTGAAGGGAGGCGAGCACCCGGACGAATGTCGGCGCGGCGCGCTCGAGAGGCCCTCCCTACGGTCGCCCCATCCCCAGGTACGTCCACCCGGCCGCGCGCCAGGCGGCCGCATCGAGCCCGTTGCGGCCGTCCACAATGACCCGCCCCGCGGCCAGAGTCGACGCGTGCTCGGGGTCGAGTTCGCGACGGTACTCGTCCCACTCGGTCACCATGATGACCGCGTCGGCGCCGCGCAGGGCCTCGTCGCGGTCCTCGACGTAGTTCAGCTGCGGGTGCACACGACGGGCGTTCTCGATCGCCGCCGGGTCGGTCACCGTCACCCAGGCGCCGAGGCCGTACAGGCGCACGGCGACGTCGAGGGCGGGCGAGTCGCGGATGTCGTCGGAGTGCGGCTTGAACGCGGCGCCGAGCACGGTGACGTTCTTCTTGAAGACGGAGCCGCCGAGGCCCTCGACGACGAGCTGCACAGCGCGCTCACGGCGGCGGAGGTTGATCTCGTCGACCTGGCGGAGAAACGCGACGGACTCGCCGCGGCCGAGCTCCTCAGCTCGTGCGCTGAACGCGCGGATGTCCTTGGGGAGGCAACCGCCGCCGAATCCGATCCCAGCGCCGAGGAACCGACGGCCGATGCGGGCGTCGTGGCCGATGGCGTCTGCCAGCTGCGTGACATCGGCGCCGGTGACCTCAGCGATCTCAGCCACGGCGTTGATGAAGCTGATCTTCGTCGCGAGGAATGCGTTGGCCGACACCTTGACGAGCTCGGCGGTCGCGTAGTCGGTGACGATGAAGGGCGTGCCCTTGGCGACCGAGGGGTGATACACCTCGCGAAGAACGGATGCGGCGTGTTCGCCTTCTTCACCCGCGGGGACACCAGCGACGAGTCGGTCGGGGTCGACGGTGTCTTGCACGGCGAAGCCTTCGCGGAGGAACTCTGGGTTCCACGCCAGAGTCGCACCCGTCTGCGAAACGCGTGGCGCGAGGCTGGCGGCGGTTCCCACGGGAACGGTCGACTTGCCGGCGACGATGTCGCCCTCGGACAGGTACGGCAGCAGGCCATCGACGGCGGCGTTGACGTAGGTGAGGTCTGCCGCGTAGCCGTCCTTCTGCTGCGGGGTGCCGACGCCCACGAAGTGCACCTTCGCGCCCTGTGCTGCAGCCATATCGGTCGTGAACGAGAGGTTGCCCGACGCGATACCCGCGGTCAGGATCTCCTGCAGCCCCGGCTCGAAGAACGGCGCCTCACCCCTCGACAACGCGTCGATCTTGCGCTGATCGACGTCGATGCCGACCGCCTCATGCCCGATCGATGCCATAGCCGCAGCATGTACAGCCCCCAGGTAGCCGCAACCGATGACCGAAAGCTTCATGAAACTCCCTGTAGCTCTAGTACGCGGTCGCGAGTTGAAATTCAACGCGCAGCACTGTCCTATCAGAGATAGGTATACGACATGGGGACTGCTGCACGAGTAGGTGACAGATTGACCTGCCCCACGAATTTGGTGCCAGTCGGGGTTGCTAACTCGCGGCGGGGATGTCGTTGATTTCGAGTGTCTCGTGCTGTCCCGCGTCAAGTAGTTGGCAGGATTTCTTCTCTCTCAAGGGTGGCGATGGTGGGGTCGGCCAGGCCCAGGTGCACCTCTATCGGCCGGTTTCATGCGATCTCTTCGTGTGGGCGCTCGGTGTTGTACTCGACCCGGTAGTCCTCGGCCCGCTCGATCAGCGTCAACGCGTCGGGGATCTCGTCGAGGAACAGCCGCTCGTACTTCAGGGTCCCGAACCCGCGTTCGCGTGACCCGTTCTGCCCGGGGCTCTTGACCCGGGTCTGGACATGCTTCAGCTCGGGGTGGCGCATGATGAACAGCTCGAAGTTCAGCGATCGGAAGGGGCCGCCGTTGTCGGTGACAATCGTGACGACCGGCAGCAGCTCACCCGTCTGCTCGTCGACCTGACACTCGTCGACGAGCGGGTGCCCAAACATCGCCTCGTAGTCCGCGAGGGCGAGCTCGATCGCGGCGATCGCGTCGTACTGGTTCGCGGTCGGCGAGACGTGGAATGGGTGCTCGACCTTCGAGAACCAGTCCCGGCACCCCGCGATCCGCCAGGTACCGCCCTGCGTGGTCTCGAACTCGCTGAAGTCCAACTGCCAGACCTGGTTCGGGCCCGTCGGGTTCTTCGCGAACGCGGCCTTGCGATCCTTCGCCAGCTCGCGGAGCTGCTTCTGATACTCCGACGGCAGGATCAGCCCGTCGTCACGCAGCAACCGCAGCACGGTCGCCTGCGACACCTTGTGCCCGTCGTGCCGGGTCATCGCCCAGATCTTCCGGTGACCCCACGCCGGCTTCGCCAACGCGTGCTTGATCACCAGCCGGCGTGCGGCGTCCCTGGCCGGCTGCGGCCACGGCCCCTTCGCCGGCTGCTGCTGGCGCGCCTTGGCCTGCCAGCGCCGCCAGGTCCGTTCGGGCATGTCGATCAGCTCCACAAACCTCGAAGTCGACATGCCCGCTTCGATGCGGATCACCTCGAGGTCTTCGAAGGGCCCAAGCGGCCCTCCGCCGACTTCTTCCACACCCGGATCTCGACCGCCGCCTCGCCCAGCGCCCGGGTCAGATCCGCGACCTCGGCCTCGAGCTGCTGCTCCCGCGTCGACGGCCGCCTCAGCGATCGTCATCTCGCCAGCGAGGATGCTCAGCACGATCCTCGTCTTCTTCTCCACCGGGATCACTGGTGGCCTACCCATGGTCAAACTCTCCGCTCAGGACTCAAACAATCGTCCTGCCACAAAGCCTGACGCGCGACATGGGTGGCCTCGTTTTCGCCCGTCACTATGGCCTCGTTTTCAACCGTCGCCGACACAGTCGCCTAGACTCGCCTCAAGATCGTTGCCCCGCAGGGCATGGCGGCGTCGGTGGGGGGATGGAAGGTGGCCAGAGCAGACATTCGGTCGCTGATCGGACGGGCCTACTCGGGCTGGTGGCGTCTGCGTACCGCGCGCCGGATCACAGGTGCCAGCTTTATTCTCCGCAAGCCTTGCCTCGTGCGCATCGCGAGAGGGGCATCGCTTCGCATCGGGCGAGGCGTCGTGATCGAACGCGGTGCTCGAATCGTGGTCACGGCCTCACTGACGATCGGCGACGGCGTTTACATCGGCAAGAACTCGACGCTTGTGGGCTTCGGGGACATCTATATTGGTGAGAGGACGCTGATCGGGGAGAACGTCTCCGTGCACACGGAGGATCACGGCCCTGCCGGTCGTCGAGATTCGTATGTCGTGAGCGATGTGCGAATCGGTTCGGACGCATGGATCGGCGCTGGCGTCGTCGTCACGCGGGGAGCCGACGTGGGCGATCGCTCGACCATCGGAGCGCTCTCCCTGGTTCGGGGCGCGATACCGAGTGACGTGCTTGCGGCGGGCGCTCCCGCCACCGTGCGAAGGAGGCTCGATGTCCCGCCCACGCCTTAGCGCTACCCGTCGCGGCGCTGGGCTGGCTGAACAGCTTGACCCTTTGATCGTCGTCTTTGGCGTGTTGGCAGGGCTCGTGCTCGTGCTCCTTCGCGATGACTTGGTGCCCGCGCACTTTCAGTTCGACGGGGTAAAGATCCAATCCGCGGCACAAGGCATCATCTATGGTGACTACACCTTCGATGTGGTCGGGGAAATCTATCGGGTGTTGGGAATGTCTGAGAGCCCGCTTTTGGCCGGATTGTTCGGCTACGCGGCTTTCATGATTGTTCTCTTCGCAGCGATGCGCGTTTCCACGCCTTCGTTGTACAGATCGGCGATGTTCGGTCTTTCGGCGGTGCTCGCGGGCGTCTATCTGGGCGGTTACTCGAAGGATGTGTTCGTCCTAGGGGTCGTTTATGTTCTCCTGGTAGCCGGGAGAAGCTGGTGGTGGGACGTTCTCATCGCCTTGGTGATGCTTTGGTACGCCACAAACTTTCGGCAGTATTGGGCACTCGTCGCTGTCGGATATCTGACCTTGCGCGTCTCTCACCATTGGATGCGTCGGCCGCGTGCGTTGTTGATGGCGGTCGTTGGCGGGGTGGTCATCATGAGCCTCGGTTTGTGGCTTGTCCTCGGAGTGGACCCCGACTCCTTCCGGGTCTTGGCTAACGAATCACGTTCCGACGTCGCGGACTCGACGGTGATCGAGCCCTTCTTTGGGGGATTCGAACCGGTGAGCGGATTTCTCAATAATGTGCTGACGCTCCTTGTGCTTATGGTCCCCGTTCCGCTTCTGATCCGAGGCGACCTCTATTACTTGGTCATCGCGGCAATGCTCATCTTCGTGTGGGTGGGATTCTTTCGCGCCATCGTGCGCAACAAAGCCGAGCGATCGACAATACTCACCCGTCGAGCAACGGCTCTGGTTCTCGGTTTCGTGGCCGTTCAGGCGCTTTTCGAGCCCGACTACGGCTCAGCACTTAGGCATCTCGTTCCGCTCTTGCCGCTCATGATCGTCGTCGCGGCGGGAGGCTCTCACTCCGCCGAAGCGGTGGCGAGAACACGTTCCTCCACAGGGAAGCAGGTCGCATGAAGGTACTGCACATCACCGAGGCGATGGGCGGAGGCATCGTTACGGCGCTTCAATCTTTCGTCCGGAGGCAGACGGCGCTCGGTGCGGAGGTCATCGTGGCCTACACCCGGCGCCCCGATACGCCGGATCCCGAAGTGCTCGCCAGGCGGCTCGCGGGAGCACGATTGATCGAGATCGAGGGAGGGAGGGCGAAGCAGTCGCTTTCGATCCTTCGACTGGTAAGCGGAGCTCGTCAGCGAGGAATCAGCGCGGTTCATCTGCATTCGTCCATCGCTGGCTTGGTCGGGCGGCTCGGTGCGCTCGGTGCGCGCGGTCAAGCCGTTTTCTACTCGCCCCATGGATTTGCGTTCCTCCGTGAGGACACGAGCGTGATCACGCGATTCGCCATTCTCTGGGCCGAGCGAGTCTTGGGAAGAGTCGGCCGACTCCTCGTCACGAGCGCAACCGAACGTCAGATCGCACGAGATCGGCTGCGGCTGGCCGATGTCGCGCAGATCGACGTGGGGGTCGATTTCGAAGAAGCGGAATCGACACCGAAGAATGACGTCCGGGAGTCGGGTCGGCTCGTCGTCGCGATGATCGGGCGAGTCGCCTACCAGAAAGCACCCTGGCGTTTCGCGCAGGTCGCTCGGAAACTGGATGAGCTCGCCGAGTTTCGCTGGTATGGCGCAAATTCCGAGGATCGCGAGAATGAGTGGTTTGCAGACTCTCCGGTCACATTCGTCGGCTGGCTGAGTGCCGATCAGCTCGAAGCGGAAATGCAGAAGATCGATCTCGTACTCTTTCCCTCGCTGTGGGAGGGCATGCCGTACGGCCTCATGATGAGCCAAGTCCGAGGAATTCCGGCGGTGGTGTCGGACGTGGTCGGAAACCGGGACGCCGTTGCCGACGGTGCCACCGGGTATGTGGCCGCGAACGACAACGAACTGGCAGACAGCGTGGAAAAACTGCTCCGCGATTCTGCACTCCGAGGCAAGTTCTCTGTAGCCGGGCGTGAGCGCGCACTGCGTGTTCTGACCGACCGGAAGCTCGGCGAGCAGACCTTGGGAATCTATTTCGGAAGAGCTTCCGAATGAGCAGCCTGCGCGCACTGGTCGTTGGCGGGAATGGTTTCATCGGGGCCGCTCTGGTCGATTCGCTGGCCCAGATGGGATGGAGCCTCGATGTTTTCGATCGCTTCAGTGCTCCGCCCCGGTACGCGGCAACGAACGTGCGCGAGACGCGAGGGATCGTTTCGATCGGCGATCAGCTGAGAAGCGTCGTGGATGGACAGGATTTGGTCGTGCACTGCATTTCGGCGACGGATCCGTCAAAGCTCATTGGCGGGCCGCAGGCCGAGGTCATGGCCAATCTCCTTCCCGCGCTGGACCTGTTGAGCGAGTGCGTCCGCACCGGGGTGCGTCGTGTTGCCTTCGTTTCGTCGGGTGGCACAGTCTACGGTGACTCGGCTCATCCCGCGAAGGAAACCGATCCGCTCTTGCCCATATCGCCGTACGGAATCGGCAAAGTGGCCGTAGAGCACTACCTCGAGTATTACCGCGTCGAGCACGGTCTGGAATCCGTCGTGCTTCGAGTGGCGAATCCATACGGGCTCCGCTCGGACGGCTCTTTGCCTGCTTTCGGTATCGTCAGCGCGCTCCTGCGAGCGGTCCGCTCGGGAGGTGAAGCCAATCAGATCGGCGACGGCACGATGGTCCGCGACTACATACACATCGCCGATGCAGTCGAGATGATATCCAGGGTCGTTGTAGATGAGGGGCTGTCGGGCCCGGTGAACATCGGGAGCGGTGTGGGAACGCAGGTGCGCGATGTGATCGAGACTGTGCGACGTGTGACCGGGGCGGAACTTCCCGTGCGGGTCCGCGACGCCCCCGCATCCTTCGTTAAAGGCATCGTTCTTGATGTATCTCGGCACCGTGAACGATACGGATCCACCGATGCCCGCACGCTCGACGTCGGAATTGCCGACACCTGGCAGCGATGGGGGCAGACCTCGCATGCTTAAGATCTTGGTCCTGCATTGGGGCAGCAGCGGGGGCGGCCCCAGATTCACGCAACGAATGGCGAAAGCGCTGGCCGGACTACCCGACGTCGACCTGCACGTGTCCTATTCGGAGTACGCGGATAACGCTGCCGACTGGCGAGGGATCGGCGTACCGGAGTATCGGATCAAGACCTATCGATCGAGCCGAGAACTCGTGACCGGGGCGCCACGATGGATCGCGAGCATCCGCGGCCTCCGTCGGTATATTCGCGACAACGAGATCGATGTCGTCTACGCCGGAATGCTCAGTCTCTGGCCGTCGCTGGCGATGCCGTTCACCGTTCCTCGATCAGCGCTTTACGCGTCTTCGATTCACGACGCGATCGAGCATCCAGGGGAGCAGCGCGTGCTGATCGCACTGGCTCGAAGGCGTGAGATATCTCGTGCGGACGTCGTCGTCGCCTATTCCGAGCACGCTGCATCAGGTATCCGCCATAACGCGCCTCGCAAGAATGTGATCGCGATTCGACACGGCGCAGATGAGTCGACGGGCCAGGTCAGGAGCGCGCCGATCGATTCGTTCACGCTCGGCTTTTTCGGTCGCATAGTCGAGTACAAGGGGCTGGACCTGTTCGTCGAGACGCTTCAGTTGCTTTGCCGACGAGGGGTCGCGGTGCGAGGACTCGTGGTCGGCAACGGTGTCGTGCCGAAGGACCTGCTTGAACAAGACGAGGTTGATATCGAGTGGGACATCCGTTGGGTAGATGAGGCGGAGATCGACCCGGCGCTGCAACGGATGGACGTGCTTCTGCTGCCGTACAAGGAAGCCAGCCAATCCGGTGTCGTGACGCAAGCGGCTTCGAA
Organism: Microbacteriaceae bacterium PS02066; assembly: GCA_029959545.1. Classification (GTDB taxonomy): domain Bacteria; phylum Actinomycetota; class Actinomycetes; order Actinomycetales; family Microbacteriaceae; genus Microbacterium; species Microbacterium binotii. The sequence continues at coordinate 6,315 of JASCPH010000034.1, read as the reverse complement.
TGGTGTTCCCGTCGTGGCCACACCGGTGGGTGGACTGCCGCAGCAAGTTACCGAGATGCGGGTCGGACGAGTCGCTGCCGCCGTCGATGCCTCGGAACTCGCTGATGAAGTGGAGAAGCTTCTGGCTGACTCTGCCGCATATGAACGATATTCGGCTGCCGCGCTCACGGAGGTCCGTGATCGCTACTCCTGGCACGCCGTTGCTGTCGATCTTCGTAATCATCTGGCTCTCGCCTTGAAGCGAGCTTCGCAGCGGAATACCCGATGAACGTTGACGCTCCCGTCAACCCGCAACGGTTGGTCTATCTCGCTTTGAACGACGCGAGTGCTCTCGGTGGTATTCAGACCGCCGCTCGAGCGTTGGCGAGCATGCTGAGCGAGGCGGGCTATGACGTGGTTTTCGTTGTGGTCCGGGGAGACGTGCCCGGCTGGGAAACGATCTCTCCGTTCCGGTCAGCTTTTCTGTCGCGCTTGCGCGCTTTTGTGGGCGGGGGGATGCGAGCGGAACGTTTGGACTTCGTGGCTCAATGCAACTATCGCCGTGAGCTGAAGCGTCTCCTGGCGACGCGTCCAGGGGCGCTGGTCGCTCTCGACGTGTTCTCCGCGCAGATCATTCCGGCTTCGGCGCTGCGCGGCGTCCCCTCGGCGTTCCAGTTCCACAACTCCTTCGACGCGGTATCCGGGACGCGTGAGCTCCGCCGCATCGCGAGGGTCGCACGCAAGTTCGCTCATCGCTTCGCGCTCACATCTGCTGATGCACGATATTTCAGTCGCGCGACCCGCAGGATATTTGTCGAGCAGCCGAACCCGCTGAGATTCGAACGTCGACGCGAGCCGAACCTCACGGAACAGACGGTTATCTCCATCGGGCGGCTGGAGAGGTCGAAGCGAGTCGACCTGACCGTGCGTGCGTGGGCGTCGTTGCCCGAGGACAGACGCGCAGCGTGGACGCTCCTGATCGTCGGCGATGGGCAAGAACGCACCGCGCTTGAGCAGCTGGCGCGTCAGCTGGGGGTTGAGGAGAGCGTCGAATTCGCAGGGAGACGCGACGACGTGCTCGTTCTCTTGCGGACGTCGAGTATCTACGTGCTTACATCCGAGTTCGAGGGGCTGCCGATGGGCGTGACTGAGGCGCTCTCGCAGGGGCTGGCGTGCATCGCCACTGCGTCCTCGCCGGGCGTCCGAGAGTTGCTCGGCGAAGGCGCCGGCCGATTGGTTGATGTCGGGGATGTGGCGGGCGTCACCAGAGCGCTAGATGAGTTGATCAACGACCCGCGTGCACTTCGTGAACAGGCTTCCAAGGGGTTGATGCGGAGTGCGGCGTTCAGCGCGGATCGTGTTCTGGAGGGCTGGAGGAAGGTCATCGATGGATAGCTCCCACGCAAGACGCAAACTCGGGCTGATCGCCGGCTCGGTGGAGATGATCTCCCTGCACCTGGCCAGCTTCGTCCCGTCGAACGCGTTCCGGCGTATGGCCCTCCGAGCGTGGGGGGCGAAGGTTGGCCGTGGTTGCGCCGTGCATCATGGACTGCAGGTGCGGTCGGCGCGGAAGATCACGATCGGAGAAGACTGCTTCATAGCAGAGAACGTGGTTCTGGACGGGCGTGGCGGGCTTATCATCGGTGCCAGCACGAGCATCAATAGTGGAGCGCAGATCTGGAGCGCTCAACATGATTGGCGCAGTCCCACCTTCGCCTTTGTGTCTCGACCCGTGCAGATTGGGTCCCACGCGTGGATCAGTGCGCGCACAACGATCCTGCCGGGGTCCAGAGTCGGGGACGGTGTCGTGCTCGGCGCCGGCGCAGTCGCGTCGGGTGAGCTTGAGCCATGGGGCTTGTACACAGGGCAGCCCGCGAAGCGCAAAGCCAGTAGGCCCAAGGTGGACACCTATCGCCTTGAGGCTTCGAAGAACAAGGCGTGGTGGTGGTGACGAACTCAGAGGTGTGCGAGGACGTGCAGTGTTCCGCCGGCTGAGGGCGCTCGCGTCGGACGCGGGCGCTGGGGGGCTCCTCGTCGCGCAAGCCGTGAATCTCCTGGTTATCGCCGTGCCGATTGTCGCGGGGCGGTCGGATCAGGTGACCGTGTTCGTGTTCGTCTCTGCGATTGCTGGCGTCGCCGCTCATACTTTCACGCTGAATTTCTTCAGCGTCTTCCCCGGGTTGCGTGATCGGCGGGAGCGAGTGGCGATCGCGCGCTTCGCGGTGATCGCCGTGGTGACAGTCGGGGTGCTGTTAGTCGTCCTCGGTGCGCTCAGCCCATTGATCGAGGTGAGCCCGAACCTCGGCTACTCGCTGGGTGCACTCTTCGTCGCCCAATCGCTTTACGTGCTGGCCACGACCGTCCTCATCGCGCAGAGTCACATGCGGCAGTTCGCTCGTGTGCGCATCATCTACGCGTTCGTCAATCTCGCGACGACCCTCATCGCGGTCGCCGTCGAGGGATTCGTCTACGGGCTCGCCTACGCGACGGCGCTCAGCTTTGGCGTCGCTGGTGCGGTTGCCGGGTATGGGCAACTGCGTGAGTGGGTCATTGCTCTGGCGTCTTCGCGTGGCGGTGTGAGCGCTTTTCGTCGCTTCTGGCGTGCTGCGCTGGCCGCTTGTGTGGGTGGTGTGGCCGGGCAAGCGCCATCGATGTTCGTTCCGCTCCTCGGCGAGTTCGCGGCTGTCTGGGCGACGAGTATTCGAGTGGTCTCAGGGTTCTCGACCGTCGCGCAGTTCGTCGCGGGACCGGCGTTCGATGCTCGCTTTGGCCAGGCTGTGCGGGAGAGGCACGTTGCAGCACAGCGCGTCATTCAGGTACGGGCGTTGGCGCTTGGAGGCGTGCTGGGGTTGCTGGCCGCCGTGGGGTCGGTGGTTGCAATCCGGGTCGCGGGGGTCGGGGAATCCGATCAAGTAGCTGCGCTGTTCTCTTCTCTCGCGGTGGCCGTCTATGCCATCGGTGCTATCATTCCCGCGGTCGGCGCGAAGTTCCTGGTGATGCGTGGCGACCAGGCCGCGCAGATGATCCTCGCGATGACCAAACTGATTGCGATCGCAATCGTCCTCCTCGTAGCGCGGGCTCTCGATCTTCTAGTCGCGTTCGCGGCCATCGAGCTGATGACTGCGGTTGCCATCTCGATGCTCTTGATGGGCGGATCGGCTCTCAGGAAGCGGTTTCGCCCGGAGTGATCGCGGCCTTCGCTGTCTTCCCCACGATCACGAGGTCCCCCAGCAGCGTCCAGTTCTCGACGTACGACAGGTCGAGGCGCACGGTTTCCTCCCATGAGAGCATGGAGCGGCCGCTCACCTGCCAGAGTCCCGTGATGCCGGGCTTCACGAGGAAGCGGCGGTGCACGTGCTGGGCGTACTTCTCGACCTCGCTGGGGAGGGGAGGGCGTGGTCCGACAAGCGACATCGATCCGCCCAACACGTTGAACAGCTGGGGCAGCTCGTCGAGGCTGAACTTGCGCATGACGCGGCCCACGCGAGTGACGCGGGGGTCGTTTTTCATCTTGAACAGCACTTCGTTCCCCGAATCGCGCTCGAACTCGAGCGTCGAGAGCAGCGCTTCGGCATCGGTCACCATCGACCTGAACTTGAGCATGCGGAACTCGCGCCCACCGCGGCCGACGCGCGTCTGCGAGAAGAGAGCGGGCCCCTCGGACGTGGCGCGCACGATGATTGCCAGCACGAGCAGCAGCGGGCTGAGCACGACGACGCCGAGGCCGCTGGCGCCGATGTCGAGCGTGCGCTTGAGGAAGAGCTGGCCTTTGCTGAAGCGCGGCGTCTCGACGTGGATGAGGGGGAGTCCGGCGACGGGGCGGGTGTGCAGGCGCGGGCCTGCGATATCGACGATGCTCGGCGCGAGCACCAGGTGCTGGCGACCGGCTTGCAGCCCCCAGGAGATCTCTTTGACTTTCGCGGGCGGCAGCTCGTCGGTGCTGGTGACGGCCACCGTGTCGGCGCCGGCTCGCTCCATGGCGCGGTCCACCGCGTTCACACTTCCCATCATCGGGATGTCGGTTCCCGGCACGACGCCACCGACCTTACCGGTGGGGGTGCAGGCGCCGACGACCTTGTAGCCGGCGCTCGGCGTACGGGCGAGCTCGCGAGCGATGTTCGCCACCGACTCGACCGAGCCGACCAGCAGCACCCGGGCCGCGTACTCGCCGACCGATCGCTGCGCGACGAGCCACTGTCGCCACAGCCAGCGGACGATGAGGAGAACGAGGATGCCGAGCGGCAGGCTGATGAGCAGGAACCCGCGCGCGATATCGATTTTGAAAAGGAACGCCACGATCGCGACCGCACCGAACAGGCGCAGGCTCGAGTCCGCGACGCGCACGTACTCGGACGAACCGGTGCCGAATACGCGGGGGCTGCGCGAGTCGCTCCACGACAGCGCACCCATCCACGTGATCACGAGGATCGCGGAGAACAGCCAGTAGGAGAGGTCCGTCCAGCGCGAGTCGCCGGCCATCGCGACCTGGGCGTTGCCCAGACCGAACCAGGCGATCTGGGTTCCGTAGACCACCCAGACGATCGCGAGCAGGTCGCTGATCCACAGGCGTCGCTGATAGCCGCGGCGCCAGTTCTTCGGCATCCGCTCGGAGGTCTGAATCGGGCCGGTCGTGAGGGCTTGGCGGGCCGCATCCGAGATGACGGGCCGTGGCGACGTGGCCGGCGTCTTGGGCTGCAGAAAATGGTCGGGAAGAGACGGTGACGCGTTCTTGGCTATCCGCGACTCCGTCGTCGCGTCGACCTCGAAATCGGTCGACACATCCTCCCCCTTCATCAGCCGTGCCTTACTGACGGGCCGCACGCTATCAGGTGAATAGGACGATGTGTGTCGGGTGATTCATCTGGATGCATGGGGCGCGTCCCCCTCGGATGTTGATGTTAGCGGTTCTCGAATCGTGGACACAGTCCACGGGTGGGGGACACGTACATCCTGGCCTGATCCCGCGCGGAATGGTGACGTGTTGCGGTTCGGTGCCGGTGTGAGTAGTTCTGCGTGGCGCGGTGCGGGGCGGAGGGCGCGAGCTACTGGTTCGAGAAGGCAGCGTCGAACGACGCGTCCGGCGTCTTCCAGAGCAGACTGCGCACGTACCGGACCGCCTCGGCCGCACCGTGGAGGCGATCCATCCCGGCATCCTCCCACTCGATGGAGATGGGCCCGCCGTAGCCGATGGCCCGCAGGGCGCGGAACGCGTCTTCCCACGGCACGTCGCCGTGGCCGGTGGAGACGAAGTCCCACGCGCGACGCGGGTCACCCCACGCGAGGTGCGACCCCAGCACGTCGGCGCGACCGTGGGAGGCTCGGATGCGGGTGTCCTTGCAGTCGACGTGGTAGATGCGGTCGCGGAACTCCCAGATGAATCCGACCGGGTCGATGTTCTGCCACATCATGTGCGAGGGGTCCCAATTGACGATCTGCTCTTCATCAACGTCTCCACCGGCATCGGCGCCGGAATCATCCAGGGCGGCGAGCTGCAGCGCGGCTCCCGCGGAGCCGCGGGCGACATCGGGCACGTTCAGGTTCCCGGCAACCTCGACGAACGCGACCTCGAGGCGACCGCCAGCGCGCCGGCCATCGCCGCCCAGCTCAGCGCCGATGCGGGCGTCGAGATCGATGCGTCGCAGGTCACCGATCGCATCCGCACCGGCGATGCCGACGCGGTCTCCGCCGCGCGCGCCGCGGGACGCGCGATCGGCGAGGTCACCGCGGTGTGCGTGAGCGTACTCAACCCCTCCGTCGTCGTCATCGGCGGGCAGCTCGGCGTGCAGGTGCAGGAAATCATCGCCGGCATCCGCGAGATGGTCTACTGCCGCTCGATCCCGCTCGCGACCCAGCACCTGAATATCGTTCCGGCCCGGGGCGGCCAGAGCGCGGGCATCCGGGGCGCCGGGCTCATGGTCATCGACGATCAGCTCTCCGCGGCATCCGTCGACGAGTTGATCGCGCGGACGCAGCCCGCCGGGCTCGGCGAGTGAGGGCTGTGCGGCCATGACGCGCGGGCGGTAGATGCGCGTCGTGACGCGCTGACCGCCGCGAGCTCCCCGCTCTTGGCGCATCCGCGCCATCCCATGCGCTGTGCGGGGTGTTCGGATTCGTCTGGATTCTCCGGTCGCGGCGCCGCGAAGGCGCCGCCGCTACCCCGCAATTCCGGGCGCCGCCGGCACTCGGGGGTCCGTAGGGGCGACTCCGGCTCCGGAGCCCGTCGTCAGCGCGCCGCCCGCTGCCGAGACGGCGCCCGCCGACACGGTGAGCCCGGATGCGGCGCCGAGCCAGACCGCGCCGTCGGCGGATACGGCCCCTGCGGGCGAGGCGCCCGAC
>JASCPH010000033.1 GCA_029959545.1 Microbacteriaceae bacterium PS02066 | reverse complement strand
CACACCCACCCTGTTGTCCCCATTCTGGGGGCGCCCCCCCCCCCCCGCGGGGGGGCCCCCTCTCTCCATCAGAACGCGACTACTTCTTGTCCTCGTCTGTCTCGGGCTTCTCTGCGCCCTCGAGGAACTTCGGCGCCGGGATCTCGACCTCTGCCTTGTCGTGCAGGGCGACGGTCGGGCGGCCCTCGGCGGCGGCGCGCTCGGCGGCACCCTCGAGTTCGGCCGTCTCCTCGGCGTCGATGTGGTCGAGCTCGTGGTGCTGGTGCGCCAGCGCGGCATCCACCTCGGCCTGCGTGACCGGGGTCAGACGGTCCTCGAAGAACCAGCGGGACAGCGATGCACGCATGTTCTGGTGCCACGGGATACGGCCCTGCGCGTTGGGGCGCACGACCAGCGGCTCGTTGACCTCGAAGTCCACCAGCTTCCAGCGCTCGTACTCGTCGACGGGCTGGTGCACCTCGATGTACTCACCGCCGGGCAGGCGCACGATGCGGCCGGACTCGTAGCCGTGCAGCGCGATCTCGCGGTCCTTCTTCTGCAGCGCGATGCACAGGCGCTTCGTGACGAAGTAGGCAATGATCGGGCCGACGATGAGCAGAGCCTGGAGGGTGTGGATCACGCCCTCCATCGTCAGATGGAAGTGCGTCGCGATGATGTCCGACGAAGCTGCGGCCCAGAGAACCGCGTAGAACGTGACGCCCGCGGCGCCGATGGCCGTGCGGGTCGGCGCGTTGCGCGGACGCTGCGCGATGTGGTGCTCGCGCTTGTCACCCGTGATCCACGCCTCGATGAAGGGGTAGATCAGCACGAGGACGATGAACAGGCCCAGGACGAGCAGCGGAAGGAGGATGTTCCACGACCAGGTGCGATCGAGGAAGACGAACTCCAGATGCGGCGGGACGAGGCGCAGCGCGCCGTCGGCGAAGCCGATGTACCAGTCCGGCTGCGTACCGGCCGACACGGGCGAGGGGTCGTACGGGCCGTAGTTCCAGATCGGGTTGATCGTGAACAGCGAGGCGATCAGAACGATCACACCGAAGGTCAGGAAGAAGAAGCCACCCATCTTGGACGCGTACACGGGCACCATCGGGTAGCCCACCACGTTGCTGTTCGTGCGGGCGGGGCCAGCGAACTGGGTGTGCTTGTTGATGATCATGAGCACCAGGTGCAGTGCCAGCAGCGCGATCAGGATCGCCGGCAGCAGCAGGATGTGCAACGTGTAGAGGCGACCGACGATGTCGGTTCCGGGGAACTCGCCGCCGAAGAGGAGGAAGGAGATCCACGTCCCGACGACCGGGATGCCCTTGACCATGCCGTCGATGATGCGCAGGCCGTTACCCGAGAGCAGATCGTCGGGGAGGGAGTAGCCGGTGAAGCCCTCCGCCATCGCGAGGATGAACAGGATGAAGCCGATGACCCAGTTCAGCTCGCGAGGCTTGCGGAAGGCGCCGGTGAAGAAGACGCGCAGCATGTGCACGCCGATACCGGCGACGAACACGAGCGCCGCCCAGTGGTGGATCTGACGCACCAGCAGGCCGCCGCGCACGTCAAACGAGATGTGCAGCGCGGACTCGAGCGCCGCGGACATCGCGATGCCGCGCATCGGCTCGTACGCACCGTAGTAGTGCGTCTCGACCATGGAGGCCTGGAAGAAGAACGTCAGGAACGTGCCGGACAGCAGCACGACGACGAAGCTCCACAGCGCGATCTCGCCGAGCATGAACGACCAGTGGTCGGGGAAGATCTTGCGACCGAGCTCCTTGACGAGACCCGAGAGGCTCGTGCGCTCATCCAGATAGTTCGCAGCGGCGCCGACGAAGCGGCCGCCGAGGGGCTTGCTGCGCTCCGAGGAGCTCGCAGGCATCGCGGGTTCCGTCGTGACGTTCTCCGTGGGGTGGGTTGCGGTGCTCAATGGCGCTCCCAGAAGCTCGGACCGACGGGCTCGGTGAAGTCACTGCGGGCGACGAGGTAGCCCTCGTCGTCGACCGCGATGGGCAACTGCGGCAGCGGACGCGCGGCCGGGCCGAAGATGACCTTCGCGCCGTCGGAGACGTCGAACTGCGACTGGTGGCAGGGGCAGAGGAGGTGGTGCGTCTGCTGCTCGTAGAGGGCCACGGGGCAGCCGACGTGGGTGCAGACCTTGGAGTACGCGACGATGCCGTCGTACGACCAGTCCTTGCGGTCCTCGGCCTCGATGAGCACGTCCTGCGGCATGCGCATGAGCAGGACGATCGCCTTCGCCTTCTCCTCGAGGTAGCCGTCGTCGTGGCTGAGGGAGGCGAGTTCTTCGGGGATCACGTGGAACGCGGAGCCGAGGGTGACATCCGATGCTTTGATCGGGCGACCGCTGGGATCGTGCGCGAGGCGCATGCCCTTCTTCCACATCGTGTTGCTGAGCAGGTGCACCGGGTCGCCCGCATAGGGGTTGTCCGGGCTCGACTCCGGAGCGAGGCCCCGGAAGAGGACGACGCCGGGCACGACGGAGGCGACGAGCGCGGCGAACAGCGAGTTGCGGATCATCGCGCGGCGCCCGAATCCGGACTCCTCGTTGGCGACGGTCAAGGCCTCGACAACCGCCTCGCGGGTGGTGTCACGACCCCGCGTCGCGTGACGCGGCTCGATGAACTCCTTGTCGGACATGATCGCCTTCGACCAGTGGATCGCGCCCACGCCGATGGCCAGCAGCGCGAAAGCGATGCCGAGTCCGATGAAGAGGTTGTTGTCGCGGATGGCCGCGATGGAGCCGCTCTCGATGGGGAAGACCATGTAGGCGACGACAGCCCACACGGATGCCGCCACCGACAGGTAGAACAGCGTGTACACGGTGCGGACGGCGCGCTTCATCGCGGCGGGGTCCTTGTCGGTCACGCGCTCGCGGTGGGGCGGCAGACCGGGGTTGTTCACCGGGTCGGACACCGTCACGGCGAGCCCGCTGGAGGGCTTCCAGGAAGCCCTCTCGTGCTCGAGCGCGTCGTCCTCGTGTGCCATGGTGCTCCTCGTACGTTCCGTCAGTTCGTCAAAAAGATCAGTTGGACTTCGCGGTGATCCACACCGTGATGGCGATCAGCGTGCCGATGCCGAAGATCCAGATGAACAGGCCCTCCGAGACGGGGCCGAGAGAGCCGAGCGAGAAGCCGCCGGGGGACTCGGTCTTCTGCATGTACAGCAGGGCCGAGATGATGTCGCGCTTGTCCTCGGGGGTGAGGTTCATGTCGTTGAACACCGGCATGTTCTGCGGGCCGGTCACCATGGCCGCGTACATGTTCAGCGCGCTGGTCGTGTGCAGGTCGGGGGCGTACTTGCCCTCGGTCAGTGCACCACCGGCACCGGCCACGTTGTGGCACATGGCGCAGTTGATGCGGAAGAGCTCCGCTCCGGCCGAGACGTCGCCCTCGCCATCGAGGACCTCGGACGACGGGTAGGTCGGGCCGGGCGCGATCGACTGGACGAACTTCGCGATCGCCTCGGTCTGCTCGTCGGTGAACTGGACGGGCTTCTGCGGCGCCTGCGGCGCCTGAGCCTGCAGCGGCATGCGACCGGTCGAGACCTGGAAGTTCACGGACAGCTCGCCGACGCCGTACAGCGAGGGGCCGTTCTGCGTGCCCTGCAGGTCCATGCCGTGACAGGTGGCGCAGTTCGCCTGGAACAGCTTCTTGCCGTCTTCCACGGTGAGCTGGGACGCGGCGGTCTGCGTCTCGGTCGTGGCCGCCATCGCGGCCGATGCGCCGGCATAGATTCCACCGGTCATCAGGAGGCCGATGCCGATCAGGGCGGCGGCGGCCAGGGGGCTCCGACGACCGGAGGTGCGCCGCTTCTTCTCACGTGCCATGGTGCTGGACTCCGGCTTCTTATTTCAGGAAGTAGATGACGAGGAACAGGGCGATCCAGACCACGTCGACGAAGTGCCAGTAGTAGGACACGACGATCGAGGTGGTCATCTCCTTGCGCCCGAAGTTCTTGACCGCGTAGGCGCGGCCGATGACGAGGAGGAACGCGACGAGGCCGCCGGTGACGTGCAGCGCGTGGAAGCCGGTCGTCAGGTAGAACGCGGATGCGTAGGCGTTGGCCGTGATCGGCATGCCCTCGGTGACGAGCTGCGCGTACTCCCACACCTGACCGGAGACGAAGACCGCGCCCATGAAGAAGGTGAGGAAGAACCACTCGACCATGCCCCAGCGGCGCAGGTTCCAGAACGACCCGGTGCGGTAGGGCTGGAAGCGCTCTGCGGCGAAGACGCCGAACTGGCACGCGAAGCTGGACAGGACCAGCACCAGGGTGTTGACGGCCGCAAACGGAACGTTCAAGAGCTCCGTCTCCTGCGCCCAGAGGTCGGGGGAGGTGCTACGCAGCGTGAAGTAGATCGCGAACAGGCCCGCGAAGAACATCACCTCGCTGCCGAGCCAGACGATTGTCCCCACGGCGACCGGATTTGGCCGTTTGACCGAACGGAGGGCCTGGTTATATGTCGCTGGCGTCGTCACGCTCACCATTATGACCGATATTCACGGCCGACTCTTGCACCTCGCGCCCCCGAACGGGCCTTGTCGCAGCTTAGGGTGACCTAAGAGAATGCGGCGAGCCGGCCGTGAAGACGCTCGGCATCCGGTGATCCGGGCGGCCTCGTCACGGCCGCCGTCAGGCGGACGCGCTCGGTAGGATCGGGAACCATGTTCCCCGTGCGCACCTGGTCCGACATCCTGACGGAATTGCTCGGGGGTGCCGACCTCAGCGTGTCGGACGCGACGTGGGCGATGCAGCAGATCATGGCGGGCGAGGCGACGCCTTCGCAGCTGGCCGGTTTCCTCATCGCGCTCCGCGCGAAGGGCGAGACCGTCGATGAGATCGTGGGTTTCCGCGACGCCATCCTCGCGGCGGCTCTTCCGCTGCCCGTGCCCGCCGACGTGCTCGACATCGTGGGCACGGGCGGCGACCGGTTCGGCACCGTGAACATCTCCTCGACGGCGGCGATCGTCGCCGCATCCACCGGAGTGCCGGTCGTCAAGCACGGCAACAAGGCGGCGAGCTCCTCCTCGGGCTCCTCCGACGTGCTGCGCGAGCTCGGTATCGATCTGACCCTCAGCCCGGATGCGGTCGCGACGACGCTCGAGCGCGCCGGCATCACCTTCGCGTTCGCGGCGGCGTTCCATCCGGGATTCCGTCATGCCGGTCCGACGCGGGCCGAGCTCGGCGTTCCGACGGTCTTCAACTTCCTGGGGCCGCTGTGCAACCCGGCGCGCGCGGAGGCCAACGCCGTGGGCGTCGCTCACCTCGACCGCGTGCCGCTGATCACGGGAGTTTTCCGCACCCGCGGTGCGACGGCGCTCGTCTTCCGCGGCGACGACGGGCTGGACGAGCTGACCACGACCGGCCACAGCCGGATCTGGGAGATCTCACGCGGAGACGTGCACGAGCACGACCTGGATCCGCGGGATCTCGACATCCCGCTCGCCGACATCTCCGAGCTCATCGGCGGTTCACCCGTACACAACGCCGACGTGGTGCGGCGCGTGCTGGGCGGCGAGCCCGGTCCGGTGCGCGACATCGTGCTGCTCAACACGGCGGCCGGGCTCGTGTCGTACCGTCTGTCGCAGGACGCGGCTGAGGTGCAGCGTCCCATCCTCGAGCGTCTCGCCGAGGCGAAGGACGAGGCGGCGGCGGCGATCGACAGCGGAGCGGCCGAGCGTACGCTCGCGACCTGGGCCGCCACGACGCAGGAGCTCGCGGCGGGCTGAGCGCCTGGGCCGATATTCACGGCGCCCGGCCTTTCGGTGGCTCACAGCTCCCCCCTAAGTTCGAAGCACCACCGTTCGGACCCACCGAGGAGCAAAGATGTCCACCGCCACCACCGCCGACACCATCGAGGCGCCCGGCAAGAAGGTCGGCTTCGTCAAGATCGCCGCAGTCCTGGGAATCCTGGGCGGCGTCGCCCTCATCGTCGTGGGCATCGCCGTCTGGGTCATGGTCTCGTCGCAGCTGCGCGCCGAGAACATCGTCGTCCCCGACGACGCGATGGCTTTCCAGGGTCAGGTCGTCGACGGCCCCTTCACCGCCTACGTGCAGGCCGACATCATCCAGCACCACGCCCTTGAGGCCTCGAACGGTGCCACGTACGCCGAACTCGACCGCGACGACCCGGTGCGCGCCACGATGATGAATGCCTCGTTCCTGCGGGCCTCGCTGTTCACCTCGGTCGTCTCCTTCGGCGTCGCCGCGTTCGCAATGGGAATCGGCGCGCTGTCGATCCTGTTTGGCTCGGCCATCTACCGGCTCGCCGCGGTTCCAGTCGTCGTTCGTCGCTCGAACGTCTCCGGCGCCTGATCCGGTCGCGGGTCGGCGTGACGCCCGATCCGACCCGCGTTCATAGACTGGACGGATGAGCCCGCCCGCCCCGCCCCATGCTGGGGGTGCGGGGCGGGCATTTCCATTCCTCGTCGTCATCGGACTGCTCGTCGCCGCGCTCAGCCTGCGTGGCCCGATCGTCGCTCCGACGCCGGTGATCCGCCAGATCGAGGACGATCTGGGGATCGGGGCGGCATCCGCGGGGCTGCTGACCACCGCTCCGGTGCTCATGTTCGCGCTACTCACGCCGATCGCCGCTCTCGTGATCCGTCGCGCGGGCGCCGAGCTCGCCCTGCTGGTGACGTTGACCGGCGTCCTCCTCGGCACCGCGATCCGCGCGCTGCCCGGTTATCCCGCGCTGCTGACGGGGATGATCGTCATCGGTGCGGCGATCACGATCGGAAACGTCGTGATCCCCGTCGTGATCCGCCGCGATGTGCCGCCCGACCGGGTCGCGTTCGTGACCGCGTCATACACCGCGACCCTCAACGCGGGCTCGCTGGTGACCTCGCTCCTGACCGCTCCGATCGCCGAGGTCGTCGGCTGGAATCTGGCGCTGGTCGGCTGGTCCGTGCTGACGTTCGCCGGTGTCGCCGTGTGGAGCGTGCATCTCGCGCGGGAGCGTCGGCGAGGTGCGCTGTGGGGAGAACGCTTCTCCGGCACGCCCTCCGCCGCATCCGCCGGCGCGCGTTCCGTCGACGACGTCGCCGCGCTGACGGGGCCGCTGCCCGTCGTGTCCGCGAAAGGCGGCGTCTTCCGGCGCCCGGTGGTCTGGCTGCTGCTGGGCGCCTTCTCGCTCCAGGTCACCATCTACTACGCGCTCTCGACCTGGCTGCCCTCGATCGGAGCCGACGAGCTGGGGCTCGACCGATCCGGTGCGGGCGCGCTCGCTTCCATCTTCCAGGGCGTGGCCATCGCGGGGTCCTTCCTCGTGCCGGTTCTCGCCCGCTACACCCCGCGCATCGTCGTGCCGCTGACCATCAGCGCCTGCTGGCTGACGCTGACCGTGGGCATGCTGTGCGCTCCCGAGCTCATGTGGGTGTGGCTGTCCTTCGGCGCACTCGCGCACGCGGGCGGGTTCGTCGCGATCTTCTCCGCCGTCGTCACGGTGGCCCGCACGGATGCGGAGGCCACGACCATCTCCGCCCTCGTCCAGGGTGGCGGCTACGGTATCGGGGCCTTCGGCGCCCCGATCGCGGGTGCCCTGCACGAGGCGACCGGCGGATGGCAGGGGCCGCTGGTTCTCATGCTGGCGGTCGCGGTCGGTTACGCGGTAGCGATCCTCGCGGCGATGGCTTTCGTGGCCCGCGCGAACGCGGTTCCCAGACCCCACTGATCGGCGAACGCCGCAGCGTCCGGGGAGACCTCACGAAGGGTCGCGTCGAATGCCGGCAGCTCGAGGTCTCGCACCACGCGGACGACCGTGGGGGCGACGGCCAGGTAGTCGGCGCCGGCGGCGACTTTCGCACGCACCCCGGCGCTCATCCCCTCGCCGGCCGTCGCCGCGGCGATGATGCCCGCGAGGTCTCCGTGCGCGGTGAGCAGCGTGGCCGCGGTCTTCTCGCCGATGCCCGCGACTCCCGGAAGGCCGTCGGATGCGTCGCCGCGGAGCACGGCGAAGTCGACGTACTGGTGGGGTGCGACGCCGTACTTCGTGCGCACCACGTCATCCGTCACGATCTCGAGATTGCTCATGCCGCGGGCCGTGTAGACCACACGAACCTCCGCGGCGTCGTCGACGAGCTGGAACAGGTCGCGGTCGCCGGTGACGATGTCGACGGGCATCCCCGCATCCGTCGCCAGAGTGCCGATGACGTCGTCCGCCTCGTGCGCGGCGGCCCCGACGACCGGGATGCCGAGCAGGTCGAGGGACGTGCGGATCAGCGGGATCTGCGCCTCCAGCGGGTCGGGGACTTCCTCGACATCGGGGCCGCTCTCTACCTCGGCGACCACGCGGTGGGTCTTGTAGCTCGGGATGAGCTGCACCCGCCAGTCGGGGCGCCAGTCGTCGTCCCAACACGCGACGAGGTGGGTCGGCTCGTAGGTGCTGACGAGTTTGGCGACGATGTCGAGCAGCCCGCGGACGGCGTTGATCGGCTGTCCGTTCGGAGCTTTCACCGAATCGGGGACGCCGTAGAAGGCGCGGAAGTACAGCGATGCGGTGTCGAGGAGCATGAGGCGGGACACGGGCTCATCCTGCCACGCGCGTCGGCTTTCGCGAGTGCGCCTGACACGTGAGGCGGACGCGGGCACACTGGGGCGATGGATCCCATCGACGCGCTCCGCGAGATCGCGACGCTGCTCGAACGCGAGCGCGCGTCGCGCTATCGGTCCCAGGCATTTCGTGCGGCAGCAGAGGCGGTGGCCGAGCTGCCGCAGGCGGCGCGGTCGGACCCTGAGACCCTGCGGCGCACGAAGGGGATCGGGAAGAGCTCGCTCGAGGTGATCCTGCAGGCCGCGTCGGGGGTCGTCCCCGACTACCTGGCGGAGCTGAGGGACCGCGTTGCGCCGGAGGAGTCGAGCACGCTCTTCGCTCGACTTCGCGGCGATCTTCACGCGCACTCGAACTGGTCCGACGGACAGGCGCCCATCGCGGCGATGGCGGACGCGGCGCGTGCCATGGGCCGCGAGTACGTCGCCCTCACGGATCACTCGCCGCGGCTGCGCGTGGCCAACGGTCTCACGGCTGAACGGCTCGCACAGCAGCTCGAGGAACTCCCGCAGTACTCCGGGGACGGGTTCACGCTGCTCAGCGGCATCGAGGTCGACATCCTCGAAGACGGATCACTCGATCAGACCTCGGAGATGCTCGCGCGGCTGGACGTCGTCGTGGCAAGCGTCCACTCGAAGCTCCGGATGGCGGGTGCCGAGATGACCGCGCGGATGCTGCAGGCCGTGCGCGATGAGCACACGGACGTCCTCGGTCACTGCACCGGACGCCTCGTGGAGGGGTCGCGCGGAACGCGCCCCCCGTCAGATTTCGATGCGGAGCGCGTGTTCGCGGCCTGCGCCGAGCGCGGCGTCGCGGTGGAGATCAACTCCCGACCCGAACGGCAGGATCCGCCGGACGAGCTGATCGCGATCGCGCTGGATGCGGGGTGCCTGTTCGCGATCGACAGCGACGCCCACGCGCCGGGACAGCTGTCGCTCCTCGACCACGGTGCGGCGCGGGCCGAGCGCGCGGGTGTGCCGGCGGATCGGATCGTCACGACGTGGCCGCTGGATCGGCTCCGGTCCTGGCTGGCACGCGATCGTTGAGCGCGACGCCGTGTAACAGGGCCGACATGTGGCCCGGACAGGATGTCCTCATGCCTCTCGCCTCCTCGATCTCCGCCTCCCTGCCCTCCTGGCTCCTCGACGAGCTCGATTCGCTCCCCGAGGTGCTTCCGACCGCGGAGGAGCGGATGGATCTCGTCAACGCCCTCGCCGACCGCAACTGGCGCGAGGGAAGCGGCGGGCCGTTCGCGGCGATCGTGGTCGATTCGGCCACCGGGCGCCTCGTCTCGGCGGGCGTCAACGTGGTGCTCGCCTCGGGTCTCACCTCCATGCACGCGGAGGTGACGACGTTGAGCCTCGCGCAGACCGCACTCGGGCGCTGGGACCTGGGCGCGGACGGTGCCGAGCTCGAACTCGTCGTCAACTGGCGTCCGTGCGTCATGTGCTACGGAGCCACGATGTGGAGCGGCGTGCGTTCGCTCGTCGTCGCCGGCGAGGGCCCGCTCCTCGAGGAGCTCACGGGCTTCGACGAAGGACCCGTCGTGGACGACTGGGCCGCCCAGTTCGAGCGTCGCGGCATCCGCGTGACGATCGGCATCCGTCACGACGAGGCCGTCGAGGTCTACCGGGCGTACGGGGCGAGCGACTCCGTCGTATACAACGCTCGAGGCGCCGTCGACTGACCGTTGCGCGCCCGTGACCGTGTCGGCGGGCGATCTCCAGGGAGGCAGCGTCGATCTGGTCGTGGGTCAAACGCTGAACATCGAGACCGGCGACCTCGCGGGATCCAGCCCCTCGAGTTCACGGTGGTCGTCACGGCACGATGAGCCTGTGAACGATCATGCGGTCGAAGTCCAGCCTCTCGGATTCACGGTGATTCCGGGCATGATGGGCGTGTGAATGACCAGATCGACCCCGCCGTGTTCGTGGAGCTGCTGACGTCGTTGCGCCGCGACGCGTCGGCGCGCCTGACGGCGCGGGGTGAGGCCATCCGTAGCGTGCAGGACGCCCGCAACGATCCTGCGGGCGCCGACGACGAGCACGACCCCGAGGGCGCCACGCTCAGCGACGAGTGGTCCCGGCTGGAGGGGCTGCGTCGTGCGGCAGCCGCCGAGATCGAAGAGGTCGACGATGCCCTGCACCGACTGGAGGAGGGCACCTTCGGGGTATGCGCGTCGTGCGGGCGCGATATTCCGGTCGGCCGTCTTCTCGTGCGTCCGACGGCCACGCTGTGCGTTCCGTGCGCCGAGCGCGGCCGCTGGCCTCTCCTAGGCGTCCTCGCGTTCCGTGAGGCTGTGGTGGATGCGGTGCAGATCCTCCAGCAGTGAGCCGATGAGGACCCAGTGCGCGGAGGGCGGACGAGCGATCTGCAGCGGCGTGGTGAGCGCGGGCGGCTCGTCGATCGGTGCCGCCTGCGAACCGCGGGTGCGCTCCAGGTCGTGCGCCGCGCGGCGCATCTGCTCCGCGAGGGCTCGGACCTGGGGGTCGGTGACGATCTCCGGCGCGTAATGGTCGTACACGGCACGTGTCATGCCTGTGACCTGCGTCACGATCGGCGTGTAGAGATCCAGGCGGTCCCTGAGTTCGGCGAGCTCCGTGCGATGCCGCCGGCTGCGGGGATTGAGCGCGAGCGATTCCGCTCCGCCGCCGATCGCGCGCTCCGCCGCATCCCGCATCGGGCGCAGGAGCCGCGCCTCGACCATCAGCGCCTCCAGCTCGCCCGGGGAACGCTGCGTCTCGAGTGCGTCCGCGAGTCGGTCCAGGGATGCGGCCAGTTCCGTCGACAGTCGATCGGTAGCCTCGCGGGCCGGGGCGATCGCCACGGGAGGGACGATGGCGATGTTGACGACGAAGCCGATGGCCGCACCCAGCAAGGTCTCCAGGATGCGATCGAGCGCGTAGTCGGGGGTGGCCGGACCCAGCGAGAGCACGAGGATGGCGCTGATCGCGATCTGCGTGGAGGCGGTGGGGGACAGGCGCAGCGCCCAGGCGACCAGGAGCCCCGCGCATGCGGCGAGCAGCACGACCCACGTGCCGTTCCCGAAGGCGAGGCCGAGGGCGGAGGCGAGCAGGACACCGGCGATGACGCCGACGGATCGTTCGATCGCGCGGGTGAACGACTGGTTCAGGCTCGGTTGGACCACCAGGACGGCGGCGATCGCCGCGAACACCGGCGGCGGGCCCGGAATGAGCCACTGGGCGAGCAGCCATGCCGCCACGGTCGCGACGGCCGACTTGACGACCAGCAGAAGCGGTGCGCGCTGTGTCGCGCGCACCGTGACCGGGAGCGAGAGGCGGGCCATCAGGGCTGGAGCGCGCGCAGCGACCGTGCGGCATCCGAGGGCGGGCACCCGAGGTCGTGCGCGGTGAAGGTCAGGTCGTATCCGCCGCTGCGCTCCCGCTGCGCCCGCAGGCTCTCGCGTGTGTGGCTGTTGTGCGCGCCGGCGAGGAGAGCCTCGGTGCGGCGCATCCGGATGCCGAGCTCTCCCTTGGCGGTGGTGGCGATCCGATCGACGTCGCCCCACGGTGCCGCGCCCATACGTGCGACCCGGATGCCCTCGGCATCTGCTCGCAGCACGGTCGCGTTTCGGAACTGGCCGATCAGCGAGAATCCGCCGCCCAGCCCGAAGATGCCGACGACCGCGACGCCGAGCAGCAGGCTGGGCGTGTTGTCGATGTTGAGGATGACGATGACCGCGCCCATGGCGGTGATCACGGCGCACACAGCCGCGAGCACGAGCAGGCGTCCGCGCGGGGTGACGAAGCGGAGGGTGTCAGTGTCGGAGGCCACCCGTTCAGGGTACGTGGCGGCGCGCCGCATCACCGTGTCAGCAGCTCGTCCGTGCTCGTGCCGCCGATCGTCACCGTCACCCGCGTACCCCACGGGTCGTGCGCCGTGATCGCGTGACCCTCGTCGTCGAAGGAGAAGCTCGAGCGACGCAACCGGTCGGTCAGCGCGTCGAGCGCCGAACGATCGGCGACAGCCAGCGCCAGCTCGCCCAGTCCGAGGCTCGCTGCCCGGGGTCCCGCGCCCGCGCTGTTCCAGGTGTTCATCGCGACATGATGGTGATATCCGCCGGCCGATGCGAACAGTGCCGTGGGTATCGCGGTGAACGAGGGCGCGAACCCGAGCGCGTCGACGTAGAACCGACGCGCGGGAGCGATGTCGCCCACCTGGAGATGGACGTGTCCGACCCGGCCTGGTTCGGCCGACACACGATCCAGAGCCTCTTGCGTGAGGTGCGTGCGCAGGTACTCGTTCGGGTCCAGGAACAACGTGTCCATCTGCACCTCCCCGTCGACGTGACGCCAGAGGTCGCGCGACCGGTCGGTGTACAGCTCGATGCCGTTGCCCTCGGGATCCGTGAAGTAGAACGCCTCGCTGACGAGGTGGTCACTCGATCCGGTGAACTGCGCGCGGCCGTCCTGCGCCGTCCGGTAGACGGTGGCGGCCAGCGTGGCTGCGTCGTCGAACAGGAATGCGGTGTGGAAGAGTCCCGCGGAGCCGGGCGCGGCAAGGGGCAGCTCCGGTGTGTGCACGAGGCGCACCATGGCGACGCCGCCGCGCCCGAGCACGCGATGGACCTCGCGCCCACGGGCACGTTCCTCGATGGGCTGCAGTGCGAGGGCGGAACCATAGAAGCCCGTCATCTTCTCGAGGTCCCCGACACGAAGGGTCACGGCATCCATGGCCGTGTCATCGGGCAGGAGTTCCGCAGCGGGAGGGGCGGGTGCGTCGTTCATGGTGTGCCTTCGTTCGGGTTCTCACACTCTTCAACGTCTGCTCGGCGGCGAATATTGCGTCGGATCCACGACCGGGCGAGGATCGTCGGATGGACGATCGGCCATGCCCGTGCGACAGTGGGCGCTCTTTCGACGGATGCTGCGGTCCTGCCCTGGCGGGCACGCCCCCGCTGACGGCCGAGGCGCTCATGCGTTCGCGTTACACGGCGTTCGTCCGTCTGGACGCGGACTATCTCATCGACACCTGGCATCCAGGCACGCGACCGTCGGAGCTGACCCTCGACCGTGATGTGCGCTGGCTGGGCCTCACCGTCCTCGACGCGACGGGCGGCTCACCGGACGACCGCAAGGGCACCGTGGAGTTTCGTGCGGCGTGGCGCGAGGGTTCTTCATCGGGTGTGCTTCACGAACGCAGTCGGTTCGTGAAGCAGAGCGCCCGGTGGTGGTATCTCGACGGTGTCCTCGATCCACCCGGCCCGCTCTCGGAGCCCGCTACGTAGGCTGGGACACCTCACGACGCGAAAGGACGGAACATGTCTCGCATCCTCATCATCGGTGGACACGGCAAGATCGCTCTCCTGCTGGCGCCCCTGCTCGCAGCGCGCGGCGACGAGGTCACCTCCGTGGTGCGCAACCCGGATCACGCCGACGACGTGCGCGCGTCGGGGGCGAGCCCGCTGGTCCTGGATGTCGCCGCCGCAGACACCAAGTCGCTGTCCGATGCCTTCGCCGGCTACGACGCCGTCGTGTGGTCGGCGGGCGCCGGGGGAGGCGACGCGACCCGAACCTACGCCGTCGATCGCGACGCCGCCATCCGCGCCACGGATGCGGCGGCGGCGGCCGGCACCTCGCGCTTCGTGATGGTCTCGTGGATCGGCTCCTCGCCGGATCACGGGATCGACCCCTCCGACTCGTTCTTCCCCTACGCAGACGCGAAGCTTGCGGCTGACGAGCACCTGCGGCGAAGCTCCCTCGAGTGGACCGTGCTCGGGCCCGGGACCCTGACCTCGGATGAGGCGACGGGGCGCATCACCACCGAGCCGACGGGACGGGGAGAGGTTTCCCGTGCCGATGTCGCCGCGGTGATCGCCGCGACCCTCGCCGATCCTGTGACCGTTCGACGCACGATCCGCTTCGGAGCGGGCGACACGCCGATCGCCGAGGCGCTGTCCGTCTGAGCGTGGAATGCACCGTGCGGCGCGGGCGTTGACGAGAGCATGACCGCATCCGATCCCACCGTCGGCGTGCCCGTGGATGTCGTGGTCATCGGAGCCGGTCAGGCGGGACTCTCCGCCGCGTACCACCTGCACCGTCGGGGGTTCCGCCCCCTCGATGCACCGGCCCGCGATGCGAGGAGCTTCGTGGTACTCGACGCCGAATCCGCGCCGGGCGGGGCATGGCAGCAGCGGTGGGAGTCGCTGCGGATGGCGACCGTGAACGGTATCCACGAGCTCCCCGGCTTCCCGGTTCCGCCGGCCGATCCCGCGTCGTCCAGCCGCGATGTGCTCCCGCCGTACTTCGCCGCGTACGAGGAACGCTTCGACCTCCGGGTGCGACGCCCCGTTCGCGCCCGGGCGGTCTCGCGTGACGGGGAGCGGTTGCGGCTCGACGCGGATGCGGGGAGCTTCTCGGCGAGATACGTGATCAATGCGACGGGTACCTGGACGCGTCCGCATTGGCCGGCGGTGCCGGGGCGTGAGAGCTTCCGCGGCACGCAGCTGCACGTGCACGACTACGTCTCCGCGGAGCAGTTCGCGGGCAAGCGCGTGGTGATCGTCGGCGCCGGCGTGTCGGGGGTGCAACTGCTGGAGGAGATCTCACGTGTGGCGGACACGTTCTGGGTCACCCGGCGCGAGCCGGACTGGCGCGACGACGAGTTCGACATCCCTGCGCGTGTCGCGGCGATCGCCGGCGTCGAGGAGCGGGTGCGCCAGGGGCTTCCCGCCGGCAGCGTCATCTCTGTCACCGGGATGCACTGGACCCCGTGGGCGCGCGAAGCCGAGCGGCGGGGTGTGCTCGTGCGGCATCCGATGTTCCGCGCGATCGAGCCCGACGGCGTACGGATGCCCGACGGCACCCTGGAACCTGCCGACGTGATCCTCTGGGCGACGGGCTTCCGCCCCGCTCTCGACCACCTCGCGCCGCTTCGGCTGCGGACACCGGCCGGCGGTATCCGGGTCGAGGACTCACGCGCGCTGGACGAGCCGCGGCTGTTCCTCATCGGCTACGGGCCCTCGCAGTCCACGGTCGGCGCCAACCGGGCCGGGCGCTCCGCCGTGCGCCAGCTGATGGCGGACGGCGTGCTGGACGCGCCCGAGGTGGCGATCGCCGGATGATGCGTTGCGCTGTGTGTCGCCACGTGCCCTGACCGAAACATGAAAGTCGTAGCGTCGAAGTATGACCACTCCCGCACCCCTGTCGAACCCGCTCGGCGAGCACGGCGCCGAGCGCGACCGTTTCGCCGGCGCGTCGCTGTCGCCGGACGAGTTCAAGGCACTGTTCCGCGGCCACCCCGGCGGCGTTGCGGTCATCACTGCTGAAGGACCGGAGGGCCCCGTCGCGCTGACCGCCACCTCGGTCTCGTCGGTGAGCGCGGAGCCGCCGCTGCTGATCTTCTCCGTCTCCGCTCTGTCGTCGGCCACCCCCGCGATCCTCGCGGCCGATACCGTCGTGGTCCACCTGCTCGACAGCGACGACCTCGGTGTCGCGAAGCTCGCATCGACCAGCGGCATCGACCGCTTCGCTGACACCGAGAGCTGGAGCCGCCTGGTCACAGGCGAGCCCGTCTACAACGGCGTCCGGGCCTGGGTGCGCTGCGCCATCATCGAGCGCATGAACGCGGGAGGATCCACCGTCATCGCTGCCCACGCCCTGCAGTCCGGCATCAACCGGGACGTGCAGCCGGGCGAACACGGCGACGCGCTGGTTTACCACAACCGCTCGTGGCACCGGCTCGGCGACCACTCGCGGATCGACTGACCCCTTTCACGACAAGACCCCCGCCTTCTCGGAGGGCGGGGGTCTTGTCGTGCGGTCCGCTTACTCGGCGAGGTGGGCCGAGAGGAACCAGCGGTCCTTCTCGAGGCCGGCACGGATACCGATGACGATGTCCTGGCTCGTGAGGTCGATCTCGTCCAGGCCGTCGATCGCCGTCTGGACGTCGACGATGATCGTGTCGATGTCGGCGACGATGTGACGGATCATGTCGTCCCACTGCGTGAAGCCGGCAGGCACCGACGAGGGCGCCACCTTCGCAGCGATCGTGGACAGGCGCGCATCCACCGGCAGACCCAGGGCGACGATACGCTCGGCGGTCTCGTCGGCCCAGCCCTGCGCGTGCTCCACGACGGAGTCCAGGAGCTCGTGGATCGCGATGAAGTTCGCGCCGCGCACGTTCCAGTGCGCCTGCTTGCCGGTGACGGCGAGGGCCTGCAGGCCGAGGGTGACGGGGGTGAGGAACTGCGCGGCTCCGGCGGCGACGGTCGGGTCGGCAGCGCTGGCGGGGATGGTCTGGTTCTTCGTCATGACAAAGCCTTCCGTTGGGGCAGTCGCATCTGCTGGATCAAACGCTAGCCAGCCGGAGAAATTCCGCAAGCAAGATGAGGCTGGGCTCACACGATCGGACATCGTGCCGCAGACGGGAATCCGGGGAACCTGCGGCTAACGTCGGAGGGTGTCAGCCTCAGACCCCGCCCGGACACCGCAGAACCTCGATGAGCCTGCGCGCCTGCGCCGCCGCCAGCCGAGAACGGCGTCGCCCGAGCACGCGGAGCCTTCGCGCTTCATCCCTCATGTGCAGGGCCTGCGTGCGATCGCCGTGCTTCTGGTCGTGCTCTACCACTTCTGGCCGGGGCGGATCCCCGGCGGCTACGTCGGTGTCGACGTCTTCTTCGTGATCTCGGGCTTCCTGATCACGGGCCATCTGATGCGCGAACTGACGGCCACCGGAACCGTGCGCTTGGCGCAGTTCTGGGCCCGGCGGGCGCGCCGCCTCCTCCCGGCGTCGCTTCTCGTTCTGCTCTTCTGCGCCATCGTCGCCGCATCCCCGTACCTCATGCCCATCTCGGGGCTGCAACGGGAAGTCAGCGAGATCATCGCGTCGACCTTCTACGTCGAGAACTGGTACCTCGCCTTGACGTCCGCCGACTACCTGGGCAACTCGGGTGAGCCGGCGATGGTGCAGCACTACTGGTCGCTGTCGCTCGAGGAGCAGTTCTACGTGCTCTGGCCGCTCATCATGCTCCTTGCGGCATGGATCGGCGTCCGCTTCTTCGCCGGGCGTCGCCGTCGGGCCATCCTGATCGCGCTGGGCGCGGTGAGCGCCGCATCCCTCGTGTTCTGCATCGTCTTGACCCTGAACGATCCCGCGCCGGCGTACTTCGTGACCTTCGGTCGGATGTGGGAGTTCGGCCTCGGCGCCATGGTGGCGCTCGTGCCCGCGCTGCGCGTGCGCAACGCGGCGGCGAGCTTCGTGCTCGGCTGGGCCGGTATCGCAGCACTCGTCTACACGGCCTTCCGGTTCGACTCCTCGACGCCCTTCCCCGGCTATGCGGCGCTGCTGCCGGCGCTCGGAGCGGCCGCGGTGATCGCGGCTTCCAACTCCGCCCGATGGTGGTACCCGACCCGCATCCTGTCGATCGCGCCGATGCGGTTCACCGGCGACATCTCCTACTCGCTCTATCTCTGGCACTGGCCGCTGATCATCATCGCGCCCTCGGTGCCCTTCTGGGGGCTGAGCATCTACCACCGGGTCGCGTTGCTGGCGATCTGCTTCGTGCTCGCGTGGCTCACCAAGAAGTTCGTCGAAGACCCGGTGCGGTCTTGGCGGAAGCTCACCTCCCGACGTCCGCGCGTGACGCTGTGGGCGTCGCTCGCGGCGATGGTGCTGGTCGCGGGAACTGCCGGCGGTGCCTGGGCGCTGAACGCGCCTGCCTACCGAGCCGGCGTGGCGCAGCTCGAACAGCTGCGCACCGACCCGCCCGCCTGCTTCGGCGCGCAGTCCGTGCTCGACCCGGAGTGCCAGGGCAAGCCCGCATCCGGCACCATCCTCCCGGCACCGGGGTTCGCCGGCGTCGACAAGCCCGCCGACGAACAGTGCTTCGTCCAGTTGAACGACGCGCGGCCCGTGAGCTGCACCTTCGGCTCCGATGCGCCGGATGCGCCCACGGTGGCGCTCATCGGCGATAGTCACGCGTTCCAGCTGCTGTCGACGTTCGAGCGCATGGCGGAAGCGAACGGATGGCGTCTGGTGACCTTCTTCAAGGGTGCCTGTCCGTGGAACGACACCCCGCTGGCGACGCCGGGAGCCTTCGGCGCGGCGTGCTCGGCGTGGCGTACCGCGGTCGATCAGGCGCTCGTGGACGCGAAGCCGGACGTCGTTTTCACCTCCGCCCTCGCGACGACGCCGTACGCGTCGGCCGGGCACGATTCCTCCTATGACGCCGCCGTGGCGGGCTACCGCTCGGCGTGGTCGAAGATGACGAATGCGGGCGTGCCTGTCATCACGGTCGTCGACAACCCGGTGTGGGAGACGGACCCCAACAAGTGCCTGCGCACTCGCGACGCGGCCGCCTGCGACGGTGCGCGGTCCGACGTGCTCGTCGCGAAGGATCCGCTGCGCGAGGCCGCGGACGGCGCACCCGGGGTCACGCTGCTCGACTTCACCGACGTGTACTGCGACGATTCGACGTGCTTCCCCGTGGTGGGTGGTGCGGACGTGTACCGCGACCAGGACCACCTCACGGTGACCTTCGTCGACTCGCTCATGCCGCAGTACACCGCAGCGATCCGCGCCGCGTTGGAGCGAGCCGCCGGTTAGGGTCGGGGCATGACCGTCTCGGAAGCCGCATCCGTGATCGCCCTCGCCGATACAGCGCCCGAGGTGCCGGCATCCGCCTTCGTCGCCGCCGGTGCCCGTCTCATCGGCGCGGTACGTCTGGGAGAGAACGCGAGTGTCTGGTACAACGCGGTGCTGCGCGCCGACGGCGACACGATCACGGTCGGGGCCCGCAGCAACGTGCAGGACTCGGTGAGCGTTCATGTCGACGGCGGGCATCCGGTGACCATCGGCGAGGACGTGTCGATCGGGCACAACGCGGTCGTGCACGGCTGCACGATCGGCGACGGGAGTCTGATCGGCATGGGCGCCGTCGTGCTCAACGGTGCGCGGATCGGCGCCGGCTGCCTCATCGCCGGGGGAGCGGTGGTGCTCGAGGGGGCGGAGATTCCCGACGGCTCCCTCGTCGCCGGTGTGCCCGGCAAGGTGCGGCGTGCGCTGACGGATGACGAGCGTGCGGGGCTGGTACGCAACGCCGCGGCCTACCTCGCGCACAGTGAGCGTCACGCCGCGGCAAGCTGACGACGGTCGCCCTGATCACCACTTCGATCACGTTGCGTCGCGGTCGCTTGCCTGAGCGGGCGGGAGCGGATTCCGAGCTGTTGCGCGCCCGCGCCGACATCCAGCGGCAGATCGACGCTGGTCGCGCGGGTCGCCGGGTGTAGTCGCGGCGTCCCACGCGCTTCTGCGCGTTCGCCGCACGAACCGACCGCGTGTCGCGCAGGGAAGACGCCTGCATCGCGTCGACAGGAGATCGCCGCTGAGCAGGACGATTCGGCGCGAAACTTCCTGCGGGAGGCATTTCTCCTGCAGAACGGACGCGTTTCGACGCCTGTCGCACATCGTCGGAGGGGATGACGGTCCCCACCGCCTCTCCACACGCGGCTGCGCCGCGCGCGGAGCCTCTGGCGGCGTGGGCCCCATCGAACTACGCAGGCTTCGCCTGCTGTCCGATTCCCGGCAGTACCGAGAAACGAAGAACGCGGTCCGGGCGAGCCGGACCGCGTTCTTCGTCGGAGGGGATGACGGGAATCGAACCCGCGTAATCAGTTTGGAAGACTGAGGCTCTACCATTGAGCTACATCCCCGGAGCGGCATCGGCCGCAACCTCAGCAAGCATAGCTGAGTTCTCAACGTCGATTCGACGCGCGGGCAGCGTCGGCTAGACTTCTCGGGGCCGAATCCGGTGCACGTTCGCGTGCCCGCCCGCCCGGGGCGTAGCTCAGCTTGGTAGAGCGCCCGCTTTGGGAGCGGGAGGCCGCAGGTTCAAATCCTGTCGCCCCGACACGGCCCCCAAGACCCCAGACCTTCAGCCACCGTGCGTTGGCGCGGAATAGAGGAGAACAACAGGCATGGTCACTAGCACCGTCGAGAAGCTCACCCCGACCCGGGTGAAGCTCGAGATCTCGGTCTCGCCCGAGGAGCTCAAGCCCTCGATCGCTCACGCGTACGAGCACATCGCTCAGGACGTCCAGATCCCCGGCTTCCGCAAGGGCAAGGTCCCTGCACCGATCATCGATCAGCGCATCGGGCGCGGCGCGGTGCTCGAGCACGCCGTCAACGAGGGCCTCGACGGGTTCTACCGCGAAGCGGTCGCCGAGCAGGGTCTGCGCGTCGTGGGCCGTCCCGAGGCCGACATCGTCGCCCTCCCCGAGGTCAGCGACTTCTCCGGCGACCTGAAGGTCACCGTCGAGGTCGACGTCCGCCCCGACTTCGAGCTGCCCGCCTACGAGGGCCTCGAGATCATCGTCGACGCCGTGGCCACGGATGAAGCGGCCATCGACGCCGAGCTCGACAACCTCCGCGCGCGCTTCGGCACGCTCGTCACGGTCGAGCGTCCCGCCGCGAAGGGCGACTTCGTCGAGCTCGACCTCGTCGCCACGATCGACGGCAACGAGATCGATCGCGCCGAGGGCGTCTCCTACGAGGTCGGCTCGGGCGAGCTGCTCGAGGGCATCGACGAAGCCATCGAGTCCCTCACCGCCGGTGAGGACACCACCTTCCGCTCGAAGCTGGTCGGCGGCGACCACGCAGGCGAAGAGGCCGAGGTCTCGGTCAGCGTCAAGGCCGTCAAGGAGCGCGAGCTGCCTGACGCCGACGACGACTTCGCCCAGATGGCGAGCGAGTTCGACACGATCGACGAGCTGCGCGCGAGCCTCTCCGAGCGTGTCGCCCAGCAGTCGAACTTCACGCAGGGCGCCGCCGCGCGCGACAAGCTCGTCGAGGTCCTGCTCGAGAAGGTCGACATCCCCGTGCCGCCGAAGCTGGTCGAGGACGAGGTGCACGCCCACCTCGAGGGTGAGGGTCGCCTCGAGGACGACGAGCACCGCGCCGAGGTCACCGAGGCGAGCGAGAAGCAGTTCCGCACGCAGGTGCTGCTCGACAAGATCGCCGAAGAGGCGAACGTTCAGGTGTCGCAGGACGAGCTGACCCAGTACCTGATCCAGTCGGCCGCGCAGTACGGCATGGCTCCGCAGGACTTCGTGAACGCGCTGCAGCAGGGCAACCAGCTGCCGGCCCTGATCGGCGAGGTCGCCCGCAACAAGGCCCTTGCGATCGCGCTCGGCCGTGTGAACGTCGTCGACACCGACGGCAAGCCCGTCGACCTCACCGGCTTCATTGCCGTCGAGGACGAGCCGGCCGCTGAGGCCGACGTCGTCGAGGAGGCAGAGGAGATCGCCGACGCCGCTGCAGACGCCGAAGACGAGCCTGCCGCAGAAGAGGCCAAGCCCGCGAAGAAGGCGGCGGCCAAGAAGCCCGCCGCGAAGAAGGCCCCGGCCAAGAAGGCCGACGCCGAGTAAGACGCGCCGGTACGAAGGGCGGATGCGGAAGCATCCGCCCTTCGTCGTCCCGGAGGAGAGAAATCATGACCGACTGGCAGACACGCGTCGACGCCGTGTGGGACGACGAGTCGCTCAGCGACGAGGCCCGCATCGACGAGATCGAGCGTCTGGCGAGCGAGTGCGACGCCGGAGACGCTGTCGCCCTGTTCGAGCGCGCCGGAGCGTACGACTCCGCGGGTCGCGAGATCGAGGCCGAACCGCTGTACCGCGCCGCGCTGGCTGCGGGGCTCGACCCCGAACGGCGCACACGGGCCGTCATCCAGCTCGCGAGCACCATCCGCAACCTCGGCAAGCTCGACGAGAGCCTCGCCCTGCTGGAGAACGAGTACCGCACGGTCGAAGCGGGCGGTATGAGGGATGCGGCGGCAGCCTTCTACGCGCTCGCGCTGGCGTCGTCGCATCGGGAACGCGAGGGTCTCGCGATCGTGCTCGAAACGCTGGCTCCGCACCTTCCGCGTTACCAGCGATCCGTGCGCGGATACGCCGCTGAACTCGTTCATGCGCCGGAGCGTATGCCGACGGCGAACACGGGCGAGGGGTCCGAAGTGCGCCGGTAGATTCGTTCTCACGATCACCGAACAGGAGTGAACATGGCCGACCCCCTTGTCGCGACAAGCGTCTTCGACAGGCTGCTGAAGGACCGCATCATCTGGCTCGGATCCGAGGTGCGGGATGAGAACGCCAACGAGATCTGCGCGAAGATCCTGCTGCTCGCCGCCGAGGACTCGCAGAAGGACATCTACCTCTACATCAACTCGCCCGGTGGGTCGATCACGGCAGGCATGGCCATCTACGACACCATGCAGTTCGTGCCCAACGACATCGTCACCGTCGGCATCGGCATGGCGGCCTCGATGGGTCAGCTGCTGCTGACCGCCGGCACCAAGGGCAAGCGCTACATCACGCCGAACGCTCGTGTGCTGCTCCACCAGCCGCACGGCGGATTCGGCGGTACCGCCAGCGACATCCAGACGCAGGCACAGCTCATCGTGTCGATGAAGAACCGCTTGGCGGAGATCACGGCGGCGCAGACGGGCAAGTCCGTCGAGCAGATCAACGAGGACGGCGACCGTGACCGCTGGTTCACGGCCGACGAAGCGCTCGAGTACGGTTTCGTCGACCACATCCGCGAGTCCGCGACCGACGTCGTCGGCGGCGGCGGCACGGCGAACTGACGAGCGACGGCGAGAAGAGAGAACCCGAATGAACATTCCCACTTTCGGCGCCGCGGCCCACACGCCGCAGGGACTGCAGATGCCGTCGAGCCGCTACGTGCTGCCCCAGTTCGAGGAGCGCACGGCCTACGGCTACAAGCGCCAGGATCCGTACAACAAGCTGTTCGAGGACCGCGTCATCTTCCTGGGTGTCCAGGTCGACGACGCGTCCGCGGATGACGTGATGGCCCAGCTGCTCGTGCTCGAGTCCCAGGACCCCGACCGCGACATCATCATGTACATCAACTCGCCCGGCGGCTCGTTCACGGCCATGACCGCGATCTACGACACGATGCAGTACGTGTCGCCGCAGATCCAGACCGTCGTGCTCGGTCAGGCCGCCTCGGCCGCGGCCGTGCTGCTCGCCGCCGGCGCGCCCGGCAAGCGTTTGGCGTTGCCCAACGCGCGCATCCTGATCCACCAGCCCGCGATGGGCGAGGCGGGCCACGGCCAGGCCTCCGACATCGAGATCCAGGCGGCGGAGATCCTCCGGATGCGCACCTGGCTCGAGGAGACCCTCGCGAAGCACTCGCACCGCACCAAGGAGGAGGTCAACCGCGACATCGACCGCGACAAGATCCTCTCCGCCGAGACCGCCGTCGAGTACGGCCTGGTCGACCAGGTGCTGACCACGCGCAAGCGCACGCCCGCTGCTCTCACGAGCTGACGTCGTGTCAGAGTCGACGCCCCGGTCCGAACGAGGATCGGGGCGTCGCCGTGTCTGCACACATCCTGACGCGCAATACGACCGTTGTCCTCGACTCCGGTTAGGCTCGATGTACCGCGCAGCTATCCGGGGGGAAGAGAGGCATCATGGCACGAATCGGTGAGAGCGCCGACCTGTTCAAGTGCTCCTTCTGCGGCAAGAGCCAGAAGCAGGTGCAGCAGCTCATCGCTGGCCCCGGTGTGTACATCTGCGACGAGTGCGTCGAGCTGTGCAACGAGATCATCGAAGAGCGCATGGCCGAGCAGACCTCCGGCGAGGTCGCTGAGTTCGATCTGCCGAAGCCGCGCGAGATCTTCTCGTTCCTCGAGGACTACGTCGTGGGGCAGGAGCAGGCCAAGCGCGCCCTGTCCGTCGCGGTCTACAACCACTACAAGCGCGTGCGCGCCCAGGGAACGATCATCTCGGCCGACCAGCGAGCCGATGAGGTCGAGATCGCCAAGAGCAACATCCTGATGCTCGGCCCGACCGGATGCGGCAAGACGTACCTCGCCCAGACGCTCGCCAAGCGTCTCAACGTGCCCTTCGCCGTCGCCGACGCCACCGCGCTGACCGAAGCGGGCTACGTGGGCGAAGACGTCGAGAACATCCTTCTCAAGCTGCTGCAGGCTGCCGACTTCGACACGAAACGTGCCGAGACCGGGATCATCTACATCGACGAGGTCGACAAGATCGCCCGCAAGGCCGAGAACCCCTCCATCACGCGTGATGTCTCCGGCGAGGGTGTGCAGCAGGCGCTGCTGAAGATCCTCGAGGGCACGGTCGCCTCGGTTCCGCCGCAGGGCGGGCGCAAGCACCCGCATCAGGAGTTCATCCAGATCGACACGACGAATGTGCTGTTCATCGTGGCCGGTGCCTTCGCGGGGCTCGAGGAGATCGTCTCGGCCCGTGTCGGAAAGCACGGCGTCGGCTTCGGCGCGCCGCTGCAGCGCAAGGACGACGGACCCGACCTCTTCAGTGAGGTGCTGCCCGAAGACCTGCACAAGTTCGGCCTGATTCCCGAGTTCATCGGCCGACTTCCCGTCGTCGCGGCAGTCTCACCGCTCGACCGCGAGGCTCTCATGGAGATCCTGACCGAGCCGAAGAATGCCCTCGTGAAGCAGTACCAGCGCATGTTCGAGCTTGACGATGTGGAGCTGGACTTCGAACGTGACGCCCTCGAGGCGATCGCCGAGCTGGCCGTCTCTCGCAAGACCGGTGCCCGCGGCCTCCGCGCGATCCTCGAAGATGTGCTCGGTCCGATCATGTTCGAGATTCCCTCCAGCGAGGATGTCGCGAAGGTCGTCGTCACCCGCGCGGCGGTCGAGGACGGCGCGGCACCCACTCTGGTGTTGCGTCAGAAGCGCAAGACCGCTTGATCCGCCACCTGCTCGGCTGGCGCTGACGCCTCAGGCGCCCAGGCCGCGGCGTCGCAGCAGCGGCTCGATCGCGGCGTCGCGTCCGCGGAAGTCGCGGTACGCCTCGAGCGGGTCCTTCGCGCCGCCGACGCCGAGCAGCCGACGGCGGAACCGCTCGCCCGCGGCTCGATCGAGGCCGCCGTTCTCTCCGAACCACTCGACGGTATCCGCGTCGAGCACCTCGCTCCAGATGTACGAGTAGTAGCCGGCACTGTAGCCGCCGGAGAAGACGTGGGCGAAGTAGGTCGTGGAGTAGCGCGGGGGCACGGCGGGCTCCGTGAGGCCGATGTCCTCCAGAGCCTGGCGTTCGAAGTCCGCGACGTCTATCTCTGCCGCCGCGTCCTCGACGCTCAACGAGTGCCAGGCCAGGTCGAGCCAGGCCGCCGCGAGGTACTCGCTCGTCGCGAACCCCTGATCGAACGTCCCGGATGCGGAGAGCCGCTCGATCACCTCTGCGGTCAGGGGCTCATCGGTCTCGATGTGGCGGGCATAGTTCTCGACGACGCCGGGTGCGAGCATCCACATCTCATTGACCTGGCTCGGGAACTCGACGAAGTCGCGGAACACTGCCGTCCCCGCGAAGTGGGGGTACCGCGTGCGAGCGAAGAGTCCGTGAAGCGCATGGCCGAACTCGTGGAAGAGAGTGGTCACCTCGTCGAGGGTCAGCAGCGTCGGCTGGCCTTGGCCCGGGTCGGACACATTGAGGTTGTTCACGACGACGGGCGCTGACCGGCGCAGCTCGGACGGGGTCACGATGGAGTTCATCCACGCGCCGCCGCGCTTCGTGTCGCGCGTGTAGAGATCGAGGATGTAGAGCCCGAGACCCGTCCCGTCCTCTTCGAACACCTCGAAGACCCGCGCGCCGGGGTGGTACGCCACGAGGTCGTGTCGCTCGGTGAAGGTGATGCCGTAGAGCGCGGTGGCGGCGGCGAAGACGCCGTCGCGCAGCACGCGTTCGGCCTCGAACCAGGGACGGAGCCCCGCCGTGTCGATATCCAGCTGCGTCGCGCGCACCTGCTCGGTTGCGAAGGCCCAGTCGTGCGCCGCGAGGTCGGCGATGCCGGAGACCTCGGCGCGTTCCGCTTTCTCGGCGGCGGCATTGCGGGATGCAGGCACCGCCAGGCGCCGCAGCAGCTCAGCGACGGCTTCGGGGGAGCCGGCGGTCTGATCTGCCGTGACGGCGGCCGCGTGCGTGGGAAAACCGAGAAGCGCCGCGCGCTCCGCCCGGAGGCGCACGATCTCACGCACCGTTGTGCTGTTGTCGTTGTCGCCGCCACGCCCGCCCCGGGCGCGGGACGCAGTCATGATGCGCTCGCGCACGGAGCGGTCGGCGAGCGACGCCAGCCAGGGGTGCCCCGTGAACAGCGGCAGCGTGATCAACCAGCCGTCCCATCCGCGCTGTTCGGCGGCTCTCGCTGCGGCGGACCGTTCGCCTGCGGCGAGCCCCTCCAGCTCCCGCTCGTCGCTCACCTGCACGGCGAGCTCGTTCGTGTCGGCGAGCAGGTGCTTCTCGAAGGTCGTGGTCAGTGTCGACAGTCGCGTGTTGATCTCTACCAGGCGTCGCTTGTCGTCGGGGGAGAGCCCGGCGCCTGCCAGGGTGAGTTCGCGATAGGTGCGCGTGAGCAGTCGCAGCGACTCCGCATCCAGATCCAGCGTGTCGCGCACGTCGTGGAGCACGCTCACCCGGGCGTAGAGCCGCTCGTCGAGTCGGATGGCGTCGCCGTGAGCGGAGAGGAGGGGCGCGAGCTCCTCCTCGATCGCCTGGATGGCGGGAGTGGCGTCGGCCGAAGAGACGGTGAAGAACGTCCGACTCACCCGGTCGAGCGTCTCGCCCGCGCGCTCGAGGGCGACGAGCGTGTTCTCGAACGTCGGGGGTGCCGTCTGGGACGCGATCCGCTCGACCTCCGCACGGTGCTCACGAAACGCTTCGTCGAACGCGGGCAGGTAGTGCTCGGGATCGATCGCGGCGTAGTCGGGAAGCGCGTACGGGAGGACGGGCGAAGAGAGCAACGGATTGACGGACGCCATCCGCTCAGACTATCGGCGCTCCGGATGAGAGCCGACAGGCGAACTCAGGCGAACTCGTCGTCGACGTCGTGGCGGACGACCGCGTTCCCGTCGGCGTCCAGCGACACGATGACGCCCGTGTCGAGCTCCGCGACGGGCCGTCCCTCGAGCCACGTCAGCGTCCATCGCGGCGTCGCCTGCGACGACCACTGCGACTCGGTGATGGCCGACTCGACGGCCGCGATCTGCTCACGGAGCGAGGCGGGAACCGAGGCGGGCGGCTCCGTCCGTGCGCTCCAACGCGTGCCGAGCTGCATGTCAGACCTCCTGTGGGGCGAACTCGATGTCGACGACCTGGACGGCCTCGGCCTCGACGATAGCGAGATCGGCGATGCGGCCCACGGCCTTGAGGTCGCCCTCGGCAGTCGCTAGGGAGGTCGCGATCGCCGCCGGTGCTCCGAGGGTCAGGCGTGCGATCGGCGTCTTCTGCGAGGCCTTCGCCTCGGTCTTGGCCCGCCGGATCGCGATGAGCGCGGAACTCGCCGCAGTGAGGACCGCGGGGTCGCCGGCATCGGCTTCGCCGTCGTCCGGATTCAGCGGTTCGGGCCACGGGGCGGTGTGGACGGAGCCGTCTTCGAACCACGACCACGCCTCCTCCGTCGCGAAGGCGAGCACCGGGGCGAGCAGGCGCAGCAGCGTCGACAGCGCCGTGCGCAGGGCCAGCGCGGCCGACGCCTGTCCCACGTCGCCCTGATCGTAGGCGCGCTCCTTCACGAGCTCGAGGTAGTCGTCGCAGAAGGTCCAGAAGAACGACTCGGTGATCTCCAGCGCCCGCGCGTGGTCGTAGGCCTCGAAGGCCGCCGTCGCGTCGCGCACGACGCGGTCGAGCGTGGCGAGCATCGCCGCATCCAGCGCATGGGTGACCTGGGCGCCTTCGGGCACAGGGAAGGACAGCACGAACTTCGCCGCGTTGAGCACCTTGATCGCCAGGCGTCGGCCGATCTTGACCTGGGTGGGGTTCTGCGGGTCGAACGCGGCGTCGGCGCCGAGCCGACTCGATGCCGCCCAGTAGCGCACCGCGTCGGTGCCGTGCTGGTCGAGGATGTCGGCAGGCGTGACCACATTTCCCTTGGACTTCGACATCTTCTTGCGGTCGGGGTCGACGATGAAGCCGCTGATGGCCGCATCCGTCCACGGCGCGCGGTCGTCCTCGAGGGCGGAGCGCACCATCGTGGAGAACAGCCAAGTGCGGATGATGTCCTGGCCCTGCGGGCGCAGATCGAACGGTGCGACGAGGCTCCACAGCTCCTCGTCGCGCTGCCAACCGCCGGCCAGCTGCGGCGTGAGAGACGATGTCGCCCACGTGTCGAAGATGTCCTTCTCGCCCTCGAAACCCCCGGGGACCCCGCGCTGCGACTCGTCGTAGCCGGGAGCGGTGTCGGTGGTCGGGTCGACGGGAAGGGATGCGACGTCGGCGGTGATGACGCCGCCCTCGACCCGCTCGCCATTCTCGTCCAGGGGGTACCAGACCGGGATCGGAACACCGAAGAAGCGCTGGCGGCTGATGAGCCAGTCGCCGGTGAGTCCATTGGTCCAGTTCTCGTAGCGCACGCGCATGAAGTCGGGGTGCCACTGCATGCCCGCTCCGAGGGCGAGCAGCTTCTCGCGGAATGCTTCGTCGCGGGCGCCGTTGCGCAGATACCACTGGCGCGTCGAGACGATCTCGAGGGCGCGATCACCCTTCTCGTAGAACTTCACCGGGTGGTTGAAGGGCTTGGATACCTCGAGGAGTTCGCCGGAGGCCTCCAGCAGCTCGACCATTTTCTTCTTCGCGCTGAACACGGTGAGCCCCGCCAGCTCCGCGTACGCAGCCTTCGCCGCATCCGTCTCGAGTGCGGCAGGCGCGTCGGGGAGGATGCGGCCGTCCTTGCCGAGGATGGTGCGGTTCGGCAGATCCAGCTCACGCCACCAGATGATGTCGGTGACGTCGCCGAAGGTGCAGACCATCGCGATGCCCGAGCCCTTGTCCTGCTGCGCGAGGGGGTGCGCGAGCACCGGCACCTCGACGCCGAACACGGGCGTGCGCACGGTGTGACCGAAGTACGCCTGGTATCGCTCGTCGTTCGGGTTGGCGACGAGGGCGACGCACGCCGCGAGCAGTTCAGGGCGGGTCGTTTCGATGTGGATGTCGCCGGAGCCGTCGGTCTTGTGGAAGGCGAGACGGTGGTAGGACGCCTGCTGTTCGCGGTCCTCCAGCTCGGCCTGAGCGATGGCGGAGCGGAAGTCGATGTCCCACAGTGTCGGCGCGAGCGCCTGGTACGCCTCGCCGCGCTCCAGGTTGCGCAGGAACGCCAGCTGGCTCGTGCGGATCGTGTCGTTCGAGATGGTCCGGTAGGTCTGGGTCCAGTCGACCGAAAGTCCGAGCTGGCGGAAGACGGCCTCGAACGCCTTCTCGTCCTCGAGCGTCAGCTCTTCGCACAGGTCGATGAAGTTGCGACGGCTGATGGGCACCTGGTCGGCCGGCTTCAGGCTCTTGGCGTCGCCGCGGAACGGGGGAGTGAAGTCCGGGTCGTACGCCAACGATGTGTCGCAGCGCACGCCGTAGTAGTTCTGCACGCGCCGCTCGGTCGGCAGCCCGTTGTCGTCCCAGCCCATGGGGTAGAAGACTGTCTTGCCGCGCATCCGCTCGAAGCGCACCTTGACGTCGGTGTGCGTGTAGCTGAACACGTGGCCGATGTGCAGCGAGCCTGATGCGGTCGGCGGGGGCGTGTCGACGGAGAAGACGCCGCCGCGGCCGGAGGTCTTCGCGGCTTCGCGATCGAAGAGATAGGTGCCCTCGTCGGACCAGGCCTGGTCCCACTTGGCTTCGAGGCCCTCGAGTGCGGGCTTGTCGGGAATGGCCATGGGTGTCTCCTCGATATGTGCGGCACCGTGTGTGCGTGCCTGAGTGTGGGGTGCGGCAAGTCTACCGGGACGCCGACGAGCCGCATCCGGGAGGAGACGGCGACGGAAGCGCCGCAGGAATCAGTCGCGATCGTGCAGCGTGATCCGGTGGCAGTCCGGGTCGGCGAAGGTGAAGGTCAGTCCGAACGGGCCTTCGACGGGCGCGGAGACGATGGTGTGTGCCGCGGCGACCAGCCCGTCGTGGATCTCCTGGACCCCGGTCGCCTGCAACCAGACGGCCGTCCGTCATCGGTCGCAGCGTCAGGCGATCGGTGGCGATGCGCACGCATCCATCTTCGTCGACCTGCACCCACCTCCGGCGCGCTAGAATCTCAGGCACACGCACAGATCCGGCCATCACCGGGGAGCTCTCGGAAGAACGGCGTTCGCGCCCAGTAGAACCGAGCGGGGCAGGCCCGTCATCGCCGCAGTGAAAGTGGTCGGGGGTCTTTTCCCGGCAAGCAGGGTGGTACCGCGGCTACGGTCGTCCCGGCAGGAAGAGTTCTTCAACCCCTGCGAGATGACGATGACCTACCCCCGTTCCTCGGCCTTCGGGCCCGCTGCCGATGTCACGCCGAGCCCGCGCTTCCCCGAGATCGAGCGCGAGGTGCTCGACTTCTGGTCCGCCGACGACACCTTCCGCGCATCCATCGCTCAGCGCGAGGGCGCCGACGAGTGGGTCTTCTACGACGGCCCCCCGTTCGCCAACGGTCTGCCCCACTACGGCCACCTGCTCACCGGGTACGCGAAGGACCTCTTCCCGCGCTTCCAGACCATGCGGGGCAAGAAAGTCGACCGCGTCTTCGGCTGGGACACCCACGGGCTGCCGGCCGAGCTGGAGGCGATGAAGCAGCTCGGCATCACCGAGAAGGACGAGATCGAGCGGATGGGAGTCGCGACCTTCAACGCGAAGGCCCGCGAATCCGTGCTGGCGTACACGCGCGAGTGGGAGGACTACGTCACCCGTCAGGCCCGGTGGGTCGACTTCGAGCGCGGGTACAAGACGCTCGACACCGGCTACATGGAGTCGGTCCTCTGGGCGTTCAAGAGCCTGTGGGACAAGGGGCTCGCCTATGAGGGGTACCGGGTGCTGCCGTATTGCTGGCGCGATGAGACGCCCCTGTCGAGCCATGAGCTGCGTATGGACGACGACGTGTACAAGATGCGCCAGGACCCCTCCGTGACGGTCACGTTCCCGCTTGTCGGCGCGAAGGCCGAGGCGCTGGGTCTCACCGGGGTGCGCGCACTCGCGTGGACGACGACGCCGTGGACGCTTCCCACGAACCTCGCGCTCGCGGTCGGCCCCGCCATCGAGTACGCCGTGCTGCCCGCAGGTCCCGCGGGCGCCGCCGATGTCCATCGGGCACCCGACGGAACGCCCGACGACGCTCTCGAGACCAGCGCGCACCGTTATCTGCTCGCCGCGGACCTCGTGGGTGCCCATGCGAAGGATCTCGGCTACGACTCGGCGGATGCGGCGCGCGACGCCGTGGAGCGCCGCATCCTCGGCGCGGAGCTGTCGGGTGTGTCGTACGACCGCCTGTTCGACTACTACGCGGACGCCGAGACGTGGGGCACCGAGGACGCCTGGCGCATCCTCGTCGACGACTACGTCACGACCACCGACGGCACCGGCATCGTCCACCAGGCGCCGGCCTACGGCGAGGACGACAAGCGCGTCGCGGATGCGGCGGGCCTTCCGACGATCGTCAGCCTCGACGACGGAGGGCGATTCTTGCCGCAGGTCGCCGACGTCGCCGGCGAGTTGTGGCTCGACGCGAACCGCCCCCTCATCCGGCTCCTGCGCCAGGAGGGTCGTCTGCTGCGCGAGGCCAGCTACGAGCACTCCTACCCGCACTGCTGGCGGTGCCGGAACCCCCTGATCTACAAGGCCGTGTCGAGCTGGTTCGTGCGCGTCACCGACATCAAGGAACGCCTGGTCGAGCTCAACGAGCAGATCACCTGGGCTCCCGAGAACGTCAAGCACGGACAGTTCGGCAAGTGGGTCGAAGGAGCGCGCGACTGGTCGATCAGTCGCAACCGCTACTGGGGCTCGCCCATCCCGGTGTGGAAGAGCGATGACCCCGCCTACCCGCGCATCGACGTGTACGGATCGTTCGAGGAGATCGAGCGAGACTTCGGCCGCCTGCCGCGCGACCCTGAGGGCAACGTCGATCTGCATCGTCCCTACATCGACGAGCTGACCAGGCCCAACCCGGACGACCCCACGGGCGCCTCCACCATGCGGCGCATCGAGGACGTCTTCGATGTCTGGTTCGACTCGGGTTCGATGCCCTACGCCCAGGTGCACTACCCGTTCGAGAACCGCGAATGGTTCGACACCCACGCACCCGCGGACTTCATCGTCGAGTACATCGGACAGACGCGCGGCTGGTTCTACGTCATGCACGTGCTCTCGGGTGCGCTCTTCGACCGGCCGGCGTTCACGGGTGTCTCTTGCCACGGCATCGTTCTCGGAAGCGACGGACAGAAGATGTCCAAGTCGCTGCGCAACTACCCGGATGTCAGCGAGGTGTTCGACCGCGACGGCTCCGACGCGATGCGATGGTTCCTCATGTCGAGCTCGGTCCTGCGCGGCGGCAACCTCGTGGTCACCGAGGAGGGAATCCGCGCGGGCGTCCGCGAGTTCCTGCTGCCGCTGTGGAACACCTGGTACTTCTTCTCCACCTACGCCAATGCCGCCGGCGGTGCCGACGGGTCCGGGTACGAGGCGTCGTGGCGCACCGACTCGACCGATGTCCTCGATCGCTACATCCTCGCCCTCACGGGCGATCTCGTGCGCGACGTCGCCGCCGATCTCGAGGTGCTCGACTCGACGAC
Organism: Microbacteriaceae bacterium PS02066; assembly: GCA_029959545.1. Taxonomy (GTDB): domain Bacteria; phylum Actinomycetota; class Actinomycetes; order Actinomycetales; family Microbacteriaceae; genus Microbacterium; species Microbacterium binotii. The sequence continues at coordinate 3,314 of JASCPH010000033.1, read as the reverse complement.
GGCCGCCGCACGCCTGCGCGACTTTGCCGAGGTGTTGACGAACTGGTACATCCGTCGCTCGCGCGACCGCTTCTGGGTCGGCGTCGGCGACGACGCCCGATCGCGGGAGGCCTTCGACACGCTCTACACCGTGCTCGAGACGCTCACGCGCGTCGCGGCACCGCTCATCCCGCTGGTGGCAGAACGCGTCTGGCAGGGGCTGACGGGCGGCCGCAGCGTGCACCTGACCGACTGGCCCGACGCATCCGCTTTCGCCGACGCCGCCGACATCCGCGAGGCGATGGATGCGGTGCGCGAGGTCTCTTCGGTCGCCAACGCGCTGCGCAAGCGCGAAGGCAAGCGCGTGCGGCTGCCGCTGCCGTTGCTGACCGTGGTGGTTCCCCATGCGGGCGCTCTCGCGCAGTTCGACGACATCCTGCGCGACGAGCTCAACGTGAAGGCGATCGAACTGGTCGATCTCGGCGAGCACACCGCGGCGGAGTACGGCATCACGCACCGCCTGACGGTCAACGCGCGCGCCGCTGGTCCCCGGCTCGGAAAGCTCGTGCAGCAGGTCATCCGTGCCGCGAAGGAGGGCGACTGGTCCGAGCGCGACGGCGTCGTGACGGCGGGCGGCATCGCCCTCGAGCCTGCAGAGTACGACCTCGTCTTCGAGACCAGCGGGCGCCCGGACGGCGAGGCGCTGGCGGTGCTGGGCGGAGGTGGCTTCGTGCTGCTGGCGACCGCGACGACGCCCGCCCTCGAGGCCGAAGGTCTGGCACGCGACGTGATCCGCGCCGTGCAGGACACCCGCAAGGCCGCGGGCTTCGAGGTCAGCGACCGCATCCGGCTCGTTCTGACGTTCGCGGATGCCGCGGACGCGGACGCGGTCGCGTCGGCGTTCGATGCGGCGGATGTCGCGGGGGAGACCCTCGCGCTTCAGGTGCTGGTGACCGGCGCCGACGGTGCCGAGCGCGTGCGCCGAGCGGTCGACAGCGACGACGTCGAGCACACCGGGGAGTTCGCAGCCGGTGCGTACGCGAACGCGGGGGCGTTCACCGTGGGCGTCGCACGAGTGGAGGTCGCACGATGAGCGGAACCGAGAACGAGCGCAACCGAGCGGACGCCGTCTACGCGGCGCTGCTCGAGCGGCAGGGCGAGCAGTGGGTGCAGCCGCGTATCGAGCGCACCCGGCGCGTGCTCGAGCTGCTGGACGACCCGCAGCGTACCTATCGCGTCGTTCACGTGACGGGCACGAACGGAAAGACGTCCACGAGTCGGCTGATCGAGAGCCTGCTGCGCACCATGGGACTGCGCACCGGGCTGTTCACGAGCCCTCATCTGGAGCGTTTCACCGAGCGCATCATGGTCGACGGCGAACCGATCGCGGATGCCGCGGTCGTCGAGGCGTGGGAGGAGATTCTTCCCTTCATCGAGCTGGTGGACGCCGAGCTCGTCGCCGAGGGCGGTGCCCGGCTCACCTTCTTCGAGGTGCTGACGGTGCTGGCGTTCGTGGCGTTCTCCGACGCTCCCGTCGACGTGGCCGTGATCGAGGTCGGCATGGGCGGCGAGTGGGACTCGACGAACACCGTCGACGGCGACGTCGCGGTCATCGCCCCGGTCGGAATGGACCACGCCGACCGCCTCGGTGACACGATCGAGAAGATTGCCCGTGTGAAGGCCGGGATCATCAAGCAGGACGCCGCGGTCGTCTCGGCCGCGCAGGAGCCGGAGGTCGATCGCGTGCTGCGCGAGGCGGCAGCGGTTCGAGGAGCGACGATCGCGGTCGAGGGCACCGACTTCGCGCTGCGGTCCTACCGCCTCGCCGTCGGGGGACAGCTCCTGGACGTGCAGGGGCTGGCCGGTGAGTACGCGGAACTGTATCTGCCGCTGTACGGAGAGCACCAGGGCCGTAACGCCGCCCTGGCGATCGCGGCCGTCGAGTCGCTGATCGGCGCGGGCTCGCAGGCGCTCGCTCCTGATGTCGTCACGGACGGCCTCGGTCAAGCCACTTCGCCCGGGCGCCTCCAACTGGTGGGTGCGCATCCCACGGTCGTCGTCGATGCGGCACACAATCCCCACGGAGCCACGGCCCTCGTGGAGGCACTGCGCGGAGCGTTCGACTTCGACGAGTGGGGCATCGTGCTCGGTGTCCTCGGCGACAAAGACGCGCAGGGGATCGTCGCGGCCCTCGCACCCGTGGCCGCCCATGTGTTCGCCACCGCTCCCGACTCCGAGCGTGCCAACGACGCCGACACGATCGCAGACCTCGTCGAGGCGCAGGGCCTGCGCGTGACCGTCCACACCGACCTGGCGGATGCGGCCGAGGCGGCCCGGGAGTGGGCAGCCGCATCCGATCGGCGTGCCGTGGTGATCGCCGGTTCCGTCGTACTGGCGGGAGAGGCGCTCGCCCTCGCGGAGGCCGAGGCATGGAAGGACGGGTGGTCGGCGTGACCAGGAATCGTCCACCGCGGGTGCGGCGTCAGCGCGGCGCACAGGAGTCGCTCGCGCAGGTCGTGCTCGGTTTCGAGACGATCGTCGTCTTTCTCGCGTGGCTCGTGATCTACGGCCTGAAGTCCACTCCCGACGGTGTCGAGCCGTGGTGGGCGATCGTCGTGGGTTCCGTCTTCGCCGTCGTGATGATCGCCGCGAGCGGCGTGGTGCGCTGGCGATGGGGGATCGTGCTGGGATGGGCGCTGCAGGTGCTGCTGGCCGCCTCGGCGATCCTCGAGCCCGCCATTCTGCTGGTCGCGTTCATTTTCGGTGGCATGTGGGCGTATGCGACGATCAAGGGAGCATCGCTGGACCGCCGCAACGCGCGTCTGGACGCCGCATCCGCGACTGCGAACGGAGACTGACCCACCATGGCCATCGAAGAAACCCTCGTCCTCGTCAAGCCGGACGGTGTGGCCCGCGGGCTCACCGGCGCGATCCTCGCCCGTATCGAGGCGAAAGGCTACGCGCTCGTCGACCTGCGTCTGGTCGAGCCCGACAGGGGGCGCCTCGAGCAGCACTACGCCGAACACGAGGGCAAGCCCTTTTACGAGCCCCTCGTCGAGTTCATGATGTCGGGCCCGTCGGTCGCGATCCGCCTCGCCGGAGACCGCGTCATCGAGGGGTTCCGTTCCCTCGCCGGCACCACCGACCCAACCACCGCCGCGCCCGGCACGATCCGCGGGGACTTCGGCCGCGACTGGGGCCTCAAGGTGCAGCAGAATCTCGTCCACGGCAGCGACAGCCCCGAGTCCGCAGCGCGCGAGCTCGGCATCTGGTTCGGCTGACCATCACCCCCCCCACGACGAAGCCCGCCCCTCGAGCGAGGGGCGGGCTTCGTC
>JASCPH010000032.1 GCA_029959545.1 Microbacteriaceae bacterium PS02066 | reverse complement strand
TGGACGGCACGCAGGACGCGAAGGCTTCGTGGGACCTGTGGGTCTCTGAGGTCGAGGCCATCAAGTAATCCCGCAGTGAGACGGGCCCGCAGGGCCGACCCTGCGGGCCCGTCTCACGCTCAACGAAACGAAGGAACGACGTGAGCGCCTCGTCCACGACGGCCAGATCCCCCAAGCGCATCGGCTTCGGTGGCAAGAGCCTCAGCTCCTGGGACCTCAAGCTGTCCCCCTATCTGTACATCTCCCCCTTCTTCATCTTGTTCCTGATCGTCGGGCTCTTCCCGATCGCCTACACGGCGTACATCTCTTTCCAGGACTGGGATCTCGTGCGCGGCACGGGCACCTTCGTCGGCTTCGACCAGTACGCGACCGTCATCAACGACCCGAAGTTCTGGACGGCGCTGCGCAACTCGTTCTCGATCTTCCTGCTCTCCACGGTCCCGCAGCTGATCCTCGCGGTGTTCATCGCGGTGCTGCTGGACCAGAACATCCGCGCCAAGACGTTCTGGCGCATGGGCGTGCTGCTGCCCTACGTCATGGCGCCCGTCGCCGTGGCGCTCATCTTCTCCAACATGTTCGGCGACCAGTACGGTCTCGTGAACTCGATCCTGACCGACCTCGGCATCCCCGCCATCAAGTGGCACTCGGATGCGTTCGCCAGCCACATCGCCATCGCGACGATGGTCAACTTCCGCTGGACCGGGTACAACACCCTCATCCTGCTCGCGGCCATGCAGGCCATCCCGCGCGACTTCTACGAAGCGGCGACGGTCGACGGCGCCGGCAAGATCCGCCAGTTCTTCTCCATCACGCTGCCGAGCCTGAGGCCCACCCTGATCTTCGTCATCATCACCTCGACGATCGGCGGCCTGCAGATCTTCGACGAGCCGCGCATGTACGACCAGACCGGAACCGGCGGCGCCGACAACCAGTGGCTCACCATCACCCTGTGGCTCTACGACCTCGGATGGGGCCAGTGGAACTTCGGCCGCGCCGCCGCGCTGGCGTGGATCCTCTTCCTCATCATCCTCGCCATCGGCGCGATCAACCTCTTCGTCACCCGCGGGCTCGTGCGTGACGAGGGCAAGAAGTCCGATATGAGCCGTGCCCAGATGCGCGCCGCCCGACGCGCCGCCAAGGAGGCGGTCGAAGCCTCCCGCACCACCGCGTCCCAGAAGACGGAGGTCCTCCGATGACCACTTTGCAGACCCCGCCCGTCGCGGCGGAGGAAGCGCTGTTGGAGCCCGGTCGCAAGCCGGTACGCCGGCGGCGGCCGGTGCGCGGATCGCGTCCGGGCTGGTTCGTGTACGCCGCCCTCGGCGTCGTGCTGCTCAGCGCCGCGTTCCCCTTCTACTGGTCGCTGCTCATCGGCTCCGGTGACTCGTACACGATCCGCGACCCCAACATGTCGTGGATCCCCGGCGGCAACTTCATCGCGAACGCCGCCAAGGTCATCAACGACCCGGCCCTCAACTTCTGGCCGGCGCTGTGGAACTCGATCTTCAGCTCGGCGCTCATCGCCGCATCCGTCGTGTTCTTCTCGACGCTGGCCGGATGGGCCTTCGCGAAGCTGAAGTTCCGCGGCTCGAGCTGGCTGCTGGTGTTCGTGATCGCCACGATGGCCGTGCCGACCCAGCTCGGCGTCGTGCCGCTGTACCTCCTGTTCAGCGAGATCGGCTGGACGGGTCAGATCGGCGCGATCATCATCCCGGCCCTGGTGAGCGCCTTCGGCGTGTTCTGGATGACGCAGTACATCCGCCAGGCCGTGCCGGACGAGCTGATCGAGGCGGCCCGCGTCGACGGGGCGAGCTCGTTCCGCACCTTCCTCACGGTGGGTGTGCCCGCCGCGCGTCCCGCGGCCGCGATGCTGGCGCTGTTCACGTTCGTGACAGCCTGGAACAACTTCTTCTGGCCCTTCATCGTGCTCGACCGGCAGAACCCGACGCTCCCCGTCGCGCTGTCGCTGCTGCAGTCCAACTACTTCGTCGACTACTCCATCGTCCTCGCGGGCGTGCTGCTGTCGACGATCCCGCTTCTGATCCTCTTCGTCTTCGCCGGCAAGCAGCTGGTGAGCGGAATCATGCAAGGCGCCGTCAAGGGCTGAGGCCCGGCGCGAGAAAGGTACATCGACAATGAGCGACGCTCTGCGCGCGTTCCCGCGGAACTTCCTGTTCGGAGCGGCCACCGCGGCCTTCCAGATCGAGGGCGCTGCCTTCGAGGACGGGCGGACCGCATCCATCTGGGACGCGTTCTGCCGCGAGCCCGGTGCCGTCATCAACGGCGACAACGGTGACGTCGCCTGCGACCACTATCACCGCTACGGCGAGGATGTGGCGCTGATGAAGGGCCTGGGCCTGGACACCTACCGGTTCTCCGTGTCGTGGTCGCGCGTGCGCCCGGACGCCGGCCCGCTCAACCAGAAGGGCCTCGACTTCTACAAGCGTCTGGTCGATGAGCTGCGCGACGCCGACATCCTGCCGTGGCTCACGCTCTACCACTGGGACATGCCGCAGGCACTGCAGGAGCGCGGCGGGTGGACGGTGCGCGAGTCGAGCGACCTGTTCACGGAGTACGCGCTGGACGTGTACGACGCGCTGGGTGACCGGGTCGACATCTGGACCACGCTGAACGAGCCGTGGTGCTCGTCGTTCCTCAGCTACACCGCCGGCATCCACGCCCCGGGCCATTACTCCATCGCAGAGGGGATGCTGGCCTCGCACCACCTGCTGCTCGGCCACGGGCAGGTCGTCCGGGAGCTCCGCGGACGCGACGCGGGCAAGAACCTCGGGATCACGCTGAACCTCACCGTCCCCGACCCGGTGGACCCGCAGAACGAGGGCGACCGGGATGCAGCGCGTCGCATCGACGGTCAGTTCAACCGCTGGTTCCTCGACCCGATCTTCCGGGGCTCCTACCCGGACGACGTGGTCGACGACATCCGCGTCGTCGATGCCGCGGCGGTCGAGACGTGGCAGGCCGCCATCCGTCCCGGCGACCTCGAGCTCATCTCGCAGCCCATCGACAGTCTCGGCGTGAACTACTACCACGGCGAGTTCGTGGGCGCCCAGCCCGACCCGAACCCGCCGCTGCCCGGCGAGGCTCCGACCGATCGTCCCGGCCGCTCGCCGTTCCCGGCGGCGGAGGGGATCTACTGGCACGACCGCGGCCTGCCGCGCACCTCGATGAACTGGGAGGTGCAGCCGGAGGGCCTGACCAGGCTCCTGCGTCGCGTCTCGGACGAGTACGCAGCCCCCGCGGGCACCGTGCTCTACGTCACCGAGAACGGCGCGGCATACGACGACGAGCTCGTCGTCGAGGACGGCATCTCCCGGGTGAAGGACGCCGAGCGCACCCAGTTCCTGCGTGCACACCTGTCGGCCGTGCTGGATGCGGCTGACGCGGGCGTCGACGTGCGCGGCTACTTCTACTGGTCGCTGCTGGACAACTTCGAGTGGGCATGGGGCTACGAGAAGCGATTCGGCATCGTCCACGTCGACTACGACACCCAGGTGCGTACGTTGAAGGACAGCGCTCTGGAGTATCGTCGGGTCATCGCCGCCCGTGCGATCGATAACGCGCCCGAGGGCGCCGTCCTGCAGAGGTAGAGAACCGTGACCAGCGACCCTCGTCGTGCCACCGCCACCATCGAGGACGTCGCGGCGATGGCCGGGGTCTCCCGGTCTACGGTCTCCCGAGTCGTCAACGGCGCCACCGCAGTGAGTCCCGCTGCGGTGGCCGCCGTCGAACGCGCCATCAGCGAACTGAACTACGTGCCCAACCGGGCCGCGCGCTCGCTCGCGAGCCGGGCGACGATGGCGATCGCGCTGATCGTGCCCGAAGACACCAACAGGTTCTTCGGCGACCCGTTCTTCGCGTCGATCGTGTCGGGGATCAACGCCCGGCTCAGCAGATCCGACTACGTGCTGAATCTCATCATCGCGAGCAACGACCCGCGGGATAAGACCGCGGCGTATCTGCGCAGCGGCGCCGTCGACGGCGCGATCGTCGTCTCGCACCACACGAGCGACACGTTCGTCGACCGGATCGCCGCGGCGGTCCCCGTGGTCTACGGCGGGCGGCCCGCCCACGGCCGCGACGGCGCGTACTTCGTCGACATCGACAACGTCGACGGCGGCCGCACGGCGACCCGGCACCTCGTCGAGGCGGGACGCACCCGCATCGGCACGATCTCGGGTCCGATCGACATGCCCGCGGGCATCGACCGTCTCACCGGCTACCGCGAGGTGCTGCAGGACGCGGGGCTGCAGGTCGGCCCGATCGAGGACGGCGGCTTCACCTCGGCCGGCGGCTACACGGCGATGGAACGCATCCTCGCCTCCGGCGCCGAGATCGACGCCCTGTTCGTCGCGAGCGACCTCATGGCGCGTGGCGCGCTGGCGGCGCTCGAGCGCACGGGTCTCAGCGTGCCCGACGACATCGCCATCGTCGGCTTCGACGACTCGCCGGTCGCGACCGCGGTGACTCCCGCATTGACGACCGTCCGCCAGCCGTCGCAGCAGCAGGGTGAGCAAATGGTCGACGTGCTGCTGGCGCTGCTCGCGGGCCAGAACCCCCCGCACGCCACGATCCTGTCGTCCGAGCTGATCCGGCGCGAGTCGGCCTGACACTCATCCGGCTGGGCCGGAGAGGGCGCCGCGCGCGGGAGGAACCCGCCCGCGACGCCCACGCCTCACTCGGGGTCGCCGCCCAGCGGACCGACCGCAGGGATCGGACCGCCGTCGTCGGCGCCCGTCTTGCGCCAGCGCGCGATGGCGTTGCCGAGGTGGTAGATCACCAGGGCCGCCGCGGTGGCCACCACGATCGCGCCGAGCTGGAAGTCGCCCCACGACATCGAGAACCCGGCGATCGCCATGACGAGGGCCACGGCGGCGGTGTACTGGTTCACGGGACGTGAGAAGTCCACGCGGTTGTCGACCCAGATCTTGATGCCGATGATGCCGATGAGGCCGTACAGCGCCGTCGTCACACCGCCCAGCACGCCCGCCGGCACGGAGTTGATGACAGCGCCGATCTTGGGCGACATGCTCAGCAGGATGGCGACGATGCCGGCGACCCAGTACGCGGCGGTCGAGTACACGCGGGTCGCGGCCATCACGCCGATGTTCTCGCCGTAGGTCGTGGTGCCCGAGCCGCCGAAGAAGCCGGCGACGGTGGTGGCGGCACCGTCCGCGATCAGGGCGCGACCGGTCGAGCGGTTGACGGACGCATCCGTCATCGTCGCGACGCCGCGCACGTGACCGACGTTCTCGGCCACCAGCACGAGCACGACCGGCAGGAACATCGCGATCGCGCTCCAGGTCCCCGCGCTCGCGAAGTCGGCGATGTGGAACGTGGGCAGGCCGACCCAGGCCGCATCCGCCACGCTGCTGAAATCGAGCTCGCCGGCGATGGCCGCGGCGATGTAGCCGACGACGACACCGAGGAAGATCGAGATCCGGCCGAGGAAGCCGCGGAAGAGCACGCTGAAGAGGATGACGGCGGCCAGGGTGATCGAGGCGATCACGGGCGCCTGCTGGAAGTTGTTCCAGGCCGCGGGGGCGAGGTTGAAGCCGATCAGCGCGACGATGGCGCCGGCGACCACGGGGGGCATGAGCTTGTCGACCCAGCCGAGGCCGGCGAGCTGCACGACGACACCGATGATCGCGAGCAGCACACCCACGGCGACGATGCCGGCGAGCGCGGAGCCCATGCCGGCGGATGCGGTCGCCGCCGTCACGGGAGCGATGAACGCGAACGACGAGCCCAGGTAGCTCGGGAGTTTGTTCTTCGTGACCACGAGGAACAGCAGCGTGCCGATTCCGGAGAACAGCAGGGTCGTGGCGACGGGGAAGCCGGTCAGGATCGGCACGAGGAACGTGGCGCCGAACATGGCGATCACGTGCTGGGCGCCGATCGCAATGGTCGCGGGCCAGTTCAGGCGTTCGTCGGGCGCGACGACGTCGCCGGGGGCGACGGTGCGGCCGTTTCCGTGGATCTTCCACAGGGGCATGGGTGGTCCTTTCAGGGGCGGTTCATCCCGCGAGACTGCATCTCCCGCACGAGATCACGGGCAACACCCGTGATCTCGTGGCGAAAGTGCAGTCTCGCGGCAAGTCTGGCGTGCCGACGGGGGCGGCGGTAGTGTCCGCGGGCCCGTATGACGACGCGGATGCGGGGAGGGTCAGACAGCGGTGAGTCGGCGCAGCAGTTCGGCGTAGCGCGCGGAGGTCTGCGCCGCGATCTCGTCGGGGAGCCGCGGCGGCTCGCCCTCGCGGGGGACCCAGGCCGCGGCGAGCCAGTTGCGCACGATCTGCTTGTCGAAGCTCGCCATCCGCTCGGCGGGCGTCGTGCCGGTGCGCCACGCATCCGCATCCCAGTACCGGGACGAGTCGGGGGTCAGCACCTCGTCCGCGAGGGTGAGCACGCCCTGCTGGTCGAGACCGAACTCGAACTTCGTGTCGGCGAGGATGAGGCCGCGCTCCTCGGCGGTGGCGGCGGCGCGTGCATAGATCTCCAGCGAGAGCTCGCGCAAGCGCTCGGCCATCTCGCTCCCCACGATCTCTGCGGTGCGCTCGAACGAGATATTCTCGTCGTGCTCGCCCATCGGCGCCTTGTAGGCGGGGGTGAAGATCGGCTCCGGGAGGCGGTCGCCGTCGGCGAGTCCCGGGGCGATCGGGATGCCGCAGACCGTTCCCGTGCTCTGGTACTCGAGCCAGCCGGAGCCGGTGAGATAGCCGCGCACCACGCACTCGATGGGCTGCATGTCGAGCGCACGCACGAGCATGGCCCGGCCGGCGACCGCATCCGGGATGAGCTCGTGCGCGGTGTCGTCGGAGCCGAGAACGTGGTCTGCGACGAGGTGGTTCGGGATGCGGCGGCCGCCGTCTCCGCCGGCGAGGCGGTCGAACCACCAGAGGCTCAGGGTCGTCAGCAGCACGCCCTTGTCGGGGATACCGGGCTCGAGCACGTGGTCGAAGGAGCTCACGCGGTCGCTCGCGACGACGAGCATGCGCTCGCCGGAAGCGCCTTCGGGGGTGTCGTCGGGAACGTAGAGGTCCCGGACCTTCCCGGAGTACACGTGCCGCCAGCCGTGGAGGAGCGCAGGGTCGTTCACCCGCCCATTATCCCGTGCGGGCGGCGCACGCCCGTCGCGTTCGTCAGGGCGTGATCTCGTCGAGGAAGGTGTAGGCGTCGCGGATGACCCCCGGCCACGCCTCGGCCTGATCGGTGCCGACCTCGACCCACTCCCGCAGGGGGCGCCCCTTCATGATCATGCGCCGGGCGGTGCCCGCCTCGACGAGCTCATCGATGCGTGCCGTGGGAAGTTTGGCCATGAGGGTGCCTTCGAAGCCGAGGAAGGCGAAGACCTTGCCTCGGATGCGGATGCCCTCGGAGCCGAACATCCTGCCCACATCCACGTCGGGCATCTCGAGCAGCGGCTCGACGATCGGATCGAAGATCTCGTGGCCGCGTCGGCGGGCGGCTTCGCGCTGCGGATCCGGCATGCCGGAAGGGTACGCCACGGGTGTATAGTCCATGTGGACTAATCGACATGGAGTATCGGATGACGACTCGGATCACCCCGTTGGGCATCATGGTGCTCGCGCTGCTGCGCGAAGACCCCATGCATCCCTACGAGATGCTGCGGCTCATGAGACTGCGCCACGACGACCGCATCCTGAACGTCACCGGCGGCACGGTCTACCACACGGTCGCCCGGCTCGAGAGGGCGGGTCTCATCGCCGAGGCGGGCACCGAGCGCGAGGGGAATCGTCCCGAGCGCACGTCGTACGCGCTGACGGATGCCGGGCTGGCGTCGTTGGATGAGTGGATCCGCGCCGAGCTCGTACACATCGACCGTCCGGTCGAGTTCCGCGTCGCGCTCGCCGAGGCCCACAACCTCGACCGCGACGACGTCGCGGCGCTGCTCGCGGTGCGCCGCGCCGCGCTGACGGAGCAGATCGCCGACCTCGTCGCGGGGCTGAACAAGGCCCGCCCGGGAGGAGTCTCCGAGCAGTACCTCATCGAGGTCGATCGCTCCCGTGCACTCGCCGAGGCCGACCTGGCCTGGCTCGACGCTTTCCTCGGGCGCCTCGGCGACCCGAGCTTCGCCTGGGGGCCGGATGCGCACGACCGCACCAGCGACCGGTACCTCACTCAGAGAAAGGCTGCTCGCGAATGAGCGCTCCCACCACCGCCACCGCCAACACACCCACCCGCAGCCCGTGGCCCGCCCTGTGGGCCCTCGTCATCGGGTTCTTCATGATCCTGGTCGACACCACGATCGTCTCGGTCGCCAACCCCGCGATCAAGGCCGCGCTGGATCCGAACACCAACAACCTCGACAACGTCGTGTGGGTGACCAGCGCCTACCTGCTCGCCTACGCCGTGCCGCTGCTGATCACGGGCCGTCTCGGTGACCGGTTCGGGCCCAAGAACATCTACCTCATCGGCCTCGCGCTGTTCACGCTCGCATCGCTCGGGTGCGGGCTCTCGTCCAGTCTGGGCATGCTCGTCGCCATGCGCGCCGTGCAGGGAATCGGGGCGGCGCTCGTCACGCCGCAGACCATGGCCGTGATCACGCGCACCTTCCCGCCCTCGCAGCGCGGCGCCGCCATGGGCCTGTGGGGCGCGACCGCCGGTGTGGCGATGCTCGTCGGCCCCCTCGCCGGCGGACTGCTCGTGGACGGCCTCGGCTGGGAGTGGATCTTCTTCATCAACGTGCCCGTCGGAATCATCGGACTGGTCCTCGCGTGGATCCTGGTGCCGCAGCTCGAGACGCATCGTCACCGCTTCGACATGGTCGGCGTCTTCCTCTCCGCCCTCGCGCTGTTCCTCATCGTCTTCGGTCTGCAGGAGGGCGAGCACTTCGACTGGGCGCCGTGGGTGTGGCTCATGATCGCCGTCGGCGTCGTCGTGCTCGCGATCTTCATCTGGACGCAGGCGCGCACCCGCAGCGAACCGCTCGTGCCGTTGGACCTGTTCCGCGACCGCAACTTCTCGGCGGCGAACGCGGGCATCGCGGCGGTGGGCTTCGCGGTGACGGCCATGTCGGTCCCGTTCATGTTCGCGCTGCAGCTGGCTCGGGGGCTCACGCCGACCGAGGCCGCGTTGCTGATGATCCCCATGGCCGTGCTCTCGGGCGTGCTCGCACCCCTGGCCGGCCGACTGCTCGACCGGGTCGACCCCCGGGTCATCCTCGTGCCGGGGCTGGTCCTGGTCGGCGGCTCGCTCGTCTTCAACTCGGTCCTGATCGGCGACCCCACGACGCCGATCTGGCTCTTCCTGCTCCCCTCCGCTCTGCAGGGAATCGGCAATGCCGGGATGTGGGGGCCGCTGGCGACGACCGCCACGCGCGGACTCCCACCGCGCCAGGCGGGTGCGGGCGCCGGCATCTACAACACGACGCGCGTCGTCGGCTCGGTCATCGGCTCGGCGGCGATCGCGGCGGTCATGCAGGCCCGCCTCGAGGCCAACCTTCCTGGTGCGGGGGATGCCGCCTCCGGCTTCGGCACCGGCACCCTTCCGGAGCCGGTGATCGCCGGGTTCTCCACCGCCATGGCGCAGGCCACGCTGCTGCCGGCCGGGATCATCGTCGTGGGCCTCGTCGCGGTGCTGTTCATGCGGCGTCCGAAGGAGCTCGTGCGCCGCTGAGCGCACCCGAACTCCTGCAGAACGAGGCCATCGCGGGCTTCCGGGCCGCGACGCGCCGGTTCTGCAGGAGTTCGGGTCGGATGCGGACGCCCACCGTAGGCGGCGCAGGCCGCGGAAGGCCCCGTGCAGGTTCTCGTCACCACCGGCGGAACGAGCGCCGGATGGGTGCAGGCGCGCGTGCACTGACCCGCGCCGCGGGCGCGCCAACTCCTGCAGATTCCGCTGCGGCGGTGCCCGCTGGCGCGTGCCACGCGCTTGTGCAGGAGTTCGGGCCGCGCCGGGGCGGATACGCGGGCGCCGTGTGTCAGCCGGCGACGCGTGCCGCGATGTCGGTGCGGTACTGTCCGCCCGCCAGCTCGACCTGTGCGAGCGCGCGGTAGGCGCGCTCGCGGGCGGTGGTGAAGTCGTCGGCCACGGCTACCACGTTCAGAACGCGCCCACCGGTCGCGACGAGCTCGTCGTCCTGGTCCCGGGTGGCGGCGTGGGCGATGTGCACTCCCTCGACGGATGCGGCCGCATCCAGCCCCTCGATGGCGCGGCCCGTGACGGGCGCCGCGGGGTACCCCTCGCTCGCGAGCACGACCGTCACCGCGGCCGCGTCGGAGAACTCCGGACGCGGCTCGTCCTCGAGCGTGCCGGACGCCGCCGACAGGAGCAGCCGTGAGAGCGGTGTGATCAGGCGCGGCAGCACGACCTGCGTCTCGGGGTCGCCGAAGCGGGCGTTGAACTCGATGACCTTGACGCCGGAGTCGGTGAGGATGAGGCCCGCGTACAGGAGGCCGATGAAGGGTGTGCCCTCGCGGTCGAGCTCGCGGATGACGGGAAGAGCGACCGTCTCGGTGACGAGATCGACGAACGAGCGCTCGTCGCCGAAGCTCTCGGCAAGCCAGGGGAGCGGCGAGTATGCACCCATGCCGCCCGTGTTCGGACCGCTGTCACCGTCGCCCAGGCGCTTGAAGTCCTGCGCCGGGCTGAGCGGGCGCACGGTGTCGCCGTCGCTGAGGAAGAAGAGGGAGACCTCGGGGCCCGCGAGGAACTCTTCGACGAGCACCGCACCGGTCGGGAGGAACTCCGCGGCGTGAGCGAGCGCCGCATCGCGGTCCTCGGTGACGATCACGCCCTTGCCGGCGGCGAGCCCGTCCGCTTTGACGACGTGCGGGGCGCCGAGTTCGTCGAGCGCTGCCCGCACCTCGTCGATCGTCTGAGCGCGGACCGCGCGGCCGGTCGGGACACCCGCGGCATCCATGATCCGCTTCGCGAAGGTCTTGGAGCCCTCGAGCTGTGCCGCGGCCCGGCCGGGGCCGAACACGGGGATGCCGTGCTCGCGGAGGGCGTCGGCGACGCCGGCGACGAGAGGGGCCTCCGGGCCGATGACCACGAGATCGATCGCGTGGGCGTTGGCGTACTCGGTGACGGCGGCGGGGTCCTCGGGGTTCAGCACTCCTCCATCGGCGTCGCGCGCGATCGTGGCGTCGCGCGCGATTCCGGCATTGCCCGGCGCCGCGAGGATCTCGTGACGCGCCTGTTCGGAAGCGAGCGCGAGGATGATGGCGTGCTCGCGCGCGCCGGAGCCGAGAACGAGGATCTTCACGCGCCCACCCTACCGAGAGCGGCTCGCGGGTGCCGGGGTAGCGTGGCGTCATGCCGCGCATCACCACCGACGCCGGTCGCGCCGCGCTCGCCGCGGTGGCGGCGGCCGAACAGCCCGCTCGCGCCGACCTCGCGACCGCCGTGCGGTACCTCCTGCAACTGCTCGCGGAGAAGGCGCCCGGCCACACGGTCGAGGTGCGCGTTCCGCCGTTCGGCGCGGTCCAGATTATCGAGGGGCCGCGTCACACCCGCGGCACGCCGCCGAATGTCGTGGAGACCGATGCGCGCACCTGGATCGCCCTGGCGACAGGTCTTCAGTCGTGGGCGGATGCGGCGACCGCCGGCCGTATCCGCGCGTCGGGCACCCGGTCGGACGTCTCTGATCTGCTCCCGTTGCGCCCGTAACGTCTTCCGGGCGGTCTGCGACCATCCGATAGGGTAGGCAAGGCTTACCTCATTCGCCAACGGAATGGTCCCGCCATGCTCTTTCGTTCCGCTGTGTCCGCGATCGCGCTGTCCGCCGCACTGCTTGCACTGCCCACGCCCGCTCTCGGCGCGGAGCGGTCTGCCGCAGCGGTCGACGAGGCGTGCGGGGTGACCGGCGGTTCGCTGACCTGGGGCTTCAAGGAGTCGTTCCGTTCCTATATCTCGGGCACGATCGCGAAGGGGTCGTGGGAGCCCGTCGACGGCGCGTCCTACGCCACGCCGGTCTTCAGCTGGCCGGCCACCGGCGGCAGCGTGGATCCCGTGACGGGCCAGGGATCGGTGTCCTTCGGCGGCGGTGTCCGCTTCACCGGGCACAACGGGCTGCTCGACACGACGATCGCCCAGCCCACCCTGGTCATCGACTCCTCGGGCGCGCACCTCCTGCTCGACGTGAGCGGGCTCTCGATGGAGGACGCACTGGCCGGGGCGACCGACCGGGTGCACTCCGCCGCTCAGGTCGACTTCGTTGCGCTGGACCTCGCAGCCGCGGCGCCCACGACGACCGACACCGGGATGTCTGCGGCGGAGGTCCCTACGACCGTCACCGCGGACGGCTACGCGCAGTTCGGCAACTACGAGACGGGGACGGCGTTCGATCCGATCTCCTTCGACGTGACGCTCGCCTGCGCCGACCCCGCCCCCGATCCCGAGGCGGCGTCCGCGCCGGAGCCGACCTCGGCCGCCGAGACCGCCGCCGAGACGCCGGCCCCGGTGTGGCTGTGGGGCATCGGTGCCGCGTTCGCCGCGGTGGCTGCTGCAGCGACCGTGGTCATCGCCCGGCTGAGACGCCGCCGGGGCGAGGATGCGTCGTGAGGCGCCGCGCTCTCCTCGCGGCTCTGGTGGCCACTGCGGCGTTGCTCGCCGGGTGCGCTGCACCCTCGCCGTCGTCGTCCGCGGAGGCCCCGCCCGTCGAGGCCGTGCCCATGTCGGAGTGGAATGTGCTCCAGGATCCGGGCTCGTACGAGGGTCCGTCCACCGCCGTCCTGCCCGACGCGGCGATCGTCCCGGTTGCCGCCGAGCCCGCGCAGTCGCTGCCGACGACCGCACTCTCCCACGATCTCGGCGGAGCGACTGAGGTGACGGTCGCAGACACCTCCCGGGTCGTCGCGATGGACCTGGCCGGTTCGTTGGCGGCGACCGTCTGGGGACTCGGCTTCGGCGACTCCCTCGTCGGACGCGACGTGTCGACGGTCTTCCCTGGCGTCGAGGATCTGCCCGTCATCACAACCGGTGGCCACACCGTCAGCTCCGAGGCCGTCATCGCGCTTCGCCCCACGTTGGTCATCACGGACGGCTCGATCGGTCCGAGGGACGTGGTCGAACAGCTGAGGGATGTGGGCATCCCCGTCGTCTTCCTCGAGAACGAGGCATCCTTCGCCGGCGCGCAGCAGCTGGCCCGCGACGTCGCAGCGGTGTTCGGCG
The DNA here is from genome assembly GCA_029959545.1 of Microbacteriaceae bacterium PS02066. Lineage (GTDB taxonomy): Bacteria > Actinomycetota > Actinomycetes > Actinomycetales > Microbacteriaceae > Microbacterium > Microbacterium binotii. The sequence goes on along the minus strand of JASCPH010000032.1, from coordinate 23,968 downwards.
CGCCCGCCGCGGGGGAGGCCTTGGCCACGCGCATCGGCGACGAGGTGGATCGCGCGCGAGAGGACATCGCCGCGATCGCTCCCTCGAGCGACGCAGATCGGCTGCGCATGGTCTTCCTCTACCTGCGGGGAACGGCCGGCGTGTACTACCTGTTCGGCGAGGAGTCCGGTGCCGACGAGCTCATCCGGGCGCTGGGCGGCGTCGATGTGGCCGATGAGCTCGGATGGGACGGGATGCGCCCGCTCACCGATGAGGCGATGGTCGCGGCGAATCCCGACCTCATCCTGGTCATGTCCGGCGGTATCGAGTCCGTCGGAGGCGTCGACGGACTGCTCGCCGCGAAGCCGGCGATCGCCATAACGACGGCGGGGGCTCACCGCCGCTTCGTCGACATGGCCGACGGTCAGATCCTCTCGTTCGGCCCCCGCTCGGCCGAGGTGCTCGAGGCGCTGGCGCGCGCCGTGTACGCGCCGGCCGCTTCGTGAGTGCTCGGGCGATGAGGGCCCGTCGCGTGCTGGTGGGCGGCGCGGCCGCCGTCCTCCTCGTGGTCGGGGTGTTCCTGTCCGCGGGTGTGGGGCAGCTGCCCATCCCCGCATCCGAGGTCGGCGGATCACTCCTGCATGCGGTCGGCGTCGCGAACCCCTGGGCTCCGACCGATCCGCTCGTCGAGCAGACCCTGTGGCAGATCCGCTTCCCCCGCGTCGTCATGTCGCTGCTCGTCGGTGCCCTGCTGGCTGCGGCGGGGGCCGTGATGCAGTCGATCTTCGGAAACCCGCTCGCCGAGCCCGGCGTCGTCGGCGTCTCCTCTGGCGCCGCCGTCGGCGCGGCCGCATCCATCACGCTGGGCCTTGCCGCCTTCGGCGGGTGGACCACCGCCGTGTTCGCCTTCCTCGGCGGTCTCGCCGCGACGGGGATCGTCTACGCGACCGCGCGGGCTCAGGGGCGCACCGAGTCGGTCACGCTGATCCTCACGGGCATCGCGGTGAATGCCTTCGCGGGCGCGGCTCTCGCCGTGTTCATGTTCGTCGGGGATACCGCCTCTCGTGAGCAGATCGTCTTCTGGCAGCTCGGGTCCATGAACGGCTCGCGGTGGGACGAGGTCGGAGTCGTCGCCGTCGTGGGTGTGCTCTCCGCCGTGGGTGCTCTCGTGCTTGCGCGCAGGTACGACCTGCTGGCGCTCGGGGAGCGGACGGCGGCGCACCTCGGCGTGCGCGTGGAGCCGCTGCGGATCGTCTCCATCGTCCTGGTGGCTTCCATGACCGGTGTCGCCGTCGCGTTCGTGGGCATCATCGCGTTCGTCGGGCTCGTCGTGCCTCATCTCGTGCGGATGCTGCTGGGCCCCGCCAATCGACCGCTGCTGATCGCCTCCCTGCTCGGCGGGGCGGTGATCCTCGTCTACGCCGATCTGCTCGCACGCACGATCGTGCCCGCGGCCGATCTGCCCATCGGGATCCTCACCTCGCTCATCGGCGGACCCTTCTTCTACTGGCTCATCCGGCGCAGCCGCCGGCGTGGCGGAGGATGGGCATGAGCGCGCCGGCGATCCGTCTCGACACGATCGGCCTGCGTCTGGGCGGCGCTGACATCCTGCGCGATATCAGCCTGGACATCGGGTTCGGCCGGGTCGTCGCGCTCGTGGGCCCCAACGGAGCCGGCAAGTCCAGCCTCATGGGGATCATGGCGGGCGACGTGCGACCCGCCTCCGGCGAGGTGCTCCTGGACGGGCGACCCATCGGCGCCCTCCGGCCCTCGGAACTGGCGCGGATGCGATCGGTGCTGCTGCAGGAGAACCGCGTGGCCTTCGCCTTCACCGCGTACGAAGTGGTGGAGATGGGCCGCGCTCCCTGGCGTGGGGAGGGTCACGGAAGCGACGACGCCGCCATCGCCGATGCCATGGCGGCGGCCGATGTCGCGCATCTCTCCGACCGGACGTACATGTCGCTCTCGGGGGGAGAGAAGGCCCGCACCTCGCTCGCGCGGGTGCTCGCGCAGGACACTCCCGTGGTGCTCCTCGACGAGCCGACCGCGGCGCTGGATCTCCGGCATCAGGAGGATGTGCTGCGCATCGCCCGCCGACTCGCCGCCGCCGGGCGAGCGGTGGTCGTGGTGCTGCACGATCTGTCCCTGGCGGCTGCCTACGCGGACGACGTGGCGATGGTCGCCGACGGAGCGCTCGCAGCCTTCGGGGACCCCGCGGAGGTGCTCACCGCCGAGCGTGTCGAGTCCGTCTATGCGACACCGGTGCGGATCCTGACCGACCCCGACACCGGCCGGCCGGTCGTCCTGCCGCGGCGCTCCGCGTAACAGGCGCATATCGAATTCTCAGATTCGAGTTTGGTAAGGCTAAGCTAACCTTGGATCGCGAGATGGATCACGTCCCGCGATCGCCGACCCGCCTTCCGCAAGGAGTTACCCGTGCACACATCACCTCGAGCGTCGCTGCGGCGCCTGCTCGCGAGCGCGGTGGCGACCGCGCTCGTCGCCTCCGCCGCCGTCTTCGGCGCCGCCGTTCCCGCCCAGGCCGCCAGCTACACGCTCTCGGCGACCGCCGCCGTCGACCCCGGCACGTCCGTCACCGTCTCCGTCACGGGAGGCGGCTACGGCAACATCACGGCCCTTCCGGGGCAGTCTCAGCCGTCCCTCTACATCGCACTCATCCCCGCCGACACGGATCTCGGCAGCATCCAGCTCGGCGGCAGCATCCCCGCCGCCGCGGTCTCCCCCGACTCGTCCGGCGCCATTTCCGGCTCGCTCGAGCAGTCTGCCGCGACGCTCGACCGCACGAAGTCCTACGACGTGATCGCCTGGCCCTCCCGCTCGAACCCGAGTGCGAGCAACCTGTACGCGCGCACCGGCGTCGCGATCGACTGGACGGCGTTGTTCCCCGCGACGGCGACCACCGCCACGCTCGCAGCCGCGCCCGCATCCGCCGTGGCAGGAGCCGAGGTGACGTTGACCGCGACGGTCACGCCCGCCGCAGCGGGATCGGTCGAGTTCTTCGACGGGGCCGCATCCCTCGGCACTGCGCCCGTGGATGCCGGGACTGCGGTCCTGCGGACCTCGTCGCTGAGCGTCGCCGACCACACCCTGAAGGCGGCGTTCACGCCCGCCGACACGTCGGCATACGCGGCGTCGACGTCGACCGCGATCACGGTGTCGATCACCGCGCCCCAGGCCGAGCCGGTGTTCACCCCGGCGCTCTCGGTGTTCCTCGCCGACGGGACCACTCCGTACACCGGACAGCCCGTGTACAGCGACGATGTCCTCGTCGTCCGCGGCTCCGGCTTCGACCCCGCGGCCAACGTCGGCGGGCGCGGAGTGCCGATCCCCAACACTCTCCCTCAGGGCACCTACGTCGTCTTCGGTTCGTTCCTCGACACCTGGCGCCCCTCTCAGGCGGCGCCCTCGTCGGCGCGCAAGGTCGTCTCCCAGCTGTGGGCCCTGACCGCCGACACCGTCTCTCAGGTGCCCGTCGCCTATCAGAGCGCGGTCCGCCAGCAGTGGGCGGAGCTGGCCACCGATGGCACATTCACCGCGAACCTCGTCGCGAAGGATGCGGCCAGCGCCCTCTCTGGGGGGCGCTGGGGCGTGTACACCTACGGCGCCGGCGGCGTCGTGAACGCGCAGCAGGAGCTGTCGGTCCCCGTCAACTACGTTGGCGATCGGGTCGAGACCGAGCCCGAGCCCGAGCCGGAGACCGAGCCCGCCGTCACGGTGACGCCGAGCACGCCGCTGGACCCCTCGGTGCAGAACGTGCTGACCGTCGCCGGTACCGGCTTCGTCGGAGCCGGCGCCGCGAACGGCGCGTACGTCCTGCTGGGTGAGACCTCCGCCTGGAGCGGCGGCTCGCCGCTGCCCACCGCCGGCTGGATCGCCCAGGCGTGGGTCCCGTCGGCCGGTATCGTCGACGGCGCGTTCTCGACGACGCTGACCGTGCCCGCAGGGGCGCTCGACGCATCGAAGAGCTACCAGGTCGTCACCTCCGCGGCACACGGCCTGTCCGTCACCGACCGTTCGCTCGACACGTTCACGCCGGTCGCCGTCGCGCAGCCCGTAGCTCCCTTCGTCGGCTTCCCGGTCGGCGCGAGCGCGCAGCAGGGTGGTCTGCTCACGATCACCGGAGGCGGCTTCCAGGCCGGCGACGCCGTGACGGCCGTCGCTCACTCCGAGCCGGTGACCATCGGCACGGTGCCCGCGAGCGGCAGCGGCACCGTCACGTTCAGCTGGAACGTCCCCGCGGACTTCCCGGTGGGCGCGCACACGGTCGAGCTCAGCGTGAACGGTGCGGTCGTCGCATCCGCTCCCTTCTCCGTCACCGCGGCGACCGTCGTCCCCGCCGTCGAGCAGGTCGCGGCTCCCGTCTGCGTCGCCCGCGCCGTGTCGGGCGCGAGCATCGACTGGGGCGTCAAGGAGTCGTTCCGCTCCTACGTCACCGGCTCTGTCGCGAACGGCGCGATCAACGGCGGCTGGGGAACGGGTTCGGGGGCCTTCAACACCGAGGCCGACCGCGGACGGGTGAGCTTCGGCGGATCCGTGCACTACACGGGGCACGGCGGTGCGCTCGACATGACGCTGTCCAACCCCCGCATCCAGATCAACAACGCGAGTTCCGCCTCGCTCATCCTGAACGTGCAGTCGAAGGGCTTCAACGGCTCGCCCGACACGAACGCATCGGGCATCGTCTTCGCGACGCTGTCCCTTCCTCAGGCGCAGGAGTCAGCGAACCGTGTGACATTCTCCGGGGCGTCGGCGACGCTCACCTCGGCGGGCGCGCAGGCCTTCGCCGGCTTCTATGAGGCGGGCACGGCGCTGGATGCCGTCACCTTCTCGCTGCCGCTCGGTGCCGAGGTGCCGTGCGACAGCGCCACCGACAGTGCGCTGGCGTCCACGGGCTCGGCTGCGCCGATGGATGCGCTCTGGTTCGGCATCGGTGTGATCGCGTTCGGCGGCGTGCTGCTGGCGGCCATGCGTCGCCGTCAGCGGGCCTGACAGGCTCGGCGCCCCGCGAACGGCTTCCGCGGGGCGCCCTAAACCCGAAGCGCCGGTCCTGGGGGCCGGCGCTTCGGCGTGTCCGTGGGCGCGCCGAGCCCCCGCGCCGTGACATCGCCCTCCAGCGACTCTGACGAGCGTGCACGCGGTGGATGCGACAATGGACACATGGCCCCCGAGCCGCAGGACCCCGAGACCCCCCGCACGGTGACCGACGAGCACGTCGAGACCCTGCGGGTGCGTCGCGCGCCCAAGTACGGCGTCTTCCTCGTTCTGGGCGCGGCCGTGGGCGTGCTCGTCGCGATGATCCTGACCTTCGCGTTCCACGGCACCGAGGAGCCGAGCGCAGCGGGCGTGCAGTACACCCAGATGCAGGTGTTCGGCTTCCTCGCCCTCGTCTGCGCCGTCGTCGGCCTCACTGTCGGCGGAGTCATCGCCCTCCTCTTCGACCGGGCGATGGCGCGACGCGCCCGCGACGTCTCGGTCGAGGTGGCCCACGTCCGCCGCGACGAGGACTGAGCTCAGGCCAGTTCCGCGATGATCGGGTGGATCGCCGCGTCGAAGGCCGCCACATCCCCACGCAGTCCGTCGGTCACGGCGATCGTGAGGGAACCGATCCACCAGAGCCCCCGTTGGGCGAGCGGCAGCACCTGCACGTTCAGCTCGAACGAGTGCGCCCGCCGCCCCACCTCGCGCTCGTGCACGGCGATCGCGCTCGCGTACGCGCGGTACGACGAGCCGCGCACGCGATCGGTGTGGACAGCACTGGCGGAGCGGGCGAAGGCGAGCGCCGCGCCGGCGTGGGGAACGATCGCGGCACGCAGTTCGTCGGCGCCGTCGGCGGGCAGCGCGAGCAGGGTGTCCATGCCCGCGACGAGCTCCAGCGGCACCTCGGAGAGGTGGGCCATCGGCTCCACGGTCATCGCCCACAGCGCGCGCCACTGCCGCTCCAGCACCGCATCCGCCTCGGGCGCGTCGGTCGGGACGCCGCGAAGCCCCGGCAGTTCCTCGGGACTGCGGATGCCGAGCATCTGCCGGAGATAGAGCGCGGCGAGCACGCTCGGTCCCGCGTCTTCGCGGACCACCCACTGCGGCCTCTCGGCGCTCGGCATGCCGTCATTGTAGGGGCCGCCCGACCCTCGCGGACGGCGTTTGCCGCTGCGGCGCGCATCTCGTCCGCCTCGTGCGGAGACGTGTGCACGGCCCGTCGTATCTTCGCCGCCTCCTGCGCCTCGTGCGTGCGCGTGTGCCACCGATCGTGCGGATGTCGCACCGCCCTCACCCGGCGGAGCGACGGTGCGCTCGGCCGGGTAGGCTGAAGGGGTGGCTCCCGATCCCTATGCCGCCGCGGGTGTAGACACCGCCGCGGGTGATCTGGCCGTCGAACTCATGAAGTCGGCCGTGCGTCGCACCCAGGGCCCCGAGGTCCTGGGTGGCGTCGGTGGATTCGCAGGGCTGTTCGACGCCTCCGCTCTTCTCGGCTACCGCCGGCCGCTGCTGGCCTCCAGCACCGACGGCGTGGGCACCAAGGTCGCCATCGCGCAGGCGATCGACAAGCACGACACCATCGGTCAGGACCTGGTCGGCATGGTCGTCGACGACATCGTCGTGGTCGGCGCCAAGCCGCTGTTCATGACGGACTACATCGCGTGCGGCAAGGTCGTCCCCGAGCGCATCGCCGCCATCGTGCGCGGTATCGCCGAGGGCTGTGAGGCCACTGGCACCGCGCTCGTGGGAGGCGAGACGGCCGAGCATCCGGGGCTCCTCGGAGTCGCAGACTACGACGTCGCGGGAGCGGCGACCGGCGTGGTCGAGGCCGACCGTGTGCTGGGCGCCGACCGCGTCCGCCCGGGCGATGCGGTGATCGCTCTGGCCTCGAGCGGACTCCACGCCAACGGCTACTCGCTCGTGCGTCACATCGTGGCCCGCGCCGGCGTGCAGTACGGCGATCACGCCGCGGACTTCGGCCGCACGTGGGGCGAGGCGCTCCTCGAGCCCACCCGCCTCTATACGACACCGATCCTCGCGCTCATCGACGAGCTCGGCGGCGATGTGCACAGCCTCAGCCACGTGACCGGGGGCGGCATCGGCGCGAACCTCGCTCGGGTGCTCGCGCCCGGGAGCTGGGTCGAGGTCGACCGTTCCACGTGGTCGCCCGCGCCCGTGTTCCGGGTGCTCGCCGATCTCGGCGATCTGCAGCTGGAGGCCACCGAGGGCACGTGGAACCTGGGCATCGGATTCTTCGCGGTCATCTCCGCTGAGCGCGTGGATGCGGCCGCATCCGTTCTCGCTCGATACGGCATCGACGCCTGGCAGGTCGGCGTGGTGGGCGAGGGCTCACGGGCAGACGGCGAGTGGATCGAGGGCGCCAAGGGCGTCGACGGCGGCGCGGTGCGCCTGGTGGGCGCCTACGGCGACGGCACGCGAGACGGAGCGAACTAACACCTCATGTGCGGCATCGTCGGAATGGTCGGGCAGGGCCCGATCAATCAGGACATCTACGACTCCCTCCTGCTGCTGCAGCATCGCGGACAGGACTCCACCGGTATCGCGACCGCCGAGGGCTCGGGCGTCTTCCACATCGCCAAGGCGAAGGGTCAGGTGCGCGAGGCGTTCCGCACCCGCGACATGCGGGCCCTGCTCGGTGAGATCGGGCTCGGTCACGTGCGCTACGCCACCAAGGGCACGGCGTCCAACGAAGAAGAGGCGCAGCCCTTCTATGTCAACGCCCCCTACGGCATCGTCCTGGTGCACAACGGCAACCTGACCAACACGCGGGAGCTCACCGAGGAGCTGTTCCGCAAGGACCGCCGCCACCTCAACACGAGCTCCGACACCGAGCTGCTCGTGAACGTGCTCGCCGGCGAGCTGCAGTCCGAGATCCCGGGTCTCGAACTGGACGCTGAGCAGGTGTTCCGCGCCGTCGCACGTGTGCACGAGCGCGTCGAGGGCTCGTACGCCGCGATCGCCCTCATCGCCGGCCACGGTCTGCTGGCCTTCCGCGATCCGTTCGGCATCCGTCCGCTGATCCTCGGTCGCCGCTCCAACCCGGACGGTCACGACGAGTGGGTGGTGGCTTCCGAGTCGCTCGTGCTCGACAACGCCGGCTTCGAGGTCGTCCGCGACGTCGCCCCCGGCGAGGCCGTGTTCGTCGCGCTCGACGGGACGCTCCACGCGCGCCAGTGCGCGAGCGAGACGACGCTCGCGCCGTGCTCGTTCGAGTACGTGTATCTCGCGCGTCCCGACTCGGTCATGAACGGCATCTCGGTGTACGAGACGCGCCTGCGCATGGGCGACCGCCTCGCCGACACGATCGCGAAGTACACCCCGCAGGGCACGATCGACGTGGTCATGCCGATCCCGGACTCCTCGCGCCCTGCGGCGATGCAGGTGGCCCGCAAGCTCGGCATCGAGTACCGCGAGGGCTTCTACAAGAACCGCTATGTGGGTCGGACCTTCATCATGCCCGGCCAGGCCGTGCGCAAGAAGAGCGTCCGCCAGAAGCTCAACGCCATGCCGAGCGAGTTCAAGGGCAAGAACGTGCTGCTGGTCGACGACTCGATCGTGCGCGGCACGACGAGCAAGGAGATCATCCAGATGGCGCGGGATGCGGGCGCGCTGTCGGTGACGTTCGCCTCCGCGGCGCCGCCGGTGCGGTTCCCGCACGTCTACGGCATCAACATGCCGTCGCGGCACGAGCTGGTTGCGCACGGCCGGACGATCCCCGAGATCGCCGAGGAGCTCGGCGCGGACTACATGGTCTACCAGGAGATCGACGACCTCAAGGCGGCGATCCTCGAGGGCTCCGACATCACCGACCTCGACATGAGCTGCTTCGACGGGCGCTACGTGACCGGGACCGTCAGCGAGGAGTACCTCGCCTGGGTCGAGGGCACGCAGACGTCCTGACACCACAGAGCAGCCGCACGGTCACCGGAGCGGTGCGCCGTGCGGCCTGGCTGTGACGAGGAGAGGGCGAGGTTTCGCCGTGCGCGCCCGGTGGTTACCGGGCGCCCTCGAGCGAGTCTTCGTCCTCGTCTTCGTCCTCGTACTGGTCGGCCCACTTGTCGACGTACTCGTTCTCGTCACTTGGGTGACCGAGTTCGCGCTCGAGCGCCGCGTAGTTCACCGACGGGCTGAATGACTTCAGCTCACGGGCGATCTTCGTGTGCTTCGCCTTCTGACGGCCACGCCCCATGCGAGACCCCCTCATATTCTGACGGCGAGGGCTGCAGCTGGCGCCCATCGCATCCGCGTAGTCCGGTTTCTGAACCGGGAAGAGTAGCATTAACAATAACACGGTGGCTCGCGGGGTCTCTCCCGCGGCCGCCCGCGGAGGAGTCATGGGCGAAGAGGCTGTGGGACCGGTCGTGCTGGGAGCGACGGCGGATCTTCCCGATCGGGTCTGGATCGAAGCCGCCCGCTATGCGCGACTCTTCGGGCGGGATCTCGTCGTCGCCTATGTCGACGTGACGCGCTTCGTCACGTACGCCGATCCCGACGGGGTGGAACACAGCGCGCCGATCGATCTGAACCTCGCGGCGGGGCAAGCGCAAGCGGATGCGGTGCGCGCTCGTGCCGAGAAGCTGCTCGCGCCGGATGCGTGGACGATGCGCTCGCTGGTGGGCGATCCGGCCATGGCGCTCAAGGATCTCGCCGATCAGGTGGACGCGGTGATGATCGTGGTCGGCACGCGCCGGCGCGGGTTCGGCGAGACCCTGCGGGAGTTCTTTACAGGTTCGGTCGCCGCGCGCCTGGCCCATCGTCAGCACCGGCCGGTGCTCGTCGTTCCTCTCGAGGAGCCCCTGGCCGATGCCGACGATCCGTGGGTCGAGTAGTCCCTAGCCGCGCAGTCCCCGGGTGAGTTCGCGCGCGGCCGCATCCATCGCCTCGATGAAGGCGTCGACGGCGGATGCGGAGAGCTGTCCGCCCCGTGCCACGTGCGTGCGCATGTCGGCGCGCACCTGCGTGCGGAACTCGGTGACGGCCGCCTCCGCACGTCGCAGCTGCTCGCGCGTGGCACTTCGCTCGTCGTCCTCGCGCGGCGGTGTCGGGGCGTCCCGGTCGGCTTTGGATGCCGCGGCGAGATCGGCGCGCAGGCTCCGCATCGCCTCGCGCACGCTGCCGCGCACCTCCTGGGCGATCAGGCGCACGGAGTCCGCGAGGTCGGACTGGATGCCCTCGAGCTCGCCCGCGCGGGCTGCGACCTCGGCGCGCCCTGCATCCGTGAGCGCGTAGATCGTCTTGCGCCCGTCGACCGTCTTGGTGACCAGCCCCTCCTCCTCCAGCTTCGCGAGGCGCGGGTAGATCGTTCCGGCGCTCGGCGTGTAGGTGCCGCCCGTGCGGTCGGCCAGGGCCTGCATGAGGTCGTAGCCGTGGCGAGGGGACTCGTCGAGGAGGCTGAGCAGGTACAGGCGCAGGTCGCCGTGGGAGAAGACCGGCGCCATCACTGCTCGTCCTCCCCGACGGGGCGGCGGAGCACCGTGATGTCGCCCGAGACCGAGTTCGCCCGCACGTCCACGAAGCTGCCGCTGAGCTCGCCGACCGAGCCGGAGTAGTTCGTGGTCGGTCCGCTGCCGCGGCCGGAGTGCGGCACCCCGTCGATCTGCACGCGTCCGCTGACACTGCGCACCACGTAGTTGGCGGGCAGGCCCGCATCCAGACGGATGGTGGTGCTGCCGGCGACGGTGTTCAGACCGATCTGATGTACCGGGCCGATCGCGTCGATCATCATGCTGCCGGAGACGGTGTCGACCGTCGCCTTCGTGATGCGTCCCGTCGCCGTCACGTCGCCCGAGACGCTGTTGGCGTTCAGAGCGCCGTCGAGTCCGCGGCTCTGCACGTCGCCCGAGACGGCGTTGACGGTGAGGTCGCCGCTCAGTCCGTCGACGATCACGTCGCCGGAGACGGTGTTGACCCGCGCATCCGCGGCGAGGCCGGAGACGAGGGCGCTGGCGTTGACGACGCCGAGGGTCAGGGCGATGTCCGCCGGGACCGCGACGCTGATCTCGGCCTTGGGGCCGCCGGAGCCGAAGTTGCGGAACACCTCGAGGAAGTTGTCCCACCGCAGTTGCGGGTGGTCGATCTCGATGCGGCCGTCCTCGGCCGAGATGCGCAGATCCTTCGTCGTCACCGCGTGCACCTCGATGCGCACGCCGGGTTCGTCGTGGGCGACGATGTCGATCTCACCGCCGACCAGGCCCACCTTCAGGTGCGTGATGTCGTCCAGGTCGATCACGCGCGTCTCGCCGGGGTGGATGAGCCACTTTTCCGGTGCCATGTCGGTTCTCCTCGTCTATCGAGATGTATCGCGTTGCGAAGATAACACGATATATCTCGATTCGGAAGGTCCGAACTCCTGCACATCGGCTGATGCGGGCCGCAGGCCCCGCCGGCGCGGCGGAATTGCCGGAGTTCGGGCGCTGGCTGGCGTGCACAACTCGACCAGCACCGTGGGCCGTCGCAGGCGGGATGCGGCAACGGGCGGGATGTGGCGGAGGTGTGCGCCGAGGCGGGAGCCCGGTGCAGGAGCGGCGGCTCAGGCGGGCTTGGTGGCCCGGATCGTGTAGGTCAGCGGCATGACACCGGCGAAGCGGCCGGTCAGCACCCACTCGCCGTCGGTGGCGCGGTGCGTCATGCGGCCGGGCAGCGCCTCCCACGGCACGCTGTCGTGCTCGACGAGCGCGTCGATGCGCAGGCCCGCATCCAGCAGCGCGGTCACGATCTCGCCCAGGGCGTGGTTCCACTCGTAGGTCTTGGTCGCCGTCAGCGCACGCGTCGTCGGCACGTAGGTCGAGTCGTCGTCCCATTCGAGGGGCTCGGTCGGCTCGAAATAGGAGAAGCGGAGGTGGATGTCGTCTTCGAGAGTCTCGTTGACCGACCACAGGATCGGGTGCCCCTCGCGGATGAACAGCGACCCGCCGGGGGCGAGCAGGGTCGCGACGACCCGGGCCCACTCGTCGACCCGGGGCAACCAGCACAGTGCGCCGATCCCGGTGTAGACGAGGTCGAAGGACGCGGGCTCGAGGACCGATGCCGCATCCCGCACGTCGGAGCGGACGAAGTCGACGTCGTCGCCCGACTCTGCGACGAGCCTGCGGGCCTCCGCGATCGCCGTCTCGGAGAAGTCCAGTCCCGTCACGTGCGCGCCGAGCCGCGCGAGGGAGAGCGTGTCGGTGCCGATGTGACACTGCAGGTGCACGGCGCGCTTACCGCGGATGTCGCCGAGGAGGGGCACGTCGAAGCGGACGACATCGGAGAGCGCCTCCCGGTCGGCGACGAAGCGTTCGATCCCGTACCCGGATCCGTCGCGGGCGGCGTGGAGTTCGGCGCGCTCATCCCAGTTGGCGCGGTTCGCCTCGACGAAGGGCGTGGGATCGATGTGCTCGCGCGCGGAGACCATGCGCTCACGCTACCCGCGCACAGCCGCGCACGAAAAAGGGGCACCCGTCGGCGACGGATGCCCCTCTCTCGAGGTGTCAGACCTTGCTGCCGCCTCGGATGACTCGGAGCAGGAATGCGATCAGCGCGATGACGCCGACAATGAGTGCCACCCACAGCAACCAGTTCAGCGCTGTGTTGAGGCCTCCGACGATCGCCAGCACGATGGCGACGACGATGATGATGAGCAGTGCGATGTTCATCTGGATTCTCCTCGTTCTCGCCGGGACGCCGCGCGACCCGGATGCCTCGTGGGCACACCCCCACGTTCCCACTGCGCACTCACAGCGTCAGAGGGGTTGACGCTCGAAAGCGGCCGGTGCTAGTCGCGTAGGCGCGCGTCCTCTCACATGTCAAGCCCGCTGAGGTACGGATGCGGGGCGCTCTAGCGTCGGGGGAACGCTTCGCGGACGCGGGGCGGGAGAGGCCGACATGCCGGGTGGACGCGGGGCGAACAGCCTGAAGGATCCGAAGCTGTACGAGGAGTTGCGTGACGAGGGCGCGTCGAAGGAGAAGGCCGCGCGCATCTCCAACGCGGCCGCGCGTGACGGGCGGTCGGCCGTCGGTAGACGCGGCGGGCGCTCCGGCGACTACGAGGACTGGACGGTGCCCGAACTGCGCAAGCGAGCGAAGGAGCTCGGTCTCACGGGGTACTCGGGCAAACGCAAGGCGGAGCTGATCTCGGCTCTGCGCGACCACTGACGTGGCGCGACTGGCCCGGGTCGATCCCGGATCGGATGCGGGAATCTCCCGCACGCGCAGCGGGACGGGCTTCAGCTACATGCGGCCCGACGGCACGAAGGTCACGGCCGCGGAGCGTGCCCGCATCGAGGCCCTCGTCATCCCGCCGGCCTGGCGCCAGGTGTGGATCTGCACGAAGGACAATGGCCACATCCAGGCGGTCGGCACCGACGACGCCGGGCGCCGGCAGTACCTCTACCACCCCGACTGGTCGGCCAGACGTGACAAGGGCAAGTACGCGCGGGCGCTGGCCCTGGCGGAGTCGCTGCCGCGCGCCCGCGGACGGGTGACGGCGGTGCTGCGGAGAGCGGACGACTCGCGTGAGGCCGTGCTCGCCGCCGCGTTCCGGATGCTGGATGCGGGCGCCATCCGCATCGGCTCCACGAAGTATCTGCGCCGCGGCGGAGGACGAGGCCTCACGACCCTGCAGCGCCGCGACGTCCGCGTCGAGGCGGGGGTGATCGAGCTCGACTTCCCCGCCAAGAGCGGGGTGCGCGCCCGCATCCGGATCGAGGACGAGGATCTCGCCGTCGTCCTCGAACAGCTGACGGCGGGGCGTCCGCGCTCGCCGCTGCTGGCCTACCGGCGCGGACGGCGCCGTGTGCCCCTCACCCCGGGGGAGGTGAACGCCTATATCCGGGTGCTGACCGGCGGAGACTTCACGGCGAAGGACTTCCGGACGCTGCGGGGAACGGTGACGGCGGCGGAGAGTCTCGCGCATCTCGGTCATGTGGAGACGAAGAAGGCGCGAAAGCTCGCGGAGCGCGACGCCGTGAAGGCGACGGCGGCCGTGCTGTGCAACACCCCCTCGGTGGCGCGCAGCAGCTACATCGACCCGCGCGTGTGGCGGGCATATGCGAAGGGGCGGCTGCTGGAGTCGGGCGTCTCGCCCGAGACCGCGATCCGCCGTCTCGTCGAAGGCTGAGCCCGCTGAACGGGTGACGAACGATGCGCAGACGGATGTCGGAACGAGCAGTCCGCGGTGGGAGTAGCGTTACCCCGTGACAGGGTTCTCGTGGCGGCATCTCGGACTGATCGTCCTCGGCGGTGCCCTCGGAACCGCCGCGCGCGCCGGGCTGTTGCTCATCGATGTGCCGGGCTGGCACCCGATCGCGGTGCCTGTCATCAACGTCACGGGAGCCTTTGCGCTGGGCCTGCTGACGGCGGTGCTGACTCGTCGCGCCGAGACCGCGCGCTCGCGCGATGTGCGCCAGCTGCTCGGAACCGGTGTGCTCGGGGGCTACACGACCTACAGCACGTTCGCGGTGCAGGCGGTCGACGGCGCGGCGATCGCACTCACCCTCGCGACCGCTGCCGTGGGACTCGCTGCCGCGTGGGCGGGGCTCGCCCTCGGGCGGCGGAGGTCCGCATGACGCCTCTCACGTTCCTCGTCGTGGCCGTCGCGGGCGGGATCGGCGCGGGTGCGCGCTACGTCGTGGACCTCGCGGTCACCGCGCTCGTGGGCGCTCGATTCCCCTGGGGGACGCTCGTCATCAACGTGACGGGCTCTTTCGCGCTCGGCCTGCTGACCGGCGCGGTGTCGGATGCGGTGCTTCTCGCCGTCATCGGGACGGGGCTCCTGGGCGGCTTCACGACCTTCAGCTCGGTGGCCGCGGTCAGCGCCGTGATGGCGACCGACCGTCGCGGATGGGCTGCCGCGACCAACACGATCGGCACACTCGTGCTGGCTGCCGCCGCCGCGGCCGCGGGTCTGGCGATCGGCGGGCTCATCGCCGGATAGGCCGGCGACCCCGGCGTTCCCGCGAGAACGCGTGAGATACTGGCCTCGATACAGCCCTGTATCGTGCCTCGTCGCCGCTGCACCCTCTCGAGTCGGCCGTCATGAAAGCGCTCCCGTGTCACACCTGGCAGTCCTCAGCCTGAAGAACCGCGCGCTCATCGCGCTCATCACGATCGTCGCGGCGATCTTCGGCTCGCTCGCGCTCACCAGCCTCAAGCAGGAGCTCATCCCCTCGGTCGAGTTCCCGCAGCTGTCGATCCTGTCCACGTATCCCGGAGCCTCGCCCGAGGTCGTCTCCAACGACGTGTCGACGCCGATCGAGACGGCGATCCAGGGCGTCCCGGGTCTCGAATCCACGACGGCCACGAGCACCACCAACGCGTCGATCGTGCGCGCGTCGTTCACCTACGGCACCAACCTCGCCACCGCCGAGCAGAAGATCAGCCTGGCGATCGGACGCATCAAGGACCAGCTGCCGACCGGCGTCGAGCCCAACGTCATCTCGGTGTCGATCGACGATCTGCCCGTCATCCAGCTGGCCGTCACGGGCTACAGCGACGCGCAGGCGATTCAGGACAAGCTCGAGTCCGCCGTCATCCCCGAGATCCAGGATCTCGCCGGCGTCAACGCCGCGCAGATCGTCGGCGGCATCGGCAAACGTGTGATCATCACCCCCGATGCGGCGAAGCTGGCCGCATCCGGGTTCACGCAGCAGGCGATCACCGACGCGCTCGACAAGAACGGCGTGCTCTTCCCCGGCGGCGCCATCACCGAGGGCGATCAGACGCTGACCGTGCAGACCGGAGCCAAGATCACCTCGGTCGACGAGCTCGCGGCCCTGCCGCTCGTACCGACGGATGCGGCGCAGTTCGGTGAGGGGACCGTGACGATCGGTCAGGTCGCCACCGTCGCCGAAGCGGCCGATCCGGTCACATCGCTCTCGCGGGTCAACGGAGAGCCGGCTCTGACGATCGCCGTCACCAAACTCCCGGCGGCGAACACGGTCGATGTCTCCCGTGCCGTCACCGACGCGCTGCCGCAGCTCAGCGATGCGCTGGGCGGCGACGCCCAGTTCTCCGTGGTCTTCGATCAGGCCCCCTACATCGAGCAGTCCATCGAGGCGCTCGCGCAGGAGGGGCTGCTCGGGCTGGTCTTCGCCGTTCTCGTCATCCTGATCTTCCTGCTGTCGGTGCGCGCGACGATCGTCACCGCGATCTCGATCCCGACGAGCGTGCTGATCACCTTCATCGGCATCCAGGCGTTCGGCTACTCGCTGAACATCCTCACCCTCGGCGCGCTGACCATCGCGATCGGACGCGTCGTCGACGACTCGATCGTCGTCATCGAGAACATCCGCCGGCACTACGTCGGCGATGCTGACAAACGCGCCTCGATCCTGCTCGCCGTGCGCGAGGTGGCGGCGGCGGTGACCGCATCCACCATCACGACCGTCGCGGTCTTCCTGCCGATCGCCTTCGTGGGCGATCTCACGGGCGAGCTGTTCCGTCCCTTCGCCCTGACGGTCACCCTCGCGATGACGGCGTCGCTGTTCGTGTCTCTCACGATCGTTCCCGTGCTCGCGTACTGGTTCCTGAAGCCCGGCAAGCCGGTGCAGGGTCCCGACGGAGAGCGCATCGACCCGGAGGACCCGTCCGCGCCCCCTTCGCGTCTGCAGAAGGCGTACCTGCCGGTGCTGTCGTGGACGCTCAAGCACTCGTGGGTGACGCTCGGCATCGCGCTGCTGGTGCTCGTCGGCACGGGTGCGCTGGCCCCGCTGATGAAGACGAACTTCCTCGGCGACTCCGGTCAGAACACGCTGACCATCACGCAGACCCTCGGCCCGGCCGCCAGCCTCGACGCGGAGGATGCCGCGGCATCCCGCGTGGAGGAGACCCTCAAGGGCGTCGACGGCATCGAGACCGTGCAGGTCTCGATCGGCTCGAGCGGCTCCGCCGTGCGCGACGCGTTCTCCGGCGGCAGCGGCGGCATCACCTACTCGATCACGACGGATGCGGGAGCCGATCAGCTCGCCCTGCGCGACCGGGTGCAGTCGGCCCTCGCCGATCTCGACGACGTCGGCACCATCGCGCTCGCCTCCTCCGGCGGCGGCTTCGGCTCGAGCGACATCGAGATCGATGTCACCGCGCCGGACCAGCAGACGCTGCAGGAGGCCACGGACGTGGTGCAGTCGGGCCTGGCGGGCAAGGACGGCATCTCGCAGGTCACGAGCAACCTCTCTGCATCGCTGCCCTACATCGCCGTGACCGTGGATCGGGATGCAGCTGCGGCACGCGGTCTGTCCGAGGTCGCCGTCGGTGGGCTCGTGTCGGGAACGATGCAGCCGCGTCAGGTCGGCACGGTGGAGATCGACGGCACCTCGTTGACGGTCTATCTCGCCGCATCCCAGGTTCCGGCGACCCTCGACGACCTGCGCGCACTCACCATCCCGAGTGCCGGGGGCGTGGTGCGACTCGACCAGATCGCGACGGTGGAGCAGAGCCAGGGGCCGACCTCCATCACGACCGAGCGCGGCCAGCGCACTGCCACCGTCACGGTCACCCCGGCGGGCGACGATCTGACATCGGCCAACGCGACCGTCAACAAGGCCCTCGCCGACGTGTCGCTGCCGACGGGGGCCGATGCCTCGCTCGGCGGTGTCGTCACCCAGCAGACCGACGCGTTCACCCAGCTGGGCCTCGCGATGCTCGCGGCCATCCTGATCGTCTACATCGTCATGGTCGCGACCTTCAAGTCGCTGCGTCAGCCGCTGCTGCTGCTCGTCTCCGTGCCGTTCGCGGCGACCGGCGCCATCCTCTTGCAGATCGCGACGGGTGTGCCGTTGGGAGTGGCCTCGCTGATCGGCGTGCTGATGCTCATCGGCATCGTGGTGACCAACGCGATCGTGCTCGTCGACCTGGTCAACCAGTACCGCGAGAAGGGGCTGAACGCCCACGACGCGACGGTCGCGGGCGGCTCGCGCCGGCTCCGTCCCATCCTGATGACCGCGGCGGCGACGATCTTCGCGCTGACGCCGATGGCGTTGGGGATCACGGGCCACGGCGGCTTCATCTCGCAGCCGCTGGCCATCGTGGTCATCGGCGGGCTGGTCTCCTCGACGGTGCTGACCTTGCTCGTGCTGCCGACGCTCTACAACCTCGTCGAGGGTGCGAAAGAGCGCCGGCGGGCGCGACGCGACGACGACGGACCGGCATCCGGCTCGCCCGTGACCGCCGGGGAACCCGGTGCGCCGACGACGCGGCGGGCCCTGCGGGGGTCCTGATCTCGACGGCTCCGGCACCGGTCGCGCCTCGCGGTTCGGTGCCGGATGCCTCGGCGCGGGCGATGATCTCCGGTGCTGCGGATGCGTGCGCGGATGCCGCCGGCTCGGCGGTGGTGGCGGGCGCACCGCACGCGGCCAGAGCGCTGAGAAACACGCCCGACCAGCCGAACATCGCACTGAAGGCGATGACCTCGAACAGGGCGAGGTTGATGGTGCCTGCGACGAACACCCAGGCTCCGGCGAACAGGCCGACGAAGACGAATCCCGTGGTCAGCACCAGTCGCTTCGGGAAGCGGTGCATCATGAAGGGGCTGGTCAGCAGGAGCCCGGCGAAGCCGAGGACCATCGCGGCGGCCACTCGGTCGTGCACGAATCCGTTGGTCGTCAGCGGCACGCATCCCACGAGGGCGAGGTTGGCGCCGACGACGGAGAAGAGGATGCGGGCGGTCACCGCCGTGCCGCGGCGCAGGTGCGTCCCCTCCAGCGGACGAAGCTGGCGCGCGGCGGCGCGTGCGAACAGCAGCACGGTGGATCCGCCGAGGATGAGCGTGCCGTTGAAGAACATCGCCGACGCGTCGCCGTAGGTGCCGAGCTGGCTGAAGTGCAGACGCCACCACTGCGGATTCGTCGTCGTCGCGATGGAGATCCCGAGCCCGGTGAGCAGGATCGTCAGTGCCAGCACGGCGAGACGCAGGGCATCAGCCTGCAGGAGTCCTCTCACCGCCCGGTGCAGTCGCACGCGTGGCGGCGTGGGGTCTGCCCCGCTAAAGCTCGAAGCGGGAAACGACGCGAAAACGGTACGCAGCATGCGGGTACCCTCCAACCAGACGGACACCGATCCAGCCGGTGGAACGTGGAGCCCCTTGCACGCACCGGCTGGTGAGCAGCGCAGCCGGTCGGCGTCGCCGCAGCGGTCGAAACCGCATGGGTCAACGATATCCGTCGAAGGTTACCGACAACCCCGGTGCGTGTTACCGGCGGACGCGGAACACGCCGCCGCTCGGCGCCGAGCGCGCATCCGTTCGCCGAGTGAGCATTCCATCGGATGCGCGCTCGATGAAGGAGTGCTCACTCGCGGCGGCTGCTGCGGCTCTCAGGAGCGCGTGAGGGAGACGCCCCACTCGAGTTCCCACGTCTCGCCGGGCTCGAGCCAGCGCAGGTCGCGGCCCGAGTTCAGGGCGTCCGCGGGGGCGGTCATCGGCTCGATCGCGACGGCGACCTCCTGCCCGGGATAACGGTCGGTCGTGAAGACCTGCAGGTACTCGAACCCGGAGCCTGCCCAGAGCTCGAGGCGGCGGCCGTCGGGGGCGTGCAGCACGCCGCGGACACGGCCGTCCGTCCCACGTCGGAGCGTCGAGTACGCGGTGTCGAGCGTGAGGTCTCCGACCCGGCGCGGTGCGCGCAGGTCGTGCGCCGCATCCACCGGCTCTTCGGCGAGCGGGAGGTTGCGCTCGTCGAGGCGGAACCACGTCGCCGCATCCACTTCGAGGCGCAGCTCGGCGGTGGGCACATCCGAGATGCAGAGGTACGGATGCGTGCCGAGCGCGACGGGAGCCGCATCCGCGCCGACGTTCGTGATCTGGTGCAGGACGGCAAGGCCGTTGTCGGTCAGAGCGTAGGCCACCCGGGTCGCGAGATGGAAGGGGTAACCGGTCTGGGGGAAGACATCGGCCTGGAGCGTCACCGCATCCGCCTCCGAGCCCACTAGGCGGTAGGGGGTGAAGCGCAGGAGGCCGTGCGAGGCGTTGCCGAGCTTGGGCTCGGTGAGCGCGAGCTGGTAGTCGGTGCCGCGCTGCGACCAGCGCCCGTCGCGCACCCGGTTGGGCCAGGGGACCAGAACGACCCCGGATGCGGCGGGCGTCGCCGCCGTGTCGGGATAGTGCGGAACGAGGTCGACGCCGTCGATCCGCAACGCGCGCAACGAGGCTCCCACTTCGGTGATCTCGGCCGATCCGTTCGGCGACGACAGGCGGTGACGGACTCCGGTCGGATCGGCGCTCATCCCCTCAGCGTACCCACGTGAGGCACTTTCCCAGTCGAGTGGGTTACTCTGGAATGTCGGCTCTGGACACCGCGTGGTGCGCGGATGGGTTTGTGAGTCCATGGGGCCGATGGTGAGCGCCGCTCGGCGCACATGACCATCATCGAAAATGGCCCCGGCCGACGGTAGTCCGGGTATGCCCGCGTTCTGAGCGGGTGCTGTTCTCGTGCGAAGAGAACCCAGGAAGAATCACCCATGCCCAAGAACAAGAAGCCCGCCGGCGGACGTCCGGCCAAGAACTTCGAGCCCCGCTACGGCGCGAAGACCTCGTTCCAGGACCGCAAGCGTCGCCCGGGCGACTCCTCGGCCGGCTCGACCGGCTCCAAGAGCCCGAACCACCGCGGTTACCGCGAGGAGACCGCGGAGTCGGCTCCCAAGCGTCGTTGGACCTCGGCAGAGCGCGCCGGCCGCGACGAGGCCCGCGGCATCCGCGAGGGTCGTCCCGCCCGGTCGTTCGACGACCGCCCGGCCCGTCGCGAGGGCGACCGACCGGCGCGTTCCTTCGACGACCGTCCGCGTCGTTCGTACGATGACCGCCCGGCTCGTTCCTTCGACGACCGCCCGGCTCGTCGCGATGGCGACCGTCCCGCGCGTTCGTTCGACGACCGTCCCCGCCGTTCCTTCGATGACCGTCCGGCGCGTTCGTTCGATGACCGTCCGCGTCGTTCGTTCGACGAGCGTCCGGCTCGTCGTGACGGTGACCGTCCGGCGCGTTCGTTCGATGACCGTCCGCGTCGTTCGTTCGACGACCGTCCGGCTCGTCGCGATGGCGATCGTCCGGCGCGTTCGTTCGATGACCGTCCCCGCCGTTCGTTCGACGACCGTCCGGCTCGTCGCGATGGCGACCGTCCGGCGCGTTCGTTCGACGACCGTCCCCGCCGCTCGTTCGACGACCGCCCCGCGCGTTCGTTCGATGACCGTCCGCGTCGCTCCTTCGACGAGCGTCCCGCGCGCCGCGAGGCCGGCAACCGCTCCGATTGGGCCCACGCGGCCGGAGGCTCCGCGCAGCGCGGGAGCGATGCGTGGAGGGGTCGTGGGGAGAACGCGACCGCCGCCAAGGCGCACGAGCAGCACGTCGACGTCGTGCACGAGCGTCTCGAGGCTGAGGCCGTCCAGGCGGAGACCGTCGAGGGCCAGGGCTTCGGTGAGCTCGGCCTCGGTCAGAACATCGTGAAGGTGCTCGCCGAGCTCGGTGCACCCAGCCCGTTCCCGATCCAGTCCGCGACGATCCCCCCGATCCTCGAGGGACGCGACGTGCTCGCCCGCGGCCGCACCGGCTCCGGTAAGACCATCGCCTTCGGCGCGCCGCTGGTCGAGCGCATTCTGCGCGCGCAGGCGGGTACCCGCCGCGAGTTCGGCCGTCGCCCCAAGGCGCTCATCCTCGCGCCGACGCGTGAGCTCGCCCTGCAGATCGACCGCACCGTGCAGCCGATCGCGCGCAGCGTCGGCCTGTTCACCACGCAGATCTACGGCGGCGTGCCCCAGGCGCGCCAGGTCGGTGCGCTCAAGAAGGGGATCGACATCATCATCGGCACCCCCGGCCGCATCGAGGACCTCATCAACCAGGGCAAGCTCGACCTGTCCGAGGTGCAGGTCTCGGTGCTGGATGAGGCCGATCACATGGCCGAGCTCGGATTCGCCGAGCCCGTGCAGCGCATCCTGCGCCTGACGGGCGAGGGCAGCCAGAAGCTGCTGTTCTCCGCCACGCTCGACCGCGAGGTCGCCGCCCTCGTCGACGAGTTCCTCGTCGACCCGGCCGTCTACGAGGTCGCGGGCGAGACGCAGGAGACCGGAACGATCGACCACCGCGTCTTCGTCGTCGACCACCGCGACAAGGCCGAGCTGCTCGCATCCCTTGTGGACCGTGACGGCAAGACGCTCGTCTTCTCGCGCACCCGCGCGTTCGCCGAGATGCTCGTCGAGAACTTCGAGGACGCCGGCATCTCCGCCGTCGCTCTGCACGGCGACCTCAACCAGGCCAAGCGCACGCGCAACCTGCAGCGCCTGACCGACGGGAAGGTCAACGTGCTGGTCGCGACCGACGTGGCGGCCCGCGGCATCCACGTCGACGACATCGATCTGGTCATCCAGGCCGACGCTCCCGACGAGTACAAGACGTACCTGCACCGCTCCGGCCGCACCGGCCGCGCGGGCCGCAGCGGCACCGTCGTCACGCTGGTCCCGCGTCAGCGCCGCCGTCGCATGACGGAGCTGCTCTCGCGCGCCGAGATCGACGCGCCGTTCGAAGAGGTCCGCCCCGGCGACGACGTCGTCGAGGAGGTCGCCGGGCGCCAGCTCGCCGACGTCGCCTCCGCCTGACGCCGACTCCCGCAACGCCCCCTCGCCCCGTGCGAGGGGGCGTTGCCGCGTCTCGGGTCAGAACAGGCGTGCCGGCTGCGGCGTCGAACCGGTGACGCGCACGGATGCGGCGGCCGCTGCCGCGCGTGCCCCGGGAGCTACCGGACGCGCGCGTACCGGCTCCTCCTCGTCGCGGCCGTCGAGGCCGTGCACGCGCAGCAGGGGTCGAACGCGCCGGGCGAGCCACTGTCGGTACGCCTTCGGGGCGCTCACCGACGCCCCCGGGTACAGCCCCAGGTAGCTCGAGACGAGCTCCGGATGCTCGCGCCGCAGCCATGTCATGAACCAGGGCTTCACGCCGGGACGCAGATGCAGCGCGCCGTAGACGACGCGGATCGCCCCCGCCGCCTTGATGCGCCGCAGCGCGTCGTCGAGCGCCGCGATCGAGTCGGTCAGGTGCGGCATCACGGGCATGAGGAAGACCGTGACGCGAAAGCCCGCATCCGTCGCTGCGCGGACCGTGTCGAGGCGGGCCTGCGCCGTCGGGGTGCCGGGTTCGACAGAGCGTTGCAGGTCGTCGTCGAAGAGGGCGATCGACATCGCGATCGAAACGGGGACGCGCTCGTGCGCTCGCTGCAGCACCGGCAGGTCGCGACGAAGCAGCGTGCCCTTCGTGAGGATGGAGAAGGGTGTTGCGGATGCGGCCAGGGCGTCGATGATCCCGGGCATGAGCCGGTAGCGCCCCTCCGCACGCTGGTACGGATCGGTGTTCGTGCCGAGGGCGACGTGCTCCCGGCCCCACGAGCTGCGGGCGAGCTCGCGCTCGAGCACCTCGGCGATGTTCACCTTCACCACGACCTGGGTGTCGAAGTCGCGACCCGCATCGAGGTCGAGGTAGGTGTGCGTTCCGCGTGCGAAGCAGTACGTGCAGGCGTGGCTGCACCCGCGGTACGGGTTGATGGTCCAATCGAAGGGCATCGCGGACGAACCGGGGACGTGATTCAGCGCGGAGCGCGCCGCGACTTCGTGGAACGTCATGCCGGCGAACTCCGGTGTCGTCACCGAGCGCACGAGAGAGTCGAGTCGCTCCATGCCGGGGAGTGCAGCCGCATCCTCTTCGCCGACCTTCTGCCCGTTCCACCGCATGACGACAGTTGAACAAATATTCGAATCCCTGTCAACCCTGAGGGGGTGTTCATTCGTGCAGAAGTCTGGACCAGCTCGCCCATCGCGCGCGCGGGAGGCACAATGGAGCGTGATCTCCACCGCGTCACCCGAGACGCTTCCCTCGCGCCGCGCTGCGCGCGTCGCGTCCGGGCGGCTTCGTCGCCGCCGCATCGCGGTCGCGTGCCTCGCGGTGGTCGGCGTCGTGGTGGCGGCGCTGTGGCTGAGCGCTCTCCTGGCGGGAGCCCCGGTGGCCGCTCCCGCTGCGCCCGCC
>JASCPH010000031.1 GCA_029959545.1 Microbacteriaceae bacterium PS02066 | reverse complement strand
CGTGTGCCCCGCGAGCTGCGCTCGCAGGGACGGGCGCCCGGCAGGCCGGGCGCTGCGCGCGGGGTCGGCCCGCTGCGCGGCCCCTCCGGTGGGGTGCGGTGTGCGGCCCCCGCTGGCTGACGTTCGAGGGTGGCCGGTCTGGGGTGCGGGAGCGGGTCGGGTGCCTCTGCGGGGCTCTCGCGGCCTCGTGGCGGGGCCCGCCGGCGGAGCCGGCTCATCCCTCTCCCCCGGTGCTCGTGGCGGGGTGGGCAGACCTGTCGCGGTGGGGTCGGCGCTGCGCGCCTCGATGTCTGACCTCCATCCTAGGCTGTGAATGTCACATTCACTAACACCCTGGGAGGACACCATGGGGCACTACATCACCGTCTCTGTCGACATCGAGGATGCTGAGGGGGCTGCGGGCCGTCTGCTGGATGAGGCTGTGGAGCGTCATCTGGAAGGGCGCATCAGCGATCTCTCGTTCGGCCCGGTGACGGGTTCGGGCTGGGCGCTGGACGGCAACACCAAGTACGAGCCGGAGGGCGTGGAGGACTTCGCCGAGGCGGTCTCGGGCCGGTTCCCCGGCGCGGTCGTGGCGGTGCGGATCGAGTGGGATACGCGGGATGCCGACGAGGTCGGGTCGATCGAGTACTCCTACATCGGCGGGCAGCGCTGCAATGACCGTGAGAGCGGTCTGGTGCCCGATGATCTCGCGGATTCGATCGCGCGGGTGCGTGCTGCGCTGTCCGGGTCGGGCGATCTCGCGGCGGCTGCGCGGTGGCTGACGGATGGGCTGGAAGGCACGCGGGTTCCGGTGCCGGACGTGCCTGTCGAGCCGCGCCGAGTGGAGAAGGTCACCGTGACCGACGAGTGGGGGCACGACTACACCGACCTGTTTGCTGCGGCCTTCGACTACAGCGAGGTCACCGAGCGCCACGGCGACGAGCTGCTCACCGGCACCGGCTGGCACGATGACCGCCGGGTGGCGTGCGAGGCCGACATCAGCGGCATCGTGCACCGCTGGATCGAGCACGCCGAGGCGGCGACGGGCACCGTCTACAGCGCCGAGTGGATGGGCGGCTGGGATGCATACGTGATCCCCTACTGGAACGGCGAGCGCGTCGGGTTCTACGCGATCCACGGCAACGATGACGGCAACGGGTCAATCCCGTTCGACCAGATCATCGACGCGCTGAGCCTGGACTTCACCGTGGCGTGGAGCGATGGCACGACGGACGGCGACAGCGAGTAGACCGCGGCCCGCGATCGAGCGCCCCTGCCCTTCCGGCGGGGGCGCTTTCGCGTGTGCCGACCAATGTCGGAGGCCACCCGTAGCCTGTAAATGTCACATTCACTAGCCAACGATCCGGGAGGACACCATGGCAACTACACCGACCACCATCAAGGCGGGCACCCCGCGCGACTTCCTCGGCCTCGTGCCCGCGCTGCTCGGCTTCACCCCACACGCCTCACTCGTGCTCGTGCCCTTCGAGGCAACGCGCACCATCGGGGCCATGCGGTTCGACCTCGACACGGATGCCGCGACGCTCGCGCACATCGGGCTGGGCCTCATCTGCCGCGTGCCGCGCGCGACCGGCGTCGCCGCCGTGATCTACGCCACCGAGGACGCGGCCAGCACCCGCGATCTCGGCCAGCAGATCATCGACGTGGCCGACCACCAAGGGCTGCACCTGGTGGACGTGCTCTACGTCGCCAGCGACGGCTACGGCAGCCACCTGACCGGCGAGGCACCAGCACCGCTCACCGAGATCGCAACCCCTGAAGCACTGCGCGACAACCTCGCGGCCTCGCAGAGCGCCGGGGCGAGCATCCCCGACGCCGACCCCGCGCGTGCGGCCCGGATCGCGTTCGCGACCGCACGGCTGGACGACGACGCGCTGGCCAATTTCGTCACCGTCGCCGAGGACGCCCTGACCGGCGACCCCGCCGACCTCGACACCCGGCTCGCCGCGCTCCTGCTCACCGGCATCGGCATCCCGCTGTGGCGCGACGTGGCCCTCATCCAGTGGGCCACAGACCTCGACAACGGCACCCGCGCGCTGGCCGCGCAGATCGGCCACTCGATCATGGGCGCACCCGTCCCCGAGAGCATCGCCCGCACCCTCTACGGGCAGGGTGAGCGTCCCGACGCCGACCGGCTGACGGCGGGCCTCGCGCTCGTGCGCCACCTTGCCGCTTACGCCGACGACCAGCAGCGCCCCAATCTGCTCGCCGCCGCCGCGTGGCTGTCCTGGGCGCTGGGCCGCTCCACTCACGCCGCCGTCTACACCGACCGCGCCCTCGCGATCGACCCCGACCACGGCATGAGCCAGATCGTCGCGACCCTCTGCTCGGCAGCCGTCCTGCCGGACTGGGCGTTCTCCCGCTGAAACGCACCGAGTGCCCCGCCGGACACCCCGGCGGGGCACTCCCCCGTCACGGTGCCGCACTCGCGATGTCCCCGCGCAATGTCGGAGGCCACCCGTAGCCTGTGAATGTCACATTCACTAGCCGACGATCCGGGAGGACACCATGACCGAGACCATCAACAACGTCCACGACATCCGCGCAGCCGTCGAGCGCGCGATCCGCTTCCACGCGCCGCTGCGCGCCGAGTTCGACGCCGGATGGACAACGATCGAGCCGAACGAGCTGCGCGAGGCGTGGGACGACTACAGCCTCAGCGACCCGTTCACCCTCGACCCGACGATGCCCAACCTGCTCGCTCGCATCGACACTGACCACCCTGACGCTGACCCCCAGGTGTGGGTGCCCCTCGGTGGGCAGGGCGATCCCGACTACCTGGATGCCGTCGTGGTCACCGAGCGCAGCGTGACGAAGTACACAGCGCACGACGGGCAGATCGAGCAGCCCTACTCGCTCCCCGAGGGCGACCCTCACGGCCTCACCGAGCGCGGATGGCGACACGCGGCGAGCGCCGCCCGTCACGCGATCATCGGCCTCAACAGCGACGCCAGCAACACCGAGTACCTGCGCGGGCAGATCGAGGCCTACCTGACCGCCTTCGGCCACTTCGAGCCGGGGGCCGATGCCGACGCCAAGCGCGAGCGCGTCACCGCCGAGATCACCGCGGCGATCGCCCGTCAGTGACTCCGCCGGGGCGGGCGCACCCATCGGTGCCGCCCGTCTCGGCCAATGTCGGAGGCCACCCGTAGCCTGTGAATGTCACATTCACCGTCGAGAGTCCAAGGAGGACACCATGACCGACACCACCACCCTGCTCCCCCGCACCCCCGGCGACACGTTCCGGTTCCGCGGCACCGAGTACGTGCTGATCGACTTCGCCCGCACCAAGGCGAAGATCGCACCGGCCGCTGACCCCGGAAAGGTCTACACGCTCGCCCGCACCGCGACCGTCGAGCCGACCGGACACAGCGACGACGCGCTCGCCGCCGCGCTACAGGCATCCGCCGTCGCTCCGCCGACCCTGACCCCCGGAGCCCGCGTGCGCATCGTCGCCAACCCCCGCACCATCCGCGACGGGCTGGCCGGAGTCGAGACGATCATCGTGCGCACCAACCCCAAGACGTACACGCTCGCCAACGGCTGGCGCGTCAGCCCCGGACTGGTCGAAGCCGTCTGACCCCTCGCCGCCGCCGGACGCGCACACACACAGCCCCGGCGGCGGCGAGCACCACCCCACCCCGAGGGGAGCCGGCGATTGCCACTCCCCTCGGCGGGAGGAACTCGAGATCGACCCCCGCCGCGCGCTCGCCGCTGGCCCGCGCGCACCATCCAGGAGGACACCATGACCACTGCCGACACCGCGGCCACCCCCGCGGCCCGCATCCCTGCCGACGACCTGATCGACCGGCTGTGGAGCCTCATGCACGAGATCGAAGCAGCCGACTTCCCCGCGCTGCGCATCGTCGAGCTCGACGAGCCGACCGACTACGGCGAGCGCACCGTGCTGTGGTGCCCGCGGTGCGATCAGCACGTCAACGTCGAGGACGGCTACCTGCGCGCGATCGACGTGGACGTGCGCTACAACAGCGTCGGCCAGATCAACCCCACCGAGCGCACCCTGCCGATCTACGAGGCCGATCCTGACCCCGGCGACGTTCTCGTGTACCTGCACCAGACCGACGAGCACGGCGAGCACGGCGTGCGACTCCCCGACGCCTGGCAGGGCGTCTGGAAGGCATAGCGGCATCTACCGCGTGAGCGCCCCACACTCCACCGTTGGGGCGCTCACGCGCACCGCCGCCGCCATCGTCGGCAATGTCTCACCCTCCCGCTAGGCTGTGAATGTCACATTCACTAGCAACCGTCCGGGAGGACACCATGACCACCTACATCACCTTCGGCCCCGACCACGCCCACCTGCACCCGCACGTCGGCGCGCAGCTGAACCGCGGCTACGTCGCCGTCAGCACCGGCAACCGCGAGCGCGACATCGCCGCGGCGTTCGCGATCCTCGGCGAGCAATGGGCCTTCGACTACCAGGACGCCGCCGCGCTGGATGCCCGATACCCGGACGGCGAGATCGCCCGCCTCACCCTCATCGACGAGGCCGCGCAGAAGGAGATCGCCGGTCTGATCGAAGCCACCTTCGCCGCCGCCGATGGCGACAGCAACGACGACGAGATCGAGGTACTACAGGCCGCGCGTGACCGGCTGGCCGCGCTCATCGACTACATCCCCGCCCACGAGCGAGACTGGACGCCGATCGACGCGGCCTGACCGCCAGCGGTGCCCTGCCGGATGAACCGGCGGGGCACCGTCGCGCTCGCCGCGGCGCGATGTCGGAGGACACCCGTAGCCTGTGAATGTCACATTCACCAGATACGACGGAGGACACCATGACCACCACCGAGTGCACCCACACCAATGTCGAATGGCTCTCTGGCGCCCCCGGTGTCGTCGTCACCCTCAACGGAGATGCCGCCGCCCGATGCCTGGACTGCGGGGCGACCGCGACCATGGACACCGATGACGAGTCCGCGATCCTCGATCACCAGTGGCAGAGCGGACGCTTCACCGGCACGACGACATGCCGGGTGTGCGGCCTGTTGCCGCTCGACCAGGACGACATCGACACGGAGTGCCCCGGCGGATAGCCGGCCCCTGGGGCGGTGCCACGCGGCGATCGTCGCGGGGCACCGCCCTGCCATGTCCGCGAACCTCCGCAACCGGGGCCTATACCCGTGAGCACTCCAATGTCGGAGGCCACCCGTAGGCTGTGAATGTCACATTCACTAGCCAACGATCCGGGAGGACACCATGGCAAACCGCACTCGATTCATCACGATCGACACCCGCCAGTACACCGAGGCGGCGGGCGAGACGGCCAGCAACCGCGCTCGCCAGCAGCGCGAGGAAGACCTGAACGCCTACGGCACACAGGGCTACGCGCTCCTGTCCACCGTCACCATCCCCACCCACGACGGTCTGCGCATCGTCGACACTCTCGCCCGTACCGACGAGGGCTATTGACCCACCGACAGCGCCCCGCCGGGAACGATCCGGCGGGGCGCTGTCGCGCGCTCGCACCAATGTCTGACCCTCCCCCTAGGCTGTGAATGTCACATTCACTAGCCAACGATCCGGGAGGACACCATGGCAACCAAACCGATCAGCGAGATCGTCGCCGAGACGATCGCGCTCAACTACGAGGACATCGACGGACTCACCCAAGCACTCGGCCAGGGCGACGTGGACGCCGACGCGATCCGCGCGCTCGCCGAAGGTGCCGCAGAGCGAGCCGTCGCCGACCACGCCGGAGAGGCCGCGGGCATCGACGTCCACGGCTACGTCTCCCTCATCGACGGCGCAGCCATCGCGCAGATCGACACCACCGAGGGCACCAACCACGTCCGCGTGTTCCTCAACGACGGCACGATCTACGACGGCAACCCCGAGCAGGACGACGCACCCGGCCAGGTGTACACGCTCCGCGATCTCGACGGCACCGACGATGCCGCCGACTGGATCACCGCCGGGCACGTACTCGACGCCCAAGAGGCCGACTGGCTGCGCTCCCTGCGGGTGGTGACCCCGTGACCTCGGCGATCGCAACCTGGCGCAACCCGATCATCGAGGCGTTCCGCGACTGGGCCTGCCTTGAGACGTTCCCCCTCACCGCGTGGGCCTGCGACGAGTGGGTGCACTCGATCGACCGCGGCGACCATGACGCGATCAGCACCCGCGATCAGATCGCCCGCGCTCGCCGGGTGCTCGACCGGCTGCGCACAGCGCTGGAAGCGATCGAGGGCGAGCGGCCGGACGACCCGGAAGCGGTCATCCACACGCGCAGCTTCGATCCGGCAACGCGGACGATCACCGAGACGTGGCGACTGTTCGACACGCAGTACGCCGCCCCGTGGGGAGGGCCGGGCTTCGTGGCCTTCCAGATCATCACCCGCCACGCCGACCGCGCCTACCAGGGCACGGCACGCCGCATCCTGACCGGCAGCACCCCGCATCAGGCAGCCCCGCGCGACGTGCACCCGCAGACCGTCGCTCCCCTGCCGACGCGCCGGTACGCGGCGAGCGCGCTGCACATCGCCCATGACGGCATCGTGGCCCGCTTCGACCTGCCACGGGCGCTGTACTGGGCGCGCGGCATCCGCAGCTGAACCCTCACCGTCGCGCTTGTCGGATCTCGATCGACCTTGCGCAGAACGGCGCTGAATCCACGCTAGTTTGCACAGGGTTCGAGCGGTGTGCTCGCGCTACTTTGCATATTCCTACCGTGTGGTCGCTTCCTGAACCCATCGAGCGACTGGGTCGGGGAGTCTTTGCCACCAGTTGAATCCGGGGTTGTGCTCGGACTGCCGTTGCGCCTGATCGGCGACCGCAGCGATGCACTCGGCGATCTCAGAGTCTGGGAGACCGGGGAACAGGGCGGACCGCATCTCTGCGTCCTGGGCGAGGCGAACTAATGCCGGGTAGGCGTGGCGCTGCTCGAAGGCAGAGCTGCTCGGGAAGAAGTCGTGGCTTTGTCGGTCGACTGAGAAGGCCACGGTGCACCAGAGGAGGTCGAACTGGCAGAGGGCGTCGAGAAGGGGGTTTTCGTTCAGTTCGGTCGGGATGTCGGCCGTGGACGAAGCGAGATCCGGAACCAGCTCGGGTTTTCGTGCGGCGAGGTTGAGCGCGCGAGAGATGATCGCGGCTGATTGTCCTGACGGGTTGTCGTCGGTGTCGAGGACGTTGGCGCGGGAGGCGCTGGTGATGGTGTGTCGGATCCATGATGAGTACCGGTAGCTGTGGGTCACGGCATACGGGTGAAGGGTGAGTACCCGCAGATGAGCCCATTTTGATCGCCGCACGGCTTCGGCACCCAGGGTGTAAAGGCGGACGGCGACGTCTCGCCAGGCGGCTGCGCTGCGCTGCTCTCGAGGGCTGGTGTTGCTGGTGGCGTCGGGAATGCCGGGAACGGAGTCGTAGTAGTCCCCGATGACCTCGATGATGCGCGAGAACTGGTTTTCGCTGCCATACAGCATTGCCGCGACAGCTATGACGAAGAGGCGGTCGAGGATCTCGGGTACGAGCTCACTATTTGGGTCAGCCGCTGCCGCGCGTAGTTGTGTGACGCCGGAGGTGAGCGCGCGGTCCAGTCGTGACGGGCTTCCGGATTCAATGAGAGCGTTTGCCGCGGTGGTGAAGGTCGCGAGATCCATGTCGAAGTCGATCGGTGTTGCCGCTGCGCCTCCGCGTTCGGACTGTTCGATGAGCCCCACTACTCGGCTCACGAGTGCGTCGACGTCTTTCCGCGCGTCTGTTTTCAGTTGCTCCGCATAGCGGGAGAGAAGACGTGGCCAGTGCCGCGGTAACAGGTGGGTCGTGGTCGTCCCCTCCCGGACGATGACTTGTCCTTCTCGAAAGACGAACACCTGCCCGCCGCTGTCTCGGGTGTATTGTCCGTGGCGCTTCACGATCAGCGGTAGGAGTTCCGGGGGCGGACCGGCGTAGATCAGGGCGACGTTCCACCCGTTGCTGAGTGTGTGGACGGCGCTACGAATATCGACGGGCGCATCTACGAACGCCGCGACCTTCTGTTGCAGAGTGGCCTGGTCGAAGTGGGCGGGGGTGATCGGAAGCTGGTCTTCTGCGGCCGTACCGGTGTTCGAGACGCCGACGATGAGGTAGCCGCCGCTGGGGAGGGACATCAGCGCTAGAAGATCTTTGATGTGCTCGATGCTGTGTTTGGGGTTGGCGAAGTCGACAGTTGCCTTGAAGTCGAGTGCCTCTTGCTCGGCGCCGAGCCGGAGAAGCTCGTTCAGTTTTTCTCGATCGACTCTTCCATCCGCAACCACATCACCTGATTCGGGCATGAATTGAAAGTACTGGAGAGCTTGATCTCACTTCGTGAACGAGATCAGGAAGACAGCAAGTGGCGCGCCACAGTGGATTCAACAATTAGGTCTGTGATTGCCTGAGAGCGAAGGGCTGCTGCGATCGCTGGAGTTCTGTGGTCGCCGAGGGCCACAGCGATACGACGGGGGATCTGTTTCAGCTCGCCGAGGCGGATGCCGATTGTACGGTTCGCGAACTCAGTGTTGACGGGTATGCCGTCTTCGGAGATCAGGATGCCGCAGATATCAGCGATGGCGCCTGCGTTGGCGATCTCGGTGCGTTCGGAGTCTGTCAGAAGATTCCAGAGGTTCGACTGATCGTTTTGCCATGCGCCGATGCCGAAGAGGGCGACGTTCGCATTCCGGCCGGCGGCGAGTGTTTCGGCGACTGACCGCTCGATTCGCAGTCCTTCGGCGATCAGTGCGTTTGGAACGACCAGTGGCGCGTTCAGGACGATGCTGCGCCCCCCGGTGAGATTGGAAAACCTCCGGACGAGGTCGGACGCATCGAGTGTTCCTGTCTCCGATGGCACACCGCCGACGAGTTGCACGACGTCTGCTTGGGGCAGCTCGAGGGACAAGTGAGAGGCGACTCGGGTGACCGTGGCCATGGTGCGGCCCCAGGCGGTTCCGAGCAGGTCGCCGGGCTGGAGGAGCGTGCCGACATGATTGATTGCAAGCGCTGATACTGCATCTCGTCGCCACGTATCGTCCCCGCCGTCGACGAGGACTTTGCTGTCATGAAGTCCGAACTTTTGGGCGAGAGCGTCAGAAAGCGATTCGTCTGTGAGCAGTGGGAGGTCTACTTTGACTTGCACGACGCCCGTCGCGGTCGCTTGTTCGAGCAGGCGGGCGACGCGGAATCGGCTGACGCCGAGGCCGCGCGCGATCTCGAGGTTAGAGAGTCGGTCTTGGAAGTGGCTGGTGGCGACCCGGTACATGAGGAGTGAGTCGATGCGCTCTTCGGATGCGGCGTCGTCGGCGGGCATCACGGGTTGAATTGTCATACGCCTCCTCCTTCTGATGTCCCTCGAGGCTATTTGCTGACTGCTGGCCTGTTAAAGCCGGTAGGGCGGGCGTGCGATTGTGATCATCGCACACCCGCCCTTCGGCGCTGGTGAGTCAGAGCCCTTCGGCGACTGCCTCGTTGTGCTGCTGACCGTGGGACTGGAACTCCGCGGCTTCCGCGAAGATGCGCCGTCCGAGGGCCTTTTCGACGGCGCCGGCGATGTGCCGTTCGGCGATGCCGTAGTAGTCGAACAGGTAGTCCTTGCCCCCACCGTGGGTGAAGGTGTCGCGGATACCGACGCGGATAAGCCGGGTTCCGTGGCCGCCTTCTGCGATCGCTTCGGCGACCGTAGTGCCGAGGCCGCCACGGATGAGGTGGTTTTCGGCCGTGATGACTGTCTTGGCGGCTGCGATCTGGGCCAGCGCTTCGGGGTCATCGAACGGCTTGAGTGTCGACACGTGCAGGAGTCCGACGTCGACGCCGGCGTCCTTTGCGTCGGCGACGACGCGCATGGCCGCCTCCGTCTGCACGCCTGTCGAGAGGATGAGCACGTCTCCTCCGTCAGCGAGCTGGCGAACCTTGCGGAACTCCAGTGGGCTGTCGAAGAGAACCGGCACCTGGCCACGGAGCATGCGGAGGAAAACCGGTCCGGGCAGTCCGTCGATAGCGTCGAGAACGGTGCGCGCTTCGGTTGCGTCGCCGACTTCGATGACGGTCATGTTCGGCAGCTGACTCATCAGTGCGATGTCGTCGTTGGCCTGGTGGGTCACGCCTCCCGGGGTGGTCAGTCCGGGCAGGAAGCCGAGGAGCCGGACCGGCAGCGCTGGGTACGCGACTGACAGCGCTATCTGCTCGTACGGGCGACGGGTCGTGAACACGCTGAACGACGGATAGAACGGCGTGAATCCTTCTCGGGCCAGACCGGCGAGGACGCCGACGAGGTTCTGCTCCGCCATTCCGAGAGAGAAGTACCGCTGCGGGAACTGGGCTCGGAAGTCATCAGCTTCGCAGGAGGCGGTGAGGTCATTCGTGATGCATACGACGTCCTCGTGGGTGCGTCCGTATTCGGTGAATGCCGCGCCATACGGCTTGGTCTCGAAGGTGATTTCGCGGGCGGGGGCAAGAAGAGCGGTCATGCGTGTGCCTCCTCGAGCACGCCGAGGTCGATGTCGATTGAGTCGACCTCGCCGTCACGGAATCGGATGTAGTGCAGCTGGTGTCGTCCTTCAAGGGACGGTACCGAGCGGATGGGGTTCGTGCGGCAGACCACGAGGGTGGGCTTGCCGGGGACGCCGGCTTCGGCGGCAGCAGCGATAGCTGCGGGGTCGTGCCCGTCGACCTCGGTAACGGTCCAGCCAAACGCGCGGATCTTCTCCGGAATCGGCTCGATCTTCATCACGTCGGTGACCCAGCCGTCGACCTGCAGGCCGTTGGCGTCAAGCATGACGGTGAGGTTGTCCAGACCGAAGTTGGCAGCGACCTGGAATGCCTCCCAGGTCTGACCTTCCTCGAGCTCGCCATCACTGATGAGCGCCCACACGTGTCCGGGGCGATCGAATCGTTTCCGACCCAGGGCCTGGCCTACGGCGACAGACAATGCCTGCGCGAGCGAGCCAGTGGTGGAGGAGAATCCGGGCGAGTGCTCGGCCCCGATCAGTTCCAGCGTCGATCCGTCGGCGTTAGCGACATCGAGGACGTTGGGGTTCAGCCGGCCCACCTCGACGAGCGTGGCGTAGAGGCCCAGCGCGTAGTGCGCGGGAGAGAGGTAGAACCGGTCCTTGTCACCGTTGTAGATGTCGCCGATGAGCGCGGGCTCTCCCGGGCGGGGGACGCCGTCGAACTTGTCGGGCTCCATCGGGCCGGTGCTCGGGCCCAGATCCATCAGGCGGGTGAACAGGGTGTTCATGATCTCCGCGGAGCCGCAGGCCTGGATGAAGTATCCACCGTTGTTGACCGCACACACGCGGGTCGCCCGCTGCCGCACGCGATGCGCTTGGCGCTCGACGCGTTCGACCCAATCCTTTTCAGGGGTCACTGTCTTCCTCTTTCTCAGTCGCCGTTGACTACCCTTCAAACGAGCAGCCAGTACTCAAATGACAAGGTATGCGTCCAGAGGCGGTGTGTCAACTGGAGCAATTGGGGTCTGCCCGCTCTAA
The DNA here is from genome assembly GCA_029959545.1 of Microbacteriaceae bacterium PS02066. GTDB lineage: Bacteria > Actinomycetota > Actinomycetes > Actinomycetales > Microbacteriaceae > Microbacterium > Microbacterium binotii. The sequence goes on along the minus strand of JASCPH010000031.1, from coordinate 25,958 downwards.
AGTGGCAAACTTCAACACGGAGCTAGGAGGCGCCGAATGAGCTCGAATAAGAATTTGGCGGCCCGGGCGGCCTGGCTGCAACTGATTGAGGGACGGACGAACATCGAGATCGCCGAAGATCTCGACGTGTCGCGTCTTCGGGTGCCCAAGCTTGTGAGGTGGGCAGAAGACCACGATGTCCTCGACGTGTTCATCCGGGTGCCCACTGGAATCGACATGAGCTCCGCGCAGGAGATTCGATCTCGATTCGGGTTGCCCGACGTTCTGGTAAGCGCTGATCAGGGGGTGCACCCGGCTGCTCGCCTCGCTGCCCGCTACGTCTGCGAGGTGCTTACCGAGGGTGGGTTGATGGGAATCGCCTGGGGCCGCGGAGCGCAGGCAATGGTCTCTGAGCTGGAGCGTCTGCCTAATGTCCCGCAGGTGGACATCGTGCAGCTCATCGGTGGTTTGCCCGAGACCGGTACGGCGTGGCACTCAGCTGAGCTGTTGATGCGACTGTCCTCGGTGACTGGCGGCTCGGTGTCCGGGCTGCTCTCGCCGATGATCGTCCCCGACGCGGCCACAGCCCGGGGACTTCGTGGCGAACCATCTATCGCACGGGCCTTCACCCAGATGAGCAAGGCGGACTTGGCGGTCGTAGGCATCGGCGCATGGGATGCAGGTGGTTCGCGGGTTCGAGCGCAGCTGGATGAATCCGACGTACGCGCGGCGAAAGATGTCGTTGCCGACGTGTGCGGAATTCTCCTCGATGCCAACGGAGACACCGTGCACAGCGAGCTGAGCGAGCGGATGATCTCGATTGATGAAGCGACGCTTCGCGAGCGTCCCGTTCGGATCGGCGTTGCCGTTGGCGAAGGCAAGGTGCCGGCGATTCGTGCGGCGCTGCGTTCCGGCTTGGTGAGCGTCTTGTGCACGGACGCACCGACCGCGCTGCTTCTGTTGTCGGAGTGACCGTTACCCCGGCAGAATCTGGATCTTGCGGCCTTCACCGGAACGGAAACGCTCAAAAGCATCGGCGGCGTCGTCGATGTTGAATCGGTCGCTGATGAGCAGCGCCGGGTCAAGGGCGCCCGCTTCGAACAGTCGAGCGGCGCGCTCGAAGCTCTGATGGACGGCTCGTGATCCCGTCAGCGTGAGCTCGCTCATCAGTAGCTTCTCGGGGCTGATGCTGATCATCGCCCCCGCTCGCGGAACGCCAAACTGGAGATAGATTCCACCGGGCGCCAGCCGGGAGATTCCGTCCTCGATCGCCGGGACTGCGCCCGTGCAGTCGATGACGATGCCGTATTCGTGCAGCGGGAGTGTGGTCGCCGAGGTGGCGGTACGCGTTGCTCCCGCGGTCTTAGCCCACTGCAGCCGTTCCTCGTTGAGGTCCACGACACTCACGGAAGCGCTCAAAGCCTGCCGGGAGAGGGACGCCAGAATCAATCCCATCGGTCCGGCACCATAGATGAGGACGTCCTGTCCGACGCGGGTGGACAGCGTGTCCAGCGCGTGGACAGCACAGGAAAGAGGTTCGACGAGCGCGGCCGCGGCGAGGTCGGTCTCCGGCTGGAGTACGACGCAATTGGCGGCAGGCGCGACCACGAACTCTGCCATCGCTCCGGGCAGGTCCACACCGATCGCCGTGGCGTTGATGCATAGATTGGTACGTCCGGCGCGGCACAGCACACACTTCCCGCAGTAGATATTCGGGTCCGCTGTCACTCGATCGGAGACCGCGATGCCGTGAACGTCGGCTCCGATCTTGGTCACCACCCCGGCGAACTCGTGGCCTGGAGTGATCGGCAACGTCGGTGCGTAGTGGCCGTCCAGAATATGCAGGTCGGTGCCGCAGATCCCGACCGATGTGACTTGAATGAGCACCTCGTCGGGACCGGGTTCCGGGACGGGAACCTCGACGACCTCAATGCGGCCCGGCTCTTGGATCACGACAGCTTTCATGGTGCCCTCCATTGGGTGACCGTCGCCGCAAGAATCGCGGGGCGCTTGACTTTCCGATCGGGCTGCGAGCTACTATGCAGTCCTGTTTCAAGAGTGCACCACCAACAAAGGAGTTGAAATCCGCATGAACCTGACCTCGAGAAGGCGTACCCGAATCGCTCTCGGCATGGCGAGCGTGTTCACCGTGGCCGCCCTGGCCGGCTGTTCCGGGGCCGGCGGTGGAGGGGCGTCTGAAGGCACGACGACCCTGACCCTGGCTACCGTGAACAACCCGCAGATGAAGGACATGGAGGAGATGAAGGGGGAGTTCGAGAAGGCGAACCCCGACATCTCTGTCAAGTTTGTGCAGATGGAAGAGAACGATCTGCGCGACGCGGTGACCAAGGACGCGGCCACCGGCGGCGGGCAGTACGACATCGTCACCATCGGCGCACAGGAGACCCCGATCTGGGGCGCCAACGGCTGGATCGCGGACCTCACGTCCTATGCAGACGCAGATGAGGCGTACGACGTCGACGACATCCTCCCGTCCGTGCTGGGCGGCGTCACGGTCGACGGCAAGCTATTCGCCTCGCCCTTCTACGGCGAATCGTCGTTCCTGATGTACAACAAGGAACTCACCGACGCGGCCGGCATCACCATCCCCGAGCACCCGACTTGGGCCGAGATCGCAGATGCGGCCGCAAAGTTGAAGACGGACGACGTCGCCGGCATCTGCCTGCGCGGCAAGCCCGGCTGGGGAGAGCTCGGAGCGCCGCTGACGAGCATCCTCTACACCGGCGGATCCGGATGGTTCGACGGCGACTGGACGGCGCAGCTGGACACTCCGAAGTTCGCTGAGGCGGCAAATGTGTACCTCGACATCCTCAAGAACTCCGGCCAGGCCGACCCGGTCTCGTTCGGTTTCACCGAGTGCCTCAACCTGTTCTCGCAGGGCAAGGCCGCCATGTGGGTGGACGCGACCAGTGCTGCCGGCCCGGTGGAATCCGCGGACACATCCGCTGTCGCCGGAAAGGTCGGTTACGCGCACTCGCCCGTGATCGAGAGCGAAGAGTCCGGCTGGCTGTGGTCGTGGAACCTCGCCATCCCCGAGTCATCGCAGAAGAAGGACGCGGCGTGGAAGTTCGTCAGCTGGGCGACCAGCAAGGACTACATCGACCTGGTCGGTGAGACCCTCGGATGGGAGCGGGTGCCCCCGGGCTCGCGCATCTCCACCTATGAGAATGAGAACTACCTCGAGGCGGCTTCCTCCTTCGCGCCGATCACGAAGGACATCATGGAATCCGTGAACGCCGAACAGTTCGGCCCGCTCTCCCAGCCCACCGTCGGGTTCTACCCGGCGTCGCCGGAATGGCCCGCACTGGGAACAACCGTCACCCAGGACCTTGCTGATGTTCTGGCCGGTCGCACGACGCTCGAAGAGGTACTGGCCAAGGACCAGCCCATCGCGCAAGAAGCGGGCGACGCGTCGAAGTAGCCGACACCGTCGAGGTGCGGTCGGTCACCAGTCGTGGCCGGCCGCACCTCAACACCGATGGAGAGCAACCATGTCTGTAGTAACTGAACCCGCGGTGCGCGCTCCGGCGCCGGAACCTCAACGCTCCGTTCACGTCAGCTCGGAGCTGCGACGCAAGCGTGAGCTGAGACTGTCCCGGGCTATCGTGTGGCCGGCGTTGGTCGTCACCATCGTGCTGACGCAGGTCCCGTTTGTGGTGACATTGTTCATCTCGTTCCAGAACTGGAACCTGCTGCGTCCTGCCGAACGCGGGTTCGCCGGCCTGGACAACTACGCGCAGCTGTTCACCAGCGACGAGTTCATCGGGTCCTTGCTCTCCACGGTCGTCATCACCGGCGGCTCGGTCGTCCTCGCCCTGATCTTCGGGCTTTTCCTCGCCACCCTCCTCAACCGGCAATTCCGGGGTCGCTGGCTCGCCCGCACCCTTCTGATCACGCCGTTCCTGGTCATGCCCGCCGCCGCCGCTCTGCTGTGGAAATGGTCGATCTTCGACAGCACCGCGGGGCTGCTCAACTGGGGCCTCGGCGTGATCGGCATCCCACCGGTCGCCTGGAATACCGACGTCCCCGTGCTGACGATCATCATGGTCCTGACCTGGCAGTACACCCCCTTTATGATGCTGATCCTGCTCGCGGGGTTGCAGAGTCAGAACACCGAAGTGCTGGAAGCTGCAGCGGTCGACGGCGCCGGCCGCTTCCGCACATTCACGACGATGACCCTGCCTCACCTGCGGCAGTACATCGAACTGGCCGTCCTGCTCGGCGGCATCATGCTCATCCAGGTCTTCGACCCGATCGCCATCATGACCAAAGGTGCTGGCGGCACGAAGACGCTGCCCTATTTCCTCTACGAGAAGGCGTTTGTCGGACTCGATGTCGGCGTGGCTGCCGCCTATGGCACCGTGACCGTCATCATCACCATCGCCATCGCCTCGGTCGCGCTGCGTCTGCTGTTCCGGATCTTCTCCACCCAAGGACCGAAATGACCACCTCACAGACCGCCGCCCCCAGATGGCGTGCCCTTGGCCGCAAAGCCACCGAGAGCGGCATCACCGCGCTGACCTGGGTGATCACGATCGTCGTGGTCTTCCCCGTCGCGTGGATGGTGTTCACCGCGTTCAAGTCGGAGCGCGATGCGGCGACCTCACCCCCGTCGATCTTCGTTCCGCTTTCGTTAGATCAGTTTGCCGCCGCATTCGATCGCGGCATCGGTGGGTACCTGATCAACTCCTTCACCGCCAGCGTCCTGTCGACGGTCATCGTCATGGTGCTGGCCATCCCTGCCGCCTATGGCCTGTCCATCCGGGCAATCCCCAAAGCCCGCGATGTGCTGTTCTTTTTCATCTCCACCCGGTTCCTGCCGATCGCAGCGGGCGTCATCCCGATCTACCTGATCATCAAACAACTCGGTCTACTCGATAACGTCACGGTGGTCAGCCTGCTGTATGTCGGCATCAACCTGCCCTTAGCAGTGTGGATGATGCGATCGTTCTTCTCCGAAGTACCGAACGAGATCATTGAAGCCTCACGGGTTGACGGTGCAAATTTCCGCACCGAGCTGATCCGCGTCGTTCTACCCATCGTCGGCCCCGGTATCGCCGCGGCCGCGCTGATCTGCTTCATCTTCGCGTGGAACGAGTACTTCCTCGCCAACCTGCTGACCACGACGTTCGCCCGCACCACCCCGCCGTTCCTCGGCAGCCTGGTCGATGGCCGCGGCCGATTCCTTGCCATTCTCTCCGCAGCATCTTCGCTAGCCGTGCTACCCGTTGTGGTGGCCGGCTGGGTGGCGCAGAAGCGCCTGGTGACCGGCCTGGCGATGGGCGCGGTGAAATGAGCACCGTCGATCTTCCCGCCAGTATGCGCGCAAGCGTGCTGATCGGGCAGGGCGAGCTTCGCCTAGAGGACCGGCCGGTTCCAAAGCCGGCCGCCGACGAAGTACTGATCAAGGTGCTTAGCGTCGGGGTATGCGGGTCCGACGTCCATTACTACCAGCACGGTCGCATCGGCGATTTCGTCGTCGACACGCCCCTCGTGCTCGGTCACGAGGCCAGCGGCGTGATCGTCGCGGTCGGCTCGGCGGTAGATCCTGCTCGGATCGGCGAGCGGGTGTCGATCGAACCGCAGCGTCCCTGCCGTGCCTGTGAATACTGCCGGGCCGGCGCGTACAACCTGTGCCCGCACATGGAGTTCTTCGCCACCCCTCCGATTGACGGAGCGTTCAGCGAGTACGTCACGATCCAGCACGACTTCGCCTACAGCGTGCCTGACGATATCTCCGATGATGCGGCCGCACTGATCGAGCCGCTGTCGGTCGGTATCGCCGCCGTGCAAAAGGCGGGCGTCCGCGTGGGCGACTCCGTGCTGATCGCTGGGGGAGGCCCGATCGGGGTCATCACCGCGCAAGTGGCGCGTGCGTACGGTGCCGCCGAGGTTGTTGTTTCCGATATCGATGCGTCGCGGCGGGAACTCGCACTGTCCTTCGGCGCCACCCGAGTCATCGATCCGACCAGCGAATCGGTCAACGATGTCGCACCGCACGCGTTCATTGACGCGTCCGGCGCCACTGCGGCCATACTTTCGGGCATTGAAGCAGTCCGCCCGGGCGGAAGCGTGGTCTTGGTCGGCAGTGCGGGTGATATCCCGTTGTCGGTGCCGTCGATTGCTATGCGCGAGGTGACCGTCACCGGAATCTTCCGATACACCAACACCTGGCCCATCGCCCTGTCGATGCTTCGCAGCGGCACGGTTGACCTGGACTCTCTTGTCACCCACCGCTTCGGTCTGGAGCAGGTCAGAGAGGCGCTCACCGGCGACGGCGCGCGAGGATCGCTGAAACGAATCGTGCGACCCGGATCCGCGCAGCTCACACAGATTGAACAGCACGCAGCCGCCTGAGCGGCTGCAGACGCTCTCGTGGCAGGGCGCCGACAGAGAAAGAGGAAGCAAGATGACGAGTGACCAGTCCTTTGCGGGCAAGTCCGTGGTGATCACCGGAGGCGCCGGCGCCATCGGGTTGGCGACCGCCCGAGAATTCCTCGGCCGCGGCGCCCGAGTGTTGCTGGTTGACCGGGATGGTGATGCGGTCGAAGCCGCTCGGTCGAAACTGGCGGAGCTGGGTGACGTGTTCACAGCTGTCGCAGACGTGAGTTCTGAAGCAGACGTCGAGGACTACGTGAAGGACGCTGTCGAGCGATTCGGGAAGATCGACGTGTTCTTTAACAACGCCGGCATCGAGGGTCGCATGCGACCGATCGTGGACACCGAGGTGACAGATTTCGACAAGGTCTTCGCCGTCAACGTCCGTGGTGTCTTCCTCGGCCTCAAGCATGTGCTGCGTGCCATGCTCAAGCAGGGTCACGGCAGCATCATCAACACCTCATCGGAGGCGGGTTTGAACGGGGCAACCTCGCTCGCCGACTACGTCGCGTCCAAGCACGCCGTCACCGGGCTCACGAAGGCCGCCGCGCTCGAGGTGGCGCGGGATGGCATCCGGGTCAACTCCATCCACCCGTCACCGGTGAACACCCCAATGATGCGACGGCTGGAGGCGACATGGAACGCGGAGTCACCCGAAACAGTAAAGGCCGAGTTCGAGGCCAAGAGCCCGATGGGCCGTTACTCCGACCCGTCCGAGATCGCGAGAGTCGTCGTCTTCCTCGCATCTGACGACGCATCGTTCGTCAACGGTGCGCAGATCCGGATCGATGGCGGAAACGGGGCCGCCTGAAGTCAACGGTAGGGGGCACGCCGCTTCTGGCGTGGCCCTCTGCCGCGGGGTCATGATGGGACGACGACGGCCTTGAGGCAGGCCGGATCGCGCAACGCGTTCAGCGCATCCGCGTACTGCTCGAGGGTGAATCGGTGGGTGATGATTCCGTCATCTGAAACCTGGCCGTGCTGGAGCATCGCGACTGCCCGGGAGAGACAGTTCGTCTGAGCGAACGAACCCTTGATGGTGAGCTCACGCCGGAAGATCTCGTATGGACTCACGGTCAGCTGCACGTCCTCTGATGCCATTCCGTAGATCATCAACGTGCCCCCATCGCGCACCAGGGGGAGGAGCGCATTCAGAACACCCGACGCTCCGGTGGCGTCAATGACCACATCGAACCCGAACGGCGCCAGCTCACGAAGCCGCGCATGACTGGCAGCGAAGTCGCTCCGGTCGGTGACCACCGTGGCGGTGGCCCCATGCCGACGGGCGACCTCCAACTTCGCCTCAGTCGGGGCGGCCACCACGACTCGACTCGCACCGCCGCGGATCAGCATCTGCGTGAGCAGCTGCCCCGTGGGGCCGGCCCCCACGACGAGGACATCTGAGGCCGAACGGAGCTGCAGAACGTCCATCCCGTGGATCACACAGGCGAGCGGTTCCGCAAGCACGGCGACATCGGGAGAAAGGTCGCCGATCGGGATGCACGTCGCCGCGGCGACCACAATGGTCTCCGCCACCGAGCCTTGGAATGTCAGGCCGTACGCCTCGAGGTTCCGGCACAGTCCGATTCTTCCCTGCTGACACTGATCGCATACTCCGCACGTCAGCACGTTGTCGACCACCACGAACTCGCCGAGCTCACGCCCTATTACCGATGGATGCACCTCGGTGATCTCGCCCACCATCTCGTGGCCGGGGGTTGCAGGAAACCGCACACCGAAGCCGCCCTCGTGAATGTGCTGATCCGTTCCGCACACCCCGGACGCGATCACCCGCAGCCGTACCTCTCCGACGCCGAGCACGGGCTCGGGGATGTCCCGCACGGTGAACTCGTGGGCCTGCTCATAGACAACGGCGCGCATGGCGACCTCCTCGTAGCCTGACTGTTCCGCATTGCACAGTCACGTCTTATGCATTACTGTCCCATCATATGAGCAACACCTGCTCGTTAGATACTCTTTGACATTGGAGTTAAGAGATGGGTTCGAAGATGAATCGCACGCGCGCTATCGCTCTCGTAGCGGCAGGCCTGCTCGGAGTCACCGCGTTGAGCGGCTGCTCGAGTTCGAATGGCTCGGGCGGAGGTGCCTCGGGAGAGGCGACGGATGGAGATATCGGCGTCACGCTGATCGTCAAGACCACCTCGAACAGCTTCTTTACCGCCATGGAAGACGGTGCAGAAGCGGCCGCAAAGGATCTGGGCGTCAACCTCACCCTCGCCGCAGGTAAAGACAATGGCGATGAGGCCGGCCAGATCACCGCGATCGAGAATGCAATCTCGCGTGGAGACGCGGGCATCCTGATCACCCCGTCCGGTCCCGGCGTCGAGGACGCGCTCGTAAAGGCTCGCGACGCCGGCCTGTACGTCATCGCGCTGGACACACCGCCGGCCGACGCCGACTCCGTCGACATCACGTTCGCAACCGACAACTTCCTTGCTGGTCAGCTGATCGGTCAGTGGACCGCGGCGAAGCTGAACGGCGAGAAGGCCGTCATCGCATTGCTGGACGCTTACGACGACCGCATCGTGTCGACCGACCTGCTCCGAGACCAGGGATTCCTCGACGGCATGGGCATCGACATCGCCGATGAGGGCGCCATGGGCGACGAGGAGAGCACCGGCAGCTACTCCGGCGGCGACTACGAGATCGCCGGTAACGCCGCATCCCAGGCCGCCGAAGACGGCGGCCGCACCGCCATGGAGACGCTGATGGCAGCGAACCCAGACATCAACGTCGCCTACGCCATCAACGAGCCCGCCGCATACGGTGCCGCCCAGGCAATCGAAGCAGCCGGCAAAACGGACCAAATCCTCCTGGTCACCGTCGACGGTGGATGCCAGGGTGTAGGCGAGGTCTCGGAGGGCAACATCGCCGCCGACTCGCAGCAGTACCCCGTGAAGATGGCAGAACTCGGTGTGCAGGCGATCTACGACCTCATCACGAAGGGCGAGAAGCCGGAGGTGACCGAAGGACTCGACTTCTTCAACACCGGCGTCGCCCTGGTGACCGACGACCCGCAGGACGGCGTCGAATCGATCACCTCCGCCGAAGCCACCGACATCTGCTGGGGCTGACCCAGCTTGGGGTGGTGGCGCGCACATCTGGCTGCGCCACCACCCTCACGATTTAGGAAGTAGACCCGGCACATGTCCGAACCCACACAACCCGCCACCGCCACCCTTGACCTCGCCAGCGAGTTCATGGACCGCACCACCCCGCTGTCGCGCATCCGAGGCGTTCTGCACCGGCACCCCGCCATCAGCCCCGCGATCGTGCTGGTTCTGTCCGTGATCGTCTTCGGACTGATCAACGACCGCTTCCTCGCCCCCGCAAACCTCTCGCTGATCACTCAGCAGGTCGCCATCGTCGGCACGCTCGCGATCGCTCAGACGCTCATCATCCTCACCGCCGGCATCGACCTCTCCGTGGGCGCAGCAATGATCCTGGTCGCCATGGTGATCGGGAAGCTGACCTCGGAGGGGGGAGTTAATCCGGTCCTCGGCCTGTTCATCGGCCTCGTTGTGGGAATTGCCACCGGGCTGCTCAACGGCTTCCTGGTCACCAGGTTCCGCCTGCCTCCCTTCATCGTCACGCTCGGCACACTGAGCATCTTCGTCGCCGTCATGCTGCTCTATTCGAACGCCACCACCATCCGAGGCGCAGAAATGCCGCCGCTGATCACCTGGACCGGGCAGACCTTCGACGTCCTAGGCGTGCGAATCTCCACCGGCGTCGTCCTGATGCTCGTGCTCTACGTGATCGCCGCTGTCGTGCTCAACAAGACCGCCTGGGGCCGGCACGTGTACGCCGTCGGAGACGACCGGGACGCAGCAAGACTCGCGGGCATCAGCGTCAACCGCGTCCTGCTGAGCGTCTACATCACCGCCGGAGCCGTAATTGCCGTAGCGGCATGGATCGCCATCGGCCGCGCCAACGCCGCCTCACCCAACGTGGGAGCCGACCTGAACCTGGACTCCATCACCGCCGTCGTCATCGGCGGAACGAGCCTGTTCGGCGGACGCGGCGCGATCTGGGGAACCTTGCTGGGTGCGCTCATCGTCGGCGTCTTCCGCAACGGCTTGTCCCTTGCCGGTCTGGACGTGCTGTACCAGACCCTCGCCGTCGGGATCCTCGTGATCCTGGCAGTCATCTTCGATCAGTGGATCCGGAAGGCACGCGCATGACCGACAACACTCCCGAAGACACCGGCGACGTCGTCCTTCGCGCAAAGCGCCTGGTCAAGACCTACGGGCGAGTGGTCGGCCTGGACGGTGTCAGTCTGGAACTGCGCCGCGGAGAGGTCCTCGCCGTCATCGGCGACAACGGCGCCGGCAAGTCAACGCTCATCAAATGCCTCAGCGGCGCGGAGATCCCCGACGAAGGGTCCATCGAACTTAACGGCAAACCCGTCCAGTTCCGGCGACCCCAGGACGCGCGCGAAGCCGGCATCGAGACCGTCTACCAGACACTCGCCGTCTCACCCGCCCTGGACATTGCATCGAACCTGTATCTGGGACGGGAGCTGCGCCAAAGCGGGATCGGCGGCTTCTTCCGGTTCCTCGATACCAAGAAGATGCGCGAGCGGGCTCGGGCAGAACTGTCAGAACTGGGTATCTCCACACTGCAAGATGTCACCGCCGCGGTGGAGAACCTTTCCGGAGGGCAGCGTCAAGCCGTCGCCGTCGCCCGGGCGGCACTCTTCGGCTCCAAGGTGGTCATCCTGGACGAACCGACCGCAGCTCTTGGCGTCCGTGAGTCGGCTCAGGTGCTGGACCTCATCAAGAACATGCGTGATCGCGGCGCATCGATCATTCTGATCAGCCACAACATGCCGACCGTCTTCGAGATTGCCGACCGAATCCATGTCCAGCGGCTGGGCAAGCGCGCGGCCACGATCACCCCGCAGAGTCACGACATGAACGACGCCGTGGCAATCATGACGGGCGCTCGAGCGGCATGAGCTTCACGCTGGACCGGTACCGCGACCTGATCGCTCACACCGATCAGGTCGCGGGCTCGCGTCTCTCCCGCGTGATTGGTGGGTCCGCGGACGGGGCTCTCATCCTTACAATCTGGACTCCTGCAGGAGTTGAAATAGACCTTCAAGTCGATCGGGCCCTGGACATCCTCTCCGCCCGCTATCAAGGAGTCAGGTACGGGTGGGCGGGGCCGTCGGGAGTGATGCCGAGAACCGCCTACGAACCGGACGGGTTCGGGTGGCAACGAACCTTCTACGGGGGGCTGCTCACCACTTGCGGGCTCGAACACGTCGGAGATCCGCTCGCAGATGTGCCGAGCGAGCAGCATCCTCCCACTCCGCGACACGTGAACTACGGCGAGCACGGTCGCATCGGACACGCCGCCGCGGAGATCACCGAGCGAACACTGGACGAAGAGCGCGGTGTGTTTCGCGTGCGGGGCCTGATCAGCCAAGGAGCGATCTACGACGAACGCTTTCAGATGCGGCGAACCGTCGAGGTACACCTTGACCGCGCGAACATCACCGTGCAGGACATCGTCACGAACGAGGGGCCGCTTCCTGCACGGCATGGGATCCTGTACCACCTCAACTTTGGCTATCCGATCGCAGCTCCCGGTGCTCGAGTCAGCTCCGGTGAACACAGTTACACGGTGCCGGAACTCACCTCGACCTCACCCGAGCTCGTGCAGAGCTGGAGTCCGCCGGCAGGAGAAGAACAGCTCACCGGAATCCACGACTCCACCACCGGGGAACGAGTCGTTACCTGCACACAGAGCGCATCGCTACCCTCGTTCTTCTTATGGAACGCACCCCGGCGGAGAACGAACGTGCTGGGATTGGCGCCATGCAGCACCCCCGCTGATGGGCAGGCAGAATACCTCGCACCCGGCGAAACGCGCACCTACAAGATCCAGCTGGCACTCGGACACAACCCGGAACTGCCGTCCAACTGAAAGGCACTCTGATGTCGGACCCCACCCTTTTCACACCGGAGTCCCGGTACGCACTCGTCATCGGCGAGGCATTCGTCGACCTCATCGCACGGGAGACTGTTGACGGCAACGTCTACATCCCGAAATTTGGCGGATCGCCGCTGAATGTTGCAGTCGGCCTTCGCCGTCTCGGCACACCGGTTCAGCTAGCAGCCACCCTCGCACCTGGAGCATTCGGGACTGCACTGCAAGACTTCTGCACCAGCGAAAGCGTCGATATCCGCAGTCTCTCCAGTCCCGTCTCACACACGTTCCTCGCCGTCGCGACCCCCAAAGACGGACACGTCCAGTACGAGTACTTCGGTGACCTGTCGAGCCTGACCGATATCGACCCCGTCGACGACGAGCGATCAGCGTCCGCGGCGGTAGTACACGCTTCCTCGACCGTTTTTCTAGCAGACCCTTCGCGTTCGACCGCGGTTCGCGCATATCGCGCGGCTACCGGGTTTCGGACAATGGATCCCAACCCTCGTCCGACCCTCATCGACGACCGGGAAGAGTACTTTCGCGCGCTTGAGGCGATCTACAGTGAGGTCGACTTACTCAAAGTCAGTGACGAGGACCTTGACTACTTGGTGCCGGGTAAGAGTCCTGAGGATGCCGCTCTAGCAATACATCGACAGCACCAAATCACCGTTGTCGTGACCCGTGCCGCATCGCCAACTCTGCTCGTCTTTGGCGACACAATCACACAGATTGATGTGCCGCCAACAATGGTGATAGATGCCACAGGGGCGGGCGACAGCTTCATGGCATCTGTCCTCGCCGACGTCGCCCAGTACGGTCAGCCATTCACTGTCGAAATGTGGTCCGAGTACCTCCGGAGGGCAAACGGCGCCGCGTCCGCGACATGCCAGGGAACGGGCGGTGCTGAGTCCATGCCGACAGCTCAAGCTCTCGATCGCGGTAATCCTCAGGTTCTGCACGCATGACCCGCAAAAACGGGGATCAAACAGCATGGTCAGGCATGAGCAAGTCGTCCACGGCAGCCTCGACGGCTATCTGCGTGGCTGCAAATCAAAAGGCGGATGCGTCTATCACCTATCCGAGGAATACCTCAGCTGCGTAGAGGCCGCAGTTCAGCGCCGGTCTGATTTTCCGACATCGCAGATGCCGTCAGACCAACCTGTCCGGCGGCAGAGATCGCAACAGATCATCGCCGCGACAGAGCCCGAGCATTCGTCCGTCTCGACGACCAAAACTGAGGTTCACGGGACTGTATGGGGATATCGCAGGGGTTGCCACAACCGCCATACGTGCCCAAACTGGCGGCGGGGACAGGTGACCTGCACGGACGCGCGGCGTCGTTACTTCGACCGCTATCGTCAACGACGGCTTCAGGGAGAGGGCAAGCCGGTCGACCACGGCACATCACGGGGCTATCTCACCGGCTGCCGTGATCGATCAACCTGTCCTGGTAGGAACGATGGAACGACTTGCCCCGATGCCCGCCGTGAACACAAGCTAGAGCTCGCTCGACGAGCGGGGATTCAGGGAAGATCCTTAATGGACCCGGCGTCAGCGGTTCGAGTTATCGAGCATGCACTAGCGACTGGACATTCTTTGAGGTCAATCGCGCGGGCCGCGGGCATTGGGGCGGAGACCCTTCGAAGTCTCGTCGCGAGTGTTCGTTCGGGCCAGCCCCGACAGGTCGCTCCGCAGACAATCCAAAGGCTCGCCAACTGGGCGCACACGACGGACAAGGCAACTAAATCCATGCTGGCCGTCATCTCGACCACCAGTGAACCAAAGAACAGTGAGTCAGTGGATCCGAGGTAGTTTGCGAAAACGAAAAGTAGGTCGCAAAGTATCTCGGATCACGCAAGGTTCACCTGGATCCGACAGCGCTCGCCGCAGCCAATGTCTGACCCTCCCGCTAAGCTGTAAATGTCACATTCACTAGCCAACGATCCGGGAGGACACCATGGCAAACCCCACCACGCAGCTCGAGCTCGAGATGAGCCGCGAGCTGGACAACCGCACCGAGACCGACACCCTGCGGCGAGCGCAGTTCCGCATGCACACGCTCATCGCGGCCTGGTACGACGACGAGCCGAGCGAGCCGGATCAGGCGATCCGCGACGTGCTCACCGATCTCGTGCACCTGGCCGACGCCCGCGGCGTCGACATTCACACCGCGCTCGACCGGGCCGTGTGGATGGCCGACCAGGAACGAGCCGACTGGGGACTGGGGAAAGTGCAGCGATGAGCAGCGGAACGATCCCCGACCTCGCCGTCGTCGCGGCCGCGGCCGACATGATCGGCGGCTGGCACGATGATGTCTTCGCGGCGATCAACATGACCGAGGCACGCATCCTCGCCGACCTGTTCGACGAGTTGGGGCACACCGGCACCGCCGACCACATCATGCGCGAGACCTGGCTTGCCGAAAGCGACGGCGACCGCGACCCGCTGCCCTGGGCCAACGGGCACGGCTCACGGCTCAGCGAAGACGAGTACGAAGCGCGCAGCGACGACCTCGCCCACAACGAGGGCCGCGAGCGGTTCCACTTCGACCCCCGCCTGGAATGGCCGGAGGAGGAGGGATAGCCGCACGGTGCCCCGCCGGGATCAACCGGCGGGGCACCGCCAGGCCTGTCAGCGCCTAGCGCAGATAGCTCGCCACGTCGAATCTCTGCAACGGCCAGGTGTAGCTGGCGCGCGAGGGATGCCGGGGATGCCCGCTCTTGAGCAGATCACCGATCGACACCCAGTCACAGCCGGAGGCATCCGTTACCGAGGCGATGCCTTGAAGCATCCGCGGCAGGTAGGTGCGGGTTCGGATCAGCTCGCCCCACGCGGCGAGGATCGTGAGCTGACGCCCGCCGATGAGATCGGCGATGTGTCGCTCATTCTCGGCTTTCAGCGCCGGATCGTGTGCCAGGTGCATGCCCTTGGGGTCGGTGGATCTCTGCGGGTAGAGGTTCAGCATCACCCAGCTGTCGAACCCGTTGCGGGCCGCGAAACCCATGACCTTGCTGACGGTGAGATCGGGGTCTCCCGGCGCCGCGGTGCTGGGGTTCACGCCGACGCACACGAGAGGGTTATCGCCCACCGTGCCCAGCACGAAGCGCGCGAAGTTGTCCGCCGTGCGCTCGTAAATCCACGTCTCAGTCATGCGCGCCGCTGTCTCCCCATCGCCCTGCGCCCCCAGCGGGCCAATGTCAGACCCCTCGCTTAGAGTGTAAGCGTCACATTCACTAGCTAACGATCCGGGAGGACACCATGACCGAGCAGAACGAAAACCCGTTCGAGGGCGCAGAGATCATCGCCGTCTACACCGCAGAGGAAGCCGTCGCAGACGGCATCCTGCTGCACTTCAACCCCGCCACCGCACTCGAGGCCGGATACCGACTGACGGTGCTGCTGACCCGCGCCGCCTACGAGGCCGCGGTGCAGTGGACGCGAGAGGGCAGCTGGCAGAGCGAGGACGCCCGATTCTGGGATGTGCTCAACGTCATCCGCCCCACCGCCCGGCAGGTAGCCGGCGATCTCATCCCGCGCGAGACCTACGTGCTGCGCGTGCCGAACACCACGCGATCCGGCAACCCCAGCAACTCCACCACCGCCAGCCGCCAGCCGCTCCGCGTAAGCATCGAGGGGTACAACCTCACCGGCCAGGCCTGCATCATCATCGCCCTCCCCGGCGAAGACTGAACCCCCGAGAGTGCCCTCCCGGATCATCCCGGCGGGGCACTCTCGCGCTCGCCGCAGCCAATGTCGGAGGCCTCCCGTAGCCTGTGAATGTCACATTCACCGCCTACGTTCCAAGGAGGACACCATGGCAACCACACCACTCACCATCGACGAGATCTCGCGAACGATCCTCGAGCGCATGACCAGCAACCACGGCGGCTCGCTCGTCGAGGCGATCGACGACGGCGCGTTCGTCGTCGACGACCAGGCCGTCGCCTACTGGGTCGGCCAGGCCGTCGAGCTGGCCCGCCAGGGGCTCGACGTCGCCGACGTCGACGAGGAGCCCGAGGCTGAGCCGGTGGGCTACGCCTGCGCCGAGTGCGGCACGCAGGACGCGACCAACTACGTCGTCACGATCCTGGACCACGACGACATCCGCCACACCCGCACGGAGGTCTGCATCCCCTGTGCGATCACCGTCTCCGCGGACTCCGTCGACCAGATCATCGCCGGGCTCATCACCCGCTGACATCCCGCCGGGGCGGGCACCACGCCCGCCCCGGCGCTTAGCACGGAAGGACCGACCATGACCACCGCACTCACCCCCTACGACACCGGCAGCCGCGCGGAGCCGTCCACCTGGACGCCGAGCAACTCGCACCTGTACTCGATGCCCGTCGATGACCGCGCCCGCATCCTCGCTCACCACGGCGACGACTTCGGAAAGGTCGACTTCGACAGCCCCGAGGGCCAGACGATCGCAACGGTCTGGGCCACCCCGACCGGCGACGGCTGGACGCTGCATATCCACCAGCACGCGGCCCCGCTCGCGCTCGCCGCGGACACCAGCCAGCTGCGCGACCTGGCCGGCGCCGCCCTGGCGGCGATCGAGGAAGCGGAGCGCTCCACCGAGGCCCACACCATGGATGCCGTCTTCGAGGCCCGCGACGGGGCCGTCGACGCGCTCAGAGCGATCCTGGCAGCACTCACACCAGCCACCAGCTGACCGCCCCTCAGTGCCCCGCCGGGATCCTCCGGCGGGGCACTGTCGCGCTCGCCGCAGCCAATGTCGGAGGCCACCCGTAGCCTGTGAATGTCACATTCACCGCCTACGTTCCAAGGAGGACACCATGGCATCCACCACCACCAGCATCGAGTTCGCTCAGGGCCAGCTCGACATGCCCGCCCCGGTCACCGACCGCCGCGGCGGCTACGCCGGAGAAATGGCCCGCACTCAGGCCGATCTCGTCGCGGCCGAGGCGCGAGCCGCGGATCTCGCGCTGACCGTCGAGAGGCAGCAGCGGGAGATCGAACGGCTGCAGCTGCCGATCACCAACGCCGCCGACGACCGCCTCGCGGCGATCTGGGAGAGGGGCGAGCAGATCGCCAACGACGAGGGCTTCTGCTCCGAGTACGACCGGCTCGTGGAAGCGATCGGCGGCACCCCGCGCGAGCGCGACTTCCGGGTGACCCTCTCCGTCACGCTGACGCAGCGCGTCACCGTTTCGGTGACGGCCCGCACGACGGACGAAGCGGAAGACCTCGCGATCGAGACGTACACCGTGGAAGACGTGATCGAGTCGCTCCGATCCGACAACTATGTGGCCGACTCGATCGACGCGGAAGCGACCGACTGCGAGCGCGAGTAGCCAAGCCGGCGGGGCGGGCACACCGCCCGCCCCGCCCCTCGCAGCGCTCGCCGCAGCCAATGTCGGAGGCCACCCGTAGCCTATGAATGTCACATTCACTAGCAATCCGGGAGGATGCCATGACCACCAACCGCACCGTACATGCCGTCTGGTTTCAGTCCGTCGACCCCGAGGAGGCCTGCATCGGCGGATGCCATTGGCACCCCGACAACGCGCAGATCGACCGGTTCATCGAGTCGGAGCGCGCCTGGCGCAACGAGGTCGACTTCGAGTACCTGCGCAAGACCCTCACCCTGCCCGACACGATCCTGCCCGGCCTGGCCGTCGACCAGCTGACCGAGGCGCAGCGCGCCGACGTCACCGACTGGGTCGACTCGCTCACGGGTGAGGTCGCGTGGGATCGCCGCGTCGTGCTGCTGGGCAGCACCCACCCCGGCGGCGAGCGGCGCCGGATCGACGCCGAGCTGGCAGCCGCACGAGGCTGACACCCCAACGCTGGGCCCCGTCGACGAACGCGGGGCTCAGCCCAGCCCGTCCAGTTTGTCCAGGCGGGTCGCGACGTCCTCTGCCCAGATGTTCTTCGACGGCCATGAGCGCACCAACGCCTCAGTCGCCTCCGGGAGGGTGTAGTCCCGACCTCCGGGATATTCGCCACGTCCGCCATCGGCGTGAGCGCTCAGAATGTTGCCGTCACGGTCAAGCCACACGACAGGCCAATAGTCGACTTGAGTGTCGTCTTCCGAGTCGACGTCGAAGTGGACCGAGTAGTCTCCCTCCCTTCCGACGCAAATGGCACTCGGCGTGACGGCATAGCTCATCTGTCTTGGGGTATTCCAGGGGAACGCCTTGGGGAATGTCTCGAGCAGCGCAGAGTACATCTCTTGGATAGGCAGCGGGCGAGCGATAATGGCCCTCACCTGATCCATGAGCGCCCGCGCGTCATCGACCGTCGGCCCCTCCACGGACACCGCTAACCCGCGCTTCATACCCGACGCGATCTCGGTCTCGAAGTATGGGCCGGGATAGCTGCGCCCCTCGAAGGGTCGCTCGTCATAGAAGCGCTCAAACGCGCCAAGTTCCACGTCCTCAAACCTGTCTGCCCTCATGGCCGAGAGCGTACACAGGCCCGCGGTAGCAACCTAGATCCCCGGCGAAACCCCTCTCATCAACCGCCTGCCCTCATCGCTTCCGGTTCGCGAACGGCCAGCGACCGAACACGTCAGCGAACGCGGCGCGGTAGCGAACCTCCACGTCCTCCGCGGACTCCTCCGGCGTCGTCACCCACGCAACGAGCAGCTCGTCTTGATCGGCCAGCTGCCAGATCGAACGCCCGCCCTGGTGGCTGGCACCCTTCCGCGCGAACTGCCCCAGCCGCTTGCGCAGCCCGCCCACTTTCGCCTCTGCCTTGCCGATGTACAGCACCGGCGTCCCCGACACCCACCGAGCCGCGAGGTCATCCAAAGGGTAGGCGGATCCCGCCCGCGCTCGCGTCAGCTCGAGCAGCTCCGGCGACGTCGCCGCCGGACGCAGCACCACGTAGATCCCCGCCTCAGTCGGCACCCTCGCGGCCGCAAGATCCGCGAATCGAACGAACCCCACGAACCCGACCGCCTCGAGCGAGGCCCGATCCCACACGGCCGGCATCCGCAGCCCACCCGCCTCGCCGTCGCGATGGGTCGTCTTCATCGACGCATCGTCTCACGGCACCACAGGCGATGTCCCGGCTCCGGGCAACAGACCCCTCGGCTATGGTCTGAGCTACAGACGCCTGATGAGGAGACTCGTTCATGCCCAACGTAGACAGCAGCGGCCGCGACAGTTTCGGGCGGCGTGTAGAGACAGGGCTGGCAGCTGAACTCTTCAAGCAGCTCAAGCCGCTGCTTCTCGAAAGTGACATCGACCTCGACAGCGGCAAGGCCTACACAATCGACGAGATCAACGATGGCCTACAGGTGGCGATCCAACGTCACAACTTCATCATGGCGGTGCCTACAGGTGAGGCTCGAAAAGAGGCGTTCCGCGCGATACGGCTCGCTGCAGAGTACTTGTGGGAGGCCGACTACGAAGACTTCTCCGACTTCCTCACCGGGATGACCCCCGACGAAGAACCAACCCCCGCGCAGATCATCGGGACGACGCTCAGCCTCCTGGATTCCTGGTTCGAGGACGAGGTTCTCACCGGGGCAATCGCGCGCCCATCCTTCACCGAACGCTGGGACGAGGAATCAAGCAAGATCATGTACGAGATCTTCGAGCGAGCCAGAGAGCACAGAGCTTTCGACTCCTACTCGGAGTTCATCGGCCGTTGGGGCGGACTCGTCGTGATGACGTTTGCAATCGGCGTGGTCTTCGAGGGCCTCTACGCATGGAGTGAAGACGACGACTACTTCGTCGATGTCGCTGACGAACTTCTTGACCCCGAGGCCTGGTAGCCCCTTCGCTCTCCCCCGAGCTCGGCCCCGCGCTCGCGCTCGCCATCCCGCCGCCGTCGTTGTTGCTGTCACGTCGGCGATGTCGGAGGCCTCCCTTAGCCTGTGAATGTCACATTCACTAGCAACCGAGGAGGACACCATGGGTGCCACATCCACTCACAAGACGGCCGGCGTCAGCGTCAGCGACTACTTCGCGGACTACTTCACCAACGCCACGATCATCGCCAGCGGCACCCGCCGCGACCCCGACTACATCGGCGGGAGCTACGACTGGCCCTACGAGTTCTACGCCGCGGTGCGCTACAACGACGGCCACCCCCACGCCGGGGAGGTCTTCGCGTTCGTCGTGCTCTACTCCGTCGCCCCGTCCAGCTACTACAACTTCACGTACAAGGACATGGACGAGACGGTCGGCCCCGGCGCAGTCCACGCACCCCGCCGGGTGCTCGAGGCCCTCACCCCGACCGACCACGAGTACGCCAACCAGTGGCGCGCCGCCTGCTGGGCGAACCTCGAGCTCGAGGAAGCCAAGCCCCGCGTCCGCCGCGGCGACCACATCCGCTTCGCAGAGCCGTTCACCTTCGGAGGAGGGCTGCAGACCACCACGGAGACCGTCTTCGAGGTCGAAGGGCGCGACGTGCTCCGCGTGATCGACCACCACGGCGTGCGCGTGCGCATCCCCCGCTGGCGGGCACGCAGCTACGCGCTCGCCGCAGCCAGCTGAGCGAGTGCGGGGCGCCCCACACAGGGACGCCCCGCAGTCCTCACCGCGCAGCTGCTCACGCGCCGGGGCGCCGGCGCCAGTGACCGGCGATCTCCCGTCCTGCGCGCGTGTGCTCCGGCACCCACACCATCCCCCGCCCATCCGGGAGCGCGACAGGCTTGACCAGCCCATCTAGGGACTCCTCGAGCATCAGCGCCGCCGTATGGCGATCGCCACCCGCCGCGAGGTACTCCTGGCCTCCCGCGGCGTCGAAGACCCGCTGACGCAGCTCCGCGGGCGCGTCGAGGCTGTCTCCCCGCAGTCGCCGTGCAACGGCATCCATCCGAACCTCTTCACGGATCTCCGATATCCTGCCCGCGCCCGTGCGCAGCTGCCGCCGGAACCGCGACAGCTGCGCATCTTGTCGACGCGCCAATGGCGACCTCGCCCGCCACGCCTCGAGCGCCGCCTGATCCAGCGGTGTGTACTCCGCCATGACCCGCTTCCGCGCGCTCACCGCCCGGTCCCGCTCGAAGAACTCCCGCGACTCCGCCTCATGCGCTCGCCGCTCTGCTGCCGGGGACCGACGCGCGCGCTTTGCCGGCAACCCCAACGACTTGAGGCGGCGAGCCAGCCGCTTCGACTCACGGTTGGACTGCAGCGCCCGCTCATACACATCCGGGTTCTCAGCCCGATACTGCCGCTGCCACTCGGTCAGGTGTTCCCGGTTGCGCTGCTGCCAGTCCCGCGACGACGCCTTCACCTTCTCCGGGCTCTGATCTCGACGCTGTCTCGCCCTGGCCAGCACCGCGTCACGGTTGCGCTCGTAGTAGCGCCGCGAGTACTCCGCCGTCTTCTCTGGGTGCTCCGCGTGCCACCGCCTGATCGTCTCGCGCTTGCGCTCACGGTTAGCCTCGGTCCACCGCCGCACCCGCTCGCGGTCCTTCTCGCGCCGCTCCTTCTGCGCTCGCATCTTCCGCGACCGCTCCCGCATGTACTCCCGGTTCTTCCGGTTCACTTCGTCACGGTTCTCCGCGTGATACTTCGCCCGGTACGCGCGGATCTCCTCGCGATGCTCCTCGCGATACCGCTTCGCGTAGTCCCGCTTCGGATCGGCCGCAGCGCTCGCCGCAGCCGACTGCTCCTGCTCGGCGCGCTTCGCCTGCTGGCGTGCCTGACCCGCTCGCAGCCATGCCGCGTGAGGGTCGGTTGGTCCGCCAACCGGTCGCGCCGACGAGTCGTCGACGCCGGCGGACATTACGACTCCGCTGGCGCCAGCTCGAGCAACGTCTGGAACAGGGCGTACCGGTGAGCTGTCGGGTTGGTGATCGCCAGGCCGACCGCCTCTCGCAGCGGGGCGCGTTGCTCATCGGTCAGGTCGGTCACCGGCTCGAGGCACCAATCAACGTCGGTGTCGACGGTGTAGTCCGGCTCGTCGATGTGAATCTCTGGGTAGTACGAGATCGCCGCCAGCCCCACGCGCTGCAGGACGTCGTCTACCTCTTCGCGACTCGGCATCGCTCCTCCTCTCGTCGCGGGCTTGTGCCCGTCTGAGGGGTATAGGCCGCATCCCGGCTGCTTCGCGGACACAGAGTGCATCGCTCGCTCGCCGGCGCAATGTCGGACCCCCACCGTAGCCTATGAATGTCACATTCACCACCTACTACGGAGGACACCATGAAGCTCACCCTCAACTTCGGGCACCGCCAGGAAGAGATCGACCTGGGTGAACCCGACGCCCGCGACGGGCTGTTCGACAACGGCGAGATCGGCGCCTACGCCGGGAACATCTACCTGTACGTCGACGGCCGCGAGTACGGGTCGCTGTTCATCCACCACGACGACCAGGGGCCGATCATCGAGCTCGGCCAGTTCGACGAGACCGCCGACGAGTGGGTGACCCGCGCCGCGCTACGCGCCCTGCCGGCACACGTCGCGCAGCCGCTCGAGAACGCCGGCGCATGAACGGCCACGAAGGCGGCTCCAAGACCGTTGGCCGGTGGTACGTCGAGGTCAGCCCCCTCGGTGTGATCGCCGGCCCCCTCGAATCCGGGGCCACCTACACCACGACCACCCTCCGGTTCCCCATCGGATGGCGCGTCGGAAAGGTGTGGAGCAACGGCGTCGCGTCCGGCCCTCCCGAAATCTTCGGCATCCCCCGTCGAGTCGTCAGCGCCGCAGCCGGCATCGCCAGACAGATGCAATAGACCGAGCTGAGGGCGGCGGCAACTCCGCCGCCCTCAGTGACGCACTCGCGATGTCCCCCAGCGATGTCCGACCCCCTCCCTAAGCTGTGAATGTCACATTCACTAGCCGACGATCCGGGAGGACACCATGGCAACCATCAACCAGCACCCGTCCGGCGTCGCGGACTGGGCCACCATCTGCGCCTGGATCCACGAGAACCGCCCCGACCTTTGGGAAGGGCTCGGCCCCGCCGACGAGGACCGCGCACCCGCGAGCTGATCCAGCAGATGCAGGCCAGATCGCCACTTGACCTCCGGGCAGGAAACACCTACCCTAGTAAATGTCACATTCACTACTAACTGAGTAGAGGGAGAACCCACAGACCCACAACCAGGGGAACCGCGCAACGCCGTTCCCCTCCCAGGGACAGGCGCCACACCGCAGCCTGACGAGCGCTCGCCGCGCTCGCCGCCATGTCCCTCCCGGCGACCCGCCGTCCTCCCAACCAGGTCGCCGCCGCGGGGGCGGCTCCGTGACACAGCCGCCCCCGCCCCTTCCCCTTCATGTCCGCGAAGAGAACGATCCGCGGCCTATACCCACAGACGAACCGGAGGATCCCATGGACAGCATCGACACCACCGCACCGGCCGATTGGCACGACTTCTACGTCGACCCCTTCCCCGGCCGCAAGGGCTCCGAGCGGATCACCGACACCTGCGGCAAGTGCATCGGCACCGGCCTGTACACCGCGCCGACACATTTCACCGATGGCCAGGGGCGCCCGATCTGCTTCGACTGCCGCGGCACCGGCACCCGCAGCCGCCTCGTCAGCAGCGCCCGCGCCACCGCACGAGCCCACGCGAAGGCACACGCCGAGCACGTCGACACAACACGGGCGATCACCGCCCGCCGCGCCGCCTTCGAGGCCGAGCACCCCGGCCTCCGCGACCAGCTCACCGAGGCACACCTGAGCATGCGAGACGGAAACCCGCTGCGCGAGAAGATCGGCTACATCCTCGACTCCCTCGAGGACTACACCGGCACCCTCGACGACGACGAGGTCCGCACCGCCCACGAGCTGCTCGAGCAGTACGAGCTCGAGCTGGCCGCGCGCCGCCCGGTCCCCACCGGGCGCACCCTCATCCAGGGCGAGATCCTCGCGACCAAGACCACCGACACTCAGTGGGGAATCACCGTCAAGATCCTCGTCCAGGGCGAGGGCTGGCGCGTATGGGGCACCAAGCCCTCCGAGATCTCCACCGCCGCCCGCGGCGACGTCGTCGCGTTCACCGCCACCGTCTCCGCTTCCGACGACGACGACAGCTTCGGCTTCTACTCCCGGCCCACCAAGGCACACATCATCGCCGCCGGCATCCGCCGCACCGCATGAACGAGCGCCTCATGAACAGCCGCACCAGCCTGACCATCTACCCCGCCCACGACGAGAAGTCTCTGCTCCCACCGACGCCGATCCTCGTCGACGAGCACTACTTCGTGCGCGCCGGGCTCGAGCAGCTCCCCGCACGACTCATCGGATTCAGCCCCGCCGGCGCGCTCGCCATCACGGCATGGGTTCACGACGTGTTCCGCACCCCCGAGCTCGCACGCGACCTGTACCCGATCTTCATCATCGCCGGCCACGTCCAGGCGTATCCGATCCCCGCAGCCAGAGTCACCGTGCGCGAGCCATCCGGCGTCGTCCAGGTCGTCATCACAGACCCCCGCGGCAAGCGATACCGCCCGTACCTCGGAGAGGACCGCGACGTCGCCGACCGCATCGCCGCCGCCTGGGGTTCCCACCGCGGCTACTCCGCCACCGTCCAACCGATCACCCCGGCAACAAGCGCCTGACCACGCGAACGGAGATCACCATGCGCTGCCTTATGTGCGAAGAGCCGACCACCATGTACATCCCCTCCGACGACGTCGACGGGATCGGGCTGCACAGCTGCGGCGCGTGCGGCTTCGAGATCGAAGCTCCCCGCGACGAGCCCGTGCGGATGATTCCCGTCAACGAGCGTCGAGAGCGGCCCGTCGACGTGACGACGACGACGGTTGCGAAGACCCTGCAACCTCTCTAGTATCAGTGAATGTCACATTCACTACTTTCTTACTGATCCGAGGAGTGCTCCCCAATGAGCGAAGAGGCAGCGACCGTCACCGAGGAAGTCGTCTACGTCGGCCGCAAGGCCGCGAGTAATGGAAAGCTCGCGCACTGGTATCGGACGCTCGACGACGGTGAGCTCACCAGCAAGGAGCTCGGCTCGTACAAGCCGTACACGTCGGCTCCGGTGGGCGCGATCATCACGATCACCCGCCCCGCCGGCGAGCCGACCGTGCTCTACACGGGCGGACAGTACACGCCACGGATCACCGGCAGATACGCCGACACAGCCGCCACCGACGAGTGGCGCGTGGCCGATCAAGCGGAGGCGCAGCGGGATGCGAATGAGCGGCGCATCAAGCGGGATCTCGACGGTCTGCCCGAGGAGTTCACCACGGCGCTAGACACCGTTGGTGCGCACTTCTCACGGCTCAACGCCCCGCAGCGGGCAGCACTGTTGACCCTGGTCACCGCGAAGCTCCTCCGCTACTGAGGTCGACCGTCATGTCCACCCTCGATCTCCTCGACGACCGCTTCCCGCACGGTACCCCGGACGGGTACCGCCACGGATGCCGCACTGCCGCGTGCCCCGCGCTGATCCCCTGCCGCACCGTCCACACCCGCTACGTGGGCGACTACTCCTTCGCGAAGCTCATCGACGCCGGCACACCGCTCGCCGAGATCCTCGAGCGCGACGAGGCCGCGCGTGCCGAGTCGCGGCAACGGGACAAGATCGCCGCTCGAGAAGAGCGCCGTGCCGCCGTCGAAGCCACACGCCCCCGTCGACCCAAGCCGACCCCCAAACCGAAGCCGGCGCGCGCCAACACACCCAAACCCCCGCGCATGCCGAAGGAGGCGCCGGCGCCGGCGCCGAC
>JASCPH010000030.1 GCA_029959545.1 Microbacteriaceae bacterium PS02066 | reverse complement strand
CGGCCCCCGCCCCGACGCATCGGCCCCGTCCGCCTGACGCTTCGCAGCGCGCCGGTCCCCCTCAGGGGTGGATCGGCGCGCTGCCGCTTGCGCGGGCGATGATCCGCGCGAGCATCTCGGCCGACGTGGTGTTCTCGCCCGGTCGATTGGGTTTGCCCGCGCCGTGATAGTCGCTGGAACCGGTGACGATGAGCCCGTTCTCCTTCGCGACGCGGCACAGCACCGCCTTGCCGTCGGAGGTGTTCTCGCGGTGCTCGATCTCGAAGCCGCCCAACCCGTGCGCGATGAGCTCGTCGATCACGGGCATCGGCAGCATCCGGTCGCGACCGTGCGGCGTCGGGTGAGCGATGATCGGCACACCGCCCGCGGCCACCACGAGGTCGACGGCGGTGAGCGGGTCGGGCGCGTAGTGCGGCTCGTAGTAACCCGCGCGCGGGTGCAGCACGCCGTCGAACGCGGCACCGCGATCGGAGACGATCCCGCGCGCGACGAGTGCATCCGCGATGTGCGGGCGCCCCACGGTGGCACCGGCGCCGGTCTGGGCGAGTACGTCCGCCCAGGTGAGGTCGTAGTCGCGCGCGAGGCTCGCCACGATCCGTTCCGCGCGGCCGATGCGGTCGTCCCGGATGCGGGCGAGCTCCGCTGTCAGCGCCGTGTCGGTAGGGTCGAACAGGTACGCGAGGACGTGGACGCTGCGCCACCCGTGCCGGGCACTCATCTCCATCCCCGGCAGGAACGTCATACCCAGTCGCACGGCTTCGTCTGCCGCCTCGGCCCACCCCGCCGTCGTGTCGTGATCGGTGAGCGACACCGTGGCCAGTCCCGCCGCACGCGCCTGGCGCATGACTTCGGCGGGCGACTCCGTGCCGTCCGAGCGGGTGGAGTGCAGATGCAGGTCGGCGGGCGTCGGTACGCGGCCGTCTGCACTCATCCCCCGAGCGTACCGCGCACCCTGGTGCGCCCTGCTGCGTGCGGCCGACGCTCAGGTCGACTGCCTAGGCTCGGAGGGTGTCACGTCTGCTGGGAATCCTGCTGAGCCTGCTCTGCGCGATCGCGGCGGCCGTGCTCACCTGGCCGGAGTTCTTCCGCCTCTCGCGGACCTTTCCGCTCACCCAGATCGTGTCGTTCCGATCTCTCGTCGCGCTGGCGTTCGCGGCTCTCGCGGTCGTCGCGCTGCTGCTGTCGGCCGCTCGTCCGGTGCGTCGCGTCGTGCTCCCCATCGCTCTGGTCGCGGTGCTCGCCGTCGGCGCCAACGCGACGATCATCGTCTCGCGCGGCACGGGCACGACGGCGCTGCCCGCGAAGACCGAGAACAGCATCCGGGTCATGACCTGGAACACCGCCGGCGATGCCACCTCGCCGCAGACGATCGCGCAGACCGCCATCGCCATGGGCGCGGATATCGTGAGCCTTCCCGAGACCACGATCGAGACGGGCGCCGAAGTCGCGGTCGCGATGCGGGATCTCGGCAGCCCCATGTGGGCGCACCACACCGAGTACGGCACCGACGGGTGGGCGGCGGATTCGACGACGCTGCTCATCAGCCCGTCGCTCGGCACCTACTCCGTCATCGCCTCCTCGCAGGAGGGCACGAGCACGGTGCCCAGCGCCGTCGCGATGCCGACAGACGGCAACGGTCCCACCGTCGTCGCCGCCCATGCGGTCGCGCCTCGCGAGGATCAGATGGAGCACTGGCGCCACGACCTGCAGTGGCTCGCCGACCAGTGCGCGGGCGGGGACGTCATCATGGCGGGCGACTTCAACGCGACCCTCGATCACATGGCCGGACTCGGAACCGACGGCGGAACGCTCGGCGCCTGCCGGGATGCGGCATCGCAGACGGGCAACGGGTCGGTCGGCACGTGGCCGACCGACCTCCCCGCCCTGGCGGGTGCGCCGATCGACCACGTGCTCGCCACGCCCCAGTGGACCCCCACCGGCTCTGTCGTGCTGAGCGGGATGGACGACGCCGGCAGCGACCATCGACCGCTCGTCGTGCAGTACGAGCGCACCGGCTGAGCGAGCCGCCGAGGAGGGTGGGAGACTGGAGCCATGTCGGAATCCACGGACACCTCACCCGCGACCGCTGAAGAGCCGGTCGTCTCGAACCGCAAGCAGCCCTTCCCCCAGGGATTCCTGTCGACGATCTCGACCGGATGGGCCGCGCGCCCGGAGACGATCGCTCCGCCGCGCATCGAAGCGGCCTACGCCGCCGCACGCCGCGTCGCACTCTCCGCCCTGTTCCCGGGCTCGCGCCTCGTGATCCCGGCGGGCGAGCTGAAGCAGCGCAGCAACGACACCGACTACCCGTTCCGTGCGCATTCCGCGTTCGCCCACCTGACCGGATGGGGCGCGGACAGCGAACCGGGTTCCGTGCTCGTCTTCGAGCCCCGTGGCGACGAGGGCCACGACGTGATGCTCTACTTCCGCGAGCGCGCCGACCGCACCACGAGCGAGTTCTACGCCGATGCGAGTGTGGGCGAGTTCTGGATCGGTCCGCGCCCCTCGCTGGCGCAGGTCGCGGCGGATCTCGCGGTCGCGACGGCTCATCTCGATGCCTTCACCGCGAGCGACGCTGACCGCGTGGTCGACGAGGACGCCGAGCTCAGCCGCCTCGTGTCGGAGCTGCGCCTCATCAAGGACGAACACGAGATCGCCCAGTTGCAGCTGGCGGTGGATGTCACCGGCGCCGGCTTCGACGACATCGTCCGAGAGCTTCCCCGCATCGTCACCCACCCTCGCGGCGAACGCGTCGTCGAGGGTGTCTTCCACCAGCGGGCTCGCAGCGACGGCAACGGGGAGGGCTACGACACGATCGCCGCTTCCGGGGCACACGCCTGCTACCTGCACTGGACCCGCAACGACGGCCGCGTTCTGCCGGGCGATCTGATCCTGATCGACGCCGGTGTCGAGGTGGACAGTCTCTACACCGCCGACATCACCCGCACGCTGCCGGTGAACGGGCGCTTCACCGAGGTGCAGCGCCGCGTGTACGAGACGGTGCGCGAGGCCGCCGACGTCGCATTCGCCGCTGCTCGCCCCGGCGTGAAGTTCCGTGAGATCCACGAGGCGGCCATGTCGGTCATCGCCGCCCGTGTTGCAGAGTGGGGCCTCATCCCGGTCACGGCCCAGGAGGCGCTGGACGCCGATCACGGCGGTCAGCACCGCCGATACATGGTGCACGGCACGAGCCACCACCTGGGCCTCGACGTGCACGACTGCGCACAGGCGCGACGTGACATGTACTACGAGGGCGAGCTGGCACCGGGGATGGTCTTCACGATCGAGCCCGGGCTCTACTTCCAGGCCGACGACCTCACCGTCCCCGAGGAGCTGCGCGGCATCGGAGTGCGGATCGAGGACGACATCCTGATGACGGCCGAAGGCCCCGTCAACCTGTCCGCCGGAATCCCTCGCACCGCCGACGAGATCGAGGCGTGGATCGCTCGCCTGTCGAGCTGACGGAGGGCGGTCGGGCCGGACGCGGCGCGCTCAGGCGCGGTCGTCGTCCTGGCCCGGCTGCGGCCCGGGCGTGGTCGGCCGCTCGACGGGCGGCGTCTGGGGCGACGGAGAACCGGGCGTGATCCGCTCGCCGTAACGCGGCGGAGCGTCGCTGCGCGGCGCTGCCGAGGACGGGCGCGTCGCGGTCGGCGCTGTGCCCAGCGCAGTGCGCGCCTTGTGCACGCTCGTGGGCGCGACCTTGACCTCGTAGTGGTCCGCGACGACCTGCATGACGGAGGCGTAGTCACGCCGACGGCGCACGATCGAGAACATCAGGATGTTCAGCAGCATCCCGATCGCGATGCCGACCAGCAGGACGCCCACGAACGCCTGGATCTGCACCGTGGGCGCGCCGAGCACGAAGATGAACGAGAAGAGCACGCCGAGCATGAGGCCGTTGATCGCTCCGGACCTGGCGGCGGTGGCATAGCCCAGTCGGCCCGTGATGCGTTCGATGGAGCGCAAGCCCGCGCCCACGATCGCGATCTCTTTGGCCGGCACCTCGGCGGCGATGAGAGCGGACACGGCCTTCTGCGCCCCCTCGTACTGCGTGAACGAGGCGACGGTCTCGCCCGTCTCGGCGGAGCCTTGCGAGAACGGTGCACCCTGGTTGCTCATCACCCCATCTTCCCACGCCGAGCCGGAGCGCTCCCGGCGTGCTCATCGAGCCCGGGGCTAGGCTGGACACGTGAGCACACAGCGGGTTTTCGTCGCGCGTCTGGCCGGATGCGCGGTCTTCGATCCCGCCGGTGACCGCCTCGGCCGCGTGCGCGACGTCGTCGTGATCTACCGAGCCGACGACGCTCCCCGCGTGATCGGCCTCGTCATCGAGATCCCCGGACGACGCCACGTCTTCGTCTCGATCGGGAGGGTCACCTCGATCGAGACCGGCCAGGTGATCACGACCGGTCTCATCAACGTGCGCCGCTTCCAGCAGCGCGGCGGCGAGGTGCGGGTTCTGGCGGAACTCGTCGGGCGCAAGGTCTCGCTGCGCGACGGCTCCGGCCAGGCCGTCATCGAAGATGTCGCCATCGAACGCAACCGCCTCGGCGAATGGGACGTGTCCCAGCTCTTCCTGCGCAAGCCCAAGACGAGCCCGTCGCCCTTCGCGAAGGGGGCGACGACGTTCGCCTCCTGGCACGACGTCAACGACGGCCACACCCGGGGCGAAGCCCAGTCCGCCGAGCGGCTGGTGGCCAGCTATGCGGAACTCAAGGCCGCCGACCTCGCCAACACCCTGCTGGATCTGCCCGAAGACCGTCTCCTCGAGGTCGCGGAGGAGCTTCCCGACGACCGCCTCGCTGACGCCCTGGAGGAGATGCCGGAAGAGGAGCAGGTGCACATCCTCGAGGCTCTCGGCGACGAGCGCGCGGCTGACATCCTCGACGCGATGGAGCCAGACGATGCCGCCGACGTGCTCGCCCAGCTGCCGGCCGAGCAGCGCGAGGAGCTGCTCGAGCTCATGGAGCCCGATGAGGCGGAAGACGTGCGCGCCCTCCTGCAGTACGGGCCCGACACCGCCGGCGGACTCATGACGCCCGAGCCGATCGTGCTGTCGGCGGACAACACGATCGCCGAGGCACTCGCGCTCATCCGCCGGCACGAGACCCACCCGGCCCTCGCCGCCGCCGTGTTCGTGACGCTGCCTCCGTACGAGACGCCCACCGGCCGCCTACTCGGCACGGTGCACTTCCAGCGGATGCTGCGCTATCCGCCGCACGAACGGCTCGGCGCGCTGCTCGATGATTCCCTCGAACCCGTGCCCGCCACCGCCTCCGCTGCCGTCGTCGCGCGCCTGCTGGCGACCTACAACCTCGTCTCGGTTCCCGTCGTCGACTCCGCGCAGCGCCTCGTCGGCGCCGTCAGCGTCGACGACGTGCTCGACTACCTGCTGCCAGAGGACTGGCGCACGGGAGACTCGGAAGGACGGCCGCAATGATGGCTCGGTCCCCTCGCAGGGGGGCGCTGGACGCGCCGCTCGGGCGGGGCGGAATGCTGTCCCGGCCCGCTCAGCCCTCGCGCGACCGCTTCGGCCGCTTCACCGAGGTGATCGCCCGCGGGATGGGAACGCCCTGGTTCCTCGTGGGTCTGAGCGCGTTCTGCGCCGCGTGGCTCGCGTGGAACACGATTCTGCCGCCGGAGCTGCGCTTCGACTCGTCGGACAACGGCTTCACCGCTCTCACGCTCGTGCTCTCGCTGCAGGCCTCCTACGCCGCCCCGCTCATCCTGCTCGCGCAGAACAGGCAGGACGACCGAGACAGGGTGCAGATCGAGCAGGATCGTCAGCGCGCGGAGCGCAACCTCGCCGACACCGAGTACCTCGCCCGGGAGATCGTCGCGTTGCGGATGGCACTGACCGATGTCTCGAGCGAGTCGGTGACGCGCGAGGTGCTCCGCGACGAGCTGCGCGCGCTGCTGGAGGATCTGCAGGCGCACGGCGCCGGTGAGGAGCCGGAGCAGGTCCGCGCGGAGCGCGAGGAGAAGCGCCGGCGGGCCGAGCGCCGCGAGAAGGCAGAGCGCGAAGCCCGTGAACTCTGAGACGGGCCGTGTCGCCCGAGTACGGGAGGCGGTCGGCGCCGTCACCGATCCCGAGTTGAGACGCAGCCTCGCCGACCTCGACATGCTGCGTGAGGTCAGCGAGGGCGCCGACGGCGGGGTGCGCGTCGCTGTGGCGCTCACGATCGTCGGCTGCCCCGCATCCGATCGCATCGAACGCGACGTGCGCCGCGCCGCCGAGCGCGTCGTCGGCGACGCCCCCGTCGAGGTCGTCCTGGGCGTCATGAGCCCCGAGGAGCGTGAGACGCTGACGACCCGTCTGCGCGGCGGCCGCCGGCGCGGCAACCCCTTCACCCCAGAGTCGCTGACGCGCGTGATCGCCGTGACGAGCGGCAAGGGAGGCGTCGGCAAGTCGACGCTCACCGCCAATCTCGCCGTCGCGCTGGCGGATCGCGGCAGACGCGTGGGCGTCGTGGATGCGGACGTGCACGGCTTCTCGATCCCGGCGCTGCTGGGGCTCGTCGACGCCGACGGCGCGAGTGTGCGACCCACCAGGATCGACGATCTCATCGTCCCCCCGGTCGCCTTCGACGTGAAGGTGGTCTCCATCGGAATGTTTCTGCCCGAGGGCGCCGCCCGCAGCGCCGTCGCATGGCGAGGGCCGATGCTTCACCGCACGATCCAGCAGTTCCTCACGGAGGTGTATTTTGGCGACCTCGACGTGCTGCTCATCGACATGCCACCGGGCACCGGCGATATCGCCATCTCGATCGGGCAGTTGCTCCCGCACGCCGACGTCCTGGTCGTCACCACTCCGCAGGCGGCCGCGTCGGAGGTGGCGGCACGCAGCGGGCTGGTCGCGCGGCAAACGGGGCAGAGCGTTCTGGGGGTCGTCGAGAATATGACCGCCATGACCCTCCCCGACGGCACGACGTTCGATCTGTTCGGGTCGGGCGGCGGTGATCGCATCGCGCGGGAACTGAGCACGGATGCCGAGACGGTCGAGGTGATCGCGCGTGTTCCGCTGAGCCCCGCACTGCGCAGCGGCGGGGATGCGGGTGAGCCGGTCGTGCGCCGCGCCCCGGACGACGCCGCCTCGCGCGCCATCCAGCAGGTCGCCGACCGCATCCTGCTCACCGGCAGGCCTCTCTCCGGCAGGCCGTTGCCCGTGACCCCGCGCTGAGCCGCGGGGGGCGTCAGGTCGCCTCGTCGTCGAACGGGGGCTGCTCCCCCGGCTCCAGGTCGAAGCTCTCCGCGGCACGTGTCGTCGACATGGTCGCCGCTGCCGCGACACCGGCCGCACGCACGGTCGCCGTCGGAGGGTCGTCCAGCAGCGCCTCGCGGATGATGCGCCGCGGGTCGTACTGACGAGGATCCAGCTTGCGCCAGTCCACCTCGTCGAACTCGGGACCCATCTCCTCCTTCACGCGGGTGCGCGCACCGCGCAGGAACTCGCGTGAGCGGTTCGTGAACCGCGCCAGGGCCTCCGCATACCGGGGCAGACGTTCGGGTCCGATGAGGAAGGCGGCGATCACGGCGATCACCAGCAGCTTCTCGATCGTGAGCCCGAACACCATGCCTTCAGATTACCGCCGCGCCTGACCGCCGCCGCCCATCGGCGACCGTAGGCTTGCCGAGGAGGAACACCATGGCCGGACACGACGCGAGCGATCGATTCGCCCGCGAGGCGACCGTCGAACCCGACGCGATCGCCCGCGCACGCACGCACGCCCTCGAACTGGGCGCCGACCCGGTGAGCCCGCCGATCGGGGCGCAGCTCGCACTGCTCGCCCAGGTCTCACGCGCCCTCAACATCGTCGAGATCGGCACGGGCGCAGGTGTGTCGGGGCTGTGGCTCATGCACGGGGCGCCGCGGGCCATCCTCACGACCATCGACAAGGAGCCCGAGCACCTGCAGGCCGCCCGTCGCGCGTTCTCGGACGCGCGTATCGCGCCGGCTCGCGCCAGATTCATCACCGGCCGGGCCTCCGATGTCCTGCCGCGCATGAACGAAGCGTCCTACGACATCGTGCTCGTCGACGCGGATGCGGACGGCGTGATCGAGTACGTGGAGCACGGCCTGCGCCTGGTGCGACCGGGAGGGCTCGTGCTCGTGCCCCGCATCCTCGCCGGCGGCGCCGTCGCCGATCCGGTGCGCCGCGATCCCGTGACGACCGCTTACCGGTCGCTCATCCAGGAGACGCAGTCCTCTCCCGCTGTCATCGGCGCGCTCTCGATCGTCGGCGAAGGACTCCTGCAGCTCACGACCATCGACGAGAGCCGCTGACACGCCACTGCGGCCGATCCCGAAGGACCGGCCGCAGTGAAGTAGGAAGTGAACAGCTCAGGCGCCGACGACCCCCGCGAGCACGTCGTGCAATTCCTTGGCCTCGGCGTCGTTGACCGACACCACAAGACGCCCGCCGCCCTCGAGCGGAACACGAACGATGATCAGGCGCCCCTCCTTCACAGCCTCCATCGGCCCGTCTCCGGTTCTCGGCTTCATGGCTGCCATCGTGGCTCCTCTTCGTCAATGGTGAGTTCCCAGTTTATCGTGCGTGAGAGTGCGCCCGACGCTTGTCCTCAGGGGATCTGCCAGAGTGTGTTCCCGAGCGCGTACATGTTGTAGATCCACCACCACTGTCCCGCCAGGCCCACGACGAGCATGCCGATGCGCCAGGCCGGATGCCGCCCGACGGCGACCGCACCCCAGAGAGGCGACAGCGGAACGAGCAGCCGGAAGGTGCTCGACTGCGGAAAGAAGACGGCGAGCAGGTACAGCAGGTAACTCCCCGACCAGAGGCGGATCTCCATCCCGAGCCGTCGCACGCCCGGCGCGAACACCAGCACGGCGGCCACTACGACCACGATCACGGCGAGCAGCGCGAACCCGAGCCACGTCGGCCACCCCCACAGCCGCGCCCAGAAGGCCGTGCCGGCAAGGAAGCCGTCGAAGGGGAAGAAATGTGCGGCCGCATCCGGGATCCAGTTGCGTCGCCACGCGAGCTCGGTGGCGAGATATGCGGCAGGATCGCCCGTCGCGACCGCCGCGATCACCTGCCAGGAGAAGCCGACGAGGCTCGCCAGGGCGGCGAGGGCCACCAGGTGCACGATCTCCCTCACGGGGAAGGGGTCCACGCGCCGGCGGATCCATCGCCAGACGCCCACGAGACCGAGTGTGAGGGCGAAGGCGAGAATGCCGGGGCGCGTGAATCCCATGAGCGGGATGAGCAGGTACAGCCATACGTAACGCCGCCGAAGCAGGGCGTCCAGAGCCAGCATCAGCCACAGGAGGAACAGCGACTCCGCGTACGCGATCTGGAAGAGGGCGGCGAGCGGTCCCGCCACGAAGAAGACGACCGCCCAGGTCGACGCCGAGCGGTCCAGACGTCGACGCATCAGGCGATAGAACGCGAGCGCTGCGAAGTAGCCGGCGACGAGCGCGACGACCGGCCCCGCCACCGGCCACCCGCCGACGAAGAATCCGACTCCCTGCGACACCCAGGGATACAGCGGCAAGAAGGCCCACGCATTCTCGGCCACCTGTCCCGCTTCGGTCAGCGGCAGGGGCGAGGGATATCCGTTGGCGGCGACGACCCAGTACCACTGCGCGTCCCAGCCCATGAGCAGCTTGCCGATGCCGGGATCGACGCCGAACCGGGATGCCGGGGTCGACAGGGCGGAGGCGAGGGCGAAGAAGCCCAGCGTCACCAGACGTGCGGCGACGTAGATCAGACCGATCCGCGCGGCGACCGGCCAGCGGCCGATGCGGGTCAGCTGCTGAGCCACGTGCGCAGCCCGCGCTCGACGTCCTCGATCTGCGCGATCGGAACGCGCTCCTGATCGTGGTGCGCCAGGCTCGGGTCTCCCGGGCCGTAGTTCACCGCGGGGACTCCGAGCGCCGAGAAACGCGCGACATCCGTCCAGCCGTACTTCGGATGCGGCTCGGCGCCGACCGCCCGCACGAACTCCTGCGCGAGGGGGGCATCCAGGCCCGGCCGGGCGCCGGCGGACGAGTCCGTCAGCTCGACCTCGAAGCCCGCGAGCACCTCGCGCACGTGGGCCTCCGCCTCCGCCACCGATCTGCTCGGCGCGAAGCGGTAGTTGATCTCGACCTCGCAGAGATCGGGGATGACGTTGCCCGCCACACCGCCGGTCACGCGGACGGCGTTCAGACCTTCGCGGTACGCGAGTCCCTCGACGTCGATCGTCGCCGGCTCGTACGCGGCCAAACGGGTGAGGATCGGGGCGGCGGCGTGGATGGCGTTCTCCCCCACCCAGGCCCGAGCACTGTGGGCCCGGACGCCGTGCGTACGTGCCACGACGCGCAGCGTGCCGTTGCAGCCCCCCTCGACCTGACCGTTGGAGGGTTCGCCGAGAATCGCGAAGTCCGCCTCGAAGAGGTCCGGGCGCAGGCGCGCCACGCGGCCGAGCCCATTGAGGGAGGCTTCCACCTCTTCGTGGTCGTACCACATCCACGTAATGTCGACGCGCGGATCGGTGAGCTCGGCGGCGAGCTTCAGCTGGACGGCGACGCCCGCCTTCATGTCGACCGTGCCGCGTCCCCAGAGGGCAGGCTGCCCCTCATCGTCGATCAGGCGCGTCGGCAGGTTGTCGTTGATGGGGACCGTGTCGATGTGGCCTGCGATCACGACGCGCTGCGCTCGGCCGAGGCGGGTGCGAGCGACGATCGTGTCGCCGTCGCGGAAGACCTCGAGGTGCGACAGCGGCGCCAGGGCCGCGGCGATGGCGTCCGCGAGCGTCGCCTCGTTGCCGGAAACGCTCGGAATGTCACAGATCGCCTGCGTGAGCTCGACGGCGGACGCGGACAGATCCAGCTCGGGCATGGCCTCAGTCTAACGAGGCTGTTCGGCCCGATAACCTGAGGGGATGAGCATGATGCGCACGGTATGGGGTACGGGTCTGGCGACGACGAGCGAGGACGGTACCGTTCTCGACGCGTGGTTCCCGACCGTGGCGGCCGAGGCCCAGACCGGTTCGGCGGCGGAGCTCGCGGAGTACGCCGGCGCAGACGCCCGCCGCCAGGTCACGACCGCTCCCGTCGAACTGACGATCGATGCGGATGCGGCTCCCGCCTCCACGATCGATGCCTACCTGCGCCTGCACGCGCTCTCCCACCGCCTTGTGGCTCCGAACGAGATCAACCTCGACGGCATCTTCGGCCATCTGCCGATCGTCGCGTGGACGACCGCGGGGCCGATGCACCCCCGAGACGCGGAGCGGCTGCGCCCGGCGCTGACCCGCGCCGGCATCCAGCTGCACGGCCTCGACAAGTTCCCGCGGCTGCTCGACTACGTCACCCCTCCCGGGGTGCGCATCGCCGACGCCTCGCGCGTGCGCCTGGGGGCATACCTCTCCCCCGGCACGACGGTGATGCACGAGGGATTCGTCAACTTCAACGCCGGAACCCTGGGCGCCTCGATGGTCGAGGGCCGCATCTCCCAGGGCGTCGTGGTCGGTGACGGCAGCGACATCGGCGGCGGCGCGTCGATCATGGGCACCCTCTCGGGCGGCGGCACGCACCGCGTCTCGATCGGCTCGCGCACACTGCTCGGCGCGAACGCCGGCATCGGCATCTCGCTCGGCGACGACTGCGTCGTGGAGGCCGGACTGTACGTCACGGCGGGGTCCAAGATCGTGCTCGCCGACGAGCAGCCGGGCGCCGACGGCGCACGGCCCGTCGTGAAGGGCGCGGAGCTGTCCGGACGCGACGGCATCCTGTTCCGCAGGAACTCTGTGACGGGAGCCATCGAAGCCGTGCGACGCGCGGGCGTGGGTGTCACCCTCAACGAAGCGCTGCACGCATGAGCGCGGCGCGGCTGCCGAAGAAGCTCTACGAGCGCGAGCTCGCGCGCCTGCAGGCCCAGCTCGTCGACATGCAGGCGTGGGTGCAGGCGACCGGCGCGCGCCTCGTGGTGATCTTCGAAGGCCGCGACGCTGCAGGCAAGGGCTCGACGATCAAGCGGGTGTCGGAGTACCTGAATCCCCGCGTCACCCGCATCATGGCGCTGCCGACGCCGACGGATCGCGAGAAATCGCAGTGGTACTTCCAGCGCTACATCGCGCATCTGCCCGCAGCGGGCGAGATCGTGCTGATGGACCGCTCCTGGTACAACCGCGCGGGCGTCGAGCGGGTGATGGGCTACTGCACCGAGGCCGAGTACCAGCGATTCCTGCACCAGGCGCCGCTGTTCGAGCGGATGCTGATCGAGGATGGCATCCTCCTTCTGAAGTACTGGTTCAGCGTGTCCGACGTCGAGCAGGAGGCACGCTTCCGCTCCCGGGCGAGCGACCCGATGCGGCGCTGGAAGTTGAGCCCCAACGATGTGCTCTCCATCACGAAGTGGGAGGACTACTCCCGGGCGAAGGATGCGATGCTCGTGCACACCGACATCCCCGAGGCGCGCTGGTACGAGGTCGACAACGAAGACAAGCGCCGTGGCCGGATCAACATGATCCACCATCTGCTCGAGCAGATCCCCTGGCAGCCGATCCCGCACGAAACCGTGGAGATCCCGGAGCGACCCGCCTCGCGCGGATACGAGCGTCCGCCGCGCAGCCTGGACGCGATGGTCCCCGACTACGCCGCCACGCTGGAGCGCTGACGGCGTCAGTCGCGAAGCCGCACCGACAGACAGGTGACGCAGCCCTCGAGCTTCTCGAACTCCGTCACGGGGGTCGTGATGACCTCCAGGCCCCTCTCCCGGAAGAGGGCGGCGGATGCCGGGGCGTCCGCCGACATGAGCACGGTTTTCTCGTCGAGCACGACGACGGCCGTGCCATGCTCCTCGGGCACCGGCAGGAACGCCGGGAAAGCCTCGGGGTCGTCGACCAGCGGCGGATATCCGATGACGGTCCCGTCCGGAAGCGCGGTCACCGCGGACTTCAGGTGCAGCACCCGTGTCACGGGGACACCCTGTACCACCCAGCCGCGCGGTTCGAGCAGGGCGCGCAGTTGCCCCACGGCGTCTTCGTTCGTTCGCGCCGACACCCCCACGTAGACGGTGCGGCCGATCTTGAGCACGTCGCCGCCGTCGAGTGTCGCCGGGGCGACGATCTGCGCGGTCTCGAGCCCCGTCCGGGCGGTTGCGGCTTCGATCGTGGGGCGCTCTCCCCGACGTGATTCCGCACCGGCGCGGCAGAGTACGGCCAGATCGCCGAAGACGACCACAGCATCCTCGACGAACACCCCGTCCGCCTGCTCATCTGCCTGGGCGACGGTCAGGATCTCCCACCCGCGGGAGCGGAACACGTCGACGTATGCCTCCCACTGCTCTCGCGCGAGCGTCGGATCCACCGGCACGCGCTCGAGGTGGGTGAGCTCGCCCTCGGCCAGTCGCGACGACGGCGGCCGCACGAGAAGCCGCGGCATCGTCAGTTCACGCCCGGGTAGTTGCGCTCGGGAGCGCCCACGTACAGCTGCTGAGGGCGACCGATCTTGGTCTGCGGGTCCTGGTTCATCTCGCGCCAGTGCGCGAGCCACCCGGGAAGACGGCCGATCGCGAACAGCACGGTGAACATGCGGGTCGGAAAGCCCATCGCCTTGTAGATGACGCCGGTGTAGAAGTCGACGTTGGGGTACAGCCGGCGGGAGATGAAGTAGTCGTCGCGCAGCGCGATCTCCTCCAGCTCCTTGGCGAGATCCAGCAGCGGGTCGCTGACGCCGAGCTCGGCGAGCACCTCGTCGGCGGACTCCTTGACGAGCTTCGCGCGCGGGTCGTAGTTCTTGTAGACGCGGTGCCCGAAGCCCATGAGCTTCACGCCGTCTTCCTTGTTCTTGACCCGCTCGACGAAGCGCTGCACGCTCTCGCCGGAGTCGCGGATGCGGCCCAGCATGTCGAGCACGGCCTCGTTCGCACCACCGTGCAGCGGCCCGGACAGGGCGTTGATGCCCGCCGAGACCGAGGAGAAGATGTTCGCCCCGGTGGAGCCCACGAGGCGCACGGTCGACGTCGAGGCGTTCTGCTCGTGATCCTCGTGCAGGATCAGCAGGCGTTCGAGCGCGCGCGACATGACCGGGCTGATCTCGTACTGCTCGCTGAGCACGCCGAAGTTGAGCTTCAGGAAGTTGTCGACGAAGCTGAGCGAGTTGTCGGGGTACAGGAACGCCTGCCCGACGCTCTTCTTGTGCGCGTAGGCCGCGATGACGGGAAGCTTCGCGAGCATCCGGATCGTGTTCAGCTCGACGAACTCGGGATTGTGAGGATCCGACTGGTTCTCGTAGTACGTCGAGAGTGCCGCCGTTGCCGCCGACAGCACCGACATCGGATGCGCCGTGTGCGGCAGCGCGGAGAAGAAGCGCTTCAGATCCTCGTGGAGCAGCGTGTGACGCCGGATGCGGTTGTCGAAGTCCTCGAGCTCGCTCGCACTGGGCAGCTCGCCGTAGATGAGCAGCCAGGCCACCTCGAGGTAAGTCGAGTTCTTCGCGAGCTGCCCGATCGGATACCCGCGGTAGCGGAGGATCCCCTCGTCGCCGTCGATGAAGGTCACCGCGGACTTCGTCGCCGCGGTGTTCACGAACCCGTAGTCGAGGGTCGTGTGCCCGGTCTGACGCGTCAGCGACGACACATCGATGCTGGGCGCACCGTCCGTGCCCGTCAGCACAGGCAGCTGGGCGGTGTGCTCTGCGACGGTCAGACGTGCGGTCTTCTGCTGCGAGCCGGCTTCGGTCACGGCGCCTCCTTGCGATGGATCGTCGGCGAAAGGTGGGGATCCTCGGTCGCCGGTGGCGACCTGCCCGGGCACGCTACGTGTCGGCGCGCCCCTGCGATTACAGCCTAGCCGCGGCAGGGGCCTACGGTGACTGGCGCCAAAGGAACGAGAAATTCGTAGGAGAAAAGCTACGAGCCGAGGATGGTGAGGCGCCCCGCAGCCGCGGCGATCCGCTCGTCCGACGCCGTGAGGGACAGCCGGATGTGCTGGGGGTGGTGCGGCCCGTAGAAGTGCCCGGGACCCGCGAGAATGCCGAGTTCGGCCAGGGCGGCCATGCTGTCCCACGCGTCCTCGCCGCGTGTCACCCAGAGATAGAGACCGGCCTCGCTGCGGTCGACGCGGAATCCGGCGGCCTCGACGGCGGGCTTCAGCACCTGGCGCCGGGCGCCGTAGCGCGCCTTCTGGGCGGCGACGTGCGCGTCGTCGGTGAGCGCGGCGACCATCGCGGCCTGCACGGGAGCCGGCAGCATGAGCCCCAGATGCTTGCGCGCAGTCAGCAGTCTCGCCACGAGCGCGGGATCGCCCGCGAGGAAGGCGGCACGATACCCCGCGAGGTTGGACTGCTTGCTCAGCGAGTAGACCGACAGCACACCGGACAGATCGGCGGCGACCACGGCGGGATCCAGGACCGACGGCACGGGGGTATCGGCCCAGGGCGCATCCCACCCCAGTTCGGCGTAGCACTCATCGGATGCCAGGACCGCCCCGAGCTCTCGGGCGCGCTCTCGTGCGCGGCGCAGCTCCTCGACGCTCCACACGCGACCGTCCGGGTTGCCGGGAGAGTTGATCCAGACGAGCTTGGTGCCCTCCGGCCAGGATGCGGGATCGTCGGCGGCCACCGCAGTGGCACCGACCAGGCGTGCGCCGACCTCGTACGTCGGGTACGCCGCAACCGGATGCACGACGGTGTCGCCCGCGCCGAGCCCGAGCAGCAGCGGAAGCAGCGCGACGAGCTCCTTCGAACCGACGGTCGGCAGCACATGAGAGGGCGTCAGACCCGCGACACCGCGGCGTCTGGCGTACCAGTCGACGATCGCCTCGCGCAGCGGGGGCGTGCCCACGGTCTGCGGGTAGGCGTGCGCGTCGGTCGCTGCCGCGAGGGCGGCTTCGACCACCGCAGGAGTGCGGTCCACGGGAGAGCCGATCGAGAGATCCACGATGCCGTCAGGATGTCGACGTGCGGTCTCGGCGTACGGTGCGACGGCGTCCCAGGGGTAATCGGCGAGGTCGGCGACGCTCATCTAGGCGATCACTCGCCCTGGGGCGGCAACTCGGCGATGACCGGGTGGTCCTTGTGGATCACACCGACCTTGGCGGCGCCGCCGGGCGAGCCGATGTCGTCGAAGAACTCGACGTTGGCCTTGTAGTAGTCCTGCCACTCTTCGGGAAGGTCGTCCTCGTAGTAGATCGCCTCGACGGGGCATGCCGGCTCGCACGCTCCGCAGTCCACGCACTCATCGGGGTGGATGTAGAGCGAACGATCGCCCTCATAGATGCAGTCGACGGGGCATTCGTCGATGCAGGCGCGATCCTTGACATCGACGCACGGAAGGGCGATCACATACGTCACGGAATCAGTCTAGTTCGCCTCGGCTGCTCGTCGGGGCGCACGCGGCCACGCCACGACGATCGCGGCGATCAACGGGGCGGCCCCCATCCAGATCAGCGCGAGTGTCTCGTGCTCCACGGTGAACAGCACGGACCCGCCTGTGGACGGCTGGGCGAACACATACGTGACGATCATGACGCCCAGCGCCGCCGCGAGGGTCGTCCACCTGTCCCCCGTCAGCAGGCGCACGGCGATCAGCAGCGCACCGGCTCCGGTCACCCCGAGCAGGAGGCCGATCGGCACAGGTCCGATCACGGCCGCATGAGCGAAGGATCCGGCGGCGCCGTAGACGACCCCCACGACGAGAGCGATCACCCAGGCGGCGATACGAGATGCAAGCGAGCCCACCCCGGGATCCTAGTCGCCGCGGGTGGGAGTCGTCTCAGGCGGCCCAGCCCACCAGACGCAGCAGGGCCGCGACGGCGGCAGCCGCGACGACCACCACGAGGAACGGCGCACGCAGCGCGAGGAGCCCCGCGGCGACCAGGAGCGCGGGCAGGCGGGCATCGACCACGATCGCCTGCCCGGCGCCCAGCGCCTGCACGGCGACCAGCGCACCCAGAAGCGCGACGGTGAGCAGGTCGGCGATGCGCGCGGGCCTCGGCGCCTCGACGAAGCGCGTCGGGATGGCGTAGCCCACCGCTTTGAGGGCCAGGCAGATCACGGCGGCGAGAAGGACGGCGTTCCACAACGTCATGATGCCGCCTTCGCAGCAGGACGATCGGCCCATCCGACCACGATCGCCACGAGCGCGGCGATCAGCACGGGGACACCCGGCATGAGCGCGGGGGTGAGCACCGTCGCCACCACGGCTGCGGCGATGCCGACAGCGATGGCCTGCCGTCCCGCCAGCCGCGGCCACAGCAGCGCGAGGAAGGCCGCAGCGGCGGCCGCATCCAGTCCGTACGCGCGCGGGTCGCCCAAGACGTCGCCCAGCAGCGCGCCCGCGAGCGTCGAGATGTTCCAGCCGATGTAGATGCCGATACCCGTGACCCAGAAGCCGAGCGCTTTGGCGCGCGTGTCGGTCTGGGCGAGCGAGACGGCCGTCGACTCGTCGATCGTGAATCCTGCGGCGGCCATCTTGCGCCAGATCCCGTCGAACTGCGGCGACAACCGCATGCCGTACGCGACGTTTCGCACCCCGAGCAGCGCCGCTGAGGCGATCGCTGCGGGGGCTGCAGCGATCCCGCCGGCAGCGATCACGCCGACGAAGGCGAACTGCGAACCGCCCGTGAACATGAGCAGGCTCAGGACGCACGTCTGCCACACATCCAGGCCCGCAGCGACCGAGAGGGCGCCGAAGGAGATGCCGTACGCGCTGGTCGCCAGAGCGACCGCAAGCCCCTGCCGCACCGCGCGACGGCCGGCCTCGGGCGGGCGATCCTCTTCCATTCCCCCAGGATGTCCGGCGGAGAGACGTTCGTCAAACCGAACAATCGTGCGTCATACTGACCGCATGGAGACCATAGGTCCACGCATCGCCCGCTCCCTCCGCCGCGAACGGGAACGCGCAGGCGTGAGCATCTCCGAACTCGCGCGCCGCGCGGGAGTGGGGAAGGCCACGATCTCACAACTCGAGTCGGGCTCCGGCAACCCCAGCGTGGAGACGCTCTGGGCGATCGCGACCGCGCTCGGCGTGCCGTTCGCCGTGTTCGTCGAAGACCCCGACG
Organism: Microbacteriaceae bacterium PS02066; assembly: GCA_029959545.1. Classification (GTDB taxonomy): domain Bacteria; phylum Actinomycetota; class Actinomycetes; order Actinomycetales; family Microbacteriaceae; genus Microbacterium; species Microbacterium binotii. The sequence goes on along the minus strand of JASCPH010000030.1, from coordinate 20,620 downwards.
ACACCCCGCGCCTCATCCGCGCGCGTTCGGACGACGGAATCCGCGCGGCCGATTCCCCGTACAGTGCACTGCTGCTCGCCGCCGGATCGCCGCATTCGCGCAGCGACCTCTACCTCCTGCGCGCCGAGCCGGGAGAACCGCGGCGGTCACTGCCGCACGCCACAGGGACCATCGAGCACGTCGTGCTGATCACCGGACGCGCCACAGCAGGACCGGCGGACTCTCCCGTCGAACTCTCACCGGGCGACTACCTGCGGTATCGCGGGGATGCGCCTCACATCTTCGAGGCGCTCACCCGCGACACCAGCGCGGTCCTCGTCTCCGAGGTCCGCTAGGTCACGCTCAGGCGTTGGCGTCCTGGCGCTTCAGGCGCGATGCGGCGCGTCCGCGCTCGGTCGCGTCGAGCACGACCTTGCGGATACGCACCTTCTCAGGAGTGACCTCGACGCATTCGTCGTCGCGGGCGAACTCGAGCGACTCCTCGAGGGTCAGCACACGCGGCGGCGTCATCGACTCGAAGGAGTCCGAGGTCGACGAACGCATGTTCGTCAGCTTCTTCTCCTTCGTGATGTTGACGTCCATGTCGTCGGCGCGCGAGTTCTCGCCGATGACCATGCCCTCGTAGACCTCTTCGGTCGGCTGCACGAAGAAGCTCATCCGCTCCTGCAGTGCGATCATCGCGAAGGGGGTGACGACACCCTGGCGGTCGGCGACGATCGAGCCGTTCTGACGCGTCGTGATGGAGCCGGCCCAGTCGTCGTAGCCGTGGGAGATCGCGTTGGCGATACCCGTGCCACGCGTGATCGTGAGGAACTCGCTGCGGAAGCCGATGAGTCCGCGCGAGGGCACGACGAACTCCATGCGCACCCAGCCCGTGCCGTGGTTCGTCATGTTGTCCATACGGCCCTTGCGAGCCGCCATGAGCTGCGTGATCGCGCCGAGGTGCTCCTCGGGGGCGTCGATGGTGAGGTGCTCGAACGGCTCCTTGAGCTTGCCGTCCTCGCCGCGCTTGGTGACGACCTGAGGCTTGCCGACGGTGAGCTCGAAGCCCTCGCGGCGCATGTTCTCAACCAGGATCGCCAGCGCCAGCTCGCCGCGCCCCTGCACCTCCCAGGCGTCGGGGCGGCCGATGTCGACGACTTTGAGCGAGACGTTTCCGATGAGCTCCCGGTCGAGACGGTCCTTCACCATGCGTGCCGTGAGCTTGTGACCCTTGACCTTGCCCATGAGCGGCGAGGTGTTCGTGCCGATCGTCATCGAGATCGCCGGGTCGTCGACCGTGATGGCCGGGAGCGGGCGGACGTCCTCGGGGTCGGCGATGGTCTCACCGATCGTGATGTCCTCGAAGCCGGCGATGGCGACGATGTCGCCGGGGCCGGCGGACTCGGCCGGGAAGCGCTCGAGAGCCTTCGTCTTGAGCAGCTCGGTCACGCGCGCGTTCGAGTGCGAACCGTCGTGGCGGACCCAGGCGACGGTCTGACCCTTCTTGAGAGTGCCGTTGAAGACGCGCAGGAGAGCCAGGCGGCCGAGGAACGGGCTGGAGTCGAGGTTGGTGACCCATGCCTGCAGCGGCGCCTCGTCATCGTAGGACGGAGCCGGCACGTGCTCGAGGATCGCCTCGAACAGGGGCTCGAGGTCTTCGTTGTCGGGAAGCGACCCGTTCTCGGGGCGCGTACGCGACGCGGCACCGGCACGACCGGACGCGTAGACCACGGGGACGTCCAGCAGAGCGTCCACGTCGAGGTCGGGCACGTCGTCCTGCAGGTCGGAGGCCAGACCCAGCAGAAGGTCGTGAGCCTCCTCCTCGACCTCGGCGATGCGCGCGTCGGGGCGGTCGGTCTTGTTCACGAGCAGGATGACCGGCAGCTTCGCCTCGAGCGCCTTGCGCAGCACGAAGCGGGTCTGAGGCAGGGGCCCCTCGGAGGCGTCGACGAGCAGCACGACGCCGTCGACCATCGACAGGCCGCGCTCGACCTCGCCGCCGAAATCGGCGTGACCCGGGGTGTCGATCACGTTGATCGTGATCGGGGTGTCGGTGTGGATGCCGTTGTACGTGATCGCCGTGTTCTTGGCGAGGATCGTGATGCCCTTCTCACGTTCCAGATCGTTGGAGTCCATGGCGCGCTCTTCGACGTGCGCGTGTTCACCGAACGAGCCCGTCTGACGGAGCATGGCATCGACGAGAGTCGTCTTGCCGTGGTCGACGTGGGCGACGATCGCGACGTTACGCAGATCGGAGCGGAGGGCGCGCGCCATACAGGTTTCCTTGCAGTGAGGGAGGGTGACCCGGGACTCCGGGCCCTTCAGTCTACCGCAGGCGGCTGCACCGCGGTCAGCCGGCCCCCGCGACCGCCACGGCGATGCCCGCCCAGACCACGAGGGCGATGAACGAGACGAGTGCCGGGACGTCCCACATCCGCCGCACGGGAGCGGGGACCGCCGTGGGTTCGAGGGCCGATTGCCAATCGTCGATGATGCGCTCGGCGTCTCGCGAACCGGTTGCGGGACGATCGTCGCTCGAGGAACGGCGTGCGCCGCTGCGGGCGGACACCGGTCCCCCGTAGCAGGTGATCGTGCGCCCTTCGGTGGTCTCGATCACGAGCTGATAGCGCATGCGGATGTCGGCGACAGCGGAGAACGGGATCCGGGTGATCCGCAGGAAGTTCTGCACGCGCAGTCCGTCGGCGGAGCTGACGATGCTCGACGCGAACAGACCCACGTAGATGCCCCATAGCGCGAGCAGGACCCAGGGCGCGAGCAGGAGCGCGCTGACGATCCCGGCGCGGATCAGTGCGTCGCCGAGGAGGAAGGCGGCGGCGACCGCCGAGATGATGATCCCGACGGTCGCCGACGTCGACCGATAGACGGTGCGGTTCAGTTGCCGCCTCCGAGCGGGATCGTGGCGCCGGGGATCGCCTCGAGGAGACGCCGGGTGTACTCCTCGGCAGGGTTGGCGAAGATCTCGTCGACCGTGCCCTGCTCGACGATCCGCCCCTTCTCCATGACCGCGACCATGTCGGCGGCCACACGCACGACCGCGAGGTCGTGCGTGATGAAGAGGTAGGTCAGCTCGAGCTCGGATTGCAGCTCCGCGAGCAGCTGCAGGATCTGGTCCTGCACCAGCACGTCGAGCGCGGACACCGCCTCGTCGAGCACGACGATGTCGGGCTTGAGCGCGAGCGCACGGGCGATGGCCACGCGCTGACGCTGACCGCCGGAGAGCTCGTTCGGGTAGCGAGTCGCCAGCTCCTGCGGGAGCGAGACCTGATCGAGCAGCTCCCGGACGCGCGTGCGGCGGGTGGCGCTGTCGCCGACCTTGTGGATCTCCATCGGCTCGGCGATCGTGTTGCCGATGTTGCGCAGCGGGTCGAGAGAGCCGTACGGATCCTGGAACACCGGCTGCATCCGGCGGCGAAGCGCAAAGGCCTGCCGGTTGGAGAGGCTCGCGATGTTGGTGCCGTCGATCTCGATGGACCCCGCGGTCGGGTCTTCGAGCTTCAGCACCATCTTCGCGACCGTGGACTTTCCCGATCCGGACTCGCCCACGAGGGCGAGCGTCTTGCCGCGCGGGATCTCGAACGAGACCCCGTCGACGGCACGGAAGGCTTCACTGCGGAAGCCGCCCTGACGGATCTTGTACTCCTTGGTCAGATCCGTCACGCGGATCGCGGGAGCCAGACCCTCGATATCCTCGGTCGTCTCGATGCCCCGACGCTCCGCGCTCGCCTGGATGCGCTGCGACGCGAGCGAGGGAGCCGCCGCCACCAGCCGCTGCGTGTAGGGGTGCAGCGGGTTCTGAAGGATCTCGCGGCTCGGTCCCGACTCGACGATCTCGCCGTTCTGCATGACGATGATCTTCTCGGCGCGCTCCGCCGCGAGGCCCAGGTCGTGCGTGATCAGCAGCACCGAGGTGCCCTTCTCCCGCGTCAGCTTCGCCATGTGGTCGAGGATGACGCGCTGGACCGTGACGTCCAGTGCAGAGGTCGGCTCGTCGGCGATCAGCAGCTTCGGGTCGGCCGCGAGGCCGATTCCGATCAGCGCACGCTGACGCATACCGCCCGAGAACTGGTGCGGGTACTGGTGCAGGCGCTTGGCCGCATCCGCGAGTCCCGCCTGCTGGAGAACCTCGATCGCCCGCTGGGTGACCTCCTTGCGGCCGGTGGCGATGCCGTTCGCACGGATCGCTTCCTTGACCTGGAAGCCGATCGACCACACCGGGTTGAGGTTGGACATCGGGTCCTGCGGCACGTAGCCGATCTCGCGACCGCGCAGACGCTCCATCTGGGAGCGGCTGAGGCCGGTCAGCTCTCGCCCGTCCAGCGTGATGCTGCCCTGGGTGACATGACCAGTACCGGGGAGCAGGTTCACGACGGCGGAGGCCGTGGTGGACTTGCCCGAGCCGGACTCACCCACGATCGCGACCGTCTCGCCCGGGAACACGTCGAGGTTGACGCCGTGGAGCACCTCACGGCTGCCCGACTGCGTGTCGAAGGCGACGCGGAGGTTGCGGATGCTGAGCAACGGGGTGGCGGCGTTCTCGCTCATCGGCGGGCCCTCGCTCTCGGGTCGAGGGCGTCGCGGATCAGCTCGCCCAGGAGGATGAACGCGAGGACGGTGAGCGTCAGCGCGATCGACGGGTAGATGAGCGCCATAGGAGCGATACGCAGCGACTGCTGCGCCTCGGAGATGTCGCGGCCCCATGACATGACCTCGGGACCGAGGCCGACACCCAGGAACGCCAGCGTCGCCTCGGCGACGATCGCCGCGGCCAGGCTCAGGGTCGAGATGACCAGCAGCGGCGCGATCGCGTTGGGGACGACGTGCGAGAGCATCGTACGGAAGCGCGACTGTCCCAAAGCGCGGGAGGCGGTCACGAAGTCCGCCTGCCTGACCCTGAGCACCTCGGCGCGCACGACACGAGCCGTCGACGCCCACGAGAATCCACCGATCGCGATCGCGAGGGTGAAGACGTTGCGGAAGTCCGCGAAGACGCTCATCACGACGACGGCGGCCAGGATGTAAGGGATCGAGAAGAAGATGTCGCCGACGCGCGAGAGCAGCGAGTCGAGCCATCCGCCGTAGAAGCCGGCCAGCGCACCCATGATCAGACCGATCGAGGAGCCGATGAGGGTGGAGAGCAGACCGACCGACAGCGACGTGCGCGATCCCCACACGATGCGCGCGTAGATGTCGCATCCCTGGAACGTGAACCCGAGCGGGTGGCCGGCGGCGGGGCCGCCGTTGCTGTTGGACAGCTGGCAGTCGTCGTTCGGCGGGGTCTGGGTGAACAGCGTCGGCCACACGGCCATCAGCAGGATGAAGGCCACGACGGCGAGCGAGATCCAGAAGGTGGGACGCTTGCGCAGGTCGCGCCAGGCATCCCGCCACAGGCTGGAGGGCTTCTCGTCGGCGATGCGGACGGCGTCGACCGTCAGCGACGCGTCCTTGACCTCGGCGACGAAATGCGTCGGCAGTTCGGAGTTACTTGACATAGCGGATCCTCGGGTCGAGCAGACCGTAGAGCAGGTCGATCACCAGGTTGACGAGAACATAGATGATCACGAAGACGGTGACGAACGACACGATCGTCGGGCCCTCATGACGCAGCGTCGCCTGGAAGAGCGTGTTGCCGACGCCGGGGACGTTGAAGATCGCCTCGGTGACGGTGGCACCCACCAGCAGCACACCGAAGTTGGTGGCCGAGTTGGTGATGACCGGGATGAGCGAGTTGCGCAGCACATGCACGGGGATGACGCGGCGACGCGGCAGTCCCTTGCTGTACGCGGTGCGCACCCAGTCCTGGTTGAGCGTGTCGATGACCGAGCCGCGCATGAGTCGCATGCTCGTGGCGTAGAGGCTGAACCCCAGCACCAATGCCGGCAGCCACAGGTCGCCCCAGTTGTTGTTCCCGCCCACGGTCGGCTTGAACCAGCCGAACTGCAGGGCCAGGAAGTACTGCGCGAGGAAGGCCAGAACGAAGATCGGCATCGCGACGAACAGCAGCGAGATGACCAGCGCGACGTTGTCGAAGATCTTGCCCTTACGCAAGGCCGACACGGTGCCGATGATGATGGCGAGCGTGAACTCGATGGCGATGGCCATCACCGCCAGTCGACCGGTCACCGGCAGCGTTCGGGCGAGGACGTCATTGACCGATTGGCCCGAGAACGTGTTGCCCAGGTCTCCCTGGAAGATGCCGGTGATGTAGTAGAAGTACTGCACGATGAACGGTTCGTTCAGGTGGTACTGCGCCTCGAGTGCGTCGATGACCGACTGACTCGGCGTCTTGTCGCCGAACAGAGCCAGGATCGGGTTTCCCGGCATCGCGAAGACGAGGAAATAGATGAGCAGTGTGGATCCCAGGAAGACCGGGATCACCTGCAGGATGCGTCTGAGGATGTAAGCGAGCATCCTCTCTCCCTCCGAGAAAGTGGCCGAGGAGTATCCTCGCACGATCGGTGCGCGAACCCCTCGCCCGACGAGAGACCGGCGCCGCGCGGGTGACGCGGACGCAGGTCTCTGGACAGACCGCGAGGCGGTGACGAGATCGTCACCGCCTCGCGGTCGCGATCAGAAGAGCTATCAGCCCTTCGTGATCTGGTAGTACAGCGGAACCGAGTTCCAGCCGAACACGACGTTCTGAACCGTGTCAGCGTACCCGCCGTTCACGTTCGAGTACCACAGCGGGATGGCGGGGAGGTCCTTGAGCAGGATCTCCTGAGCCTTCTCGTAGTCGGCCGTGGCCGCGTCGACGCTGTCAGCAGCGGCGCCGGACGCGAGCAGCTTGTCGAAGTCGGGGTTCGAGTAGTCGCCGTCGTTCGAGCTTGCGCCGGTCTGGTACAGCGGGGCCAGGAAGTTGTACAGACCCGGGTAGTCGGCCTGCCAACCGGTGCGGAACGCCGTGGTGATCGTGCGGTTGGTCACCTCGGTGCGCAGCGAAGCGAAGTCGACGAACGGAGCACCGGATGCGTCGATGCCGAGCGTGTTCTTGATCGAGTTCGTGGTCGCGTCGACCCAGGCCTGGTGGCCGCCGTCGGAGTTGTACGCGATCTGGAACGTGCCGCTCCAGGGCGAGATCTTGTCGGCCTCGGCCCACAGCTCCTTCGCCTTGTCCTGGTTGTACTTGAGCACGTCAGCGCCCTCGAGCGAGTCGGACCATCCACCGATGACCGGCGACGAGAAGTCGCTGGCCGGCGTACGCGTGCCGTTGAAGATGGTCTTGGTGATCGCGTCACGGTCGATCGCGAGCGACAGCGCCTCGCGACGCAGCTTGCCCTCTTCGCCCGAGAAGTGCTCGAGGCTCTCCGGGATCGTGAACGACTGGAAGATCGCGGCGGGCTGGTTGACCGCGCGCTCGCCCAGGTCGGACTCGAAGGTCGCCTGTGCGCTGGTGGGGATCGCGTCGAGGACGTCGAGGTTGCCCGACTGCAGGTCGGCGTAGGCGCCGTCCAGGTTGGCGTAGAAGACGATGTCCAGGCCACCGTTCTTGGCCTCGCGGCCACCGGTGTAGGCGTCGTTCTTCACGAGGTTGATCTCGACGTCGTGCTGCCACGCGCCCTCGCCGGCCAGCTTGTACGGACCGTTACCGATCGGGTTCTCACCGAACGCGGCGGGGTCCTCGAAGGCGACCTCGGGAAGCGGGTAGTACGCCGAGTAGCCCAGGCGCTGCACGAAGTCGGCGGCGACGGGGTTGGAGAGCTTGATCGTGAAGGTCGTGTCGTCGACCTTGGTCAGACCGGTGAGCTCGGAGTCGGTCTCCTCGCTGTAGCCCTCGATGTCGGAGAACCAGGAAGCGTTCTTCTGAGCGTTCGACTTCAGCGCGCCGTAGTTCCACGCCTTGATGAAACTGTCGGCGGTGACGGCCTCGTCGTTGCTGAACTTCTGGCCCTCCTTCAGCTTCACCGTGATGGTGTTGGCGTCGTCGACCGTGATCGAGTCGGCGACATCGTTGACGATGTTGCCCTCGCCGTCGTAGTACGCCAGGCCCGCGTAGATCGAGTCGACGATCTTGCCGCCGCCGGTCTCGTTCGTGTTGGCCGGGAAGAGCGGGTTCTCCGGCTCCGAACCGTTGACCTTGATGATGGCACCGGCGTCGCCACCGGCAGGGGTCGGCTCGTCCGAGCCGCCGCTCGCGCAGCCGGCCAGGGCGAGAGCCCCGATGCCGGCCAGCGCCACGCTCGCGAGAGCGATCTTGCTGCGCTTCACTGTTCCTCCTGTGAAAGGGATGATGCGGGCACGACGAGCTGTGTGAACATCGAGCCGCGGATACCGAAACATTAAGCACGTCCCCCGGCTTGGTCAAAACGACCGCGCGAATAGTTACAGACCCTTAACGAACCCCCGCACGAACCGTGCACATTGCTCAAGCCCGCCGACCACAGGGAGCCGCGCGGGCCGGAATTATTCGCCGCTCGGTGTCGGCGGGTCGGGTGAGGGTTGCCACATCGCGAACAAGGAGAGGATGCGGTCGGCCGACACCTCGGCCGGAGGAGCCTCGAGTGCGTGCGACCACACCGTGAGCTGCGGCACGGTGAACAGCGGCAACGCCCACGCCTCACCGGAGACCGCCTCATCCAGCTGGGACAGAAGCTGGTCGCGCTGCGTTCGGTCCAGGGCGGAGGATGCGTCGACGACCAGCGCGTCGACCTCCTCGTCGCTCCAGCCGTACACGTTCTGCGCCGCCGCGGTGTGGAACACCGTCGCCGCCGCTACGGCGGCCGCGGGGTCGGGGCTCCACGCGAACAGGGCTGCGTCGTAGGCGTCCGGCTGCTCGCGGAGGACACGTTCCCAGTCCGGCGACGACACATCGACGAGGGTGACGCCCGCCCGCGAGGCGGACTGGGACATGAGCGCGAACTCCGCCGCGCGGCGCGCGTCGCCCGCGGGGTACAGCACGCGGACGGTCAGCCCGGCCGCATCCGTCGATTCCGTGGCCGCGCCGCCCGGTGTCGACGAGGGCGTCGGGGCGGGCTCCGGCTCCGCGGCCTCGATCATGCCCCACCGCAGCGGCTCGTCGGCGAGCAAGGGGTGGATGAGCTCCCCCAGCATCTCTTCGCGCGGAACAGTCGCCAGAAACGCGGCGCGAGCGCGGTGCGCGCGATCCGCATCCCCGCCGTAGGACGCGGGGTCGAACACTCCCCCGCCCGCTGTCTGCAGATCCAGGTGATCGAAGGCCTCCCCCGCTGACACGCGGGAGCCGCCCGCTGCGGCCGCCGCGTCGACGAGGTCCTGGTCCGCCGCCGCGGCGGCCAGATCCGCCTCGCCGCCGGCAACGGCGGCGACGCGTTCGGCCGGATCCTCCATCGCGCGCACCCGCACGCGCTCGACGCGCGCGGCGCTGGGACGATCGGCGGCGGTGAGATCGATCGACCGGCCGTCGTCGGCGATGCGCGCGATGTCGTATGCGCCGGCTGTGATCCGCGCCGCGTCCGCGACGTCGCCGTCGAGACGGAAGTCCTCACGGAAGGCGCGCGACACGGGTGCGAGCCAATTCAGGTCGCCGGTCTCGACGGCATCCGTGAACGCGGCCTTCGCCGCCGCCGCGTCCGCGTAACGCCCCGGGTAAGCGAGATCGACCAGGACGTGAGCGGCGACGGGCGGCGCGTCGAAGGCGATCTGCCAGTCCGCGTAGGGCGTGTCGTAGACGAGGGTCAGGCTGCGTCCGTCGTCACCGATCTCGGGCACCTGCGACACGAGGTCGAGACCCTGGCCGGCTCCGGCGCCCGCATCCCAGTGCGTCTCACCCGCGGCATCCGTGCGGTGCGTCGTACGAGCGGCCCATGTGAGCAGCAGGTCCGCGGCATCGACCGGTGCGCCGTCTGACCAGGTGGCCGAGCCGTCCAGCGTGTACCGGACGGTGAGCGGATCGCGCGTGAGAACCCGGACGGTGCCGAACCGTTCGTTCGCCGAGCGGGTGCCGTCGGCGTCCCGCTGCCAGAAGCTGCCCGATGTGAGTGCCGAGAAGTCGCGGTCGGCGGCGGTGTCCTGCCCCAGCACGAACGGGTTGAGCGAGGTGACGGGCGCGGCCGTGGCCACGGTCAGGGACGAGCCCGGCAGGACGCGGTTCTCCTCGGCCGAGCAGCCGACCACCCCGCCCGCCAGCAGACCCGTCAGGACCAGGATGGTCACGAGCGCACGACGCCGCATCCGTCCTCCTTCTCCGCAGCGGCCGTGATGCCGCGCGCGGTCGTATGCGTAAGCCGCACACACCCTATGCGCGCAATCTGAGCGCTTTCGAAAGCGGGACCGGCTCGCATCCGCTATGCCAAGCTGAGCGGATGACGACCCTGCCCGCGCGCGAACCGTTCTGGCGCACCGTGAGGGCCTTCGATCCGCCGCGCACGACGGGGTCCGCCCGCTCACGCGTGCGGTGGGAGATCTGGCTCGTGCTGGCCGTGACCGTCGGCAAGTCCGCGCTGTACTCGGTGCTCTCCTTCATACGCACCCTGCAGCGCTCGCTGCAGGAGAACCAGGCCATCTCCTCGCAGCAGACTCAGCTCAACCCGGCGCGCGACACCGAGGCGCTGTGGGACGCGCTGTATCAGCTGCTCGACATCTTCTTCTCGCTCGCGCTCGTCGCCCTCGTCGTCTACCTGCTCTGGGAGCCGGGGATGAACGCGCTCAGGCGGATCGGCCTCGACTTCCGGCGCTTCGGCGGCGACCTCGGACTCGGTGTCGCCCTGATCGCGATCATCGGCATCCCCGGGATCGCCCTCTACGTCGCCGGGCGCCTCGCGGGAATCACGGTCGGCGTCGTCGCCTCGCCGCTGGATGCGGCCTGGTACACCGTGCCGCTGCTGCTGCTCTCCGCCGCGCGCGCAGGCCTCACCGAGGAGGTCATCTTCCTCGGCTACCTCTTCGATCGCCTGCGCCGTCTCGGCTGGGGCTGGTGGTCGATCATCCTCGCCACAGCGGCACTGCGTGGCGCGTACCACGCGTACCAGGGCGTCGGATCCGTTGTCGGCAACTTCGCGATGGGCGTCGTGTTCGGCTGGTGCTACCGGCGCTGGGGCCGGGTGATGCCGCTCGTCATCGCTCACACCCTCATCGACGTGTTCGCCTTCGTCGGCTACCCCCTCGTGGCCTCTCTCTGGCCCGGCATCTTCTAGCCCCCGCATCCGCCCTCGCCCTCGCGCCCTCCCCTCCCGCACGCCTTCCCCGCGAGACTGCATTTCTCGCACGAGATCACGGGTATTGACGGTGATCTCGTGCTGATGATGCAGTCTCGCGGGATCAGAGGGCGGTGGGGACGCCGCTGCAGGAGCGAGCGGGCGCCCCGGGACCGGGCCTGCACAGCCGCTCGGGGCCGGGGTGTCGCCCACGGATGCGGGGCCCGGCGCACGCGAAAACGACCGACGCGTGCACGGTGGGGCGATGACACAGCCCATCCCCCTGCGCACCGGCGTCCAGCTGCTCCCCTCTCCCGCGCCGTTGCTGCGCGCGCACGACATGCATCGCCCCGACGTCGCGCTCCGCCGCGGCGACATCGTGCGCGTGCACCGCGGGGTGTACGCCCCGGCGCTCGCGTGGAGCGCGCTCGCTCCCTGGGAGCGCTATCTCGCCCGCGTGCACGCCGTGGCGCTGCAGATGCCGGATGCGGTCTTCGCCCTCGAGTCGGCGGCGGCGCTGCGCGGTATCCCGCTCGTCGGCGAGGCGGCCGACGTGCACATCCTGCGTCCCGCGGACGGCACGTCACGGCAAGCGGAAAGGGTCCGCATCCACACGCGCAGGGGCGGTGTCGAGATCACGGATGAGGGCGGCATCCTCACGACGGGTCCCATCGAGACCGCCGTCGCTTTCGCGCGGGTGCGCAACCCCGCGCTCGCCCTCAACGTCGCCGACGCCACGCTGCGCTCGCATCCGGACCTGACGCCGGAGGTCCTCGTGGCGCACAACGAACTCGCACCCTCAAGCCGCGGCCGCAGGCTCGCGCGGTGGGCGCTACATCGCGCGGATCCGAGGGCCGAGACGACGCTGGAGTCGCTGAGCCGGGCCGCCATCGAGTGGCTGGGGTTCGCGTCGCCCGAGCTGCAGTGGCTCGTGCACGGCGGTGGTGTCGCCGCCGACCGCGCCGACTTCGCGTGGCCGGATGTGGGAGCGGTCGGCGAGGCCGACGGGATGCTGAAGTACGACGGGCGCTTCGGCGATCCCGTCCGTGCGGTGCAGGACGAGAAGCGGCGGGAGGACCGCATCCGTCGCCGCGTGCACGGCTTCGCCCGCTGGGGCTGGGCCGATGTACGCGAGCCGGAACGCCTCGGCGCCGTCCTGGATGCGACCGGCGTCCGCCGCGAGCGCACCCCCGACGCACTCGCGCTCCATGCCCTCGCCCGCACCCTCCGCTCACCGCACCGCGAGACTGCATCTGCGTCACGAGATCACGGGTAAACCCCGTGATCTCGTGCGGGAGATGCAGTCTCGCGGTTCGGAGGTGGGAGGGCGCGGTGCCACCGAGGGTCAGGCGAAGGCCTCCGGGGGCGGGCAGGCGCACACGAGGTTGCGGTCGCCGTAGGCGTTGTCGATACGACGCACGGGCGGCCAGTACTTCGTGCGCACGAGAGCCGGAACGGGATAGACCGCCTCCTCGCGCGAGTACGGATGCGTCCACTCGCCGCCGATGACCGACTGCGCGGTGTGCGGTGCATTGACGAGCGGGTTGTCCGCCGCCGGCCAGTGACCGGCACCGACCTGCTCCGCTTCGGCGGCGATCCGGATCATCGCCTCGATGAAGCGCTCGATCTCGCCGAGGTCCTCGGACTCCGTGGGCTCCACCATGAGCGTGCCCGCGACGGGGAACGACATCGTCGGGGCGTGGAAGCCGTAGTCGATCAGCCGCTTGGCGACGTCGTCGACCGTGATCCCGGTCCGCTCGCGCAGGGGACGCAGATCCAGGATGCACTCGTGCGCCACCAGCCCCGCCTCGCCGGCGTAGAGCACCGGGAAGTGCGCCTTCAGGCGGTGGGCGATGTAGTTCGCCGAGAGCACGGCGGCACCGGTCGCCTCGCCCAGGCCCGCCGCGCCCATCATCCGCACGTACGCCCACGAGATCGGCAGGATGGACGCCGAGCCGTACGGGGCGGCCGAGACCGGACCGCCCTCGAAAACGAAGCCGCCCGCGTGGTCGGCGCGCTGTGCCAACGGATGCGACGGGAGATAAGGCGCGAGGTGCGCCTTGGCGGCGACGGGTCCGACACCCGGGCCTCCCCCGCCGTGCGGGATCGCGAACGTCTTGTGCAGATTGAGGTGGGACACGTCGCCACCCAGGTCGCCGAAACGGGCGAAACCGAGCAGCGCATTGAGGTTCGCGCCGTCGATGTAGACCTGTCCGCCGGCGTCGTGCACGGCCCGCGTGATGGCGAGCACCTCGTGCTCGTACACGCCGTGCGTGGACGGATAGGTGATCATGAGCGCGCCGAGCTCGGCCGCGTGCTGCGTGATCTTGGCGTGCAGGTCGTCGAGGTCGACGTTTCCCGCCTCGTCGCACGCGACCACGACCACCCGCATCCCGGCGAGCACGGCGGATGCGGCGTTCGTGCCGTGCGCGGACGACGGGATGAGGCACACGGTGCGCTGTGCGTCGTCGTTCGCGAGGTGATAGCCCCGGATCGCGAGCAGCCCCGCCAGCTCCCCCTGTGAGCCGGCGTTGGGCTGCAGCGAGACCGCGTCGTAACCGGTGACCTCGGCGAGCCAGGTCTCCAGCTGCTCGATGAGCGCGAGAGTCCCTCGCACATCGGCTTCCGGCGCGAAGGGGTGCACACGCGCGAACTCGGGCCACGAGACCGCGGCCATCTCTGTGGCGGCGTTCAGCTTCATGGTGCACGAGCCGAGAGGGATCATCCCGCGATCGAGCGCGTAGTCGCGGTCGGCCAGGGTCTTCAGGTAGCGCATCATCGCCGTCTCCGAGCGGTGAGCGTGGAAGACCGGATGCGTGAGGAACTCGTCACGGCGGTGGAGGCCGGCCGCGACGCCGGCCAGGGGCGCTGCGCCCTCGACGTCGATCGCCGTCTCGTCGGGCAGTCCGAAGGCGGCCGCCACCGCGGCGAGGTCAGCGGGCGTGGTCGTCTCGTCGACCGAGATCCCCACCGTCGCCTCATCCGCGAAGAAGAGCTGGTAGCCCCGGCGCCGTGCGCGCTCGATCACGCGCTCGGCTGTGCCGGGAACGACCACCCGCACCGTGTCGAAGAATGCGTCGTGCACGACGTCGAGCCCGCCGGCGCGCAGCGTCTCGGCGAGCGCCTGCGCCTTACGGGCCACGTCCGTGGCGATCGCACGCAGGCCCTCGGGGCCGTGGTAGACGGCGTACATCGCGGCCATCACGGCCAGCAGCACCTGCGCGGTGCAGATGTTGGATGTCGCCTTCTCGCGGCGGATGTGCTGCTCGCGCGTCTGCAGCGCGAGGCGGTAGGCGGGGTGGCCCGCCGCATCCTGCGAGACGCCGACGAGGCGTCCGGGAAGCTGACGCTCGAGTCCCGCACGCACGGCGAGGTACCCGGCGTGGGGTCCGCCGAAGCCGAGCGGGACGCCGAAGCGCTGCGTGGTCCCCGCGGCGATGTCGGCGCCGAATGAGCCGGGCGAGCGCAGGAGGGTGAGCGCGAGCAGGTCGGCGGCGACCACCACGAGCCCGCCCTGCGCCTGGACGGCCGCGACGAGCTCGGTGGGATCCCACACGCGGCCACTCGCCGCCGGGTACTGCACGAACGCTCCGAACACGGCGTCGGATGCGGTGCCCGGCTCCCAGGTGCGGGTCTCGATCTCGAGGATCCGAATGCCGACCGCGGCGGCGCGGTGGTGCAGCAGCGCCTTGGTCTGCGGGAGGGCGTCCGCGTCGACCAGGAAGACGTCGGACGCGGACTTCGAGGCGCGGCGGGCGACCAGCATCCCTTCGACGACGGCTGTCGCCTCATCCAGCATGGAGGCTCCCGCCGTCGCCAGGCCCGTGAGGTCGGTCACCATCGTCTGGAAGTTGATGAGCGCCTCGAGTCGGCCCTGCGAGATCTCGGGCTGATAGGGCGTGTAGGCGGTGTACCAGGACGGGTTCTCGAAGACGTTGCGGGCGATCACGGCGGGCGTGAACGTGTCGTAGTACCCCAGGCCGATCATCGGCCGTGCCGGACGGTTCGCATCGGCGAGCGCGCGCAGCTCCGCCAGCGCCTCCGCCTCGGTCGCGGCGTCCGGGATGCTGCTCGTGGCCCGCGCGGCGGCATGGATGGATGCGGGGACCGCGGTGCGCACGAGCTCGTCGACGCTCGCGTACCCCAGCGTGTCGAGCATGTGCCGCTGCGCGGCCGCGTCCGTGCCGATGTGACGCTCGGTGAACGGAACGCTCACGCGGCGCCCTCGATGAGCGCCTCGTACCCGGCGCGGTCGAGCAGGGGCGCGCTCTCGCCGTCGAGCTCGATGCGCACGAGCCACGCGCCGTACGGGTCGGCGTTCACGAGCGAGGGGTCGGAGTCGACCTCCCCGTTGACCTGGATGACGCGTCCGCTGAGCGGGGCGTAGAGCTCGCCCACCGACTTCGTCGACTCGATCTCGCCGCACACCTGCCCGGCGACGACCGGGGCGTCGATTGCGGGAAGGTCGACGAACACGACGTCACCGAGTTGTTCGGCGGCGTAGTCCGTGATGCCGAAGGTGGCGACGCCGCCCTCGATGAGCACCCACTCGTGTTCGGCGGTGTAGGACAGCGTGGTCAGATCGACGGTCATTTCTTCCTCCGGTAGAAGGGCGGTTCGGTCACGGTCGCGGGGATTCGCAAGCCGCGTACATCGATGAACAGGTCTGTGCCGATCGGGCTTCGGTCGCCGTCGACGTAGGCGAGCGCGATGGGATGTCCGAGGGTGGGGCTGAGCGCACCGCTCGTGATCTCGCCGACCACGGTGCCCTCGGCGTCGAGGACGGCATAGCCCGCACGCCCTGCGCGCTTGCCCTCAGAGACGAGGGCGACCAGGACGCGCGCATCGGATGCGGGCTCGGTCGCCCCCTTGCCGATGAAGGCGTCCTTGTCGTCGGCGACCACGCGTGCGAGCCCGGCCTGCGCCGGCCGCACGTCACGGTTCAGCTCGTGCCCGTACAGCGGCATCCCCGCCTCCAGGCGCAGGGTGTCGCGGGCCGCGAGGCCCGCGGGGACGAGGCCGAAAGGCTCCCCCGCCGCCAGGAGGGCGTCCCACAGCTCAGCTGCCGCATCCGGTCGCAGGAGAATCTCGACGCCGTCCTCCCCCGTATACCCGGTGCGCAGGATCAGCACCGACTGCCCGGCGAAGTCCGCGGCGCGCACACTGTAGTAGCCGAGGTCGTCGAAGCTCCACGGCGTCGGGGCATCGCCCTGACGACGCGCGGGTTCTGCAAGTTCCAGACCGGGCAGTGCCTCGAGCACCGCGATCGCCGCCGGGCCCTGCAGGGCCAGCAGCGCCGAGTCGTCGGACACATCCTCGACCGTGACGTGGACCCCGGCGATGAATCCGAACGATCCGTCCGCGCTCACGGCGGGAGCGGGCGGCGGGAACGATGCGCGCGCGTCGGCGAGCGCCTCCGCCACCGCATCGTGGTTGCCCGCGTTGGCGATGACGATGAACCAGTCGTCGGCCAGGCGGTAGACGATGACGTCGTCGACGATGCCGCCGTCGGGGGCGAGCACGAGCGAGTACTTCGCTTTGCCGAGCCGCATGCCCGAGTGGCGGGCGGCGAGCGCGTAGTCGAGGAAGGCTCCCGCGTGCGCGCCCGTCACGAGGAACTCCGCCATGTGCGAGATGTCGAACAGCCCTGCGGCCTCGCGCACGGCACGGTGCTCGGCGAGATCGGACCCATAGCGCACGGGCATGAGCCATCCGCCGAAGTCGGTGAAGGCTGCTCCGGCCGCCTCGTGGCGGTCTCGCAGGGGGGTGGAGCGTGGATCGGTCATGAGTTCTCCCGGGTGGATGCGGGTAGGCGAGGGCCTGAGAACTCCCCCTCTGTCATGGGCCTGAGAGTTTCGAACACGCGGAGCGCGATCTTTCACCGTCGGCGGATCCGCGAGGATCGCTTTTCAGAGTCGCCCGACCGGGGCGGTACGCGTACCTGAGAGATTGGCGGGGAGGCTTGCTCCTTCGGTGCTCGGACAGGATCTCCGAGGCTCTCCCGCACCGGTCGTGGGGCCGATATTCACGTTGTCGGGCCAGCATAGCCCGCCGCACCCGCGCGAGCGATCAGGGCACGCAGGCGCCGGAGCCGACGGCATCCGTCAGGGTGGGCGCTGCCTGCACGAGCGGGGCGAGCTCGGTCGCGGTCGACGCGTACCCGATCTCGGAGCCGTCGTCGGCGCGCGCGAACACGATGCCCACGACCTCCCCCGCGGCATTGAGCAGCGGCCCGCCGGAGTTGCCGGGGCGGACCGTCGCCGCCAGCGCGTAGACCTCGCGCTGATCGCGTCCCTGGTCGTAGATGTCGGGCACCGAGACGACCCCGACCGTCTGCACCGTGGCGGTTCCCATCGTGAACGGTCCGCCGTAGGGGTACCCCTGCACGACGGCGGCGGCGCCGGGGCCGAGATCGGCGCCGATCGGCAACGCGGCCGCACCCAGATCGTCCACCGCGATCAGGGCGAGATCCGCCGTGGCATCGACGTACACGACGCGTCCCTCGCGCGCCGCGCGCCCCGGCAGTTCCACCATCGGACGCTCGACGCCCGCGATCACATGGGCGTTGGTCACGACGCGATCGGGAGCCACCACGAAGCCGCTCCCGGTGAGGTTGCGTCCGCAGGAGTACGCCGTTCCGGCGATGCGCGCCACCGACTGTGCCGCGGTGCTGAGGGCAGGATCGTCGAGGTCCACGGGCGGCGCCACGTCGGCGGGTGCGGTCAGCTCTCCGAACAGCGCACCCAGCTGCGGCAGCCCGTCGTCGAGCACGGCCGAGCGCACCTGCGCCAACGCCTCGTCGACGGGCCGCGGTGTGACCGTGTCGATCGTGCGCAGGACGGCGGAGGATGCGAGGGCGGAGGACACGAAGGGGATGCCGAGGGCGGCGACGCTCTGCCCGACCAACGAGAGCACGAGGGCCGCGACGACCGTCATGGCCCCGGCTCCCAGCACCCGATCGATTCCTCGCAGGCGGATGCGCGTCGCTCCCCGGCGCAGCGCCCGACCGAGGGCTCCGCCGAGCGAGGCACCCAGCACGAGCAGCCCCACCGCAACGGCCAGCGCAGCCCAGCCGCGCCAGGCGGGATCGGGGACCCAGCGGGACACCACGGGTACGAGCCACCACGCGGCGACCGCCCCGACCACGAGTCCGGCGATCGTCCCGACGCTCGCCAGCAGGCCCCGCCGCCATCCCTGGATCAGCACGATCACCAGCACCACGACCAGCAGGATGTCGATCACGATCGGCGGCATGCGGTCAGCGTAGGCGGCCGCGCTGACAGGGCGCCGCGAGACCCCTGAGCCGGCGACGGATTTTGCTTCTGGTCGCGATGACATTAAGATCATGGCGAGTTAAGGTCACCATGACACGAACTAACCCCTCTCCCGACACCGCCGACGCCGAGTCCACCGAGACACGCGTGGCGGTCTCGACCGTGATCTTCAGCCTGCGGCGTGACGGTGACGAGGATCCGCGGCTCGTCCTCCCCCTCGTCAAACGCACCCGCGATCCGTACGAGGGGCTGTGGGCCCTGCCGGGCGGCTGGCTGGACGCCTCGGAGAACCTCGATGAGGCGGCCTCGCGCACACTCGCCGAGACGACCGGTCTCAGCGCGAGCTACCTCGAGCAGCTCTACGCGTTCGGCGACATCGGCCGCTCGCCGAGTCGCGTCGTCTCGATCGTCTACTGGGCGCTGCTGCGCTCCGACGAGGTCGATGCGCAGAGCGCCGCGCACGCCGCGGCGGGAGACGCGCCCGAGAACGTCGACTGGTTCACGGCGACCGATCTTCCGGGCCTCGCCTTCGACCACAACGCGATCGTCGATTACGCCCTGTGGCGACTGCGCAACAAGGTCGGCTACAGCCGCATCGCGCACGGCCTGCTCCCGGACGCCTTCACGCTCGCGGACCTGCGAGAGGTCAACGAGGCGATCCTCGACCGCAAGCTCGACCCCGCCAACTTCCGCCGGCAGGTCGAGAACAGCAACACCCTGATCCCCACCGAGTCGTTCCGCACCGGGAGTCACCGGCCGGCACGGCTGTACCGCTACAACCAGGACGTCGAGCTGGCCGATCGCGGCCCACTCGGCCGCCCGCGAAGTCACGAATCGAGCACGACATGAGCACGACGCTGACCATCCAGCCGCGTCCCATCGATCCGTCCGTCGATCACGAGATCCAGGCGATCGTCTCGGGCGCCGGGTCGGGGTCCACCTGCAACACCGACCTCGCGGCGGGCCCGTGGGACTTCGATGCGCGCCCCGGATACGGGCCGGGCGCCTCGATGGGCGATGTGATCCCCACCGGCTCCCCGCGCCAGGGCATGCTCCCTCAGGCCTATCGCGACGCGAGCGACGACGAGCTCGACGCCCGCATCCGCCGCGCGAAGGAGACCCTGGGCGACCGCGTGGTCGTGCTCGGGCACTTCTATCAGCGCGAGGAGGTCGTGCGTCACGCCGACTACGTGGGCGACTCGTTCCAGCTCGCCAATGCCGCGCTCGAGCACCCCGACGCCGAGGCGATCGTCTTCTGCGGCGTGCACTTCATGGCCGAGACCGCCGACCTGCTCTCGCAGCCCGAGCAGGCCGTCATCCTTCCGAATCTCGCCGCCGGATGCTCCATGGCCGACATGGCCGACATCGACCAGGTCGAAGAATGCTGGGAGCAGCTGGAGGAGCTCTACGGCGACATGGACACCCCCGACGCCGATGGCCTCGTGCCGGTCGTGCCGGTGACCTACATGAACTCGTCCGCGGCGATCAAGGGCTTCGTCGGACGCCACGGCGGCATCGTCTGCACCTCCTCGAACGCGCGCACGGTGCTCGAGTGGGCGTTCGCGCGGGGCCGTCGGGTGCTGTTCTTCCCCGACCAGCACCTCGGGCGCAACACCGCGAAGGCCATGGGCGTGCCGCTCGAGCAGATGCCGATGTGGAACCCGACGAAGCCGCTCGGCGGCAGCGACGAGCAGACCCTCGCCGACGCCCGCGTCATCCTCTGGCACGGCTTCTGCTCGGTGCACCGCCGGTTCACGGTCGACCAGATCGACAAGGCGCGCGCCGAGCACCCCGGCGTCCGGGTGATCGTGCACCCGGAGTGCCCGATGGCCGTCGTGGACGCCGCCGACGAGGCGGGCTCCACCGACTACATCCGCAAGGCGATCGCCGCGGCCACCGAGCCCACGACCTTCGCGATCGGCACCGAGATCAACCTGGTGCAGCGCCTCGCCGCACAGTACCCGCAGCACGAGATCTTCTGCCTCGACCCCGTGGTCTGCCCGTGCTCGACGATGTACCGCATCCACCCCGGCTACCTCGCCTGGGTGCTGGAGGGCCTCGTCGAGGGTGAGACGCTCAACCGCATCACCGTGCCCGCCTCCGTCGCCGACCCGGCGCGTGTCGCCCTCGAGCGGATGCTGGCGGCCAAGCCCTCGGGCAGCGCGGCATGAGGGCGGTCGTCGTCGGCAGCGGCATCGCCGGGCTCACGGCGGCGCTCGCGGCGGCCGAGGGCGGGGC
>JASCPH010000002.1 GCA_029959545.1 Microbacteriaceae bacterium PS02066 | reverse complement strand
AGACGGGGCTCGGCCCCGTCTCACGGCTCCGGTCGGCCGGTTGGCTATACTTGTTCCTTGTGCGATCTTGGGATCGCCAAGAAGGGTGACGAACACAGTGCAGATCCTCGAGTTCGTGCTCCAGGTGCTTCTCGGCATTACGAGCCTGCTGCTGACGCTGCTGATCCTGCTCCACAAGGGGCGCGGCGGTGGTCTGTCCGACATGTTCGGCGGCGGCATGAGTTCGTCGCTGGGCTCCTCGGGCCTGGCCGAGCGCAACCTGAACCGGTTCACGATCGTTCTTGCGCTCGTCTGGTTCATCTCGATCGTGGCACTCGGCCTGGTCACCAAGTTCACCGGGCTGGTCTGATCATGGCCACCGGCGGGAACGCGATCCGGGGTACCCGCGTGGGTGCGGGGCCGATGGGGGAACAGGACCACGGCTATCACGCCGACCGCGTAGCGGTGTCGTACTGGGACGCGCTGGGCAATGAGACGGTGCGCTACTTCGCGGCCGGCATCGCCGAAGAGGAGATTCCGGAGACGATCGACTCGCCGCACTCCGGCCTTCCGGCGGGTCGCGATCAGGCGAATCCGCCTGCTCTGGCCAAGCCCGAGCCCTACAAGACTCACCTCGCGTACGTGAAGGAGCGTCGCACCGACGACGAGGCCGAACAGCTCCTCGATGAGGCGCTGCACAAGCTGGGTGAGCGTCGCGGGCAGGACTGACCCACCGCGTCCACGTGAAGTGCCCCGGTCGCCGACCGGGGCTCTTCCATGTTCTCAGTAGTCGCTGTCGATGAGCTCGACAGGGACCTTTGCGGCGGCCGCCTCGTCGACGAAGAAGACCGTTCGCTTACGTCCCTTCGCGCCGGCCGCCGGAACGCTCTGGTAGCTGGCGCCTGCGAGGGCGAGTGCGAGCACGGACGCCTTGTCGGGGCCGACGAGGACCAGCCACACGCGCTTGGCGGAGTTGATGACGGGTCGGGTGACCGTGATTCGCTCCGGAGGCGGCTTCGGTGCGTCGCGAACGGCCAGCGCCGCCCGGTCCGTCACCTGGATCTCGCCACGATCCGGAAAGAGCGAAGCGATGTGCGCATCCGGCCCGACCCCCAGGAAGCAGACGTCGAACGACGGCCACGCCCCCACGGTGGGATCTGCGAAGCGGGCGAGCTCCGCTTCGTAGGCGACGGCCGCATCCTCGATGCTGAGTCCGTCGTCGCTGGCCGCCATGGTGTGCACGTTCTCTGCCGGCACCGGAATGCGATCGAGCAGAGCGGTGAACGCATCGGCGTCGTTACGATCCTCTGATCCCCGCGGCACGAAACGCTCATCGCTCCACCAGAAGTGGACGAGGGACCAGTCCACCTCGTGGCACCGCGGGTTCTCGGCGACGGCGGCGAGCACGCGCCCACCCATAGACCCTCCGGTCAACGAGATGTGGGCCAGCTTCCCCTCCACGACCCGCTTCGCGATCCGGCTCAGCAGGCGACGGGCCACAGCGCGGGCGATCCGATCGGGGTCCGAGCGGACGACGACCTGCTTCTCGGTGGCCTCGGGCATCATGCTCCTCGTATCAGTGCTTGATGAGGGCAATGCCCTCGGTGACGACGCGACCGTACAGCAGATCGGCATCCAGACGTCGCAGCTCCTCGGCCAGGCATTCGCGCAGCGACCGCCGAGGGAAGGCCAGCTCGTGGCTCGGCTGTCCCGGCTGGGTCAGTACGGCCGTCAGCGCGTCGGGGCGTTCGAGCACGATGTCACCGCTGGCGCGTGTGAGTCGGACGGACTTGATGCCGCTCGCCCATTCCTCGCTGTCGAGATAGCGCCAGGTCACGTCCACCTTCAGCTGCAGACGGAGCCAGGCGGCCAGCAGGGGCGTAGACGGCGAATCGCCGCCGCCGAGGACCTCGACGGCTGTGATCGGCTCGTACGGAGGCTGATCCAGGACCGCCGCGAGCTGCTCGCGCCAGCGCGTCAGTCGCGTCCAGGCGAGATCGGTGTCGCCGGGCGCGTAGTGCCCGCCCAGGTTGAGCACCCACTCGTGCGGGTCGCCCTGCATCGCGGCGTCCGTGATGCGGCGCTGAGCGATTTTGCCGATGTCGGAGCGCGAGGGAACCTCGGGGGTGTCCGCGGGCCACCAGGCGACGACGGGCGCATCGGGAAGGAGCAGACCAGTCACCAAGCTTTCGGCGTTCGAGCCCGCCGGCCCGTGCGCGTGCAGCAGGATGACCTCGCTCGCACCGGCGTCGCCGCCGACGCGAATCTCCGCATCCAGGCGCGGCTGGGCCTTCGGGTTGTCGAGCATGAGCACGATGACGCGCATGGGGTGCTCGCGGGATGCATCGTTTGCGGCCTCGATCGCTTCCTCCTCGATGCCGCGGCGCGTGGCGATGATGAGTGTCAGGACACGACCGAGAGCGACCGCTCCGCCCTCCTCGCGAACGTTGACCAGGGCGCGGGAGATCTTGCTGACGGTGGTGTCGGGCAGATCGATGATCACGGGCGCCTCCAGGTGCGACCATCGCGGGCGAGGAGCTCGTCCGCGGACTGCGGTCCCCATGAACCGGGGGAGTACTGTTCGAGCGGGCCGGACTGCTCCGACCAGAACTTCTCGATCGGGTCGAGGATCTTCCAGCTGAGCTCCACCTCTTCATGGCGGGGGAAGAGCGGAGGGTCACCCAGGAGCACGTCGAGGATGAGGCGTTCGTAGGCTTCCGGGCTCGCCTCGGTGAACGCGTGGCCGTAGCCGAAGTCCATCGTCACGTCGCGCACCTGCATGTCAGCGCCGGGGACCTTAGACCCGAAGCGGATCGTGACACCCTCATCCGGCTGCACACGGATCACGAGCGCGTTCTGTCCGAGACCGTCGGTCTGACTGCGACCGAATAGGTGCTCGGGGGCGCGCTTGAAGACGACGGCGATCTCAGTCACTCGGCGACCCAGGCGCTTGCCGGCGCGCAGATAGAACGGAACGCCCGCCCAGCGCCGGGTGTTGATATCGAGTTTGATGGCGGCGTAGGTCTCTGTCGTCGAGTCGGCGGCCATGCCATCTTCTTCGAGGAAGCCGAGCACCTTCTCACCGCCCTGCCAGCCGCCGGCGTACTGCCCGCGAGCGGTCGCCGTGGACAGATCGTCGGGCAGTGTGACCGCCGCCAGCACCTTCTCCTTCTCGGCGCGCAGCTGCGCAGCATCGAAGGTGATCGGCTCCTCCATCGCTGTCAGAGCCAGCAGCTGCAGCAGGTGGTTCTGGATGACGTCGCGCGCCGCGCCGATCCCGTCGTAGTACCCGGCTCGCCCGCCCACGCCGATGTCCTCGGCCATGGTGATCTGCACGTGATCGACGTAGTTGCGGTTCCAGATGGGCTCGTACAGCTCATTGGCGAAGCGCAGCGCCAGGATGTTCTGGACCGTCTCCTTGCCCAGGTAGTGATCGATGCGGAAGATCGAGTCCGCCGGGAAGGCGGAGCGCACGACGTCGTTCAGCTCGCGCGCCGACTCGAGGTCGTGACCGAAGGGCTTCTCGATGACGACTCGGCGCCAGCGATCTGCGCCGTCGGCGGTGTCGTCCACGAGGCCGGATGCCTTGAGCTGTTCGGCGACGATCGGGAAGTCACGCGGCGGGATAGACAGGTAGTACGCGTGGTTTCCCATCGTGCCGCGTTCGACGTCGAGCTTCTCGACGGTCTCGCGAAGCCGACGGAACGCGTCGAGGTCGTCGAACTGTCCCTGCACGAAGCGGATGCCCTGGAGCAGCTGCTCCCAGGTCTCGTCACGGAACTCGGTGCGGGCGTACTGCTTCACCGCGTCGCGCACGACCTCGGCGAAGTCCTCGTCCTCCCAGTCTCGGCGGGCGAACCCGACCAGCCCG
The DNA here is from genome assembly GCA_029959545.1 of Microbacteriaceae bacterium PS02066. GTDB lineage: Bacteria > Actinomycetota > Actinomycetes > Actinomycetales > Microbacteriaceae > Microbacterium > Microbacterium binotii. The sequence goes on along the minus strand of JASCPH010000002.1, from coordinate 144,174 downwards.
AATCCGGGCGGCAGGAGGCCGCGATTGGCGAGGTCGTAGACCGCGGGCATGAGCTTCTTGCGCGACAGGTCACCTGTCACACCGAAGATCACGAGCGCGCTAGGGCCCGCGATCCGGCTCAGGCGTCGGTCATCCGGGTCGCGAAGGGGGTTGTGCCCCCGCGAGATCTCGGCAGTCATCGAGAATCTGTCTCCTACTGGGCGGCGTCGAACAGCGCGAGCACATCGGCTTGCGCGTCGACGAGGGTGAGCGTGACGACCGGGCGCGCGTGCTCGTCGGCCAACACGGATGCGTCACCGGCGGCCTGCGCGGCGATCAGTTCGCCGAAAGTGAAGGGGCGACCGGGGATGGCCAGATCCGTCTGCGGGTGCTGCAGGATCTGCAGGAACACACCGTCGGCGGGACCACCCTTGTGATACTGACCGGTCGAGTGCAGGAACCGCGGACCCCACCCGAACGTCGTGGGACGACCAGAGTCAGCGGCGATCAGCTCTCGCAGCCCCTCGAGCGCGGCGAGCTCTCGCCGGTCCACGTAGGCCTGCACGGCCACGTACCCCTTCTCAGGGATGAGGGCCCAGAGCGCGTCGAGAACCCCGGTCAACGTACCGCTCGCCGCAAGAGACGGGTCGGACACGCGGACCTCGATGCCGTCCTGCACGAAGGCGGCGGGAGTGGGCGCGGGACGGTTGTCCAGGAGAGCCCGCGCGGCGACCTTGGCTGCCTCGACGTCAGGCTGGTCGAAGGGATTGATGTTCAGCATTCGCCCTGCGATCGCCGTCGCGTACTCCCAGACGACGAACTGCGCGCCGAGCGAACCTGTGACGAGGATCTCGCCGTGGTGGTGCTCGAACAGGTGATCGTGCCGCACGTTGTCGACCAGGCGCAGCAGCTGCAGGTCGGCGGGCGTCTTCTCGACTTCCGGGGAGACCGGCAGCAGGACAACGGGAAGGATGCCGGTGCCGTCCTTCCCCGTGGACTCCGCGACGAGCTGCTCGATCCACGCGGGCAGTCCGACGATGTGCGTGCCGTCGGTGATGAGACCGAGCTTGTCTTTGCGCGAAGCACCTCCACCGGCGATGGCCGCCGCGAGCACCAGCGCAGGGTTGCGCGGGTCGTCGATGGCGACCTCGAGCAGCGTCGCCTCCGCCTCGTCGAGGAGCGCGCCGATGTCGACGCCCGCGAGGCCCGCGGGGACGAGCCCGAATGCGGTCAGCGCGGAGTACCGTCCGCCGACGCTGGGGTCAGCGGTGAACAGACGGTAGCCGTCGGCATCCGCGGACTCTGCGAGCGGCGATCCGGGGTCGGTGACGACGACGATGCGACTCGCCGGGTCGATGCCCGCCGCGCGGTAGGCCGCTTCGAAGGCGCGCTTGGCGGAGTCCGTCTCGATCGTGGATCCTGACTTCGACGAGACGACAAGCGCCGTCTGCGCGAGACCGCCCGCTTCGGCGTCGCCGCCGATGGCGGCCGCGACCTCGCCGGGTGCGGTGGAGTCCAGGACCACCAGCGGCACCCCCGTCGTCGCGGCGATCACTTCGGGAGCGAGAGACGATCCGCCCATCCCTGCCAGCACGATGCGCGTGACGCCGTCGGCGCGCAGGACCTCGCGAAGCGTCACGATCTCCTCGACCAGCGGTCGCGACACGGTGACGGCCTGGACCCAGCCGAGACGCTCGGCGGCATCCGCGGCGGCGCCCGGACCCCAGAGGTCCGGGTCGCCGGCCGTGATGCCGGAGGCGATCAGCGAGTCGACGAGAGCGGGGAGCTCCGCCTCGACCACGTCGCGGACGTCGCCGCTGACGTGGATGTCGAAGCTCATCGCGCAGCCTTGAGCGCCGTCTCCACCGTCTCCTGCAGCTCGTGCCAGGACACGATGAACTTCTCGACGCCCTCGTCCTCCAGCGTCTGGGTGACGTCGGCGAAGTCGACGCCGACAGCGGCGAGCTGGTCGAAGAAGGCGTGGGCCGCCTCGATGTTTCCCGTGATGGTGTCGCCCTCGATGACGCCGTGGTCGAAGGTGGCCTCGAGCGTCTTCTCGGGCATCGTGTTCACGGTGCCCGCTGCGACGAGTTCGGTCACGTACAGGGTGTCGGGCAGGGCCGGGTCCTTGACTCCCGTGGAGGCCCAGAGCGGACGCTGCAGATTCGCACCGGCCTCGAGCAGCGCCTGCGCGCGCGGGGAGCCGAACTCGCGCTCGAACAGCTCGTACGCGAGGCGTGCGTTGGCCAGGCCCGCCTGGGACAGCAGGGCGGTCGCCTCATCCGTGCCGATGGCCTTCAGGCGCTTGTCCACCTCGGTGTCCACGCGCGAGACGAAGAACGACGCCACCGACTGCAGGCCGGAGATGTCGATGCCTGCGTCACGCGCCTTCTCGAGACCGGACAGGTACGCGTCGATGACGGCGGCGTAGCGCTCCAGGCTGAAGATGAGTGTCACGTTGACGGAGATGCCTGCGCCGATGACTTCGGTGATCGCCGGGAGCCCCGCCTTGGTCGCGGGGATCTTGATGAGCGCGTTGGGGCGGTCGACCTTGGCCCACAGCTCCTTGGCCTGCGCGACGGTCGCGGCGGTGTCGTGGGCGAGGTCGGGGGAGACCTCGATCGACACCCGCCCGTCGACACCGTTCGTGGCGTCGTAGACCGGCCGGAAGATGTCCGAGGCTGCCTGGACATCGTCCGTCGTGATCTCGAAGATCGCCGTGTCGACGTCCGCGCCGGCAGCGGCCAGGGTGGCGACCTGCTCGGCGTACGCCTCGCCCTTCGAGAGGGCACCGGCGAAGATCGTCGGGTTGGTGGTGACGCCGGAGACTGTGCGGTCAGAGATCAGCGCGCTGAGGTTGCCCGTCGTGATGCGCTCACGGGAGAGGTCGTCGAGCCAGATGCTGACGCCCGCTGCGGCGAGCTGTTCGGTGGGGGTGCTCATGTTCTTGCTTCTCCTCGTACTTACTCGGCAGCCGCGGCGATGGACTCGCGAGCGGCGGTGACGACGGCTTCGGTGGTGATCCCGAACTTCTGGAACAGCGTCTTGTAGTCGGCGGAGGCTCCGAAGTGCTCGATGGCGACAGAGCGACCGGCGTCGCCGACGATGCCCTGCCAGGTGAGCGCGGAGCCGGCCTCCACCGAGACGCGCGCCTTGACCGAAGACGGCAGGACGGACTCGCGGTACTCGGCGTCCTGCTCGGCGAACCACTCGAGCGAGGGAACGGAGACGACGCGCGCCGCCACACCCTCCTGAGCGAGGGTCGCACGGGCTTCGACGGCCAGCTGTACTTCCGAACCTGTGGCGATCAGCAGCACGTCGGGCGTGCCGCCGGGAGCCTCGGCCAGAACGTATGCGCCCTTGACCGCGTTGTCCGCGGAGGCGAACACGTCGCCGGACGCGGCGCCGTCGCCGCGCTCGAACACCGGGATGTTCTGGCGGGTGAGCGCGATGCCGGAGGGGCCGGCCGTGCGGCGCAGCATCTCGAGCCAGACCACGGCGGTCTCGTTGGCGTCCGCGGGGCGGACCATCGAGAAGTTCGGGATGGCGCGCAGCGTCGCGAGCTGCTCGATCGGCTGGTGCGTGGGGCCGTCCTCACCGAGAGCGACCGAGTCGTGCGTCCAGACGAAGACCGTGGGGATGTTCATCAGCGCTGCCAGACGCACCGGCGGACGCATGTAGTCGCTGAAGATCAGGAACGTGCCGCCGAACGGACGCGTCGGTCCGTGCAGCACGATCCCGTTGAGGATCGCACCCATGGCGTGCTCGCGGATGCCGAAGTGCAGGACTCGGCCGTAGGGCGAGCCGGTCCACTCGTGCGTCGACCACTGCTGGGGGATGAACGAGCGCGCATCCTTGATCGTGGTGAGGTTCGACTCGGCCAGGTCGGCCGAGCCGCCCCAGAGCTCGGGCAGCTGTGCCGCGAGGGCGTTGATGACCTGGCCGCTGGCGGCACGGGTCGAGACGTCCTTGCCTGCCTCGAAGACAGGCAGAGCGTCGGCGATGTCGGCGGGGAGCTCGCGCGCCTCGAGACGGTCGAGAAGCGCCTTGCGCTCGGGGTTGGCGGCAGCCCAGGCGTCGAAGGACTTTTGCCACTCGGCCTTGGCCTGCTCGCCGCGCTGCACGAGCTCGCGCGTGTGGGCGATGACGTCCTCTGCCACGGCGAAGTTCTTCTCGGGGTCGAACCCGAGGACCTTCTTGGTGGCAGCGAGTTCGTCGGCGCCGAGGGCCGCACCGTGGATCTTGCCGCTGTTCTGCTTGCCCGGGGAGGGCCAGCCGATGATCGTCTTGAGGATGATGAGCGACGGCTTGTCGGTCTCGCCCTTCGCGCGCTCGATGGCCGCGTAGAGCTCCGCGACGTCCTCGACGTACTGGCCCGTCTTCTTCCAGTCCACGGTCTGGACCTGCCAGCCGTACGCCTTGTAACGCGCGGCGACGTCCTCGGTGAAGGCGACGTTCGTGTCGTCCTCGATCGAGATCTGGTTGGAGTCGTAGATGACGACGAGGTTGCCGAGCTGCTGGTGTCCCGCGAGCGAGGACGCCTCGCTCGTCACACCTTCCTGCAGATCTCCGTCGCCGGCGATCACGTAGACGAAGTGGTCGAAGGGAGAGGTTCCGGCCGGTGCCTCGGGGTCGAACAGTCCGCGCTCGTAACGGGCGGCGTAGGCGAACCCGACGGAGGAGGCGAGGCCCTGCCCCAGCGGGCCGGTGGTGATCTCGACACCCTTGGTGTGGCCGTACTCCGGGTGGCCCGGCGTTAGCGAGCCCCAGGTGCGCAGCGACTCGAGGTCGCTCAGCTCGAGACCGAATCCGCCCAGGTACAGCTGCACGTACTGCGTGAGCGAGGAGTGGCCCACGGAGAGGATGAAGCGGTCGCGGCCGATCCAGTGCGGGTCGGCGGGGTCGTGGCGCAGCACCCGCTGGTAGAGCAGATAGGCAGCGGGGGCGAGGCTCATCGCGGTGCCGGGATGACCGTTGCCCACCTTCTCCACCGCATCCGCCGCGAGGATGCGGGCCGTGTCCACGGCGCGTGCATCAATCTCATCCCAACGCAAATCGGCCACGGGACCGCCTTTCACAAAGAGGAGTGCGCCACAGAGGGCCGATGGGTTCGGCCCCGGAGGGGCACGACCACGGCAGGCGCGCGTGTGGTTTCAGCATAGACTGGTCTGGAGCTTGACGAGGGGCGACAACGCAGCAGATGGACATCATGACGACGAGCCAGGGCGAGCCCGCATCCGCTGTCCGTCTCTCCATGGGCCGGAAGGTGCGCGCCTACATCACCCTGACGAAGCCGCGCGTGCTCGAACTGCTGCTCGTGACGACGGTGCCGGTCATGATCCTGGCGCAGAACGGGCTGCCTGATCTCTGGCTGGTGCTGGCGACCGTCATCGGCGGATCGCTGAGCGCGGGTTCCGCCGCAGCGTTCAACATGTACCTCGATCGCGACATCGACGCGCACATGCAGCGCACGGTGAACCGGCCGCTGGTGACGGGCGAGGTCTCGCCCCGCGGCGCCCTGATCTTCGCGTGGACCTTGGCCGTCGTCTCGACCGTCTGGCTGCTTCTGACCACGAACTGGCTCGCCGCAGCCTTGTCCGCGGGGGCCATCTTCTTCTACGTCGTCATCTACACGATCCTGCTCAAGCGCCGCACCGAGCAGAACATCGTGTGGGGCGGCATCGCGGGCTGCTTCCCGGTCGTCATCGGCTGGTCGGCGGTGACGGGATCGCTCTCCTGGGCGCCCCTCATCCTGTTCCTGCTGATCTTCCTCTGGACGCCGCCGCACTACTGGCCGCTGTCCATGAAGTACAAGGACCAGTACGAGAACGTCGACGTCCCGATGCTCGGTGCGACGCGCTCCGGATCCCAGGTCGGTCTCCAGGTCATCCTCTACGCGTGGGCGACGGTGGCCTGCTCGCTCCTGCTGATCCCGGTGGCGTCCATGGGCCTGGTCTACTCCATCTCGGCTCTCGTTTTCGGCGGCTGGTTCCTCTACGAGTCACACCGGCTCTACTCCCGTGCCGTGCGCGGCACCGAACCGCGACCTATGCGCGTCTTCCACGCCTCGATCACGTATCTGACGTTGCTGTTCGTCGCCATCGCCGTCGACCCGCTGCTGCGGCTGTCGTTCTGATCGAGACGCGACACGCGAAGACCCCTCGGCCCGCAAGACGGGGCCGAGGGGTCGTCGCTTCGCGTGGGCGTCGCCGGATCAGCGGGTGATCGGCTGCTCTGCGGGTGCCTCGACCTCGTTCTCCGGCGCGGAAGCGGCGTCGGCGGGGACGTCGGGCGCCGTCTCGGCCTCGACCGGCTCTGCCTCGTCCTGCCACGTGATGGTCTCGACGACGTCCACCGTCGGGGTGACGAGACTGCGCGCTGCGCCGAGGGCGAGGGCCGCGACGAGGCCGACGAGGCCCGCACCGGCGATGACGGCACCGAGCAGGGCCCACGCCTGGCCGGCATACACCTCGACGCCGGTCGCACTGCCGTCGGTGAGGGTGGAGGTCATGACCGAGATCTTGTCGATCGTGAGCCAGGCACCGAAGCCGACGGCGGCGGCGGAGCCTGCGATGAGCCCCCAGAACGGGATGCTGCGGGACAGGCGGGGACGGGTCGTCATGTGGATCACTCCTCGAACGCGCGGCAACGGTTGCCGCGACCTGGCCACCCTCGCGGGTGAATCCAGGTGTGTTCGATGATGCGTCTATGCGTCTGCTGAGGAGCGCTCGACTGCGACCGGCCTCTTCAGACGAAGGACGACGACCGTGTACGCCGCCGCGGACAGCGAGGCGAGCACCATGTGGATCCCCACGAGAAGCTCGGGAAGCCCCTCTCGCGCCTGCCACACTCCGACGGTCACCTGCACGGCGATGGCGACGATCAGTACGAGGAGCCACCGTCGGGGCTCGAGGCGCAGGACCCATGCGCTGATCGTCAGCGCCAGCACGAGAGCTGCGAGAACGTAGCCGGGCCACGCGTGCACGTGGGCGAGCACCGTCGCGTCGAATCCCTCGCGGATCACGTTGGCGTCGCCCGAGTGCGGCCCGGAGCCCGTGGTGAGTACCCCGAAGAGGATCGTCACGGCGAGGACCAGACCGGTCACGTGCGCACCGATCTGGAACCACAGCGGGACGACGCGCGCACGTGGGCCCTCGGTCGCGTCGAGTCGCACCAGGTACGCCGCAGCGACGCAGACGAGCAGCAGCGAGCAGGTGTAGTGGAAGCCCACGAGGAAGGGGTTCAGGTCCGTGAGGACCGCGAACCCGCCGACCACGGCCTGGGCCATGACGCCGGCCAGCACGATCCACGCGAGTGTCGACAGGTCGCGACGTCGAGGGAGTCGCCGCGCGGAATCGATCGCCGCCGCGATCACCGCCGCGAGGAGGGCGCCGGACGCGAAGCCGAAGGCAGGCAGATCGAAGGCGGCTGCCAGCGCGTAGATAGGGACGGCCAGGACGATGCCGCCGACGGCGAACACGAGCGCCCGCATGACCGCGGGGCGGCCCGCGATCGCGTGGAGCGTCAGCAGCACGACGGCCACTGCGACGATGCCCACGACACCCGTCATGGTCCGGTTGCCGAACTCGATGAGGCCATGGATGCCCTGCTCGGGCAGCGGCACGAGGGACTCGGGCGTGCACAGCGGCCACTCCGAGCAGCCCAGTCCCGACCCGGTCAGTCGCACGGCGCCACCCGTTCCGATGATGATGACCTCGGTCAGGAACGAGAGCCATGCGACGACGCGCAACGGGCGTCGCACCACGATTCCGGAGGCTCCGGAGACGTGATCGGATTCGGGCAGAGCGGTGCGAGCGGGCATGTGTCCTCCGGCCCGTTCCGGACCCCGGACGCGGCCCGGAAGTCAGGGGGAACCTGTAGAATCGTGATTGTTGCGATGCCGCGCTTCGCGCAGGGTGCATCGACAACAGTTTAGGCGCCGCGTGAGCGCCCATGATGAGGGCCCGAGAGCGGCGTTCGTCCCCGCAGACTCGACGGGGCGGCGGATGCCGGGGCGGGTGACACCGTTGCGGTCCAATAAGGAGAGTGTGATGTCGGATGTGCTGATCGACCGCCCGGAGCTCGAAGGTCTGGGGGTGTACGAGTTCGGATGGCACGACCCCGACGCCGCCGGTGCGAGCGCGAAGCGCGGCCTCACCGAGGCCGTCGTGCGCGACATCTCGGCACTCAAGGCCGAGCCCGAATGGATGCTGAAGACCCGTCTGAAGGGGTTCCAGCTGTTCGGCCGCAAGCCGATGCCGACCTGGGGCGCAGACCTCAGCGACATCGACTTCGAGAACATCAAGTACTTCGTTCGGTCGACGGAGAAGCAGGCGCAGTCCTGGGAAGACCTCCCCGAGGACATCCGCAACACGTACGAGAAGCTCGGCATCCCCGAGGCCGAGCGGTCACGGCTGGTGGCGGGCGTCGCAGCGCAGTACGAGTCCGAGGTCGTCTACCACCAGATCCAGGAGGATCTGGAGGCGCAGGGCGTCATCTTCATGGACACTGACACGGCGTTGAAGGAGCACCCGGAGTTCTTCGAGGAGTACTTCGGCACCGTGATCCCCGCCGGTGACAACAAGTTCGCAGCCTTGAACACGGCCGTGTGGTCCGGCGGATCGTTCGTCTACGTCCCCAAGGGCGTGCACGTGGAGATCCCGCTGCAGGCGTACTTCCGTATCAACACGGAGAACATGGGCCAGTTCGAGCGGACGCTGATCATCGCCGATGAGGGGTCGTACGTCCACTACATCGAGGGCTGCACGGCTCCCATCTACAAGAGCGACTCGCTGCACTCGGCGGTCGTCGAGATCATCGTGAAGAAGAACGCTCGCGTGCGCTACACGACGATCCAGAACTGGTCGAACAACGTCTACAACCTGGTGACCAAGCGCGCCGTCGCGCACGAGGGCGCCACCATGGAGTGGGTCGACGGCAACATCGGGTCGAAGGTCACGATGAAGTACCCCTCGATCTACCTCATGGGGGAGCACGCGAAGGGCGAAACCCTGTCGGTGGCGTTCGCCGGGCCCGGTCAGCACCAGGACGCCGGGGCCAAGATGATCCACATGGCGCCCTACACGCAGTCCTCGATCGTCTCGAAGTCGATCGCGCGCGGCGGCGGGCGGGCAGGGTACCGCGGCGAGGTCCGCGTCGACGCGAACGCCCATCACTCGGCCAACACGGTGCGTTGCGACGCGCTGCTGGTCGACACGATCTCGCGCTCCGACACGTACCCCGCTATCGACATCCGCGTCGACGACGTCCAGCTGGGGCACGAGGCGACGGTCTCGAAGGTCAGCGAGGAGCAGCTCTTCTACCTGATGAGCCGTGGTCTCGCGGAGGACGAGGCGATGGCGATGATCGTGCGCGGGTTCATCGAGCCCATCGCGCGCGAACTGCCGATGGAGTACGCACTGGAGTTGAACAAGCTCATCGAGATGGGCATGGAAGGCAGCGTCGGATGAGCCCCCAGGCCGAAGCCCCCGTGGTCGAGACCGCGAAGGGGCACGTCGACCCTGCCGCCGCGTTCGTGCCGGTGCAGACCCGTTCGGAGCGCCCGCGTGCGAACCAGGTCGCCTTCTTCGAGGTGCCGAGCGGCCGCGAGGTCAACTGGAAGCACACGCCGATCGACCGCATCCGAAGCCTCCTCGAGGATGTCGCGGGTGATGCCGGTGCCGTCGCGGTCTCCGTGACGGGGCCGTTGGCGGCGGCCGGCCTGTCGGCCGACCAGGCGCCGCGTGGCGAGGTCTTCACGGCGGAGGACCTCAGCGCGGCGATCGCCTGGGAGCGCTCCGCAGAGGCGCTGTATCTCAGCATCCCCGCGGGTGCCGAACTGAGCGAGCCTGTCGTTGTCGACCTCCGCGGCGCGGGCGGCCGCGCGCACGCCCATCTGGTCATCGAGGCGCAGCCGAATGCGCGGGCGACGGTGCTTCTGCGCCATGCGGGTGTCGCGCAGCTCGCCGAGAACGTGGAGATCATCGTCCGCGACGGCGCCGCCCTCACGCTGGTCACGCTCCAGGAATGGGACGACGAAGCGGTGCACCTGGCCGCGCATCAGGCGCGTGTCGACCGTGACGCCAGCCTGCGCCACGTCGTCGTGTCTTTCGGCGGTGGCGTCGTGCGCGTGAACCCGAACGTGGAGCTCGCCGGCACCGGCGCGCGCGGCGAGCTGTACGGTCTTTCCTTCGCGGATGCCGGTCAGCACCTCGAAAGCCAGGTGTATCTGCACCACAAGGGTGCGCAGACCGTCGGCGACGTGCTCTACAAGGGTGCGCTGCAGGGCGATACCGCCCACTCCGTCTGGATCGGCGACGTGCTGATCGGGCCGGATGCCGTCGGCACCGACTCGTACGAGGCCAACCGTAACCTGGTCCTGACCGACGGTGCGCGGGCCGATTCCATCCCGAACCTCGAGATCGAGACGGGAGACATCCGCGGAGCGGGGCACGCCAGTGCCACCGGTCGTTTCGACGACGAGCAGTTGTTCTACCTGCAGGCTCGAGGCATCGACGCGGAGCAGGCGCGTCGCCTCGTCGTGCTCGGATTCCTCATGGAGATCGTGCAGAAGATCGGCATCGCCGAGCTCGAGGAGCGTCTCGTGGATGCGATCGAAGCCGAGCTTGCGGGGGAGCAGCGGTGAGCGCGACACGAGTGTGCGCTCTGAGCGAGCTGCAGCAGGACGAGGCGCGCCGCGTCGAGATCGACGGCGTGCCGATGGCCGTCGTGCTCGACGGCAACGGCGAGGTGCACGCGATCGGCGACACCTGCACGCACGGCGACATCTCGCTCTCCGACGGATTCGTCGAGGGGGACACGCTGGAGTGCTGGGCGCACGGTTCCGCATTCTCGCTGCGCACCGGAAAGCCCCTGAACCTGCCGGCGTACGAGCCGGTGCCCGTGTATGAAGTCACGATCGAGGGAGACGATGTCCTGATCGATCCCGCCGTGACGAAGAACGTCGACTGACGAAGGAACTGACATGTCTGTGCTCGAGATCCGCGACCTCCACGTGACGGTCGAGACCGATGAGGGGACCACCCCCATCCTGAACGGCGTCACGCTGACGATCCGCACCGGTGAGACCCACGCCATCATGGGCCCGAACGGATCGGGCAAGTCGACGCTCGCCTACACGATCGCCGGACACCCGAAGTACACCGTGACCGGCGGCTCGATCACCCTCGACGGCGAGGACGTCCTCGAGATGAGCGTCGACGAGCGTGCCCGGGCGGGCCTGTTCCTCGCGATGCAGTACCCCGTCGAGGTTCCCGGAATCACGGTCACCAACTTCCTGCGTACGGCCAAGACCGCCATCGACGGCGAAGCTCCGGCCATCCGCACCTGGACCAAGGACGTCAAGGCAGCCATGAGCAACCTGCGCATGGACGCGAAGTTCGCCCAGCGCAACGTCAACGAGGGCTTCTCGGGCGGCGAGAAGAAGCGTCACGAGATCCTTCAGCTCGAGCTGCTCAAGCCCAAGGTCGCAATTCTCGACGAGACCGACTCCGGTCTCGATGTCGACGCGCTGAAGATCGTGTCCGAGGGCGTGAACCGCGCCAAGGCCGAGACCGACCTCGGTGTTCTGCTCATCACGCACTACACCCGCATCCTGAACTACATCCGCCCCGACTTCGTGCACGTGCTCGTCAACGGCCGCGTCGCGGAGGAGGGCGGTCCCGAGCTCGCCGAGCGCCTCGAGAACGAGGGCTACGATCGGTTCCTCGAGCCCGGTGTGCAGGCCGGCGCGTAGGATTCGACTATGACCGCGACGATCACCCCGGAGAAGTACGACGAGGTCACCGAGGCTCTGAAGGACGTCATGGACCCCGAACTGGGTGTCAACGTCGTCGACCTGGGTCTCATCTACGACCTTGCTTGGGATGACGAGAACGACGCTCTCGTCATCCATATGACGCTGACTTCGGCCGGGTGCCCGCTGACGGACGTGCTCGAGGAGCAGACGGCGCAGGCGTTGGATTCGGTCGTCGAACGGTTCCGGATCAACTGGGTATGGATGCCGCCGTGGGGACCGGAGCGGATCACGGATGACGGCCGCGACATGATGCGGGCCCTCGGCTTCGCGATCTGACCTCCGTCGCTAGGCTCGTTCTGTGACGATCGAGCCCCTTCGCGCCCTTCCCCTCGACGAACTGCGCGGGCGCCGGAGCGCGAAGTGGCGGTCGTACCCGGACGACGTCATCCCGCTGTTCGTCGCGGAGACGGACTACCCGCTCGCTCCCGCCATCAGCCGGGCGTTGCAGGAGGCCGTCTCTCGCGGCGACACCGGCTACACACCCGCGGATCCTGGTGTGACGGCTGCGTACACGGCCTTCGCTTCGCGACGCCTGGGTTGGGAGCCGGATCCCGCGCGGATGCGGATCACCGGGGACGTCATCATGGGCGTCGTCGAGATCCTGCGTCGGGTCATCGTGCCCGGGGACCGTGTCGTCATCACGCCACCCGTGTATCCGCCGTTCTTCGAAGCCGTGCCCGAAGCAGGCGGGATCGTACAGCCCGTACCGCTGCGAGACGCCGGGGCAGGGTGCGGGCTGGACCTCGAGGGGATCGAGGCCGCGTTCCGCGACGGTGCGCGCGCCATCCTCCTCTGCAACCCGCACAACCCGACCGGCACGATCCATGCGCCCGACGTGCTGCGTCAGCTGGCGGAGATCGCCGTGCGCCACGGGGCGGTCGTCGTCAGCGACGAGATCCATGCCCCACTGCCGCGCTCCGGAAGGGTCGTGACCCCGTTCCTCTCCGTCTCGGACGAGGCCGCGCGGTGCGGCTACGCCGTGGTCTCTGCAAGCAAGGCGTTCAACCTGGCGGGGCTGAAGTGCGCGATCATGGTGGCCGCGCACGAGCGGACTCACGCCGTGCTGCGTGCGCTTCCCGACGAGGTCTCCTGGCGCACCGGGCTGTTCGGCGCCCTGGCGACGGTGGCTGCGTTCTCGGACGAGTCCGATGCCTGGTTGGACGCGCAAGCCCTCGCGCTCGATGCGAACGTCGAGTTGCTGCGCACGCTGCTCGCGGCGCACCTGCCGGATGCGGGCTATCGTCCGCCTGACGCCGGCTACCTGGGGTGGGTGGATCTCTCCCGCTACGGCTGGGGCGACACGCCCGCACGGCGCATCCTGCGCGAGGCGCGCGTAGCCGTCCACTCCGGTCCCGCGTTCGGAGCCGGCGGAGCCGGACACATCCGACTCACGCTGGGCTGCGCACCGGAGGTGCTGGCCGAAGCGATCGAGCGGATCGCTGCGGTCCGTTGACGAGCTTGGGCATCCGTTCAGGTAAGGATACCCTTAACAGGTGACAGCCCTCGTGACTCGCCCTTCCTACCGCCCGTACATCGCGCGTGTATCGCGGGTCGTGCGACTCTCTCCGCACTTCGCGCGTCTCACGTTCACCGGCCCGGACTTCAAGCATTTCGGCACCGCTGGCCGGGACCAGCGACTGAAGGTTCTGTTCCCCGGTGCGGATGGCCGCGTCTGCGACGTGGGTCAGCGCGATGAGCAGGCGATGGCCAACGGCGACTGGTACACCCGCTGGCGCGCGTTGGCGCCCGCGGAGCGGACGCCCTTCCGCACGTACACCGTGCGCCGGGTCGATCCCGCCGGAGGCGAGGTCGACATCGACTTCGTGCTGCACCACGATCCCGGCCCGGCCGGCGCGTGGGCGGAGGCGGCCGTTCCCGGTGACGAGATCGTGATCGTCGGGCCTGACCAGCGCAGTCCGGATTCCCATCTGGGTGTCGACTGGCACCCTGGCAGCGCACGCAGGCTCCTGCTCGCCGGTGACGAGACGGCGGCACCGGCCATCTCCGGCATCCTCGAGTCGCTGCCCTCCGACACTGACGTCGACGCGTTCATCGAGGTTCCCTCCCCGCAGGATGCGCTCCCGATCGCGACGCATGCCCGTGTGACGTGGCTGGCGCGTGACGAGCGCGCCCACGGCGAGGCGCTCATCGCGGCCGTCACCTCATGGACGGATGCCGCCGCTGACGTGCTCGCCCGCGCAGCCGCGCCCCGTGCGCAGGAGCTCGAGGACGTCGACGTCGATCGTGAACTCCTGTGGGATAGCCCCGAGGACTCGGAGGGTGAGTTCTACGCCTGGATCGCCGGCGAGTCGCAGACCGTCAAGACACTGCGGCGACTGCTCGTCCAGGGCAACGGCGTCGATCGCAAGCGCGTGGCCTTCATGGGGTATTGGCGACGAGGGGTCGCCGAACGCGTCGAGTAGACGGCAGACGCGTCAGGCAGGAGCGTCCGCGTCGGTGATCGTGTGGTGACGTCCGAGCGGGATGACCATCGGGCGACCGGTCAGCGGATCGGGCATGATCCTGCTCTCCAGGCCGAAGACCGTGCGCACGACGTCCGTGGTCAGGACGCTCTCGGGCGCCCCCGCGGCGAGGATGCGGCCGTCGACCATGGCGACGAGATGATCCGCGTAACGGGCTGCGAGGTTGAGGTCGTGGAGCACCATCACGATGGTGGTCCCGCGATCGCGGTTCAGATCGGTCAGCAGGTCCAGCACATCGATCTGGTGACTGATGTCGAGGAACGTCGTCGGCTCGTCGAGGAGCAGCAGGTCCGTCTGCTGAGCCAGCGCCATCGCGATCCATACCCGCTGACGCTGTCCGCCGCTGAGCTCGTCGACCGAACGGTCAGCCAGGTGCGTGGTGCCGGTCGCCTCGAGCGCGCCGGCGATTGCGGCGTCGTCGGCCGCGTTCCATCGGGCGAGCGGGCCCTGATGCGGATGCCTGCCCCGGCTGACGAGGTCGGATACCGCGATGCCGTCGGGAGCGATCGGAGACTGAGGGAGGAGCCCGAGGACCCGAGCGACCTGTCGTGTCGGCAGGCGATGGATGCTTTTCCCGTCGAGCAGGACGCTGCCGGCGATCGGGGAGAGCAGGCGCGCCATGGCCTTCAGGAGCGTGGACTTCCCGCACGCATTGGCGCCGACGATGGTCGTAATCCGGCCCGCGGGGATCGCGAGATCCAGTCCGTCGACGATGGTCCTCTCCCCGTACGCGAGAGTGAGCGCGTCGGCGGCGAGGGTGTGTTCAACGGTCATTGGGAGGTTCCTTCGGCTCGACTGCTGCGGATGAGCAGGTAGACGAGGTAGGGCGCGCCCAGCACCCCGGTCACGACGCCGACGGGAAGGCGCGTGCCCAGCGCGTACTGCGCGATGAAGTCGGACACCAGCACGAGGACGGCGCCCACGAGTCCTGCCGGCAGGACGGGGGAGCCGACGGGGCCCAGCACCCTCACAGCGATGGGGCCTGCGAGGAAGGCCACGAACGAGATGGGGCCGGCAGCGGCGGTCGCGAAGGCGAGCAGACAGACGGCCGCGATGATCAGCAGGAGCCGGCTGCGTTCGACTCGCACACCGAGAGCGGATGCAGCCTCGTCGCCGACACGCAGCAGTTCGAGATCGCGGGACAGGACAAGCAGTGCGGGAACGACCACCACCATGACCGCGGCGAGGGGCAGGACCTTGTCCCAGCTCGCGTCGTTGAGATTGCCCGTGATCCAGCGCATAGCGGTCTGAAGGTCCCACTCCGCGGCGCGGGAGATGACGTATGAGACGACGCTGTTGCAAATGGCGGCCACGCCGATACCGATCAGGATCAGTCGGGATCCGGAGCCGCCGCGCTTGTAGGCGAGCACGTAGATCAACAGGGCTGCGGCGAGTGCTGCGCCGGTCGCCAGGAAAGAGACCGGTGTCTCGCCGAGACCGAGAACCACGATCCCCGTCACGGCGGCCGCACTGGCGCTCGAGCTGATGCCGATGACGTCGGGACTCGCGAGGGGGTTGCGCAGCATCGTCTGGAAGACGACGCCGCCCATTCCGAAGCAGAGGCCGGTCAGGAGCGCAGTCGTGGCACGCGGCAGTCGCAGTTCGCCCACGGTGAACGACGCGCCTGCCACGCGCTGTCCTGTCAGAACGCCCCAGACCTCGGCGGGGGAGTAGAAGGTCTGTCCCAGCATGAGCGAGAGGACGTAGGCGATGAGCGCGAGGGCGGCGAGAACGGATGTGACGGCGAACCAACGCCGGCGCCGTCTGCGGCGCCCCGCGCGCACGATGCCGAGTGAAGTGATGTCGCCCGCAGTGATGGTCACAGTGCTTTCACCTTCTGACGTCGCACGATGGCGATGAAGAAGGGGGCGCCGACGAGGGCGGTGATGATCCCCACCTCGATCTCCTCGGGGCGGGCGATGACGCGCCCGATGACATCGGCGCCCGTGAGGAGCACGGCTCCCGCGACCGCGCTGAAGGGAAGGAGCCAGCGGTAGTCCACGCCGATGAGCAGCCGGCAGATGTGCGGCACGACCAGTCCCACGAAGCCGATCGGGCCGGCGACCGCCGTGGCCGCTCCGCACAGCAGGACCGCGCCGAGAGTGGAGAGCATGCGTGCGGTGCGCACACGCTCACCGAGTCCGGCTGCGAGCTCGTCGCCCAGGGACAGGGTGTTCAGGGCGGGGCTGCACGCCAGGCACACGACGAGACCGACGATGAGAAACGGCGCGACCTGCAGGATGGTGGCGCCTGTCGCGCCGCCGACGCCGCCCACCTGCCAGAAGCGGAATTGGCTCATCACGTCGACCCGCGGCAGCAGGATCGCGCTCGTCAGAGAGGAGAAGGCGACGGCGGTCACCGCCCCGGCGAGAGCGAGCTTCAACGGCGTCGCGCCTCCTCGGCCCAGTGCGCCGATCCCATAGACGAACACGGCCGCCACAGCGGCGCCCACCAGGGCCGTCCAGATGTACTGGGTGGGTGTGGCAAGACCGAGGAACGCGATCCCGCAGACGACGGCCAGGGCAGCCCCGCCGTTGATCCCCAGGATCTGCGGGTCGGCCAGGGGATTGCGGGTCGCGCCCTGCAGGACCGCGCCCGCGACGCCGAGCGCCGCACCGACCGCGATCGCCAGGACGGTGCGGGGGATGCGCTTGTTCACAGCGGCGGCCCCGGCCGTGTCGACCGCACCGCCGAGCCCGGCCCAGATGTCGTGCCCCCCGACAGCGCGTGCCCCGAAGGTGACCGACAGGAACGAGACTCCCAGCAAGGCGACAACCAGCACCAGGATCCCCCACGCCCGACGCCGCCCCCAGTGTCGTCGCGGCGACGGCGTGGGGGCGGCAGCGGTGGAGGTGACGGCGACGCTCATCGCCGCCCGCGCCCGCGGACGATCGGTGGGATCATGATGCCTTGGCGGCGGCCTCTCCGACCAGCTCGATGTAGTCATCGCCGTAGCTCGTGCCGATCGACAGCGGCGACGGCGTGATGGCCGAGGAGAGCGTCGAGTCGGACGTGATCACCGCGACGGCGCCCTTGGCGACGGCGGGGATACGGGACATGAGCGGATCGGCCTGCCACTGCGCGAGCGTCTCGTCCGTGCCGTAGGTGACGATCACCTGCACGTCTTCGAAGCTCTCGATCTGCTCGGTGCTCGTGACGATCCAGAACTGATCGGACGCGGCGGACTGCTCCTTGACGTACGCGGAGGGCACGAATCCCATCTGCTCGAGGTAGCCCACACGCGGATCCGACCGGCTGTAGAAGCCGAGGTTGCTGAGATCGGTCGGGTCGAAGTACGACAGGAGCGAGGTCTTCCCGGCGATGGACGGATACTCCGCGGCTGTGTCGGCGACGTGCTTCTCGAGCGAGGAGACGAGCTCCTGCGCCTCATCCGCCATTCCGAGGGCCGTCCCGTCGAGGACGGTCATGTCCTGCCACGACGTCCCCCACGCCATGTCTTGATAGGTGACGACCGGGGCGATCTTGCTGAGGGTGTCGTACTGCTCCTGGGTCATGCCGGAGTAGGCGGCCAGGATGACATCGGGCGCGGCATCGGCGATGGCCTCGTAGTCGTACCCGTCGGTCTCATCCATGAGAACAGGTGTTTCGGCACCGAGCTCGTCGAGCTTGTCCTTCACCCAGGGCAGAAGCCCGTCGCCGTCCTCGTCGCCGTAGGTCACCTTCGGCATGGCCACCGGCACGATTCCCAGCGCCAGTGCGACGTCCTGGTTGCCCCAGTCGACTGTGACGACGCGCTTCGGCTTGGCGTCGATCGTGGTGGTGCCGAAGGCATTCTCGATCGAGAGCGGGAACGCGTCGCTCTGCCCCGCATCCTCGCCGGTGGCAGCGGGGGTCGACGCTCCTGAGCTGCAGGCGGTGAGGGCGGCAAGGGAGACGGCGGCGACCGCGACGGCGGTCCAACGCTTGAGCTGCATGACGAGGCGGGCCTTTCTGAAGGGGGTGCTAGGCGAGGCTACCCTAACTCCGCATCCGATTTCGACCGCGTTCGCCCACCCGTACGGCGGGAACGACGGCGCCGATGCACGCCCGGTAGACTGAACGATGGTCTTCTCCGGCCGCCATCCCACCCGAACAGAACGGACGTACGCCGTGCTCGCCGTGCATGACCTCGAGATCCGCGTCGGCGCGCGCGTTCTCATGTCCGAGGTCGCCTTCCGCGTCTCCCGAGGCGACAAGATCGGTCTGGTCGGTCGCAACGGAGCGGGCAAGACGACGCTCACGAAGGTCCTCGCCGGCGACCTGCTGCCTTCGGCGGGAGAGGTGCAGCGCGGCGGAGAGCTCGGCTATCTCCCACAGGACCCTCGGTCCGGAGACCCGGAGATGCTGGCACGTACACGCATCCTCGACGCGCGTGGGCTGGGAACACTCGCGCTCGGGATGCAGGAGGCCTCGCTCGCGATGGCCGACGACGACCCGGAGGTCGCTGCCAAGGCCATGCGGCGTTACGGAACGCTCACGGAGCGCTTTGAGTCGCTCGGTGGCTACGCGGCCGAAGCGGAGGCGGCATCGATCGCCCACAACCTCTCGCTTCCGGACCGCATCCTCGATCAACCGCTGAAGACGCTCTCGGGCGGACAGCGCCGGCGCATCGAGCTCGCTCGCATCCTGTTCTCGGATGCCGACACGATGATCCTCGACGAGCCGACGAACCACCTCGACGCCGACAGCGTGGTCTGGCTCCGCGAGTTCCTGAAGAACTACAAGGGTGGACTCATCGTCATCAGCCACGACGTGGAGCTCGTCGGCGAGACCGTGAACCGTGTCTTCTACCTCGACGCCAACCGTCAGGTCATCGACATCTACAACATGAACTGGAAGAACTACCAGCGTCAGCGGGTGGCCGACGAGGAACGTCGTAAGAAAGAGCGCGTCAACGTCGAGAAGAAGACGACCGCCCTGCAGTTGCAGGCGGCGCGCTTCGGGGCGAAGGCCTCGAAGGCCGCGGCTGCGCATCAGATGGTGGCACGCGCGGAGAAGATGCTCTCGGGTCTGGACGATGTGCGTCAGGAGGATCGGGTCGCGAAGCTCCGCTTCCCGAAGCCTGCTCCGTGCGGAAAGACTCCGCTGATGGCGCGTGGCCTGTCGAAGTCGTACGGGTCGCTGGAGATCTTCGCCGACGTGGACCTCGCGATCGATCGCGGTTCGAAGGTCGTCGTCCTGGGGCTGAACGGCGCAGGAAAGACGACGCTGCTGCGCATGCTGGCGGGAGTGGATGCTCCCGACACAGGAACGATCGAACCCGGGCACGGTCTGAAGATCGGGTACTACGCGCAGGAGCACGAGAACCTCGACGTGTCCCGATCTGTCCTGGAGAACATGATGTCGGCAGCGCCGGACATCACCGCGACAGAGGCGCGCAAGGTCCTCGGTTCGTTCCTGTTCACGGGTGACGACGTGCTCAAGCCTGCCGGTGTGCTTTCCGGCGGGGAGAAGACGCGCCTGTCGCTGGCGACTCTCGTCGTCTCGAGCGCCAACATGCTGCTTCTCGACGAGCCGACGAACAACCTCGACCCGGCCTCACGTGAGGAGATCCTCGGCGCCCTCGCGCACTACGAGGGCGCTGTGGTGCTCGTCTCGCACGACGCAGGGGCCGTCGAGGCACTCAATCCGGAGCGGGTCCTCATCCTGCCCGACGGGGTCGAGGACATCTGGGGTCGTGACTACGTCGACCTGATCACCCTGGCCTGATCTCTCAGGCGTCGGCGCGGTCCAGGATCGCGTCCTCCTGCTCGGCGTCCCGATCCACGCGCGCAGGGCGACGGACGACGGGCGACGCCGTCGGAGTCGTCTCGTCGTCGTCCTCGGCGCGCTTGCGACGTTCCGTGCGGATGATGTAGCCGATGAACACGAAGCCCATCACGGCGAACAGGATCCACTGGATCGCGTAGGACAGATGCGGTCCAGGATCCTCCGACGGGGCGTCGAGCGCGTAGGGCATCTCTGCGACGGCGGGCGATTCACTCACCAGCACGCCATAGGCGGAGGTGAGTGTCGTGGGACCGGTCGTCTCTGCGACGAGAGGGAGATTGATGGTCGGGACCTGTCCGGCTGGCGCGGTGCGCCCCGAGGTCGGCAGCGCCTCGGGGGCGCGCAGGCGCACCACGACGCTCACCGTGCCGGACGGCGGCGCGGGGATCGCCGAGGGGCCGTCGCCGCTCTCCGCCGGCGGAATCCATCCGCGGTCGACGATCAGCACGCGCCCGTCGGACGTGCGCAGAGGCGTCAGAACTTCGAACGCGCTCGTGCCGCCGTGGGGCCGATTGCGCACCACGGTCTGCTGCTCGGGCACGTACTCGCCGACGACGACCACGGGGTGCCATTCGGACTCGGGATCGAGCTGATCCGAGGGGAGCATCTCGTCCAGCGGAATCGCGTCGGCGTCGTAGTTCCGCTCGACGAGAGCCAGTTGCGCAGCCCTCTCACCGTTGCGCGCGAACTGCCAGTTCGAGAGGAAGACGCATGCGATCGCGAATGCGATGGCCACCGCGACGTACGCCGTCCACCGCAGAGCCGTGTCACGACGGATGCTCACGACGCGTCCTGCGTGGCGAAGGGGTCGACCGCGACCGGGAAGGACCGGGTCGCGAGGAAGTCACGGAGATACGCGACGTGCGCGTCGCAGGCCAACCAGATCTTCCGTCGATCCGCGTCATGGATGCGCGGATTGCGCCACAGCACTCGCCAGAGGGCACCGTCGCGACATCCCGCTCTCGAGCAGATGGGTTCGTCGCTCATGCGTCGCGCGGGGTCGGGGGTGTCTCGGCGATGGTGATCACCTGGGTGTGCGGAGTCGGGGAGGGTTGCTCGGCTCGCTGATCGAGAGCGGGCAGCGTCACCGTCTCGGCCGGCGCGGCGCGGGATTCCTGGCCCACGTTCGCGATCACGACCGCGATGTAGGGAAGGAAGACCGCCCCCGCCGCGAACAGCCAGGTGTGCCAGCCGTAGGGGGTGACGAGGATCATCGCGACGAAGCAGGCCACCCGCACGCCCATCATGATGACGTACTTGAGCATGCGGGAGCTCGACTCGTCACGCGGTGCGTGGGGGAGCGAGGTCGCCGACTGCGGTGGGGAGGGGTGCTTCACAGTGCTTCCAGAGTACGCCGGAGGCACCGCTCGCGGGGTCGGTCAGGAGGAGTAGCTGTAGTCGTAGTAGGCGCCGTTGGCGAGATTCACGACCCAGATGATCCAGAGGACCACGAGCACGGTGATGACCGCGTAGAGCGCCAGGCCCGCGTAACCCGTGATGGTGCCCGCGAGCGCCAGTCCGCGGCCGCCCTCCTCGCGTTCGCGGATCTGCTTGAGCGAGATGTGGCCGGTGATGATGCCGACGATGGAACCGATGAACGGCAGGAGGACGACGCCGACGATCGCGGAGACCAGCGACACGATCGCGAGACTGTTGGTCTTCGGCCCCGCGGGGTAGGGCGTGTACGTCTGCGGGACTCCGTAGGCCGGTGCGCCCTGGTAGGCCGGGGGATACGCGGGGGCCGTCGGGGGCGTGCCGTAGGCGGGGTAGGCCGCGGGTGCGGCGGGCGGTGCGCTGTATCCCGGGTAGGCGGCGGGCGCTGCATAGGAGGGGGGCGGGGTCGACGGAGCCGGGTAGGACGGCGGTGTGTAGGCAGGCGCCTGGTAGTCCGGCGACGCCGGGGCCGCGGCGGAGGGCTCCGCAGGTGCGGGCTGAGCGTCGGGCGTGCCGCCTTCTCCCGCGGATGCGGGGGTGGGAAGGTCGTTGTTCTGATCGCTCATCTGGATGCCTTTCAGTCTGTGAGGGAAGCCTTCCAGTGTCCGCTGGGCGGTGTCAAACGGGCCTGTCGATAGGCTGGAGGCTCTGCCTGAAACTGACGAGGAGAACCATGTCGAGCGATCGTGTCGTGCTCATCACCGGAGGAAACCGTGGCATCGGCCGCGCGATCGCCGAACGCTTCGTGTCCGACGGGTACCGCGTCGCCGTGACGGCTCGTTCGGGTGAGGGGCCGGAAGGGACCCTCACGGTGCGCGCCGACGTGACGGACGCCGCCGCGCTGGACGCCGCTTACACCGAGGTCGAGGAGAAGCTCGGCCCTGTGACCATCCTCGTCGCCAATGCGGGCATCACGCGCGACATGCTGCTTCTGCGCATGAGCGAGGATGACTTCGACGACGTGATCGACACCAACCTCGGCGGCACCTTCCGCGTGGTCAAGCGCGCCGCAAAGGGGCTCGTCCGCGCGCGGTGGGGTCGCGTGATCCTCATCTCCAGTGTCGTGGGCCTCTACGGCTCGGCGGGCCAGATCAACTACGCCAGCTCCAAGAGTGCGCTTGTCGGCTTCGCCCGCTCGCTGACCCGCGAGCTCGGCGCGCGAGGCGTCACGACGAACGTCGTCGCCCCCGGCTTCATCGAGACGGACATGACGGCGGAGCTGCCTGCCGAGACACAGGCTGAGTACAAGAAGGCCATTCCGGCCGGACGCTACGGCACCGCGGCGGAGGTGGCGGCGGTCGTGGCGTGGCTCGCCTCAGACGACGCCGCCTACGTCTCCGGCGCGGTCATCCCGGTCGACGGCGGCCTCGGGATGGGCCACTGATCGTCAGCGCTCGATCGCGCGCACGATGAGCGCTCCCAGCCGTTGCGGCTGGGAGAACTGCGGCCAATGGCCTGAGCCGATGCGCACGACCTCGCGGTCGGCGATCGCGCGCCACTCATCGTGGTAGCTCGGCCAGTGCGACAACTGCGCGTCGAGCTCTTCTGCGTCTGCACCCCCCGAGAGAACCGTGACGGGGATGCCGTGTCGGCGCGTGTCGTGCAGGTGCAGCGGATCGGTCGGAACCGCCGCGGGGACCGCGAGCGCCTCGGCGGCGATGTGCTCACGCGTAGCCGCGTCGAGATCGGCGATGTCGGACGTATCGAATGTGTCCCAGCCGGGGAAGGGGATGACGCCGTCGACGACCGGGAACCCCGTGATGTCCGCGCCATCCGGAACGGGCACGGTGTCGACGAACACCACGCGCGCGATCGACTCCGGACGCGCGTCTGCGGCGCCCCAGGCAACGTTGCCCCCGCCGCTGTGCCCCACGAGGGCCACGGGCTCGTCGGCGGCGTCGATGTGCGCCACGACGGCGGCGACCCAGTCGGTCAGGTGCGCCTCGGGGGCGTTCGGAAGGGTGACGGGAAGGGCGTCGAAGCCCGCGTCGTCGATCGTGGGCACCACGTCGTGCCATGATCCGGCGTCGAGCCAGAGGCCCGGGATGAGGATGAGCTGCATGCCCGGACTCTACGCCCGGCCCCGGACGCCGTCAGGGCAGAAGCGGGATGACCTCGCGCAGGTCCACGGGGCCGATGACGAGATCCGCGGAGGCTCGCACCGCGGGCTTCGCGTTGAACGCGAGGCCCAGAGCCGCCGCGCGCATCATCCTGAGGTCGTTGGCGCCGTCGCCGATGGCGATTGTGCGGCGCGGATCGATCTTGTGCTCCGCGGCCCATTCGAGGAGCTGGGACGCCTTGGCCTCGGCGTCCACGATGGCGCCCGCCACGACGCCGGTCAGCGCGCCGGCGGCGACCTCGAGGCGGTTGGCGCGCCACAGGTCGACGCCCAGGGCGGACGCCACGTCGTCGAGGATCTCGTGGAAGCCGCCGGAGACCACGCCGACGATGCCGTCGCGGGCATGGACGGCGTCGATCAGCTCGCGCACGCCCGGCGTCGGCTCGATGCGCGAGCGCACGCGCGCGAAGGATGCGGTGGGCACACCGCGGAGCTGGGCGACGCGGGAGCGCAGGCTCATCGCGAAGTCGACCTCGCCCCGCATGGCCGCCTCGGTCGCCGCCGCGACCTCCGCGCCGCGTCCGGCTTCGTCCGCGATCAGTTCGATGACCTCGTTGCGGATGAGGGTGGAGTCGGCATCCAGGACGACGAGCAAACGGCGGGGGCGGTTCTCACGCATCCGTCAACGCTAGCGCGCGCCGCCGCACGCTCCGCACGGGTGCCCTCGCCGCTACGGCTCGACGCGCACGTTCTTGCCGACGACCGTGATCCCCGAGTCGGTCACTGTGAATCCCCTCGCCAGATCGCGTTCGCGATCGACGCCGACGGTCGCGCCGTCGGCCAGCACGACGTTCTTGTCGAGGATCGCCCGGTGGATGCGTGCACCGGCTCCGACGCGGACCCGGTCGAAGAGGACGGAGTCGGTGATGGTCGATCCGCCGCCCGCCAGCGTCCACGGGCCCACGACGCTGCGCTCCAGATGCGTCCCCGACAGCACCGATCCGAGGGAGACGACGGAGTCGATGGCGTTCCCGATGCGCCCCACCGCGTCCCGCACGAACTTCGCGGGGGGCGAGTTCACGAGCTGGGAGTGGATGGACCACTGCATGTTGTAGAGATTGAAGATCGGCAGTGTCGAGATCAGATCGAGGTGCGCGTCGTAGAACGAGTCGATCGTGCCGACATCCCGCCAGTACGCCCGGTCGCGGTCGGTGGAACCGGGCACCTCGTTGCGGATGAAGTCGTAGACGCCGGCCTCACCGCGGTCGACGAAGTACGGCACGATGTCGCCGCCCATGTCGTGGTTGGAGGTGGGAAGTTCGCCGTCCGCTTCGACGGCTTCGATGAGCGCATCGGTGTTGAAGATGTAGTTGCCCATCGAGGCGAGCACCTCGTGCGGGCTATCGACGAGCCCCGCCGGATTCTGCGGCTTCTCGAGGAACTCGCGGATGCGGGTCGGGTCGTCGGGCTCGACGTCGATGACGCCGAACTGGTTCGCGAGTCCGATCGGCTGTCGGATGCCGGCGACCGTCGCCCGCGCCCCGGACGAGATGTGCGCGTCCAGCATCTGCTGGAAGTCCATGCGGTAGACGTGGTCGGCACCGACCACGACGACGATGTCGGGCTGCTCGTCGTTGATGAGGTTCAGGCTCTGCAGGATCGCGTCGGCGGAACCCGAGAACCACCGCTTGCCGAGGCGCTGCTGGGCCGGCACCGAGGTCACGTAGGAGTCGAGCAGCGCCGACATGCGCCAGGTCTGGGAGACGTGACGGTCGAGGCTGTGCGACTTGTACTGCGTGAGGACGACGATCTGTCGCAGTCCCGAGTTGATGAGGTTCGAGATGGCGAAGTCGATGAGTCGGTACTGTCCGCCGAACGGCACCGCCGGCTTAGCCCGGTCGGCCGTCAACGGCATGAGTCGCTTACCTTCGCCACCCGCGAGGATGATTCCGAAGACCTTGGGTGCCGGCATGGCACCAGACTATGCCGCACGCACCCCCTGTACTAGCGTCCATGACATGCGCGTCGACATCGTCTCCAAGGAATACCCGCCCGAGATCTACGGCGGGGCCGGAGTCCACGTCGCCGAGCTCGTCCGCGCGCTGCGTGAGCGTATCGAGGTGCAGGTTCGCGCCTTCGGGGAGCCGCGCGACGAGGCGGACACGACGTCGTACGCGACGCCCGCGGAGCTCGCGCACGCGAACCCCGCCGTGAAGACGCTCGGCACCGATCTGGAGATCGTCGGAGACGTCGCCGGGGCCGACATCGTGCACAGCCACACCTGGTACGCGAACTTCGCGAGCCACCTCGCCTCTCTTCTGCACGGTATTCCGCACGTCGTCACCGCGCACTCGCTCGAACCGCTGCGGCCCTGGAAGGCCGAACAGCTCGGGGGCGGATACGCGGTGTCCAGCTGGGTCGAACGCACCGCCTACGAGTCCGCCGCGGCGGTCGTCGCCGTCAGCGAGGGGATGCGGGCCGACATCCTGCGCGCGTACCCGCACGTGGATCCGGCGCGTGTGCGCGTCATCTACAACGGCATCGACGCCGAGGCGTGGCAACCGACGCAGAACGAGGATCTCCTCCGCGCGCTCGGCATCGAGCCGACGAGGCCGTCCGTGGTCTTCGTCGGGCGCATCACGCGACAGAAGGGTCTGCCGTATCTGCTGCGCGCCGCGAGGCTCCTGCCCCCCGGGGTGCAGCTGGTGCTCTGCGCGGGAGCTCCCGACACGCCCGAGATCATGGCGGAGGTCGAGGGTCTGGTCCGCGAGCTGCAGGAGACGCGCGATGGGGTGATCTGGATCGACCGGCACCTGCCGCGCCCGGAACTGTCCGCCATCCTGACGGCTGCGACGACGTTCGTGTGTCCGTCCATCTACGAGCCGCTGGGGATCGTGAATCTGGAGGCCATGGCCTGCGGCGCGGCGGTGGTCGGAACCGCCACGGGCGGGATTCCGGAGGTCGTGGTCGATGGCGAGACGGGGCGCCTCGTGCCGATCGAACAGGTCCAGGACGGAACGGGGACGCCGCTGGATCCCGACCGCTTCGTCGAGGACCTCGCCCGGGTGCTCATCGAGGTCGTTTCCGACCCCGAACAGGCCGCCCGCTACGGGGCTGCCGGTCGTCGCCGCGCGGTCGAGGAGTTCAGCTGGACGCGCATCGCCGCGCAGACCGAGCAGCTCTACCGTGAGGTGCTCGAGGCTCGCTGATCCGGCTCGGCATGAACCGCCGGCCCGGTAGGCTGAAGAACATGCCGCAGGTGCTGGATTTCTCCGACGTCGTCGTCCGCCGCAACGCAAAGGACATCGTCTCCCATCTGGACTGGCAGGTGGACGGCGACCAGCGATGGGTGGTCCTCGGCGCGAATGGGGCGGGCAAGACCACCATTCTGCAGCTGGCCGCGACCCTCGATCACCCGACCTCGGGCGCGGTGACCATCCTGGGGGAGCGTCTCGGTCGCACCGACGTGTTCGAGCTTCGTCCCCGCATCGGGTTCGCCTCCAGCGCGATGGCCAAGCGCATCCCGGCCGAGGAGACCGTGCTGAACGTCGTGCTGACGGCGGCCTTCTCCGTGCTCGGGCGTTGGAACGAACAGTACGACCGCATCGACGAGCGCCGGGCGCTGCGGGTGCTGGCGGAGTGGAAGCTCGACCACCTCGCCGATCGCACGTTCGGCACGCTGTCGGACGGCGAGCAGAAGCGTGTCCAGATCGCTCGCGCCGTCATGACCGACCCCGAACTGCTGCTGCTCGACGAGCCGACCGCGAGCCTCGACCTCGGCGCGCGTGAGGAACTCCTCGAGCTTCTGAGCGGCTACGCGCAGGCGCCCACGACGCCGGCGATGGTCATGGTCACGCACCACGTCGAAGAGATCCCGGTCGGGTTCACCCACGTGCTACTGCTGCGCGCGGGCGCCGTGGTGGCCGAGGGGCCGATCGCCGAGACGCTGACCGCCGAGAACCTCTCCGAGACGTTCGGCATGCCGATCGTGGTCACCGAGGCCGACGGTCGCTACGCCGCGCGCGCGGCGCGCTGACCACCGGATGCGGCGAAGCGCCGCTCCTGCTGTTAGACTCGTCTTTTGGTGCTTCCGGCACCGCAGACTTTCCTCCGAAGCACTCCCGCAAGGAACACCATGAAGACTGACATCCACCCCGACTACCGCGACGTCGTTTTCCGCGACCTCGGCTCGGGCGAGACCTTCCTCACCCGCTCGACGGTCTCGAGCGACAAGACGATCGAGCTCGACGGTGTCGAGTACCCCGTCGTCGACGTCGAGATCTCCTCCGCCTCGCACCCGTTCTACACGGGCAAGCAGCGCATCATGGACTCGGCCGGTCGCGTCGAGAAGTTCAACCAGCGCTTCAAGAACTTCGGCGCCAAGTAAGGCGCCTTCACCACGAAGGGCCCCGCGATATCGCGGGGCCCTTCGTGGTGTCACCGGATCGGCCAGCGTCCGTCGACGGGATCGAGTGGATCGATGCGGCCGATGCGGACGAAGTACTCGGTGAGACTCTCCGCCTGAGACCTCGCCCACGCGATCTGGTTCGTGTGGAGCTCTGAGACGGCTGCCGGCAGCAGATCGCCGTACCTCTCGCAGAGGGCGAGCGCGACCCTTCCTGCGGCGACCGCATCCGCTGCGGCTTCGTGCGCACCCTCGAGAACGACCCGATAGTGCTCGGCGACGACGCTCAGCGTCCGCTTGCCGCGACGATACGTGTCGAACGCCTTGTCGAGCACCAGCGGGTCGATGACGGGAGCCGGGTCTTCGATCGGCGGCACGGAATGTCGGGCGGCCTCGTATCGCAGCAGGGAGAAATCGTACGGGGCGTTATAGGCGACGACCGGCGTGCCCGCTGCGAAGAGCTCCGAGAGCGCGGCGCAGACCTCGGCGACGACCTCTGGAGCGGGACGCCCATGGGTTCGGGCGTGCGCGGTGGAGATGCCGTGCACCGCCTGCGCGCCCTGGGGGATCTCGACTCCCGGATCCGCGAGCCACGAGCGCGCCTGGATCACGGAGCCGGTCTCGTCCAGGACGCCGACGTGCGCGGTCACGATACGGTCGTGGGTCACATCGACGCCGGTCGTCTCGAGGTCGAAGACGCCGATGCGCCTGACCCACTCGGGAGGACGCGGTGTCAGGAACTCCTCGAGGTCGAAGAGCGCCTCGGGGGCGCCGGCGGCGACGGGGTGGTCGGGCATGCGATCACGCTACGGGAGACCACCCCCACGCTCGGACGACCACGCCGGGTGCGACGTAGACTCGAACGGTGACCGCGCCGCATCCCTATGCCGACAAGCTCGCGCCCATCCCCGTGCGGCGGCGCACCGTCGAGGTCCTGGGTGGCGCGACCGTCTACTGGGAGTACGGCGACGAAGACGCCCACATGACGCTGCTGCTTGTGCACGGCTTCCGCGGGGACCACCACGGACTCGAGCCTGTCGTCGCGAATCTGCCGGGCTTCCGGGTGATCGCTCCCGATCTTCCGGGCTTCGGCGAGACCGAACCTGTTCCGCACCGCGTGCACGACCTGGAGCTCTATGCGGAGTGGTTGCATGGTTTCGCCCAGGAGGTCGCGGCAGGATCACCGATCCTCGGTCACTCGTTCGGGTCGATCGTGGCCTCCGCGGCGGTCGCCGCAGGCCTCGCCACGGACCGACTCGTGCTCGTGAACCCGATCGGAGCGCCGGCGCTGGAGGGGCCGCGCGGCGTCCTCACGCGCCTCGCGGTGTTCTACTACCGTGCGGCGGCGCGTCTCCCGGCGCCCATCGGTGACGCGCTGCTGCGCAACCGGGCGATCGTGCGGGGCATGAGCGTCGCCATGGTCAAGACGCGTCAGCCACTGCTGCGCCGGTTCGTCCACGACCAGCACGACCGCTACTTCTCGCGCTTCGCCGACCGCGACGTGCTCCTGCAGGTGTTCGTGGCTTCCGTCTCGCATGACGTGCGCGAGTTCGCGCCGCGCATCTCCCAGCCCACGCTGCTCGTCGCGGCTCAGCTCGACGACATCACGCCGATCGAGGCCGAGCGCACCCTGCGTACGCTGTTCCGCAATGCCGAGCTCGTCGAGATCCCCGGCGTCGGCCATCTCATCCACTACGAGACGCCGGAGCCGGCAGCGGCCGCGATCAGTCGCTTTCTCTCGCCTTCCGCTGACGGTACGCGTTGACGTTCATCCGGTTGCCGCAGTTGCCGGTGTCGCAGTAGCGCTTGGATCCGTTGCGGGAGAAGTCGACGTAGACCGCTCCGCAATCGTCGGCCGAGCAGACGCGGATCCGCTCATACGCGTCTGCGCGGATGACATCGACGAACGCCATCGCCGCTTCGATCAGGATGCGATCGGCAAGAGGGCCGTCGTCCGGCGTCGCGTGGATGTGCCAGTCGTACGCATCGTGGCGCACGAGACGCGGCACCGCGTTGCTCTCGTGCAGCATGGCGTTCACGAGGGGCACCGCGGCGTCGCGGTCGACGGACCAGAGCTCTCGCAGGCGCGGCCGGATGCGGCGGATCGCGTCGAGCTCGGCGGCGTCGAGACGAATCGTTCCGGAGTATGGGTGCACCCGAAGATATGCGGCGAGATCGTCGAGATCGACGAGGCCGTCCAGGTCCGGTGAGGCCGTGCCGGGCAGCGTGTTCACCATGTCCGCGGTCATGACGAGAGACGAGCGCGTGTCAGGGGTGAAGATCAAGTTGACTCCTGACTCGATGGGGGATAGCGTCACCAGCGTTCCTCTAGTTTACTCCTGACATCCGGAGACGCCGATGGTCGCCCAGACCTCCTCCCTCGCCGTGGTCGCGCCGGTGCCCGTCCCGGGGCGCCGTGTCGCGGGACTCGCGGTCGGGCTCGCCTCTGCGCTGGCCTTCTCGTCCAGCGGCCCCGTCGTGAAGCCGCTCATCGAGGCCGGGTGGACTCTCGGCGCGGCTCTCCTGGTGAGGATGTCGCTCGCGGCACTCATCCTGTCGCCCGCTCTCGTGCGGGCCGTTCGGCGCCGGCCGGGACTCCTGCGCCGCCAGTGGCCCCTCATCGTCGGCTTCGGCCTGACGGGCGTCGCGGGTTGCCAGATCTTCTACTTCGCTGCCATGCAACGGATGCCGGTGGCCGTGGCCCTCCTCGTGCAGTACCTCGCCCCCGTGCTTCTGGTGCTGCTCGCATGGGTGCGTACCCGTCGCGCTCCGTCGCGACTGGTGCTCATGGGATCGGCAGTCGCGATCGTCGGCCTCGTGCTGGTCGTGGACATCGCCGGCGCGCGCTTCGACCTGCTCGGCACCGTGTTCGCGCTGGGCGCCGCGGTCTGCGTCGGCGCGTACTTCCTCCTGTCCGAGCGCACCGGCGAAGAGCTGCCGGCCCTGGCTCTCGCCGCGGGCGGGCTCATCGTCGGAGCCCTTCTCATGGCCTTCCTGTGCATGACCGGCCTCTTGCCGTTCGCCGCCCCCGACGTCTCCGTCGCCCTGGCGGGGATCCAGCTCCCGGCATGGGTCGCCATCGGTTGGGTCGGTGCTGTCGCGACGACCCTCGGGTACGCCCTCGGAGTGATCGCCGTGCCGATGCTCGGCTCTCGGGTCGCATCCTTCGTCGGTCTTTCCGAGGTCCTCTTCGCGCTGCTGTTCGCCTGGGCGCTTCTGGGCGAGGCGCCCGCTCCGGTGCAGATCGTCGGCGGCGTGGTCCTGATCGTCGGGGTCGTGCTGGTGAGAATGGACACGTCCCCGTCAGCGGCGCCTATCGCTGCGGTTGCGCCAACCCCATGAGGGGCGTCACGCGGTAGGGGATGACCTCGTCCATGACGAGGGAGGTCTCCGTGCGTTCCACCCCGCTGATCGCCAGGATGCGGGCGTCGGTGTCGAACAGATGCTGCGCATCGCGACACGCGACCCGGACGAGAAGATCGACCGAACCCGCCAGGCCGTGAGCCTGCAGGACCTCCGGCACCTCCGCCAGCTGCTCTCGGATACGCGGCAGCTCGTGCTGTCGCACAGTCACGCTGACGTAGGCCTCGATGGGGAACCCGAGGGCGGCGGTCGACAGGGCGCGCTGGTAGCTGAGGAAGGCTCCCGTGCGATCGAGGCGGGCGAGCCGCGCCTGGATGGTGTTGCGGGACAGCTGCAGGCGCTCGGCGAGAGCGACGACCGTTGCGCGATGGTCGTCAGCAAGCGCGCGGAGTAGCTCGATGTCGATACGGTCCAAGGCGGGCATGATGCGCAACGCTAGCAGTAGTGAGCGGCACCGTTTGCGCATATTGCGCGGCCGACGCTACGTCGCCGTCGGCGTCGGGGATGCGCCCTGAGTCGTGAAGAGCCCCAGTCCGTGCGCCTTGAGGATGTTGTAGGCGTCGGCGTAGGTCTCCGGCTCCGGCGCGCCGCTCGGGCCGTAACGCTCCAGAAGGAGTCCGAGCAGGCCTTTCGCGGGTGACGTCAGCGGCTTGTCTGAGGTGCGGATCTCCTCCAGCTCGTCCTCTTCCCGCAGCGGCGGTACGTAGGCGGGACTCACTGTGGGCCAGGTGGATGGATCGCGGGGCTCGGTGAGATTGGTCGCACTGAACAGGGTCGGGGCGCCGCGGTCACGATCGGTCAGCGGCTCGAGGCCGTGCAGCTGACACAGGGTCGCGATGACGGCGGCGTGATGGATCTCCTCGTTGATGATCGTGCCCGCCCTCGTGTACGCCGACACGGCGATCGCCGGCACGCGCAGGCCGAGTCGGTTGAAACGGAACCCCATCTCACCGTCGGCGGCCTCAGGATCCGGAGGGGTGGCCTTGGGTGGGACGACGTGGTCGTAGGTACCGCCGTGCTCGTCGAACGTGATGAGCAGGAGCGTGTTGAGCGCGTTGGATCCGTCGCTGCTGGCGGAGGTGCGGATCGCGTCGTAGACGCTCGCCACGAGCGCTTCGCCGGCGCGGACGTCCGAGACCGCCGAATCGAACACGGGGGAGCCGTCGACGTCGCTCCCGCGCACGACGCCGAAGGGAGGGTGGAAGTCGTTGTGGTTGTAGACCATCCGGGGCTCGATGAATGCGTAGTCGGGCAGGGTTCCCGCCTTCGCGTCCGCGAAGAACTGGTCCATGTACGCGAAATGTTCGCTCCGCCAGTACTTCTCCAGCACGGGCGCGTGCATGACGCCGGTCAGCGAGACGAGCTGCTGTTCGTCGAAGTAGATGCGCCAGCTGCGGCCGGCCTCCTCCAGGCGATTGAAGATCGTCGGCGCCGCAGGCGCATCCAACCACTTGCCGTAGCCGCCGCCACCGCGATTGGTGACGAATCCGTGTGACGTGGAGGCGTGGAAAAAGGAGCGGTTGCAGTACGTCTGGCTCGGCACCGCGCAGTGCCAGTGGTCGTAGACGGCGAACCCCTGAGCCAGCGTCGAGAGCACGGGCAGCATCTCGGGGGAGAATCCGCCCATGATCACGTCGGCGTCGGCGGGCGACGGCTCCTTGCCCTTGCTCGTGCGCCGGTAGTTGGCGACGTAGTCGCGGACGAATCCCTGCATGGTCGGGATCGTGTCGGCAGACGGCGCGTTCCAGGGCGCGCGCAGCGGTCGATGCCACGAGGTCTCGTTGGACGCCGGGTCGACCGTGCCGAAGATCTGGGTGTTCACGTGTGGGTACGTCTCGCCTGGATCCGGGTCGGGTGAGCACATGATCTCATCGGTGCTGCCCGTGTACACGTGCGCAGGCACCGTTCGGCCGTCAGGTGCGGGGTTCGAGTAGTCGCCGAATGCGAGGCCGTCGAAACGCGCTCCGGTGGGCACGGTGGCCGGTGTGTAGAGGTGGCCGAGGAGGTTGTCGAACGACCGGTTCTCGCCCATGAGGACCACCACGTGCGAGAACGCGGGTTCGTTCGCGGCGCGAGAGGGGCGCGTCGAGGCCTGCACCGTCGCCGCGCCCGCTCCGGCGGCGCCGCCCAGGGCCAGTCCGCCGAGGGCGAGTCCGCCCACGCGGAGGAAGTCGCGCCGGGATGCGGCTCCGGCGTCCGGGGGTGGATCGTTCTTCGGTCGACGGCTCATCGTGTGTGTCAGGCTACGGCATCGCCGTCGAGCCGACTCAGCGACTCAGGCGGCGGAGTAGGAGAGAAGCCGCAGTACGCCGTCCTGCCACGAGAACTCCTGCGCAGAGCCGTTGCCGAGCCGATCGCCGTCGGCGGGGAGCTGCTCGTCGGTGGCGAAGGCCAGCACCTCGCGGATGAGGGCGCCGTGTGCGACGGCGACCACCACGGGGGACGGCTCGTCCGCAGATGCGTCGGCGATCACCCGCGCGAGACCGCTCAGCGCGCGCTCGCGCAGCTGTTCTCGGGTCTCGGCTCCCGGCACACGGGCGTCGGGTCCCCGTCCCCAGCGCTCGGCGAGCTCGTCGATGGATACGCCTTCGGCCTCGCCGTACGAACGCTCCCTCAGCTCCGGATATCTCCCCGCCACGGGCCGCTCCAGGATTGCCCCTATGATGTCCGCCGTCTCGGCTGCGCGCTGCAGATCGCTCGAGACGAGCAGCAGCGGCGTGTCTGCGTCGAGACGGTCGCGCAGGGCGAGGCCGGCGTCGCGGGCCTGTGTGCGTCCGGTCTCGTTGAGGGGGATGTCTGTCGCGCCCTGGATGCGGCGTGCACGGTTCCAGTCGGTCTCGCCGTGGCGGATGAGGATGAGGTGGGTCACGGGCCTGTCGGTGTGTCGAAGTGAGTCAGCGTCGGCGGGGGAGCGCCTCCGCCAGGGCGGTGAGCACCTCACTCGTCCCGGCGTCGACCTTGACCGTGGCCCGAGCATCGGCTCGGGTCTGTCCGCGGTTGACGATGACCACCGGAAGCCTACGTCGCCGGGCGCGCTCGACCAATCTGATACCCGAGTTCACGACCAGGGACGAGCCCGCCACGAGAAGCGCGTCCGCGGCGCGCACGAGCTGCTCGGCCTCGCGGAACCGCTCGGCAGGGATGAACTCGCCGAAGAAGACGACATCCGGCTTGAGCACGCCCCCGCACACGCTGCACTCGGGGATGCGGAAGCCCTCCACCTCGGCGCCCGCGACGTCGCCGTCCGGCCCGAGCGGCAGCTCCTCCGTCTCGCTCAGCCAGGGGTTGTCCGCCTCCACCCTCACTGCGAGATCACGTCGGTCGAACACCTGACCGCATTGCAGGCAGCCCACGCGGCGCATGGTGCCGTGCAGCTCGACCACGCGACGGGAGCCGGCACGCACGTGCAGACCGTCGACGTTCTGGGTGATGACCCCGCTCGTGATGTCCGCGGCTTCCAGCTGGGCGAGCGCGCGATGGCCTTCGTTGGGCTGCGCTGCGGCGAAGCGCCGCCACCCGAGGTGGCTGCCGACCCAATAGCGCCGCCTGGCGCTCTCCTCGGAGAGGAACTGCTCGACACTCATGGGCTTGCGCACCGGAGCGCCCTGCCCGCGGTAGTCCGGGATCCCGGAATCGGTCGACACTCCGGCGCCGGTGAGGACGGCGACCCGTCGACCGGCCAGCGCGTCGATCGCGCGCTCCAGCTCGGCGAGGGCGGTCGGATCGGGTTCCGTCACGAGTGGCACAGTACCTCCTGCTGCCGAGCCTACGCCTGCCGGTTTGCGGGCATGTTTCGTCGCTGGCTTCTGAGGCTGGTTAGCTGGACGAGGAGGGATGTATGCACCTGGAAGAGATCACCGACGCCGACGACATGCGGTTGCGCGATTACCGCGACCTGACGGACGTCGCGCTGCGGCGTGTGTCGGAGCCGGCGGAAGGGTTGTACATCGCGGAATCCGCGAAGGTGATTGCGCGGGCGCTGGCGGCCGGACATCGGCCTCGTTCCGTGCTCGTGCAGCGCAAGTGGGTCGACGAAGTGTCGGCGCTCCTGGCGCACACCGACACGCCGGTGTACGTCGTCCCGGCTGAAGTCGCCGAGTCGGTGACGGGCTACAGCGTGCACCGCGGTGCGCTCGCGGCGATGCACCGGCCGGAGCTGCCGGATGTTGCCAGGCTGTTGCGCGACGCCCGCACGGTGCTCGTCCTCGAGGACATCGTCGACCACACGAACGTCGGGGCGGCGATCCGCGCTGCCGCGGGGATGGGGGCGGATGCGGTGCTCGTGACCGAGAGGTGCGCGGATCCGCTCTATAGGCGCAGTGTGCGCGTGAGCATGGGAACCGTCTTCCAGGTCCCCTGGACGCGCCTGCCCGCGTGGCCCGAGGCGAGACGCCTCTTCGACGAGGCGGGATTCCACCTGGCCGCCCTCGCTCTCGCCGACGCCGCCATCGCGCTCGAGTCGTTCGCGGCGTCGAGACCCGAGCGGGTGGCATTGTTGCTCGGCGCCGAGGGCGATGGTCTGAGCCGCGGGGCGCTGCGTGCAGCCGACACCGTGGTGACGATCCCCATGTCGGGCGGTGTCGACTCGCTCAACGTGGCCTCAGCCGGCGCCGTGGCGCTCTGGGCGCTCGCTCACCCGCCCGCGGGAGGGGTCTGATCGTCGAGGCGCACCACGCTCGAGGGCTCCGGGCGCTTCGCCGTCACATGGTCGCCCGACGACTGGTGACGCAGACGGCGCAGCACCCAGGGGACGAGGTAGGTCCGCGCCCAGACGAGATCGTCGGCCCGGGCCGCACGCCAGTTGCGCACCGCGATCGGCGCCGGCTGCATCGGTGTCAGATCGTTGGGGACGTTCAACGCCCGCAGCACCATCCGCGCGACCTCGTGATGACCGAGGGCGTTCAGGTGGAGACGGTCGTCCGCGAAGAAGCGGGCGTCCTGGATCTCCTTCAGGCCCCACTGGTCCGCGACGATGCAGTCGTACCGGTCGGCGATGGCACGAAGGTTCTCGTTGTAGATCGCGACCTTCCCGCGGAAGCCGCGGAACACCGGCGAGAAGTTCGTGTCGATGCCGGTGAACACGACGACGGTCGCCCCGGTCGACGAGAGGCGGATGACGGCATCCTCGAACTGCTGCGAGATCTCGTCCGGATCGGTGCCGGGGCGGATGACGTCGTTGCCGCCCGCGCAGAAGCTGATGAGGTCGGGGGAGAGCGCGAGCGCGGGCTCGATCTGCTCCGCGACGATCTGGCCGATCAGGCGTCCGCGCACCGCGAGGTTCGCGTAGGCGAAGTCGTCGACGCCGGCGCCCAGCACCTCGGCGACGCGATCCGCCCAACCGCGATTGCCGCCCGGCGAGTCGGGGGACGGATCGCCGAGGCCCTCGGTGAAGGAGTCGCCGATGGCGACGAATCGCCGCCACGGGTGCCCCTGATCGTTTGCGACGTACGGGGTGCGGTGGGGCAGAGCCGATTCGGTGGTCATCGTTCCTCCTGACCTCTCAGCGTAGCCCCGGGTCCTGAGGTCGGGCCGGGGCCGGGTGTCCGCGATCTCGCCTATCGTGGATTCTCGCGTTCGAGAACGGAGGTGCGATGGACGACGAGCGGAGGACGACCATCGACACCGATCGGATCGACGAGCACGGAGCCGAACACATCGGCAGTTTCGCCGCCGAGCACCTCTCCCCGACATATCCGCAACGAGCGCCCTGGGGCACCGCGCAGCGCCTACGCGCCTGGCAGGCCGAGGCCCTCGACCAGTACTTCTCGCTGGACGGTCCCGACGGTGTGGGCAAGGGGCCGCGTGACTTCCTGGCCGCCGCCACGCCGGGCGCCGGAAAGACCACCTTCGCGCTGCGTCTTGCCAGCGAGCTACTGCGCCGCGGGGTCGTCGACCGCATCATCGTGGTCGCGCCGACGGAGCACCTCAAGACACAGTGGGCGGATGCGGCGGCGCGGGTGGGCATCCGGCTCGATCCCCACTTCAGCAACCGCCACACCGTTCCGGCTCGGCAGTACCACGGCGTCGCCGTGACGTACGCGCAGGTTGCCGTGAAGGCGTCCGTGCATCAGTACCTGACGATCGAGAAGCGCAGCCTCGTGATCCTCGACGAGGTGCATCACGGCGGCGACGCCCTCAGCTGGGGCGATGCGCTGCGTGAGGCGTACGGTCGTGCCACGCGCCGGCTGCTCCTGTCGGGGACACCCTTCCGCTCCGACACGGCCCCCATCCCGTTCGTCGAGTACCACCCGGATGCCAAGGGCAACCGCGTCTCGCGTACCGACTATGCGTACGGCTACCGTCGCGCGCTCGAGGACGGCGTCGTGCGACCGGTGCTGTTCATGGTCTACGCCGGTCACATGCGATGGCGTACGAAGACCGGCGACGAGATGGAAGCGCAGCTCGGGCAGGACAACACGAAGGACATCACGTCCCAGGCGTGGCGTACGGCGCTCGCGCCGGAGGGGGAGTGGATCTCCGCCGTCCTGCGGTCGGCCGATCGCCGCCTCTCGGAGGTGCGGGAACAGGTTCCGGATGCGGGCGGCCTCGTCATCGCGACCGACCAGACGGCGGCGCGCGCGTACGCCGACATCCTGCAGCAGATCTCCGGTGAGTCCGTCACCGTCGTCCTCTCCGACGAGGCCGAGGCGTCCTCTCGCATCGAGACCTTCTCCGCCTCGGATTCTCGCTGGATGGTGGCCGTGAGGATGGTGTCGGAAGGTGTCGACGTGCCGCGCCTCGCCGTCGGCGTGTACGCGACCTCTGCGTCGACCCCGCTGTTCTTCGCGCAGGCGATC
Source organism: Microbacteriaceae bacterium PS02066 (assembly GCA_029959545.1). Taxonomy (GTDB): domain Bacteria; phylum Actinomycetota; class Actinomycetes; order Actinomycetales; family Microbacteriaceae; genus Microbacterium; species Microbacterium binotii. The sequence goes on along the minus strand of JASCPH010000002.1, from coordinate 106,067 downwards.
GGTCGTTTCGTGCGTGCCAGGCGCCGCGGTGAGACCGCGAGCGTGTTCCTCCCGAACGTCCCGCAGCTGCTGACCCTCGCCAACGAGATGGAGCGCCAGCGCGACCACGCGCTCGATCGCGAGAGCGACGCGGAGGACATGTGGGACGCCGAAGAGGACATGATGAATCAGGCGGAGCGCGAGGACTCCGCCTCCGACGCTCTCACCGAGGAGTTCGCGTACCAGGCGCTCGGCGCGAACGCCCACTTCGACCGAGTGCTGTTCGACGGCAAGGAGTTCGGTCAGCTCGCCGTGCCCGGCACGCCGGAGGAGGAGGAGTTCCTGGGCATCCCGGGGCTGCTCGAACCGGAGCACGTGCACGAACTCCTGATGCAACGCCAGGCCCGTCAGGGACGCCATCGCTCCGCGCGCGAAGCGCGCGAGGCGGCGGGGGAGCAGGAGCCGCCGAGCGACATCCCCGCGCCCCTGCACCGCACGCTCAAGGAACAGCGACAGCTGCTCAACAGCCTGGTGGGGCTGTACGCGCGACAGAGCGGCGAGCCGCACGGCGCGGTGCACACCGAACTGCGTCGCCTGTGCGGGGGACCTGCGGTTTCGCACGCGACCGTCGCTCAGCTTCAAGCCCGGATCGAACTGTTGCGCAAGCGTGTCCACAGCTGAGCGAGGCAGCGCGTCGGCGTGCGGGATGGCACACGCACAAAAGAAGAAGAGGGCCCCTTCCGGGACCCTCTTCTGTCACTGTGCGCGAGGGGGGACTTGAACCCCCACGCCCTATACGGGCACTAGCACCTCAAGCTAGCGCGTCTACCTATTCCGCCACCCGCGCAGTGTTTTCGTCGCTTTCGCAACGAGGAGCAACGTTACCACGTCCCGTGTCCGGTCGTTAATCCGGATCGCCCCGCGTGTGTCGCACGTCACGGGACGGACACACGGACTCTTCTATGTCTGTCAAGTCAGGGTTGCTGCACGGTTCAGCTGGCGGTAGATGCGTCGGGCGAGGTAACGCTTGAGGCATCGACGGATCTCCTTGGTGCTGCGTCCTTCAGCGGTTCGGCGCTCAACGTAGGCGCGGGTTTCCGGGTCGCAGCGCATGCGGGTGACGACGGCCATGTGCAGGGCGCGGTTCAGTCGCCTGTCTCCGCCTCGGTTGAGTCGGTGTCGTGTGGTGTTTCCTGAGGACGCAGGGATGGGGTTCACCCCCGCGAGGGACGCGAATGCCGCCTCGGAGCGGAGCCTGCCGGCGTGGGACCAGGCGGTCATCGCGATCGCTGCCGTGACGGTTCCGATACCCGGCTCGTCGAGCAGGGCCGCGGCTGGTGTTTCCTGCACGAGGGTGTCCATTCGGGATCGGTTCTCGGTGAGATCGTCGTCGAGGGCAGCCACTCGTTGGGCGAGGCGGATCGCTTCAGCCCGGGCTGTAGCGGCGGCGATGGTTTCGTCGCGGACTCGCCACCGTGTGATCTCGGCGATCCGAGTGCTGGACAGCGGTCGACGAGCGTCGATGCCGAGGTCGACGATCCGCAAGAGCCCGGTCAGAGCGTTGAGGGTGGCGGTGCGTTCGGTAGTCATGTGCTCGCGGGCGGCGACGAGGACGCGCAGGGCGGCGCGTTCGCCGTCATCATCGCGCGGGCTCCTCAGGCGCGTCGTCTCCAGGGGCAGCGCGGCTGCTGCGATTCGGCGGGCATCGAGGGGGTCGGACTTGCCGACTCCGCGGTTCGCGCGCGCGTTCATCCGGGGTGCTTCGGCGACCTGGTAGCCGGTCTGGGCGGCTGTCTTCGCAAGCTGAGCACCGTAGGAGCCGATTCCCTCGATGACCCACAGGACGTCCAGGTCCGCGCCGGTGCGCCGCGCGGCCCAGTCGAGCGCGCGTTGAAGACCCGCGTGAGTGGTCGGGAACTGGGCCGAGTCGACCAGTTCTCCCAACGGTGCGGCGAGGATCGCCAGAGTATGCGTCTTCGCGTGGGCGTCGACGCCGATGACAAAGGGATGGGTATGCGCGACGATAGCCAAGGCGATCGAGGCTCCTTCCTGGGTTCAGGGAACAGGGACCGGTCGCTGAGGCCGGCGCCGGACCGGGAAGGAGTCACTCCGGGACAGCTCTGTGACGGGCCACGACCGCACAGGATCGGGCAATCTTCTGATCAAGTCGCCGAGTGTGCCGGGACGGCGCCGGTCACCCGCTCAACGTGGACATGTCCGCAATGAAGGCACCCCGTGGGAGGACATAGCCGGTATGAGTCACACGTCGGGCGGTGCGGCCGACACCATCCTGGCAGCTAGTCCCAGACCAGCCGACTCAAGACTCACAGAGCCGGTAGCCTGAACCGCATGACGGACGCGACTGCCGCTGGCGCGCCCGATCTGCCCGAGGTCGCGCGGATCGCGCGCGATCTCATCCGCATCGACACGACGAACTACGGCGGCGGTCGTGCTGTCGGCGAACGTGAGGCCGCCGAGTACGTCGGCGCCTACCTCGAGCAGCTCGGTCTCGACACGCAGTATTACGAGCCGATCGAGCGCCGCACCAACGTGTTCGCGCGTGTGCCGGGGCGGGACAGCACTCGGCCGGCTCTCGTCGTGCACGGTCACCTCGACGTCGTCCCCGCGGTGGCGGAGGACTGGAGCGTCGATCCGTTCGCGGGCGTCGTCCGTGACGGGATGCTGTGGGGTCGCGGTGCGGTGGACATGAAGAACATGGACGCCATGATCCTCACCTCGGTCGCGGAGCTCGTGAGAGCGGGGGAGCAGCCGGAGCGCGATCTGGTGTTGGCCTTCTTCGCAGACGAGGAGAACGGCGGCGTCGAGGGCTCCTCGCTCGTCGTGGAGCATCGACCGGAGATCTTCGCCGGCGCGACCGAGGCGATCAGCGAGGTGGGCGGCTTCTCCGTGGACGTCGGCTCTCGACGTGCCTACCTCCTCCAGGTGGGGGAGAAGGCGCTTCTCTGGTTGCGGCTGGTGGCGCGCGGCGCGGCCGGCCACGGCAGCAGATTCCACCCGGACAACGCCGTGGTCCGCCTCGCCGAGGCCGTCGCAGCACTCGGGCGCACCGAGTGGCCCCTGCGGCTCACCGCCACCACCGAGCGCTTCCTCGCCGAGATGTCGCGTCTCACCGGGATGGATGCCGACGATCCCGATGCGCTGGCCGACGCCGCCGGTCCCGCATCCGCGTTCCTTCGGGCGAGTCTGCGCACGACGGCGAACGCGACGGGGCTGGCCGCCGGTTACAAGCACAACGTGATCCCCGACCGGGCCGAGGCGCTGATCGACGTCCGTGTGCTGCCCGGGACCGAGGAGGAGGCGCTCGCGGACATCCGTCGGATCGTCGGTGAGGGGATCGAGATCGACACGGTCGTGCGTGACGTCGGCCTGGAGACGACCTTCGACGGCGACCTCGTCGATCGCATGGTCGCAGCCCTCGCGCGACATGATCCCGAGGCGCCCGTCATCCCGTACCTGCTCGGCGCGGGAACCGACAACAAGGCGCTGTCGCGTCTGGGGATCACCGGTTACGGGTTCGCGCCGTTGCGCCTTCCGCAGGGCATGGATTTCACCGGTATGTTCCACGGTGTCGACGAACGCGTCCCGATCGATTCCCTCGTGTTCGGGCAGCGCGTGCTGACCGACTTCCTCCGCACCTGCTGACCCGTCATCCGATAAGGCGAAAGGCCGTCGATGCAGAATTTTCTCGAAGCGCTCCTCCTGGGCCTCGTCCAAGGTCTCACCGAGTTTCTCCCGGTCTCATCCAGTGCGCATCTCGCGATCCTCGGAGCCTTCCTGCCTTCCGCGCAGGATCCGGGAGCGGCATTCACGGCGATCACGCAGATCGGGACCGAGGCCGCGGTCGTGATCTTCTTCTGGAAGGACATCGTCCGCATCATCTCGCACTGGTTCGGCTCGTTCACCGGACGCGTCCCGCGCAACGATCCCGACGCGCGGATGGGCTGGTTGATCATCGTCGGGTCGGTGCCGATCGTCGCGCTGGGGCTCTTCTTCCAGGATCAGATCGAGGGCGTGTTCCGCTCGCTCTGGCTGGTCGCGGGCATGCTCATCTTCTTCGGCGTCCTTCTCGGCATCGCCGATGCGGTCGGCGCACACCGCCGCAAGCTCAAGGACCTCACGGTCGGCCACGGCATCGTCTTCGGCCTGGCGCAGTCGCTCGCGCTCGTGCCGGGGGTCTCGCGCTCCGGCGGCACCATCACCGCGGGTCTCTTCCTCGGATACGAGCGTGCGGCGGCGGCGCGATACGCGTTCCTGCTCGCGATTCCTGCGGTGTTCGGCAGCGGGTTTTACCAGCTGTTCAAAGTGCTCCGCGAGCCCGAGGTCGACCCCGTCTTCAACCTGTGGGAGACGGGGGCCGCGACCATCGTCGCGTTCTTCGTCGCGCTCGTGGTGATCAAGTACTTCATGGCGTGGATCTCCAAGCGCAGCTTCCTGCCGTTCGTGATCTATCGCGTCGCGTTGGGTGCGTTCGTGATGATCATGCTCGTGACGGGCGTGATCGCCGCCTGATCACGCTCCAGCGTCAGCGCCGCGGCTCGTCGCGGCCGGGCTTGCCCGGCCCGTCGCCGCGGCGACGCAGGTACTGCTCGAACTCACGGGCGATCGCGTCGCCGGACGCATCCGGGGAGTCCCACGTGTCGCGCGTGCGCTCGAGTCCGCGGATGTACTCGGTCATCTCCTCGTCGTCGGCGGCGGCCGCGTCGATGGATGCCTCCCACGCGGCGGCCTGCGTCGACAGCTCGCCCCGGGGCACTTTCGCACCGGTGATGTCCTCCAGACGGTCCAGCAGCGCCAGCGTGGCCTTCGGAGAGGGCGTGTGTCCCGCGACGTAGTGCGGAACGCTGGCCCACAGCGACGCCGCCGGGATGCCGGCCTGTTCAGCGACATGGGCGAGTACGCTCAGGATGCCGACGGGTCCTTCGTAGGAGCTTCTCTCGAGGCCCAGGCCGGTGCGCAGCGCGTCGCTGTCGCTGCCCGCGAAGATCGAGATCGGACGGGTGTGCGGCACATCCGCCATCATCGAGCCGAGCGCGACGAAGCCGGTGATGTCCTCGGCGAGAGCGAAGTCGACGAGTTCGGAGGCGAACGCCTTCCACGCTCGCGCAGGCTCGACGCCGGTCAGCAGCCACAGCTGCGTGCCCCGGGTCTGCTGCGCAGGGCGCAGCAGCGTCGCCTCCGGCCACGAGAGCGCGCGATTGCCCTCCGCATCCAGGCTCACCGTGGGGCGGGTGTACTGATAGTCGAAGTACAGTTCGGGATCCACCGAGTACACGCTCTCGTACTCGCCCTCGGCGCGCAGGAGCGCAACGGCGGCCGAGGCCGCCTCACCCGCGTCGTTCCAGCCGTCGAAGGCGGCGACCAGAACGCGCCGACCGAGTCCCTCCACCGTCACTCCCTCTCTTCCGCTGCAGCTGAGCGCCGCGGGGATCGTTCCAGGATAGGTGCAGCGACGCCGCGTGGCGCGGGTCCGGTCGGGGCGCCTCGTAGCATGGGACGGTGAACCCCCAGCTTCCCGAGGCCGTCCTGTGGGACATGGACGGCACTCTCGTCGACACTGAGCCCTATTGGATGGCCGCCGAGGGGCCGCTCGTCGCCTCCTACGGCGGCGTCTGGACCCACGAACAGGCGCTGGGGCTGGTCGGCCTCGGGCTCGACGACGCGGCCCGTCTTCTTCAGGACGCTGGCGTCCGCCTTCCCGAACATCAGATCATCGACACCCTGACCGCGCGTGTCATGCAGTCGCTGAGGGAGGACGGCGTGCCCTTCCGTCCTGGGGCCCGGGAGCTGCTGGCCAGTCTGCGCGCTGCAGGCGTGCGCACGGCCCTGGTGACCATGTCCCTGCGTCGCATGGCGGACGCGGTCGTCGAGCTCATCGACTTCGATGCGTTCGACCTCGTGATCGCCGGAGACGAGGCGACCCGCCCGAAGCCTTTCCCGGATCCGTACCTGCAGGCCTGCGACTCGCTCGGCGTCGATCCGGCGCGCACCGTCGCGATCGAGGACTCGCCGAACGGGCTGCGCTCCGCCATCGCGGCCGGCACCGTCGCACTCGGCGTTCCCCACATGGTGTCGCTCGAGGGCGTCGGGGCAGCCGCCCTGTGGCCCTCGCTCACCGACACCGACGCGGACGACATCGCGCGTCTGTTCACCGCACACCACGAATTCGAGGACGTCGCACGATGACCGCTCCCGCCTCCGCACCCCGCGGCCCCTTCCGCTTCGGCGATCGCATCCAGTTGACGGGACCGAAGGGTCGACTGCACACGATCACGCTGAAGGACGGCGGCGAGCTGCACACGCATCACGGCGTGCTGCGTCATCGCGACCTCGAGGGCCTGCCTGACGGCTCCGTCGTCGCCAACAGCGGCGGCCACGAGTACCTCGCCCTGCGTCCGCTGCTGCGTGATTTCGTCATGTCGATGCCGCGCGGCGCGGCGATCGTCTACCCGAAGGACGCGGCGCAGATCGTCGCGCAGGCCGACATCTTCCCCGGGGCGGTCGTCGTCGAAGCGGGTGTCGGGTCGGGTGCGCTCGCGCTCTGGCTCCTGCGTGGAGTCGGAGCGGCGGGACGGCTGACGTCCTTCGAGCGGCGGGAGGACTTCGCCGAGGTCGCGCGCGCGAACGTCGAGACCTTCCTCGGCTCCGTGCCCGAGAACTGGACGCTCGAGGTCGGGGATCTCGTCGAGCGCTTGCCGCAAGCGGTCGAACCGGCATCCGTCGACCGCGTCGTGCTCGACATGCTGGCGCCGTGGGAGTGCATCGATGCGGTCGCCGATGCCCTCGCGCCCGGCGGCGTGGTGATCTGCTACGTCGCCACCGCGACGCAGCTCAGCCGTGTCGCGGAGTACATCCGCCAGAGCGAGCTCTTCACCGACCCGGAGGCGAGCGAAACGCTCGTGCGCGGCTGGCACGTCGAGGGGCTCGCGGTGCGCCCGGATCACCGCATGGTCGCGCACACCGGGTTCCTGCTGACGGCGCGGCGACTCGCTCCCGGCGCCGTGCTTCCCGCGCAGAAACGGCGGGCCTCCAAGTCGAGCTACAGCGACGAGGATGTGGAGCTGTGGACGCCGGGAGCGGTGGGGGAGCGGCAGATCACCGACAAGAACCTCCGCAAGCGCGTGCGCGAGGCGCAGCGCGCGGCTGCCGGTGCACGCCAAGCGGCGGCGGAGGACGCCGCCCACGAGCACGTAGACTGATCCGGTGCGCAGACTCCCCGCCGCGGCCGCCGCAGTCGGCCTGATGACCCTGGCCCTCGTCGGCTGCTCGTCCTCGGCAGCATCGGGTTGCGATCGCCCTGATTCCGTCGGCGCGATCGGTTCGCTCGTCGCCGTCTCCGGCGACGACAGCACCGTCGCACCCACGGTCCAGGTGTCCTCGCCGATCAATATCGACGGCGTGCAGTACGACGACCTCGTTACCGGCGACGGAAATGCCATCGTCTCCGACAACCAGGTGGTAGACGTGGGCTTCACCCTCGCCGATGCGACGAGCGGCGAAGTTCTGGCTGCGGAGGGCTACGGGCAGCCGCTCTATCTGCCGCTGACGAGCCTGACCCAGGCGATGCCGGGGATCAAGAGCGCGCTGGAGTGCGCGACCGGGGGGTCGAAGATCGTCGTGGGTCTCTCCGGCGATCAGGTCGAAGCAGGCTTCCTCGAGCAGCTGCGGCTCGCCGAAGGCACTCCGCTCGTCGCGGTCCTGGACCTGCGCTCGGTGATGCTCCCGGCAGCGGACGGCGCACCGCAGTACAACGAGGCGCACGGCATGCCGTCGGTCGTGCTCACCGACGACGGCCACCCCGGCGTGGTGGTTCCCGATGGCACCGCCCCGTCCGAGCGCAAGGTGGAGGTCCTGAAGAAGGGCGACCACGACGTGCCCGCCGACGGGTCCACTGTCGTCGTGAACGTGCTGCAGGTCGACTGGAAGAGCAAGCGCGTCACGAAGACCACCTGGGACGACAAGCCCGACGCGGTCGCGCTGGGGGGAGACTCGGTCGTCTCGCAGACGATCGCCGGCCTTCCGATCGGCTCGCAGGTGCTGGTCGTCGAGCCGCCCGCCGATGCCTCTTCCGACGCCTCGATCTACGTGATCGACATCCTCGGCTCGCTGGGCTGAACCCCGCCGCGCCGGCGCTCGGTGGCGCGCCTAGGATATGGGGGTGCCCATGAACGAAGCGAGTTCCGTCGCGCCAGAGGAGCGCTTGGTGAACCTCGCCGTCGCGCTCATGGCGACGGAACAGGGCCTCACCAAGGACACGATCCTGCGATCGGTCTCGGGGTACCGGGAGCAGGCGGAGGCCGGGGCGTCGAAGACCGCTCTGGAGAAGATGTTCGAGCGCGACAAGGAGAACCTGCGCGCGCTGGGAGTGCCGATCGAGACCATCGGTGACCACGCCGACCCGGATGACCTCCGCGAGGCCCGCTATCGTGTGCCGACCGCGGAGTACGCGCTCCCCGACGACATTACGTTCACGCCCGCGGAGATCGCCCTGCTGAATCTGGCGGGCTCTGTCTGGAGCGAGAACAGCATGTCGTTGCCGGCACGGAGCGGGCTACGGAAGATCCGAGCCCTGGGCAACGAGGTCGACGCGGAGATCGTCGGTTATGCGCCGCGCATCAGCGTGCGCGACACGGCGTTCGCCCCGCTGCAGCGTGCCATCGAGCAGGCGCGCGTCGTCTCGTTCACCTATGTGCGCCCGGGGGAGTCGACAGCGCGCCGGCGCCGGGTGCGGCCGCTCGCCCTTGTCGAGTACGAGGCCCGTTGGCACGTGTACGGCACGGATGTGACGCTCGGTGCGGAGCGCACATTCCTCCTCTCCCGCATTACCGACGCGGTCCAGATCACCAAGGAGAGCTTCGACCCCTCTTTGCGCGCGGGCGCGGGGGAACGCGCCCTCCGCGAGCTCCAGGAGCTCGCGGCGCGACAGGAGGCCCTCATCGAAGTGCACCCGGGAACCGAGGCCGCGCTGCGCCTCTCCCGCCGTGGCCGCTCGGCCGCTCAAGGCATCCTGGTGCCGTACGTCGACGCGCACATCCTCGCCGACGAGCTCGCCTCCTATGGCCCCGAGGCACGCGTGGTGGACCCACCCCACCTGCGCGATCTCGTGGTCGAGCGCCTGCGCGCAGTGATGGCGCTGCATGGAGGACGCGCGTGAACGCTTCGCGTCCGCTGGTCGCCACCGAGCGCGCCGCCTTGATCATGCAACTCGTGCCCTATCTGCTCGAACGCGGCGATGTCGCCCTGGACGACGCCGCGCGCGACTTCGAAGTGAGCCCCGCGCAGATGCGGGGAATGGTCGAGAAGCTGACGGTCATCGGCCGTCCCGGGGAGGGCGGCTTCTGGTCGCTGCCCGGCGACCTCTTCGACATCGATTGGGATCTGCTCGACACGCAGGACCGCATCGCGCTGACGCACACCGTCGGCCTGGAGCGCACCCCTCGCCTGACGGCGCGCGAGGCCGCGGCGCTGCTCGCCGGCCTCCAGCTCACGGGCTCGCTGCCCGGAGTGAGCGATTCCGCCCTCCTGAAGGGCCTCCTGGCGAAACTCGCGCGCGGCGCGGCATCGGCGCCGGCCGACGTCATCGTCGCCCCCGCCCCCGTCGACCACGTGCGCGAGCGCGTCGACGAGGCACTCCGCCGCGGTCGTGCGGTCTCGTTCTCGTACAAGACCCCGGATGCGGCCGCGACGACCCGCACGGTCGACCCGGTCAAGGTGCACATCGCCGAAGGACAGTGGTATCTGCAGGGCTGGTGCCACCTGCGCCAGGCCACGCGCACGTTCCACCTCGACCGTGTGTCCGACGTCGAGGTCACCCACATCCCGGTGACGCACGGCGCGGATCCGCTGCCCGCCCTGTTCGACACCCTCCAGGGCGATATCGTCGCGCGTCTGCGGTTCCCGGAGGCAGTGGCACCGCTTCTCGGCGAGTTCCTGACGCACGCCGAGATCGAGAGCTCCGGCGGCATGGCGACCGCCACGGTGCGCCTGGCGGATGAAGGCGTGCTGCGGCGGCTCGCCGCCCGCCGCGCCGGTGACGTCGAGATCCTGGCACCCGAGGCGGCCCGCCGAGCCGCCGCATCCTGGGCGCACGCAGGTCTGGCGCAGTACGAACACTCCGACTGATCCCCGGCCCCGTCGCAGGTGCGCGGGTTACACTGGGGGCACCTCGAACTTTTGGAGATCTCCATGGGCGCTTTCGGTTGGCCGCACCTGCTGGTCATCCTCGCGGTGATTCTGCTCCTCTTCGGCGCTGCCAAGCTGCCGGCTCTGGCCAAGAGCGTGGGACAGTCCGCCCGGGTGTTCCGCGGAGAGATGAAGGCCATGAAGGAAGACGACGCCGCGGCGTCGTCCACAGCGACGACCGTTGCGCCGTCCCCGGCTCCGGCAGAGTCCACGCCGAAGGCTCCCGACACGGGGACCTCGCCCGACACTCGCGCCTGACCGGCCGTGACGGCCCCGGCCTCGCCCATCACGGGAGCTGAAGAACCACGCCGCGAGAAGCGGATGTCGCTGGGACAGCACCTCATCGAGCTGCGGCGTCGTCTGATGATCGGCGCCATCGCGCTCGTTGTGGCGATGATCGTCGCGCTGTTCGTCACTCAGCCGATCCTCGACTGGCTGATGGCACCCATCGAGTACGTGGCGAGGCAGCGAGGCGACGACTTCTCCGCGCTGAACTTTCCGACGGTCACCTCTGCGTTCGAGATGAGGATGCGGATCGCGGTCACGATCGGCATCTTCTTCTCGGCTCCTGTGTGGCTCTGGCAGATCTGGGCGTTCATCATGCCGGGTCTGACGCGTAAGGAGATTCGCTACACGATCGGCTTCGTCGCGGCCGCCATCCCGCTGTTCTTCGCGGGGTGCTACGTCGCGGTCCTCGTCATGCCGCACGTCATCGAGGTCATGTGGAGCTTCACTCCCCAAGGCGCCGTGAACTTCTACTCCGCATCCGAGTACTACGACTTCATCTTCAAACTGATGATCGTCGTGGGCGTCTCGTTCGTGCTGCCCGTGTTCCTGGTGGCGCTCAACCTCGCGGGCATCATGTCGGGAATGGCCATTCTGAAGGGATGGCGGGTGGCCGTGCTCGTCGCGACGATCTTCGCCGCCGTCGCGACCCCGGCCGCTGACGTCGTCAGCATGCTGCTGCTCGGCGCCATCCTGATCGTGCTGTTCTTCGCGGCCGCGGGCCTGTCGATCATCTTCGACCGCCGGCGCCGCAAGCGCGAGGCGGCGCTGCTGGATACGACGCTGTGACCGAACTCTCCGCCGCAGAGAGGTTCGCCGCCGCACAGTCGCGGGCTTCACATCCCGAGACGGCGGCGTTCGCGGCCGCCCAGCGCTTCGAGCTCGACCCGTTCCAGCTCGAGGGATGCGCCTCTCTCGAAGAAGGGCGAAGTGTCCTCGTCGCCGCGCCCACGGGCGCCGGAAAGACCATCGTGGGGGAGTTCGCCATCCATCTGGCCATGCTCACCTCGCGCGACAAGGCCTTCTACACGACGCCCATGAAGGCGCTGTCGAACCAGAAGTTCCGCGAGCTGACCGAGGTCTACGGACCGGAGAACGTGGGCCTGCTCACCGGCGACACCAACATCAACGGCAATGCGCGCATCGTGGTGATGACGACCGAGGTGCTACGCAACATGCTCTATGCGGGTTCCTCCGCGTTGCGCGATCTCCGTTTCGTCGTGATGGACGAAGTGCACTACCTGGCCGATCGCTTCCGCGGCGCGGTCTGGGAAGAGGTGATCATCCACCTCCCGGAGAGCGTCCGGCTCGTCTCCCTGTCTGCCACGGTCTCCAACGCCGAGGAGTTCGGCGACTGGTTGGACACGGTGCGCGGCGAGACCGACATCATCGTCTCCGAGACGCGACCCGTCCCTCTCGAGCAGCACGTCCTGGTGCGTGGAGACCTTCTGCCCCTGTTCGACGATCGCGCCGGTGTCGCCGCCGCCCAAGTCAACCAGGAGCTGCTCCGCATCCGCTCCGGCGGGGGACCGGGACACGACCGCAAGCGCTACGGGCAGCAGGCGCGGCGGGATGCCGACGCTCATCGTCGTCCGCATCGGCACGGAACGAAGCAGCTCCGATCGGGAAACACCCGACGGCTCGAACGGATCGACCGCCCCGAGGTCGTCGACCTGCTGGGACGCGCCAACCTGCTCCCCGCGATCTTCTTCATCTTCTCGCGTGCGGGTTGCGACGGTGCCGTGCAGCAGGTGCGGCGATCAGGACTCCGCCTCACCGACGCCGACGAGCGTCGCGCGATCAGAGAGATCGTGGAGGAACGCACACGCAACCTACCGGACGAAGATCTGGCTGTTCTCGGCTTCTGGGAGTGGCGAGAGAACCTCGAACGCGGGGTCGCGGCCCACCACGCCGGACTTCTGCCCGCCTTCAAGGAGATCGTCGAGGAGCTCTTCCGCCGGAAGCTCGTCAAGGTCGTCTTCGCGACCGAGACGCTGGCGCTGGGGATCAACATGCCCGCCCGCACGGTGGTGCTCGAGAAGCTCGAGAAGTTCAACGGCGAAGCGCGTGTCGCCATCACGTCGGGGGAGTACACCCAGCTGACCGGCCGGGCGGGGCGTCGGGGCATCGACGTCGAGGGGCACGCGGTGGTGCAGTGGAGCGAGACGATGGACCCGCAGGCGGTGGCGGCCCTCGCATCCCGCCGCACCTATCCACTGAACTCGAGCTTCCGACCCACCTACAACATGGCGGTCAATCTGATCGACCAGTTCGGGCGCCCGCGCGCCCGCGAGATCCTCGAATCCTCGTTCGCGCAGTTCCAGGCGGACCGCTCTGTCGTGGGACTGGCTCGGGAGGTGCGCGCGGCGGAGGAGTCGCTGGCGGGCTACCGCGAGGCGATGACCTGCGACCGTGGCGACTACGCGGAGTACGCGCAGCTGCGACAGGAGGTCTCCGAACTGGAGAAGCTCGGGCGCAAAGACGCGAACGCCTCCCGGGCGACCCGTGACGAACGCACCCGTCGCATTCAATCGCTCCGTCGTCGGCTCCAGCATCACCCGTGCCACTCCTGCCCGGACCGTGAGTCTCACGCACGATGGGCCGAGCGCTATCTCAAGCTGAACAAGCGTGTGGAACGCATGCGCGCCCAGATCTCCTCGCGTACCGGAACGGTCGCGCGCGTCTTCGACCGAGTCGTCGACGTCTTGAGTGAACTCGACTACGTCGCCCATGACGACGAGGGGCGCACCATCCTCACCGCATCGGGCCGGCGGATGCGGCGGATCTACGGAGAGCGCGATCTCCTCGTCGCGGAGTCTCTGCGCACCGGCATCTGGGACCGATTGGACGCCCCATCACTGGCGGCGCTGGTGTGCGCACTCGTGTACGAGCCCCGACGCGACGAGGCGGGAGTGGGGGAGCGCGGCCTGCCGCGCGGCGCCTTCCGCACCGCCCTCACCGCCACCGAGGACCTGTGGCAGCGGCTCGACGACATCGAACGCGATCACCACCTGCCCGGTTCCACGCCACCCGCGGTGGGGCTGTCGCAGGCGATGTACTCGTGGGCGCGCGGGTCGATCCTCGACCGTGTCCTCACCGAGGCCGACATGGCGGCCGGTGACTTCGTGCGGTGGGCCAAACAGACGATCGATCTGCTCGATCAGCTCTCGCTCGTCGCGGATGCGCCACTGGCCACGACCGCGCGCACTGCTCTCGACTCGGTGCGACGCGGCATCGTCGCGTACGCCGGCGTCTGACGGCGGGCCCATAGCAGGATCCGCCTAGGCTGGAGACCGTGCCGAGACCGCGTGCCCTCCTTCCGCTCTGGGCTGCTGTGCTGGCATCCGTTCTCGGTGGGCTCGCCCTGACGACGGCGTTCCCGGCGCTGAGCTGGTGGCCGATGGTCTTCGTCGCGATCCCGCTCGCGCTCGTGTCGCTCATCGGCCGCAGCGTCGGCGGTGCGTTCCTCGTCGGCACGGCGTACGGCGCCGCGTTCTTCCTGGTGAACGTGTCCTTCACCGCGCGCTATCTGGGGCCCGTGCCCTGGCTCGCCCTGTCCGTGCTGGAAGCCGTCCTCACCGGTGCTGCGGCCATCCTCATCACCTGGGCGTATCGGTGGGTGCCCCGGGCGCTGCGCGGGACGTGGCCTCGCCTGATCGTGCTTCCCTTGCTCGTCGCGGGCCTCTGGGTGCTGCGCGAACAATGGGTCGGGACATTCCCCTACGGCGGCTTTCCGTGGGGGAGGGTCGGTGTGACGCAGGTGAACGGCCCGCTTGCCCCGCTCCTGTCGTGGGTCGGGATGTCGGGCGTCGGTTTCGTGGTCGTCTTCCTGTGCGCGTCGGCGATCGAGTATGTGCGCGTCCGGCGGTTCCGCGATGTCCGCACGATCGTCCCCACGCTCCTGGTGGCCGTGATCGCCGTCGTCACGCCCGCGTTCGCCACGGCCGCCGCCGGCACGTTGCGCATCGGGTCGGTGCAGGGCAACGGGCCGGCGGGGTACTTCGACCAGCGCACGCGGGGTGCGCTGCTCGATGCACAGCTGAAGGCCACCGAGGCGATCGCCGATGATCGTATGGATCTGCTCGTGTGGCCCGAGGGGGGCATCGATTCGGATCCCACGAGCAACCGGACCACGGCCGCCACGCTGAACACACTGTCGAACCGTATCGGTGCGCCCCTGCTCGTGAACGCCGCCACCGCGCGCGGCGACCGCTACTTCAACACCTCGATGCTGTGGAACGCCGGCGAAGGCGTCGTCGCCTCCTACGACAAGATCCACCCCGTGCCGTTCGGGGAATATGTTCCGGATCGCCCCTTCTTCGCCGCACTGGCGCCGGATCTCATCAACCTCATCCAACGGGAGTACACGCCGGGTACGGCCGAACCCGTCGTCGAGCTCGGCGAAACCCCGATCGGCCTCGCCATCTGCTTCGACGTCATCTACGACGACGTGGTGTGGGCGGCCTCTGACGGCGGCGCCCAGGTGTTCGTCTATCAGACGAACAACGCGGACTTCCGGGGCACCGACGAGAATCTCCAGCAGCTGGCATTCGCGCGCGCACGAGCGATCGAAACGGGACGCGCCGTCGTGAACATCTCGACCGTCGGCACCAGTCAGGTGATCGCGCCCACGGGCGAGGTCATCGACGGCATCGCCGCCGACACCGCCGGGGCGATGCTGACGGAGGTGCCGCTGCGCAACGGCACGACCGCTGCGATGGTGCTGGGCCCGGCGCTGCACGCCGTGTTCGCCTGGGGGAGTCTGATCGTGCTGCTGGCAGCGGGGCTCGGGGCGAAGGTGCGCGGAGCGCGCGAGAACCGCGGATGACGAAGAACGGCGCCACCCCGAGGGGCGGCGCCGTTTCGGACGACTGCGCTCAGGCGGTCTTCTTGGTGACGTCGTCACCGGCGCCGCGACGGGCGCGGACGAAGGCGAGACGCTCCTCGAGAAGCTCCTCGAGCTCCGGGATCGTGCGGCGCTCGAGCAGCATGTCCCAGTGGGTGCGCGCGGCCTTGTCGTCGCTGTGGTCGACGGAGACGGTCTGCTCGCCCACGCGCAGCAGTGCCTCTCCGCCGCAGGCGCGGCATTCCCAGGTCTGCGGCGGCTCAGCGTCTGCCGCGAAAGTCAGTGTGGTCTCTTTCGAACACACGCTGCAGACGTAGGTCTGCTGCGTGCGCTCATGAAAAACGACGCCCTCTTCGCTCTGTAGGCTCTGGGCGCCGAGTCGGATGCCGCGAAGACTGCGGTCTGCCATTGTGTGGTCCTCTCGTCGCGTGGTGCTTACCCGGTATAACGCGTCGAGGTGGGAGGATCATCCGAGGCGGCTATGACGGAGCACAACTCACAGTCTATCTTCAGCGACCAGAGCCGAGAATCCGCAGCGCGAGATCCGCATGGTCGGTCACGAGGCCGTCAACTCCCATCTCGATCAGCCGTCGCATGTCCTCCTCGTCGTTGACAGTCCAGACATGCATTTCGACCCCCGCATCGTGCACTGCATCAAGGAAGCGGGGCGTCACGAGACGGATGCGGTTCTGATACTCCGGCACCTGGAGGGCGTCGATGCCCGCCAGGGTTCGGCGCATGAGCCGGCGCGAGCCGCTGAGGGCGGCAGCGGCCGCACGCGCGACCAGCGTCGCCCCCGCGGATGTGGCGGGCAGCAGCGATGAGCGGGCGCGCGCTGCTGCGGCGATGGCGGCTCGGCGCCGACGCTCGGAGAAGCTCGTGAGCAGAACACGCTCCGCCGCGCTCGAGGCAAGACGCCCGGCGGGCTCGGCGGCCGCATCCGCCTTGACGTCGATGTTGAAACGTACGTCGGGGAAGCTCTCCAGCGCCTGTTCGAAGTTCGCCAGCCCGCCGCGGTCGGCCATGAGATCCTCGAGCTCGCGCAGCGTCACATCTCGAACCAGGCGGGGATCCCCGGCCACCCGCGAGAGGTCGTCGTCGTGGAAGAGCACGACCTCGCCGTCACGTGTGAGATGGCAATCCGACTCGACGTAGACGGCGCCGGCGGCATGCGCGGCGGCGATCGCCGCGAAAGAGTTCTCGACCACCTCGGGATTATTCGCGGGGACGAGTCCTCGATGAGCGAGGACCCGGGGGCGAGGTGTACCGCCCAGGTACGGATGCGTCACGGCGCCCACGCTATCGCGCGCGACGCCGAGCGGGGATTGGTAGGGTCGGGTGTCGCCCTGATGCGCCGTTTCGGAGCCCGGCGACGTCCTTTCGCACCAGATTCAGGAGTGCCCGTGACCGATTCGCTCACCCCCCTCGCCGCCGGTTCCCTCGCCGGCAAGACCGCCCTCGTGACCGGTTCGTCGCGCGGCATCGGAGCCGACACCGTGCGCTACTTCGCGCAGGCAGGCGCGAATGTCGTCATCAACTTCCGCAACAAGGCGCCGCGCGCCGAGAAGCTCGCCACGCAGCTGCGCGAACTCGGCGCGGAGGTCCTCGTGGTCGGAGCGGACCTGACGGATGCGGCATCCGTCGAGGCGATGTTCTCGGAGGTGGAGCAGACGTTCGGATCCCTCGACATCTTGGTGCTCAACGCCTCCGGCGGCATGGAGGGCGGCATGGCCGCGGACTATGCGCTGCAGCTGAATCGCGACGCGCAGGTGCGCGTTCTCGAGAAGGCTCTGCCGCTGCTGGGTTCGGGATCGCGCGTCGTGTTCGTGACGAGCCACCAGGCGCATTTCATCCACACCACGCCCACGATGCCGGAGTACGAGCCGGTCGCGCTCTCGAAGCGTGCCGGTGAAGATGCGCTTCGTGAGCGGATTCCCGCTCTGACCGAGCGCGGCGTCGAGTTCGTCGTCGTCTCGGGCGACATGATCGAGGGCACCATCACCGCCACGCTGCTCGAGCGCGCCAATCCGGGAGCCATCGCGCTGCGCCGTGAGGATGCCGGCAAGCTCTACAACGTGTCCGAGTTCGCTGCCGAGGTCGCCCTCGCCGCCGTGGAACCGGTTCCCGCGGACAACACGCGGCTCGTGGGGGAGACCAGCTCCTTCGTCGCCGAGTGAGAATGCAGAACGGCCCCGGATCCACGGATCCGGGGCCGTTCTCGTGCTGTCAGGCGCGGCCGAAGGTAAAGGCGCGCACGATCTGGATGATCCCCAGAACGACGAGCGAGGCGCCCACGAACAGCCAGAGCAGCGCCACGTAGAGCGGCGAGAACACCAGGATGACGCCGGCGATGATGCTCATCACCGCGAAGAAGATGGTCCAACCCCGTGAGGCGCTGTTGCCGAGGGTTGTGAGCGCGACGACACCTTCGACGATCCAGGTGATGCCGATGAACACTCCCACGAAGATGGCGAGGAAAACCGTGGTGTCGCCGAGGTTCGCGAGTGCGACCACTCCGGCGGCCACGAACACCACGCCGAGGGCGATATGACCGACGCGCGACCACCCGCCGAGGGTCTTCGAGAAAATCCCGAGACCCGCGTACACGAGCCCCGATGCGATGGCGTAGACGGCGATGATCGCGGTTCCTACGGCGGCCGTCTTCAGCGGCCACACGAGGATCAGAATGCCGACGATGAGGGCGATGGCGCCACCGATGCCGAAGGCGGTGCGGCTGCCGTTGACGAACGTCTTGTCGGCGCCGGGGATGACAGTCTCGGACATTTCGTGCTCTTTTCTGAGAAGAAGCTGAGTGTACGATTCCACAGTAGCGCGAGGACGCGTCGCAGGGGAGTGGTGCTCGACGCAGCGCGTCACAGCACGAGCACGATCCCCAGCAGCACGGGCACACTCCCGAGGGTCGTGAGGAAGATCGTGTCGCGTGCGCCAGCCTCGCCGACGGCGTAGCGCTGGGCGTAGTTGAAGACGTTCTGCGCGGTTGGCAGAGCCGCGAGCACAGTGACGACGAGGACCTCATGCGCTGAGAGCCCGAAGAGTGCCGCCAGGGCCCACGCGGCAGCGGGCATCGCGAACAGTTTGAGCGCGCTCGCGATCAGGACCTCACCGCGGCGGCGAGCATCCGCCAGGACGCGCTGACCGTGGAGCGAGATGCCGTAGCTGATCAGAAGGATGGGGACGCAGGCGTTCGCAATCAGCAACGCGGGCTCCAGCACGATCGTCGGAAGCTCGATGTTCGACAGTGACACGAGCGTGCCGAGCGCCGAGCCGATCACGATGGGATTGCGGGCGGTTCGCCCCAGTACGCGCCAGAAGGATCTGGTGCCGGTGGTGGCAGCATCCAGGATCGCGAGCGCGACGGGAGTCAGCAGCAACAGCTGCATGAGGATGACCGGCGCCGGGTATGCGGCGCTGCCCAGCAGGTACAGCGACAGAGGGATTCCGATGTTGTTGGAATTGACCTGACCCGCCGACAGCGCGGAGATCGTCGCATCCGCGACGCTGCGTCGCCATACGAAGCGAGACAGGAGCCATTGCAGCCCGATGATCACGGCGGCGGCGATCGTGGACACCGGAAGCAGTGCGGAGAACAGCGTCGTGATGTCCGCCTGGCTGAGCACCGCGAAGAGGAGGAAGGGCGAGAGAACGTAGAACGTGAGCCGGCTCAGCACGTGCCGTGCGTGCGGACCGAGCAGGTCGATACGTCCGATGATGTAGCCGACGCTGATCGCGGTACCGACAACGGCGAACCCGGTCAGCGTCTCCAGCACGTCTTCAGCCTATGCGGGGTCTGTGCGCAAAGCCCTCTGCTCTGCGCTTCGACGACGCGGCGGGCGGGTAACGTGATTACCGATAATGCACATTATGTCAAACCAAGATCGTGTGGACACTCCTCTGCTCGGGCACGCTGACGCCGCAGCGGCGAATCCCGGGTGGTGCGCAACGTTTCCGGACCAACCGGGAAACGGACCCTTCGCGCAGGTCACGCTGTCGGTGACACCGTGACCCAGTCGCCGAACTTCGGTACTCGGTCGTCGCCCGACGAGCGGCCGGTCAGGCGACGCTGCACCCAGGGACCCACGTGCGTGCGGTAGTACGCGAGGCCAGAGCTCGTGCGCCCGTCGGTCTCGGTCGGAAGCGACCACCACGACGGATCCGGGGTCTCGCCGAGGGACTCGAGCACGCGCGCTGCCACGCGGTGGTGACCTCGCGCGCTCATGTGCAGGCGGTCGTCCGACCAGTAACCCCGCGACGACAGCTCGGTGTCCGGCCAGTTCAGTGCCTGGACGACGTCCGGACGGTGCTCGATGCGCGACACCACCGCCGCCGACAGCTCGTCACCGCGGCGCTGGATGAGGCGCCCCATCGGCAGGTGCGGCGCGGGATTCGCGCCGCTGAGTACGATGAGGGTCACGCCCTCCTCGTCGCACCGGCGCAGCACCTGGTCGAAGGCATCCGCCAAGTGCGAGATGGCGGTCCGCGGTCGCAGCATGTCGTTTCCGCCGCCATTGAACGAGAGATGCGTCGGCCTCAGCGCGAGCGCGGGCTCGAGTTGCTCGGCAACGATCGGCCAGATCAGCTTTCCGCGGATGGCGAGGTTCGCATAGGAGATCTCGTGACCGAGCGAGTTCGCCCAGCCCTGCGCGGTGAGGTCCGCCCAACCGCGCACACGGCCGTCCGGAAGTTCGTCCCCGACTCCCTCGGTGAACGAGTCGCCGATCGCGACGTACCGGATCTCGGGCACGCGTCCCCCTGTTCCGCCGGCTCCCTGCGCCGGACCTGTCGAGCCTACTCGCCGCCCTCGGCCAGCAACTCCCGCACCCGCGGGGCCACCTCTGTGCCGTAGAGCTCGATCGAGTGCAGCATCTTGTCGTGCGCGAGCGTGCCGTTCGAGAACTTCAGGTCGAACCGGTCGATTGCGAGGGTCCGCACGGTGGCCGCGAGCTTGCGTGCCACGGTCTCCGGCGATCCGGCGTACACGGCGCCGTCGGGGCCGACGTCGTTCTGGAACTGCGCGCGGCTATACGGCGGCCAGCCCCGCTCTCGTCCGATCGCGTTGCGATTGGCTTCCATCGCCGGATACATCTCGTCCCATGCCTGCTCGTCCGTGTCGGCGATGTGGCCCGGCGAGTGCACGCCGACGGGAAGACGCGGGGCACCCATCGCGTCACGTGTGCGGTGGAAGAGGTCTACGTACGGGCGGAATCGGGCCGCCGCTCCCCCGATGATCGCGAGCATCAGCGCGTACCCGTGGTGTGCGGCGCGCACGACGGACTCCGGCGAGCCACCGACGCCCACCCACGCGCGGAAGCCGTTCTCCGTCTTGGGGAACACGTCGGCGTTGTTCAAAGCGGCCCGGGTGCTCCCCTGCCACGTGACCGGCTTCTCGTCGCGCAGCCTGCTGAACAGATCGAGGCGTTCGTCGAAGAGCACCTCGTAGTCGGCGAGGTCGAAGCCGAAGAGCGGGAACGACTCGATGAATGATCCGCGCCCGAGGATGACCTCCGCGCGCCCGTTCGAGACCGCATCCAGCGTCGCGAAGCGCTCGTACACGCGCACCGGGTCATCGGACGAGAGAACCGTCACGGCGGTGCCGAGGTGGATGTCGCGCGTTCGTGCAGCAGCGGCGGCGAGCACGATCTCAGGGCTGGAGACCGCGAACTCCTTGCGATGGTGCTCCCCCACGCCGAAGAACGCCAGCCCGACCTCGTCGGCGCGCACGGCCTGCTCGACCACGTTGCGGATCGTCTGCGCGTCCGTCAGCGGCACGCCCTGCGCGTCGACGGTGACGTCACCGAAAGTGTCCAGTCCGAACTCCACGGTCATCGCGACCACCTTTCATTCAGACGGATACAACTCGCGGGCGAGCGCCGTCATTCCCTCAGTGATCGCGCAGCGCGTCGCGCAGCGTGTCGAGACCGACACCGCCGATGTCGAGAGCCCGCTTGTGGAACTGCTTGATCGAGAAGGCTTCGCCCTGCGCCTGACGCGCATCGTCTCGGATCTGCTCCCAGATCCGCTGACCGACCTTGTAGGAAGGCGCCTGTCCCGGCCACCCGAGGTAGCGGTTCACCTCGAACTGGATGAACGCGTCCGGCATGTTGACGTTCTGCCGCATGAACGCGAGAGCGAAATCATGGTCCCAGACGCCGGCGCCGTCCGGGCGCTGCTTGCCCAGGTGCACGCCGATGTCCAGAACGACGCGGGCCGCCCGCATCCGCTGTCCGTCGAGCATGCCCAGGCGGTCGGCGGGGTCGTCGAGGTACCCCAACTGCTCCATGAGGCGCTCGGCGTACAGGGCCCAGCCCTCGGCGTGTCCGGAGGTTCCCGCAAGCAGACGCCGCCAGGAGTTGAGCTGCGCGCGGTTGTAGACGGCCTGCGCGATCTGCAGATGGTGCCCCGGGACGCCCTCGTGATAGACGGTGGTCAGTTCGCGCCACGTGTCGAATTCGGTGACCCCCTCGGGTACCGACCACCACATGCGGCCCGGCCGGGAGAAGTCGTCGGTCGGGCCCGTGTAGTAGATCCCGCCCTCCTGCGTCGGCGCGATCATGCACTCGAGCGTGCGGATCGGTTCCGCGATGTCGAAGTGGGTGCGGCCGAGCTCGGCGACCGCACGGTCGCTCGTCGCCTGCATCCACTCCTGCAGCGCGCGGGTGCCGTGCAGCTTGCGCGACGGGTCCGCCTCCAAGTGCGCGACGGCTTCAGCGACGCTCGCGCCGGGCAGGATCTCGTTCGCGATGGACTCCTGCTCGGCGACCATCCGGGCCAGTTCCTCGATGCCCCACTCGTACGTCTCGTCGAGGTCGATCTCGGCACCCAGGAAACGACGCGAATGCAGGGCGTAGAGCTCCCGACCCACCGCATCCTGGTCGCCGGCCACCGGGGCGAGCTCCGCAGACAGAAAACGTGCGAGATCGTCGTACGCGACGCGGGCGGCGCCCGACTGATCGGCGAGTTCGCGAGCGAGGGATGCGGGCAGTTGTCCCTCGCCGGGGGCGGCATCTCCGGCGAACGTCGCGAAGAACCCGCTCTCCGCGGTGTACCGCTCGATCTGCGTGACGACCTCCAGCACCTGGCGGCGAGCGGGGACGGTTCCCGCCGCGATCCCCGCCCGAAGTGTCGCGATGTAGCCGTCGATCGCCGCGGGCACGGCCTGCAGACGGCGGGCGACGACCTCCCAGTCCTCGATCGTGTCGGTGGGCATGAGATCGAACACCGACCGGATGTCCTGTGCGGGGGATGCGATGACGTTGAGGTCGCGCAGGCTCGCCTGGGCCTCGTGCAGTTCGAGGTCCAGGCGCAGCTCGCGCGACAGGTCCGTCTTCGTGACGGCGTCGATGTCGTCGACGGGCGCGGCCGCATCGAGGTCGGCGAGAGTGCGGCGGGCTGCCTCGGCGTAGCGCTCGGCCCCCTCGGGCGAGTAGTCCCCGAATCGGTCGTTGAACTCGAACCGACCGATGTACGTGGCGGTCGTGGGAGACAGCTCGGCCACGGTGTCGACCCACGCGTCGGCGATGGTGTCGATGGGAGTGGTGGGGCGGGACGTTTCACTCATGGATTCGAGCCTACGCCGACGGTCGGCGCCGTTCAGTGCCCGGCCGCGTTCCAATCAACGCCGCGGCCGATCTGCACGTCGAGCGGGACCGTGAGCTGCGCCGCATCCCCCATGCGCGCGCGCACGATCTGCTCGGCCTGGTCCCACTCACCCGCAGCGACCTCGACGACGAGTTCATCGTGGATCTGCAGCAGCACGCGCGAGGCCAGTCGACGCTCCTGGAACTCTGCGTGGATCCGGAACAGCGCGATCTTCATGATGTCGGCCGCACTCCCCTGGATGGGGGCGTTGAGCGCTGCACGCTCCGCGTTCTCGCGCAGCACCCGGTTGGGACTGGCGAAGTCGGGGAACGGACGACGCCGCTGGAAGATCGTCTCGGTGTAACCGTCTTCGCGGGCCTTCTCGACGGATGCGCGCAGATAGTCGCGCACCGCACCGAAGCGCGCGAAGTACTCCCCCATCAGCTGCTTCGCCTCGGACTGATCGATGCGCAGCTGCTTGGAGAGCCCGAACGCGGACAGACCGTAGACGAGACCGTAGGACATCGCCTTGACCTTCGTGCGCATCTGCGGTGTGACCTCCTCCGGGGTCACTCCGAACACGCGCGCGCCGACGAACCGGTGCAGATCCTCCCCCGTGTTGAACGCTTCGATCAGCCCGGGATCTTCCGACAGGTGCGCCATGATGCGCATCTCGATCTGCGAGTAGTCGGCCGTGAGGAGCGTCTCATAGCCCGCGCCCACCTGGAATGCCGAACGGATGCGGCGGCTCTCCTCGGTGCGGATCGGGATGTTCTGCAGGTTGGGGTCGGTGCTCGACAGCCGGCCGGTCTGCGAACCGGTCTGCAGGTAGGTCGTGTGGATGCGTCCGTCCGCGGCGATCGCCGCGTCGAGCGTCTCGATGATCTGACGCAGCTTCGTCGCCTCGCGGTGCTGCAGCAGCAGATCGAGGAAGGGGTGCGGGTGGGACTCCTGCAGGTCGGCGAGGACGGTCGCATCCGTCGAGTAACCGGTCTTCGTCTTGCGGGTCTTGGGCAGCTGGAGCTGCTCGAACAGCACCTCTTGCAGCTGCTTCGGTGAGCCGAGGTTGACCTCGCGATCGATCGCCGCGTAGGCGCGCTGCGCGAGGCCGTCCGCGCGCTCGGCCAGTTCGGCCGAGAACCCTGACAACACCTCGTGCGACACCGCCACGCCCGCAAGCTCCATGTCGGCCAGGGCGAGCAGCGTAGGCAGCTCGATATCGGTGAGCACGGAGGACGGACCGTCGCCCAGAGCGGCACGCAGGGGCTCAGCCACCCGGATCGTGTACCACGCCAGCTGGCCGGGAGTCGCCCCCTCCGTCTCGGGAACGAGCTGCGACGGGTCGGCCTCGGGGAGCTTCTCTCCGAGGTAACGGTCGACGAGATCGCCGAGCGACTTGTCGGGAAGGCTCGGACGGATGAGCCAGCCGGCGAGGAGCGTGTCGAACGCCACCCCGGCGACCTTCAGTCCCGCACGCCGCAATGCCTTCACCTGACCCTTGGCGTCGGTGAACGTCTTCGGGCGGTCTGAGGCGAGCCAGGGAGCGAGGGCGTCGGCGACGCCCTCGCTCCACCCCGCCTCGATGACGGCGCCGGCGCGGGCGAGACCGATCCGGGTAGGCACGGAAGCGCCCAGCACGACGGTCACCCCGACCTCCGCGTCACCGGCCTCGTCGAGCCACGCGGTGAGCATCGCGGGGTCCGTCGCCTCCACGGGGGACGGGGCCGCGACGACCGGTGCCTCGTCGGCGACGGCGCCGGCCGCATCCGCTCCGGTGGCCTCGAACACGCGCGGCAGCAGCGTGCGGAACTCGAGCCGGGCGAAGATGTCGCGCACGCCCTGCGCGTCGATCGGACGCACGGCGAGATCCTGCGGCGTCACCGGCAGCTCGACATCGCGCAGGAGTCGGTTGAGCGCGCGGTTGCGACGCACGTCGTCGATGTGCTCGCGCAGGTTGTTGCCCACGACGCCGGTGACCTTGTCGGCGTTGGCCAGCAGCTCGTCGAGAGATCCCCACTGCGTGAGCCACTTCACGGCCGTCTTCTCGCCGACCTTGGGAACTCCGGGCAGGTTGTCGCTCGTCTCCCCTACGAGCGCCGCGATCTCGGGGTACTGCGCCGGGGCCACCCCGTAGCGCTCGCGCACCGTCTCGGGGGTGTAGCGCTTGAGTTGCGAGACGCCCTGCACGCTCGGGTAGAGCAGCGTGACCTCGTCGGTCACGAGCTGGATGGTGTCGCGGTCGCCGGAGCAGACGAGCACGTCGTAGCCCGCAGCGACTCCTTCGGTCGCCAGGGTGGCGAGGATGTCATCCGCCTCGATGTCCTCCTTGGTCAACACCGTGACGTTCATGGCGCGCAGGCACTCCTGCAGAAGGGGGATCTGCCCGGAGAACTCGGGCGGGGTCTCGCTGCGGGTCGCCTTGTACTCGGGGTACTCACGAGTGCGGAACGAGACGCGCGAGGTGTCGAACGCCACCGCGAGATGCGTCGGCTTCTCGGCCTTCAGAAGGTTCACGAACATGGAGAGGAAGCCGTAGACGCCGTTGGTGTGCTGGCCGTCCTTCGTCGTGAAGTTGTCGACGGGAAGGGCGTAGAACGCCCGGAAGGCGAGCGAGTGGCCGTCGACGACGAGCAGAGTAGGCTTTTCGGAGTCCGTCACCCTGACAGCCTAGTAAGGCCTGCGGACACGACACCCCGGAGCCCAGGAGCAGCATGACCGCGCCCGAGTACACGATCGATCCGCTGGAATGGGTGACGCGCCGCGGCACGGGCGCCCTCGCCGACAAGATGGGGCTTGAGTGGCTCGAGTTCACGACCGAGCGCGCGATCGCCCGCATGCCCGTCGAGGGCAACACGCAGCCGGTGGGCCTGTTCCACGGCGGGGCCTACGTCGTCCTGGGCGAATCGCTGGGCTCGATGCACGCGAACTACCTCGCCGGCCCGGGGCGCCTCGCCGTCGGCGTCGACATCAACGCGACGCACACGCGCTCGGCCACATCCGGATTCGTCACGGGAGTGTGCACACCCCTGCACGTCGGACGCACGCTGATGGTGCACGAGATCGTCCTCTCGGACGACGCGGGGCGCCGCTGCTCGACCGTGCGCATCACGAACCTCGTGAAGGACGCCGCCGGAATCGCCTGATCGATCGGATCAGGCGGGACGCGTCACTTCTTGGGTGCGAGTTGCTCGATGATCGCCTTGGCGACGTCCTGCATCGTCAGGCGGCGGTCCATCGACGCCTTCTGGATCCAGCGGAACGCCTCGGGCTCGCTCAGGCCCATCTTCTCGTTCAGCAGGCCCTTGGCGCGGTCGACGAGCTTGCGGGTCTCGAAGCGCTCGACCATGTCAGCGACCTCGGCCTCGAGCGTGATGATCTGCTCGTAGCGCGCCAGGGCGATCTCGATCGCGGGCAGCAGGTCGTTCGGCGTGAACGGCTTGACGACGTAGGCCAGAGCCCCTGCCTCGCTCGCACGCTCCACGAGCTCCTTCTGGCTGAAGGCCGTCAGCAGCACGACGGGGGCGATGTGGTTCTTGTTCAGCTTCTCCGCGGCGCTGATGCCGTCGAGCTGGGGCATCTTGACGTCCATGATGACGAGGTCGGGACGCAGATCAGTGGCGAGCTGCACGGCGGTCTCACCGTCTCCGGCCTCACCGACGACGTCGAAGCCGTTGTCGCGGAGGATCTCGACGATGTCGAGGCGGATGAGCGACTCGTCCTCTGCCACCACCACGCGGCGGGGTGCGGTCGGGTTGGTCGCGGCGGTTTCCTGCTCAGTCACCTTTGAATCCTACGGCACGCGGGCAGTCCGCATCCGGATGCGACACCGCGGACGGCGCGGATGCGGCCGTCCTCGGGCGTCGAGGCGATCTTCCGCCCCCGAGGAAATCGCTCGACCGGGCCGCAGAGCCCGACGGCGGGCGGCGGTCGGCCGGTGCGATAGGGTCGAATCCGGCCACCTGCGTGGTCGATGCCGGCGTGGCGGAATGGCAGACGCGACCGACTCAAACTCGGTTACTCGAAAGGGTGTGTGGGTTCGACTCCCACCGCCGGCACCAACATCATGTGGCGGTCGCGCGTACACTTCGTGTCTCACTTGTGCATGCCTGCGGCGCTCGCGGCGTGAACGGTTGAGACACGGATCCGGTGCATGGCGTCGCGGGTCCTTAGTGTCTCACTTGTGCACGCGCGCGGCCCTCACGGCGTGAACGATTGAGACACGCATCCGGTGCATGGCGTCCCGTGTCCTCCGTGTCTCACTTGTGCACGCGCGCGGCCCTCACGGCGTGAACGATTGAGACACGCATCCGGTGCATGGCGTCTCGGGTCCTCCGTGTCTCACTTGTGCACGCCTGTGGCGCTCGCGTCGTGAATGGTTGAGACACGCATCACTGTGCCGCACACCGCGGACACCTCGCGTCTCAGCTGTGCACGCCGGCGGCGCTCACGTCGTGAATGGTTGAGACACGCATCCGGGCGTCGTACATCGCGAGTGCGCCGCGTGCCCTACGCACGAGCACCGGGCACGCGCACAACGCACGAGCACCGGGCACGCGCACAACGCACGCGCACAGGGCACGCGCACAGGGCACGCTCACTACGCACGAGCACCGGGCACGCGCACAGGGCACGCGCGCTCGGGGCACCGCACAGCAGAAGGGACCTCCCCCTCGGGGAAGGTCCCTTCTGTGCACCTCGCGGGTTACTCGCCCGACCAGATCGGGGCGCGGCCGTTGACGGCGTCACCGATCTTGTGGATGCGGATGTCGTTCGTCGACCCGGCGATTCCGGGAGGGGAACCGGAGATCACGACGACCTTGTCACCCTCCTTGGCCAGACCCTTGGACAGGAAGAACTCGTCCACCTGCATGAACATGTGATCGGTGTGCGGCACGTGCTCCACCAGCGCCGACTGGATGCCCCACGTCACGGCCATGCGGCGACGGATCGCCGGGTCAGGCGTGAACGCCATCATCGGGATGCTGGGGCGCAGGCGCGACATGCGACGAGCGGTGTCGCCGGACTCGGTGAAGATGCAGAGCCAGCTCGCCTCGACGAACTGTGCGACCTCCATCGCAGCCAGGGTGATCGCGCCACCCTGCGTGCGCGGCTTCGTGTTCAACGGAGCGATGCGGTCGAGTCCGTGCTCCTCCGTGGAGGCCACGATGCGCGCCATCGTCTCGACGACGCCGACCGGGTACTTGCCGACGCTGGTCTCGCCCGAGAGCATGACCGCGTCCGCGCCGTCGAGGACGGCGTTGGCGACGTCGCTCGTCTCGGCGCGGGTCGGGACCGGGTTCTCGATCATGGACTCGAGCATCTGGGTGGCCACGATGACCGGCTTCGCCATACGACGGCACAGCTCGACGGCGCGCTTCTGCACGATCGGCACGGCCTCCAGCGGAAGCTCCACACCGAGATCGCCTCGAGCGACCATGATGCCGTCGAAGGCGTCGATGATCTCCTCGAGATTGTCGACGGCCTGCGGCTTCTCGATCTTGGCGATGACCGGCACACGCCGACCCTCTTCCGCCATGATCTCGTGCACGCGGTTGACGTCCTCGGCGTTGCGCACGAACGAGAGCGCGATGATGTCCGCACCCGCGTTCAGACCCCAACGAAGATCGGCCTCGTCCTTCTCCGACAGTGCGGGGACGTTGACGGCCACGCCGGGGAGGTTGATGCCCTTGTTGTTGGAGACCGGGCCGGCGACGACGACCTTCGTGGTGACGACGGTGCCGTCGGTCTCGACGACCTCGACACGAACCTTGCCGTCATCGATCAGAAGGAAGTCACCGGGCTTGACGTCCTGCGGGAGGCCCTTGAAGGTCGTCGAGACGATCTCCTTGGTCCCGAGGATGTCCTCGACCGTGATCTTGAAGATGTCTCCCACGGCGAGCTCGTGAGGGCCATCGGCGAACTTGCCGAGGCGGATCTTGGGCCCCTGCAAGTCGACGAGGATCGCGACGGCGGAGCCGGCGTCCTCCGCGGCACGGCGCACGTTCGCGAAGTTCGCGTCGTGGACCGAGTAGTCACCATGACTGAGGTTGAGGCGGGCGACGTTCACACCTGCGTCGATGATCGCGCGGACCATCTCGTAGGAGGAAGTTGCCGGGCCTAGGGTTGCGACGATTTTCGCGCGTCTCATCCGAGTTCGAACTCCGGGTCTTTTAGCGATGAAGGGGATGCAGGTTCAGCCTACGCGGGCTGCAACCCGATCGCGATATCGGTGGGCCGTACAGGTGCCGGCAAAGAGGTCGAACCCATCAGATAACGGTCGACGGATGCGGCGGCCGCACGCCCTTCGGCGATCGCCCACACGATGAGCGACTGGCCGCGACCCGCATCGCCCGCCACGAACACGCCGGGCGTGGTCGTCTGGTAGGTGTCGTCGCGCTCGACGTTGCCGCGCGAGGTGAACTGCGTCTGCAGCTGACCCTCGAGCTCGGTGCGCTCCGGCCCGGTGAATCCCATCGCGATGAGCACCAGGTCGGCCGGGATCTCACGCTCGGTGCCGCTCTTGGGCACCCGGCGGCCGTCGACGTACTCGGTCTCGGCCACACGCAGCGCGCGCACCTCGCCGACCTCGTTCGAGAGGAACTCGACGGTGGAGGCCAGAAAGACCCGCTCGCCGCCCTCCTCGTGCGCCGACTGCACCTCGAAGATCGTCGGCGTCGTCGGCCAGGGCTGCGCATCCGGGCGGGATGCGGGGGGCTGCTTGCCGATGGCGAGGTTCGTCACGCTCAGCGCGCCCTGACGGTGTGCGGTGCCGATGCAGTCGGCGCCGGTGTCGCCGCCGCCGATGACGACGACATGCTTGCCCTCCGCGCTGATCTGCGTGTGGAGCTTCTCACCCGCGACCGCGCGGTTCGACTCGACCAGGTACTCCATCGCGAAGTGCACACCGGCCAGGTCGCGACCGGGGATGGAGAGATCGCGCGGCACCGTCGAGCCGGTGGCGACGACGACCGCGTCGTACCGGCTGCGCAGCTCGTCCCACGTGATGTCGCGGCCGATCTCGACGCCGGCGCGGAACCGCGTCCCCTCGTCCTGCATCTGGCGCAGGCGAAGCTCGAGGTGGCGCTTCTCCATCTTGAAGTCCGGGATGCCGTAGCGCAGCAGACCACCGATGCGGTCGTCGCGCTCGAACACCGCGACCGTGTGACCGGCACGGGTCAGCTGCTGAGCAGCAGCGAGGCCCGCGGGGCCCGACCCGACGACGGCGACCGTCTTGCCGGTCAGCCGCTCCGGCGGCTCCGGCTCGACCCATCCGTGCGAGAAGGCCTCGTCGATGATCGAGACCTCGACCTGCTTGATGGTCACCGCGGGCTGGTTGATGCCCAGCACGCAGGCGCTCTCGCAGGGAGCGGGGCACAGCCGTCCCGTGAACTCCGGGAAGTTGTTGGTGGCGTGCAGACGCTCGATGGCGCTGCGTCCCTCGCCGCGCCAGGTGAGGTCGTTCCACTCCGGAATGAGGTTGCCCAGCGGGCATCCCTTATGACAGAACGGGATGCCGCAATCCATGCACCGGCCCGCCTGCCGGCGCAGCACCGCCGAGTCACCGGGCTCATAGACCTCTTTCCAGTCCATGATGCGCACGGGTACGGGACGGCGCGCGGGCAGCTCCCGCTCGGTCACCTTCAAAAAGCCCTTGGGGTCAGCCACCGGTCACCTCCATGATGCGGCTCCACACGATGTCGCCGTCGGGGTCCAGCCCCTCCGCCAACGCCTCCTCGCGGGTCTGCAGCACCGCTGCGTAGTCGCGCGGCATGACCCGCACGAAGTTCTTCACTTCCTCCTCGAAGTTCTCGAGGAGCGATGCCGCCAGAGACGAGTCCGTCTCCGCGGTGTGACGCTCGAGCAGGTCGCGCAGGATTGCGGCGTCGCCGGATCCCAGCTCGCCCAGCTCGAGCTCGCCCGAGGCGAGCGATTCGCGGTTCACCAGGTTCTCGTCGAGGCGGTAGACGTAGGCCGTGCCGCCCGACATCCCGGCGCCGAGGTTGCGTCCGGTCGTGCCGAGGATGACGGCGAGACCGCCCGTCATGTACTCCAGCGCGTGGTCGCCGACACCCTCCACGACCGCGGTCGCACCCGAGTTGCGCACCAGGAAGCGCTCACCGACGACACCGCGCAGGAACATCGTGCCCTGCGTCGCGCCGTAGCCGATGACGTTGCCCGCGATCACGTTCTGCGAGGCGTCGAAGCTCGAACCGCGCGGCGGACGCACGACGATCTGCCCGCCCGAGAGGCCCTTGCCGACGTAGTCGTTGGAGTCGCCCTCGAGGCGCAGCGTGATCCCCGCCGGCATGAAGGCGCCGAAGGACTGACCGGCCGACCCGGTGAGGTTGACGATGATCGAACCGCTCGGAAGTCCGTTCGCGCCCCGTGCCTTGGTCACGTGGTGGCCGAGCATGGTGCCGACGGCTCGTTCGGTGTTGCGCACCGGGAGGGTGATCTCGACCGTGCCGCCGTGGGCGATGACATCCTGCGCACGCTCGATGAGCGCCACGTCGAAGTGCTTCTCGAGCTCGTGCAGCTGCTCACGGGCGTTCCGGCGCGGCTCATCCTCGGCGAACGCGGGACCCTCGAGGACGGGTGTCAGATCGAGGGCGCTCGCCTTCCAGTGCTCGATCGCACCGTTGACGTCCAGCAGCTCGTTGTGCCCGATCGCCTCGTCCAGCGAGCGGAACCCGAGCTCGGCGAGGTACTCGCGCACCTCCTGAGCGATGAACTCCATGAAGTTGACGACGAACTCGGGCTTGCCGGTGAAGCGCTCCCGCAGAACCGGGTTCTGCGTCGCGACTCCCACCGGGCAGGTGTCGAGGTGACACACGCGCATCATGATGCAGCCCGAGACCACGAGCGGCGCGGTCGCGAATCCGAACTCCTCGGCACCCAGCAGCGCGCCGATGATCACGTCGCGGCCGGTCTTGAGCTGTCCGTCGACCTGCACGACCACCCGGTCACGCATGCCGTTGAGCATCAGCGTCTGCTGCGTCTCGGCGAGACCCAGCTCCCACGGGGTTCCCGCGTGCTTGAGCGAGTTGAGCGGGCTGGCGCCCGTTCCCCCGTCGAACCCGGAGACCAGGATGACGTCGGCGAGGGCCTTCGCCGTACCCGCGGCCACCGCGCCGATGCCCGACTGGCTGACGAGCTTGGCGTGCACACGAGCCGAAGGGTTCGCGCGCTTGAGGTCGAAGATGAGCTGCTTGAGGTCTTCGATCGAGTAGATGTCGTGGTGCGGAGGCGGCGAGATCAGCCCGACGCCAGGCGTGCCACCGCGGGTGCGCGCCACCCACGGGTACACCTTCTGCGGGGGCAGCTGTCCGCCCTCGCCGGGCTTCGCGCCCTGCGCGAGCTTGATCTGGATGTCATCGGCCTCGGTGAGGTACAGGCTCGTGACACCGAACCGGCCCGACGCGACCTGCTTGATGGCGCTGCGCCGCTCGGGGTCGAGCAGACGCTCGACGTCCTCGCCGCCCTCGCCCGTGTTCGACTTGCCGCCGATGCGGTTCATCGCGATCGCGAGGGTTTCGTGCGCTTCCTTCGAGATCGAGCCGTAGCTCATCGCACCGGTGGAGAACCGCTTCACGATCGCCGAGATCGGCTCGACCTCGTCGATCGGCACGGCAGGCCGAACGCCGGTGCGCAGAGCGAACATGCCGCGCAGCGTCTTGAGCTCGGTCGCCTGGTCGTCCACGAGTTTCGTGTACTCGCGGAAGATGTCGTAGCGACGCTCGCGAGTCGCGTGCTGGAGGCGGAAGACGGTGTCAGGGTTGAAGAGGTGCGGCGAACCGTCGCGGCGCCACTGGTACTCGCCACCGGTCCACAGCCGCTCGTGCGCACGCGCGGCCGCATCCTCCGGGTACGCGAAGGCATGGCGTGCCGCGTTCTCGGCTGCGATCACGTCGAGGCCGACGCCCCCGAGCTTCGATTCGGTGCCGGTGAAGTAGGTCGCGATGAACTCCTTCGAGAGGCCGACCGCCTCGAACACCTGGGCGCCCGCGTACGACGACACGGTGGAGATGCCCATCTTCGACATGATCTTCAGAACGCCCTTGCCGAGCGCCTTGATCAGGTTCTTGACCGCCTTCTCCGGCGAGATGCCCGTGATGAACCCGGCGCGCACGAGGTACTCGACGCTCTCCATCGCCAGGTAGGGGTTCACCGCGGACGCGCCGTAGCCGATGAGGGTGGCCACGTGGTGCACCTCGCGCACATCGCCCGCCTCGACCACGAGACCGACCTTCATGCGGGTCTCGTTGCGGATGAGGTGGTGGTGCACGGCCGCGAGCATCAGCAGTGACGGGATGGGTGCGAGGTCCGCGTTGGAGTCGCGGTCGCTGAGCACGATGAACTCGGCACCGTCCTCGATGGCACGGTCGACCTCGGCGCACATCTGCGTGAGGCGCTTCTCCATGCCCTTCGCGCCGGCTTGCACGCGGTAGAGGCCGCGGATCGTGGCGGAGGTGCGCCCCGGCAGGGCCGTGTCGATGTGCTGGATCTTCGCGAGCTCGTCGTTGTCGATGACCGGGAAGTCGAGCGTGACCGTGCGCGCATGCTCCGCGCCCCAGCTCAGCAGGTTCGGCTCGGGGCCCAGTCCCAGCGAGAGCGAGGTGACGACCTCCTCGCGGATCGAGTCCAGCGGCGGGTTGGTCACCTGCGCGAACTGCTGCGTGAAGTAGTCGAACAGCAGCCGCGGGCGGTCGCTGAGAACCGCGACGGGAGTGTCGCTGCCCATCGCGCCCAGCGGCTCGGCGCCCGTCTGGCCCATGGGCGTGAGGAGGATGCGGACCTCCTCCTCGGTGTAGCCGAAGGTGCGCTGACGCCGCGTGATGGAGGCGATGGGGTGCACGATGTGCTCCCGCTCCGGAAGCTCCGAGAGGCGCACGCGACCGGCATCCAACCACTCCTGCCACGGCTGGAGCGTCGCGAGCTCGTTCTTGATCTCGTCGTCCTCGATGATGCGGCGCTGTGCCGTGTCGACGAGGAACATGCGACCGGGCCGCAGCCGGCCGCGACGCTTGATGCGCTCGGGCTCGAAGTCGAGCACACCGGTCTCGCTGCCGATCACAACGAGTCCGTCGGTCGTCTCCGTCCAGCGTCCCGGACGCAGCCCGTTGCGGTCGAGAGTGGCGCCGACGACGGTGCCGTCGGTGAAGATGAGCGCGGCGGGACCGTCCCATGGCTCCATCTGCATGGAGTGGTACTCGTAGAACGACCGCAGCTTCGGGTCCATGTCGGGCTGCTTCTCGTACGCCTCCGGGACCATCATCATGATGGCGTGCGGCAGGCTCCGGCCCGTGAGGGTGAGAAGCTCGAGCACCTCGTCAAAGGATGCGGAGTCGCTCGCACCGTCGGTACAGATCGGTAGGAGCGGACGGATGTCGCCCAGCACCTCGGACTCGAGCTGCGACTGGCGCGCCCGCATCCAGTTGCGGTTGCCGTTGACCGTGTTGATCTCGCCGTTGTGAGCGACCATCCGCAACGGCTGCGCGAGCGGCCACGACGGGAACGTGTTGGTCGAGTAACGGGAGTGGACGACGGCCAGCTCCGAGGCGAAGCGCTCGTCCTGCAGGTCGGGATAGAAGGGCTCCAGCTGCAGGGTCGTGACCATGCCCTTGTATCCGAGCGTGCGACTGGACAGCGAGACGAAGTAGGCGTCGAGCTCGTTGCGAGCGCGCTTGCGCAGCCGGAACACCCGACGGTCCAGGTCGATGCCACTCAGCGCTGGCGCGTCGCCCACGGCGGGGCGAGACAAAAACAGCTGCTCGAACGCCGGGCTCGCCTCGAGCGCCAGCTTGCCGAGGTGCTCGTCTTCCGTGGGCACCTCACGCCAGCCGAGCACCACGAGGTTCTCGCTCGCGGCGATGCGCTCGATGCCGGCCTTCTGCGCGGCACGCTCCTCGCCGTCGCGCGGCAGGAACGCGAGGCCCGCTGCGTACTCGCCCACCGGCGGCAGATCGAAGTCCACGACGGCGCGCAGGAACGCGTCCGGCATCTGCGTCAGGATGCCCGCGCCGTCGCCGGTTCCGGCGTCGGAGCCGATGGCGCCGCGGTGCTCCAGGTTGCGAAGCGCCGTCAGCGCGAGATCGATGATGTCGTGGCCCGCCTCGCCGCGAAGGGTCGCGACCATGGCCAGACCGCACGCATCCTTCTCGAATGCCGGGTTGTACATGCCCTGCTTGGCAGGGAAGGCGCCGAAGCCCGCAGATGCGGGGGCGCTGTGACGGGGGCTCGAAGCCATACCAACCGTCCTCGATTGTTGCTGTTGCTGGGACGACGTCGGCCCGGAGAGTTACTTGGCGGCGGTGCTTGTGGCGCTGCCAGTCGTGATGGTTTCGTCGGCGGGGGGTGCGCTCACATCGACGAAGTCCTCGCTGTCCTGCGATTGTACAGCCGTCTTGTCCACCCATTCGCGACCGGGCCGGTACGGCGATGCCTCGAGGCCCGTGTGACGCACCCTCTGGACGACCAGGATGACGAGGCCGAGGATGACGCCGAGGATGGCGGCCCACACGTTCGAGCGCAGTCCGAGGAACACCTCACTCGGGTCGATACGGATGTTCTCCCAGACGATTCGGCCCGCCGAGTACCAGACGAGGTAGAGACCGAACTGACGACCCCACTGGAGCGTGAACCGCTTGCCGGCCCACAGGATGACGGCCGCGCCCAGCAGATTCCAGATCACCTCGTAGAGGAAGGTCGGCTGGAAAAGCGTGCCCTCTGGCAGTCCTACGGGGATCGCGTCGTTGGGTCGGGCGATCTCCAGCCCCCACCAAGCGTCGGTCGGCTGACCGAACAGCTCCTGGTTGAAGTAGTTACCGAAACGGCCCATCGCCTGGGCGATGATCAGGCCCGGAGCGAGGGCATCCGCGAAGCTCCAGAACCGGATGCCGGTCCAGCGGCAGCCGATGAGCGCGCCGATCGCGCCGCCGATCAGGGCGCCGTAGATGGCGATGCCGCCCTCCCAGATGGCCCACACGGAACCCGGCTCGAAGGGGTTCCAGGTGTTCTTGCCGTCACCGAAGTAGAACCCCGGGTGCGTGAGCACGTGGAAGGCTCGAGCGCCGATGAGCGCGAGCGGAATCGCGAACAGCGCGATGTCCACCACGACCCAGGGCTCGCCCCCGCGCTTGGTGAGGCGCCTGTTCGTGAGGAGTGTGGCCACGACGATGCCGGCGATGATACACAGCGCGTAGAACCGGATCTCCGGGCCGCCCGGCCACAGGTTGAATCCGTTGATCGGAGGGCTCGGGATGCTGGCGAGCACGCCTGCGGGCGCGCTCGTGAGGGCGAACGTCATGACGACGAGTCTAAAGGCGTCGATGGCGCCCTCGTGCGCGCTCAGGGATACCTGTCGAAGCGGGCGCCCGCGGGACGGGAACGCCCGGTCGTGAACACCAGCAGGACGAGAGCGTTCGTCAGCACCCACCCCC
The DNA here is from genome assembly GCA_029959545.1 of Microbacteriaceae bacterium PS02066. GTDB lineage: Bacteria > Actinomycetota > Actinomycetes > Actinomycetales > Microbacteriaceae > Microbacterium > Microbacterium binotii. The sequence goes on along the minus strand of JASCPH010000002.1, from coordinate 69,722 downwards.
AGAACTCGCTGCGGCTCGCCCTGCCCGAGAACGTCGCGTACTTCAAGAAGTAGCGCGCGATCGCCTGAGGCCAGGACGCCCCGTAGAGCGGGTGCGACAGCGGGATCGTGGAGGAAGTCACCTCCGCGACGCTACGCGAACCGCACGCAGCGCGGGAGCGGGCTCAGCGACGAGTGCCGTCGGCCAGAGCGCGGGCGGTGCGTGCCAGTTCCTCGAGCCCGCCGTCACGGAGCGCCCGCACCAGAGCGGTGCCCACGATCGCACCGTCGGCGTACTCCAGGACGCCCGAGACCTGCTCCGCGTTCGAGATGCCGATGCCCACGGCCGCGTGCTCGACCCCCCGCTCGCGCAGCCGCGACACGAGTGTGCGTGCCGCCGCATCCAACTCGGCGCGCTCCCCCGTGATGCCCATCGTCGAGACCGTGTAGACGAACCCCGTGGAGTTCTGCACGACCAGCTCGAGACGCTCGTCGCTCGAGGTGGGGGCCGCGAGGAAGATCCGGTCGAGCCCGGTGCGCTCGCTCGCGGCGATCCACTCGGCAGCGGCCTCGGGGGTGATGTCGGGGGTGATGAGCCCCGCTCCCCCGGCGGCGAGCAGGTCGTCGGCGTACCGGTCGACGCCGTACTGGAACACGGGATTCCAATACGTCATGACGACGACGGGCACGTCGACGCGGCTCGTGATCTCCTTGATCGCCGGGAACAGGTCGCGCAGGCGGAAGCCTGCGGCCAGGGCGGCCTGGGTCGCCTCCTGGATGACCAGGCCGTCCATCACCGGGTCGGAGTACGGCGGGCCGAGTTCGATGATGTCGGCGCCGTTCTCGGCGAGCACGACAGCGGCCTCGATGCTCGTGGCGATGTCGGGGAAGCCGAGCGGCAGGTAGCCGACGAACGCGCCGCGTCCCTCGGCGTGGGCGGCCTCGATGGCCGCGGCGACGCGTGAACTCACAGCTCGGTCCCCTCTCCCCGCGCCTCGTCGGCCGGGGGCGCGACGTCGACCGGCGACCCCTCGTCGCCGGCCGCGTCGTACAGATCGAAGTAGCGGGCGGCCGTGTCCATGTCCTTGTCGCCGCGACCGGACAGGTTGATGGCGATGACCGCGTCGGGGCCGAGCTCCTTGCCGATGCGCAGAGCGCCGGCCAACGCGTGCGCCGATTCGATGGCGGGGATGATGCCCTCGGTGCGCGAGAGCAGACGCAACGCCTGCATGGCCTCGTCGTCGGTCGCCGGGATGTAGGACGCGCGGCCGATATCGGCAAGCCAGGCGTGCTCCGGGCCGACGCCCGGGTAGTCCAGGCCCGCCGAGATGGAGTGGGACTCGACGGTCTGTCCGTCCTCGTCCTGGAGCACGTAGGTCTTGGCGCCGTGCAGGATGCCGGCGCGGCCGCGCTCGATGGAGGCCGCATGCTTCGGCGTGTCGACTCCGTCGCCCGCCGCTTCGACGCCGTAGAGCGCCACCGACGCGTCGTCGAGGAACGCGTCGAACATGCCGATCGCGTTCGATCCGCCGCCGACGCAGGCGAACACGGCGTCGGGGAGCCGGCCCACCTGCTCCAGCAGCTGGGCGCGCGCCTCCTCGCCGATGACCTTCTGGAAGTCACGCACGAGGGCGGGGAACGGATGCGGCCCTGCCGCGGTCCCGAAGATGTAGTTCGTCGTCTCGACGCTCGCCACCCAGTCGCGGTATGCCTCGTTGATCGCGTCCTTGAGGGTTCGAGAGCCCGTCGTGACCGGGATGACCTCGGCGCCCAGCAGCCGCATGCGCGCGACGTTCAGCGCCTGGCGCTCGGTGTCGACCTCGCCCATGTAGATCGTGCACTCGAAGCCGAACAGCGCCGCAGCCGTGGCGGTCGCGACGCCGTGCTGGCCCGCCCCCGTCTCCGCGATGACACGCGTCTTACCCAGGCGCTTGGTGAGCAGCGCCTGCCCGAGCACGTTGTTGATCTTGTGCGAGCCGGTGTGGTTGAGGTCCTCGCGCTTGAGGAACACCCGCCCTCCCCCCGCGTGGGCGGCGAATCGCGGCACTTCGGTCAACACCGACGGACGCCCGGCGTACGAGTGGAGCAACTCCGCGAACTCGGCCTGGAAAGCGGGATCGACGATGGCGGACTCATAGACGGCGGTCAGCTCGTCGATCGCCGCGATGAGCGACTCGGGCATGTAGCGCCCGCCGTATTGACCGTAGAAGGGCCCTTTGACATCGCGCAGACTCATGATCCAGCCTCCAGGAAAGCGTGCAGGGTCGCGACCGGTTCCGAGGTCACGAGTGCTTCGCCGATGAGGACGACGTCCGCGCCGCTGGAGCGGTAGTGGCGGACATCGTCGGGTGTGAGCACCGCCGATTCGGCGATCTTGATGGCATCGCTCGGGAACGAATCGGCGAGACGGCCGAACAGGTCGCGATCGAGTTCGAAGGTGCTGAGGTTGCGCGCATTCACGCCGATGAGGCGTGCTCCGAGATCGGATGCGCGGGACAGTTCCTCGGCGGAATGCGTCTCCACGAGCGGCGTCATCCCGAGCTGGAGGACGAGATCGTGCAGCTGCGCGAGAAGCGGCTGCTCGAGGGCCGCGACGATCAGCAGCACCAGATCGGCACCGGCCGCGCGTGCCTCGAGCACCTGATACGGCGTGGCGATGAAGTCCTTGCGCAGCACCGGCACGGAGACGCGTTCGCGGACCGCTTCGAGGTCCGCGAGGCTGCCCTTGAACTTGCGGCCCTCCGTCAGCACGGAGATCGCGCTCGCGCCACCCTCTTCGTAGCGCGAGGCTTGGAAGGCGGGATCCGGGATCGCCGCAAGATCGCCGCGCGACGGGCTCGCGCGCTTCACCTCGGCGATGATCTTCACACGGTCCGCCGGGGCGAGTGCCGCGAGGGCGTCGAGCGCAGCGGGACGGTCCAGGGCAGCGCGCTCCACGATCGCGAGAGGCGTACGCGCCTCACGCTCGCGGGCATCCTCGACTGCGCCGGCCGTGAGGTCGGCGAGCACCATCAGTGCTCTTTCGCGACGTACTTCGGGCCGTTGACGCCCCAGCCGGCGCGGGCCAGCGCCCACCCGACGATCAGACCCACCACGAGCAGACCGACCGACGCCCAGACGAGCACGGGCATGTCCAGCACGAAGAACACCGTGCCCAGCGCGACGGCGACGAGCATGATCACCACGGCCGTCCAGGCTGCCGGGGAGTGTCCGTGGCCGGGGTCGTCGATGGAATTGCTCATGTCTCTCCTTCGGGTGCGGCCACGTGACGGCCGGATCCAGTCTAGCGGGGCGGGTCGGGGAAGGTCGGATCATCGCCGCGGGAGAGGTCGTCCCACGAGTCGATCGCATCCAGAGGTGCGTCGTCGGCGACGACGGTCCGCCGGCGTGCAGCGTCGTACTTGCGTCCTCCGCCCGTCCAACGCCAGCCGGTCACGAGGACGAAGGAGCCCGCCACCAGCAGCAGGAAGGCAGCGAGGAGGGCGACGACCGGCCACCCGGTGACGCTGGCGCTCGCGACGAGTGCCGCCACCGAGGAGTCGCCGGTGATCCCCGTGGTCTCCGTCACGCTCGGCGCGTACGCGTCGATGGGCACGTCGAAGACGACGGGCGCCGTGACCGATGCGATACCGATCGCCGCTGCGACCGTCAGCGCGCCGAACACGATACGGAGCACCCGGCCGACGATCGACAGCGCGGCGCCCAGCGCGAGCACCGCCAGACTCAGCGGCGTCAGCACGGGGATGGCTGCCGTTCCCGCGACCGCCACATCGGCGGCAGCACCGTCTGTCAGCGAGACGTGGATCCAGGTCTGCGTGGCTGCCAGGGTGCTCGCAGCGCCCGCCGCGAGGATCGCCAGAACCGAGGTCGAGCGTGCGCGACGGATCACTCGCCGCCTCGCACGGGCTCCAGGTCGTCGGAGTCGAAACAGGTGCGGGTGCCGGTGTGGCAGGCGGGGCCGGTCTGCTCGACCGAGAGGAGCACGGCGTCGCCGTCGCAGTCGAGACGGGCACCGCGCACGACCTGGATGTGGCCGGACGTGTCGCCCTTGCGCCAGTACTCCTGCCGCGATCGCGACCAGTAGGTCGCACGGCCGGAGGTCAGGGTGCGCCGTAGCGCCTCCGCATCCATCCAGCCCATCATGAGCACCTCACGGGTGTCCCACTGCTGCACGATCGCTGCGACCAGACCCTGGTCGTTGAAACGGACCCGCGAGATGCGCTCGTCGACGCTCTCGCTCATCGCCGCACCTCGATCCCCTCGTCGACCAGCGCGTCCTTCACATCGCCGACCGTGAGCTGGCCGGAGTGGAAGACGGATGCGGCCAGCACCGCGTCCGCACCGGCACGGATCGCGGGTGCGAAGTCACCGACCTGGCCGGCACCGCCCGAGGCGATGACCGGCACGCGGGAGATCTCCCGCATCAGAGCGACGAGCTCGAGGTCGAAACCGTTCTTCGTGCCGTCGGCGTCGATCGAGTTGACCAGCAGCTCGCCGGCGCCGCGTTCGATGGCCTCGCGGGCCCAGGCGAGCGCGTCGAGGCGGGTGAGCGTTCGGCCGCCATGGGTCGTGACGGCGAAGCCGGACGGCATCCCTTCGGCGCGCTTCACATCCAGCGACAGGACCAGCACCTGGGCACCGAATCGGTCCGCGATCTCGTCGATGAGGGCCGGGCGGGCGATCGCCGCGGAGTTGACGCCGATCTTGTCCGCGCCCACCCCGAGCAGCCGTGCGACGTCTTCATCGGAACGCACACCGCCGCCGACCGTCAGCGGGATGAAGACCTCTTCCGCGGTGCGACGGACGACGTCGTAGGTCGTCGCCCGTTCGTCGACGGTCGCGGTGACGTCCAGGAAGGTGAGCTCATCAGCGCCCTGTTCGAAGTACAGTCGCGCGAGCTCGACGGGATCCCCCATGTCGCGGAGGTTCTCGAACTTGACGCCCTTGACCACGCGTCCCGCCGCCACATCCAGGCACGGGATGACTCGGCAGACGACGCTCATCAGAGCCTCGCCGCGTGGATCTCGGTCACCAGGATCGCCCGCGCCCCGATCGCGTAGAGCGCGTCCATGACCTGGTTGACGCCCTTGCGCGGGCTCATGACGCGCACCGCGACCCACGACGGGTCCCGGAGAGGCGAGATCGTGGGCGATTCGATACCCGGCGCGACCGCGATCGCCTCGTCGACGAGGTCGGCGGGCAGGTCGTAGTCGATGAGCACGTACTCACGCGCGACCATGACACCGCGCAGGCGCCGCAGCAGCGTCTCGAGCCCTGCGGGTTCCTGGGCGCCGGTGATCAGCACGGCATCCGACTCCAGGAGCACCGGTCCGAAGATCTCGAGCCCAGCCTGGCGGAGCGTGGTGCCGGTGGACACGACGTCGGCCACCGCGTCGGCGACGCCGAGCTCTACGGCCGACTCCACGGCGCCGTCGAGCGGCACGAGATCGACCGCGACGCCGTGCTCGTCGAGGTACGCGTCGACGAGACCGGGATAGGCGGTGGCGACCCGCATCCCCTCGAGGTCTGCGAGCTCGGTGAACCGACCGGGGGGGCCGGCGAAGCGGAATGTGGAACCGCCGAAGCCGAGCGCTTCGATCTCGCGCGCGCCGGGCATGCGCGCATCCAGCAGCAGGTCGCGCCCGGTGATGCCGACATCGAGGGCGCCCGAGCCGACGTAGGTCGCGATGTCCTTGGGACGCAGGTAGAAGAACTCGACGTCGTTGAGCGGGTCGATGGCGTGCAGATCCTTCGGATCGCGGCGGCCCTTGTACCCCGCTTCGGCGAGCATGGCCGCCGCGGTCTCGGAAAGGGAGCCCTTGTTGGGCACGGCGATTCTCAGCATGGGGAAACTCTCTGGAAGGTGACGGATGCGGCGGGTGCGGGCATCAGAGATGTCGGTACACGTCCGCCGGCGTCAGGCCCTTGGCCAACATGAGCACCTGGAGGTGGTAGAGCAGCTGGGAGATCTCCTCCGCCGCTTCGGTGTCGCTCTGGTACTCGGCGGCCATCCAGACCTCTGCCGCCTCTTCGACGATCTTCTTGCCGATCGCGTGCACACCGGCATCCAGCTCCGCGACGGTGCCGGATCCGGCGGGGCGCGTCCGGGCCTTGAGCTCGAGCTCCGCGAACAGGTCGTCGAACGTCTTCACCGTCCTAGGGTACCGTCCGCCGACCGGCGCGGATGCCGCCCTCAGTGCCGGTGCGCCATCGCACCGGCGGCCTGCGCCCGGAGCCCCGCGATCGCCGCATCCGGATCCTCCGCGCCGAACACAGCGGATCCGGCGACGAACGTGTCGGCGCCCGCGGACGCCGCCTGTTCGATGGTGCCCCGAGCGATGCCGCCGTCGACCTGGAGCCAGACCGCCGAATCGACACGCCGCGCGGCGTCGGCGAGGCGCGCGAGCTTCGGCATCGTCTCGGGCATGAACGACTGTCCGCCGAAGCCCGGCTCCACGGTCATCACCAGGATCTGGTCGAACTCGTGCAGCAACTCCAGCAACGGCTCCTCGGAGGTCCCGGGCTTGATCGCGACCCCGGCGCGTGCACCGATCTGACGCAGCCGTCGTGCGAGCGCAACCGGCTCCGCGGCGGCTTCGAGATGGAAGGTCACCGAGGCCGCGCCCAGCTCTGCGTATCCCGGCGCCCATCGGTCGGGGTCGTCGATCATCAGGTGCACGTCCAGAGGGACGGGACTCGTCGCCTGCACCCGTTCGACCATCTGCGGACCGAACGTCAGGTTCGGCACGAAGTGGTTGTCCATCACGTCGACGTGCACGAAATCGGCGCCGGAGATGCGGCCGAGCTCGGCCTGCATGTTGACGAAGTCGGCGGCGAGGATCGAGGGGTTGATGCGGGGAGCGCTCACCCTGCCATTATCGGCGAGCGTCACGCACGCCGCCGCAGCAGCGAGATCGACATGGCGTCCGTGCCGTGGCGGTGGGGCCACAGCTGGGCTCGTCCGCTGCCGTCGGCGGGCGTCGGGAGATCCATCGGCTGATTCGCGACATCCTGCAGCACGGCGCGGGCGTCGATCTCCTCGATGTCGTCCCCTCGGCCCTCTCGCACCTCCGCCACGACGGCACTCGTCTCAGCCAGATGGGGCGAGCACGTGACGTAGGCGACGATGCCGCCCGGCGTCAGCGCGTCGAGCGCGCTCTCCAACAGCTCGCGCTGCAGGCTCGCGAGCGCCGCCACGTCTTGCGGCGACTTCCGCCAGCGCGCCTCGGGCCGACGACGAAGGGCCCCCAGGCCCGTGCACGGCGCGTCGACCAGGATGCGGTCGTAACGCCCGCGCCCCGCGCGCGAACGCCCGTCCTCCTCGCTGACGGCCACCTCTGCGGGAACACCCGCGAGCGCCTGACGCACGAGTCCCGCGCGGGCCGGCGCGATCTCGTTGGCCTCCAGCAGGGCACCGCCGGCGACGGCCTCGGCGGCCAGCAGGGCGGTCTTGCCGCCGGGCCCCGCACACAGATCGAGCCATCGCTCGCCGGCGAGCACCGGCTCGGCGCGACTGAGCGCGAGCGCCGCCAGCTGCGAGCCCTCATCCTGCACGCGGATGCGGCCGCCGGACGCGCGGATGAGCGGCTCGGGGTCGCCGCCCGCAGAGAGGGCACCCACCGGCGAGTACCGGGTCGGTGCGAGCTCGGACGGCCGTTCGGCGAGCCCGGGCAGCACGGCGAGCGATACTCTCGGCGACGCGTTGTCCGCACGCAGGAGGTCGTCGAGCTCGTCTGCGCGACCTTCGGCGGCCAGCGCCCGTCGGAAGGCGCGGATCACCCAGACCGGGTGCGCGTATGCGAGCCCCCGTCGTTCGTCGTCGGAGCGGGCCGCCGCCTCGATGCGGGCGAGCCACTCCCCCGGCGTATCGCGCGAGATCCGCCGCAGCACCGCGTTGACGAATCCGGTCGGCGCAGCGCCGATCGTCTCGCGCACAAGCGCCACCGTCTCGTGCACGGCCGCGTGGGAGGCGATCCGGGTCGAGAGCAACTGGTGCGCACCCAGCCGCAAGGCGTCCAGCACGTCCTCGTCGATCTCGTCGGTGGATCGGCCCGCCGCAGACGCGATGATCGCGTCGTAGGTGCCGAGGCGCCGAAGGGTGCCGTACGTCAGCTCGGTGGCGAGGGCCGCATCCTTCGCGTCGAGCCCGGCGCGCGCGATCTCCACCGGCAGAAGGAGGTTCGCGTACGCATCGGATGCCGCGACGGCGCGCAGCGTGTCGAAGGCCACCCGTCGCGGATCGAAGCGGCTCACGATGCCACCAGCCCGTCCGCCGCGCGGAGCCCTCGCAGCCAGTCGCCGGCGGCCATCGCCGCCTTGCCCGCCGGCTGCACCCGCACGAGCGCCACCGGCTCGGTCGCGGTGCCGACGAGCACCTCGGACTGCACGACGCGGATGGCTCCGGGGGCCACGGTCGCGGCACTATCCGCGCGATGCATGTCGTGGATCTTGACGCGCACGCCGTCGACCGTCGTGAAGGCGCCCGGTTCGGGCGTCGTGCCACGGAAGCGCGACAGCACCGCATCCGCCGGCTGCGTCCAGTCGAGACGGCCGTCCTCGGCTGTCAGTTTGCCCGCGTACGTGCTCTCGCCCGCCTGCGGAAGGGCACGAGCCGTCCCCGCCCCCAACTGATCGACGACCTCGACCAGCGCCGTCGCGCCGTCGCGCGCGAGATCCTCCAGGACCCGGCCGGCCGTGGCCGTCGCGGGGATGCGGTACCGGGTGCCGCCGTACACGTCGCCCTCATCGAGGCCCGCGGTGAGCTGGAACACGTTCGTCCCGGTCTCGCTGTCTCCGGCGATGAGCGCCCGCTGCACGGGGGCCGCTCCCCGCCAGCGCGGCAGTAACGAGAAGTGCAGATTGATCCATCCGAGACGGGGTGTGCTCAGCAGGGGTTCGCGAACGAGGCCACCGTACGCCACGATGACGCCCAGATCCGGAGCGAGGGCAGCGATGTGCTCGGTCGCCTGCGCGTCCAGACGATCGGTCTTGAGCACGTCGATGCCCAGCTCTTCGGCCGCCGCCGCGACCGGCGACGCCGTGAGAACGCGTTTGCGTCCGACGGGAGCGTCTCGGCGGGTGACGACGCAGGCGATCTCGTGATCGGTGCCGGCCAACGCGCGCAGCGAGGCGACGGCAGGATCGGGCGTTCCTGCGAAGACAAGACGCATCGGGTTCCTCACAGCTCGGGATCGGGCACGTCCACCCGAACTCTGAGTGTATTCCGGCTCCGCGCCGGACCGCGGCCGCGTGCGCGGCGTGCACGAACGGCGTCGGCGATCACCGCGGCCCGCAGCGAGCCCGTCACCGCCTTGCCGTGGCCGTAGTCGAAACGCACGAGGGCGCGCGAACGCGGCGGGTCCTCCCCGAGGATCTCGGATGGCCCGAGGACCGCCTCCGGATCCAGCGAGGGCACCTCGGCGCGCAACTGCGCGAGGGCGTCGTGGAGGGTTCGGGGCTCCCCCTCCACCACGGCTACCCGCACCGCCGGCGGCAGATGCAGCACCGCGCGGTCGGCGAGCTCCGCGCGGGCATGGGCGGGCTGCGTCCATGTCGCCAGCGCACGGGCGAGGGGCCCTGCGACCCCGGTGAGCAAGACGGGTGCGCCGGGCGCGGCCAACGCTGCGGCGTTCGACCACCACCGCAGACACGCCTCGCCGATGCGCAGATCCTCGGCGAGCAGCATCCGGTCGCCGTCCAGCAGCAGCACGGCACGGTACCCGCCGTCCGCGATGGGCTCTGCCCCACGGGTGGCGATGACCAGAGCGGGCCGATGCTCGACGCGCGCGACGGGGTGTTCGCCGTCGGCCACGATCACTCGGGTTCCCGGGAACGCCCGACCGAGCTCGTCCGCGGTGCGTTCGCTTCCCGACGATGCGAGCCGGAGGTGCTGGCCCTCGCACACGGCGCACTGCCAGCCGGCGATCCCGCGCCCGCACCAGGCGCATTCGGGCGGCCGGCCCTGCCTGCGCACGCGGAGGGGACCGGAGCAGTGCAGACAGCGCGCCGGCGCACGGCACGAGGAGCAGACCACCACGGGCGCGTATCCGGGGCGCGCGACCTGGACCAGTACCGGACCCTCCGTCAGCGCGTCGCGCACGGCCTGGAACCCCGAGGAGGGGATGCGGGCCTGCGCGACCGCATCCGATGTCGCGGTCAGGATCACGCGCGGTGTGACGCGACGTGCCGCCGGGAGGTGGCGGAACCAGCCGATCTGAACGAGCCGCTCGACATCCGTGGTGCGCGTGTGACCGAGCACCAGCAAGGCGCTCTGCTCGCTCTCCTGCCGCAGCAGCGCCACGTCCCGGGCGTGCACACCCGGGCTGAGCGGCTCCGCGAGCAACGGATCGCCGTCGTCCCAGATCACGACCAGCCCCGTGTTCGTCGTGGGCGCGTAGACGGCGGATCGATTGCCGACGACGATGCAGGGGGCTGCGGCGAGGGTGCGCAGATACGCGCCGTAACGCGACGGCCCGCTCTGCCGCGCGTCCGACTGCACGAGTGCGTTCGGCGGCACGCGCCCCGCGAGCGCGGTCATCACCTGGTCCTGATCGCGGTGGTCGGGAACCACGATGACGACGCTGCGTCCCGCGGCGAGGGTGACGGTGGCCGCGGCGGCGATGAGCACCGCCCAGGATCCCACCGTGGCGCCGTCCGCGAGTTCCACGACGCGCGGCGTCGCATCCACGGCGAGGCGTTCACCGGCTCGGATGCCCTCCGCCAGGTGCGGAAAAGCCGCGAGCACTTCTTCGGCGGTCCGCACGGCGTCGGCGTGCGGCGCCTCGACGACCGGTTCGGGCGAGTGGAGCCACGCCTTCTCGGCGCGCACCATCCGTTTCGGCACGGCGAGGCGGAGGACATCGGAAGCGGACCCGGCCGCACGGTCTGCGACGCGACGCGCCAGGTTGTAGAGAGTCGGCGGCAGCACCGGCATCGGCGAGACGACGCTGTCGAGCTCCGAGAGCGGACGCTCGTGGTCCGTCTCCTCGCCGCGTTCCACCAGGAACCCGTCCACGACGCGGCCGGCGGTGCGCAGCGGTACGCGTACGCGCACGCCGGGCATGGCGGACTCGTCGAACTCCGGCGGGATCGCGTAATCGAACAGGCGGTCGAGCTGCGGCAGCGGCGAGTCCAGCAGCACGCGCGCGACGGGCCGAGCGGGGCCGGATGCCCCGGTCATCTCAGAGCCCGGCTGCGGCACGCAACTCGTCGACGCGGTCCAGCCGCTCCCAGGTGAAGGTGGGCAGCTCACGACCGAAGTGACCGTACGCGGCCGTCGCCGAATAGATGGGACGCAGCAGATCCAGCTGGTCGATGATGGCCTTGGGACGCAGATCGAAGACGTCCAGGATGGCCGCCGTGATCGTCTCGTCGCTCACATGTCCCGTGCCGAAGCTCTCGACGTAGAGGCCGACGGGGCTCGCCTTGCCGATCGCGTACGCGACCTGCACTTCGAGGCGCTCCGCGAGACCCGCCGCGACCGCGTTCTTCGCGACCCAGCGCATGGCGTAGGCGGCGGAGCGGTCGACCTTGGACGGGTCCTTACCGCTGAAGGCGCCGCCACCGTGGCGTGCCGCGCCCCCGTAGGTGTCGATGATGATCTTGCGCCCGGTCAGGCCGGCATCGCCCTTGGGGCCACCGGTCACGAACGGACCCGCGGGGTTGATGTAGTACTGCACGTCGGGCGTGTCGAGCCCGGTGTCCGCGAGGACGAGGTCGATCACCTCCCGGCGCACCAGCTCGCGTAGTTCGTCCTGACTGATGTCGGGATGATGCTGCGTGGAGAGCACGACCGACTCCACGGTCTTCGGGGTGTGGCCGTCGTAGCCGAGGGTGACCTGCGTCTTGCCGTCGGGACGCAGGAAATCGAGGGTGCCGGATCGGCGCACCGCAGCCAGACGCTCGGCCATGCGGTGCGCGGTCCACGCCGCCATGGGCATGAGCTGCTCGGTCTCGGTCGTGGCGAAGCCGAACATGATGCCCTGGTCACCGGCGCCCTGTTCGTCTCGGGGATCGACCGATCGACCCTCGCGCTGCTCGAACGCCTGGTTGACGCCTGCCGCGATGTCCGAGGACTGCGCGCCGATCGAGACCGAGACGCCGCACGAGTCGCCGTCGAACCCGGTGTCACTGGACGTGTATCCGATGCGGTTCACGACGTCGCGGACGATCGCGGGGATCTCGACGTAGGCGCGCGTCGAGACTTCGCCGGCGACGTGCACGAGCCCGGTCGTCACGAGGGTCTCGACGGCGACGCGTCCCGTCGGATCCTCCGCGATGATCGCGTCGAGGATGCTGTCGGAGATCTGATCGCAGATCTTGTCCGGATGCCCTTCCGTGACGGACTCGGACGTGAACAGACGAAGCTCGGTCATCGCAACTCCCACTCGAGACGTGAGGGACTCCCCCACTGTGACGCTCCCCCCGGACACCGAAGTGCCGGGGGGAGCGTCGACGTGATCAGATCACTCGGCGTGACGCAGCCGCAGCTTGTCCTCGTTGATCTCGTGCAGCGCGATCGTCAGCGGCTTGTCCTCGATCGTGGAGTCCACGAGCGGGCCCACGTTGTCGAAGAGGTTGCCTTCGTGCAGGTCCGAGTAGTAGTCGTTGATCTGACGCGCCCGCTTGGATGCGTAGATCACGAGCTGGTACTTCGAGTCGACCTTGTCGAGAAGGCTGTCGATGGGGGGCTCGATGATGCCCTGGTTGGTCCCAGCCATGGCGGTACCTCCTGGTTCGGGGATGTCGGCGGAGAGTCGTTCGACGACGACGCATCACGACGGACGCGCGGAAGCCTTCGTCAATTCTACGACCTCGCGCGCCGCCTCGGCGACTTCTGCGTTCACGACCCGGTAGTCGAACTCGCCCTGCGCCGCCAATTCCACCCGCGCGGTGCGTAGGCGTCGCGCGCGCTCCTCGGCGTCCTCCGTGCCGCGTCCGACCAGACGTTGCACGAGCTCGTCCCAGCTGGGCGGGAGCAGGAACACGAGTGCGGCATCGGGGGCCGCCGCCCGCACCTGCCTCGCGCCCTGCAGATCGATCTCCAGCAGAACCGTGCGACCGTCGGCCAGCGCTCGTTCGATCGGGCCGCGCGGCGTGCCGTAACGGTACTTGTTGTGCACGGTCGCCCACTCCAGCAGTTCGCCGCGCGCGACGAGCTCATCGAAGGCGGCGTCGTCCACGAAGAAGTAGTGCGTGCCGTCGACCTCACCGGGACGCGGCGGACGCGTCGTGGCAGAGACCGAGAGAAGGATCTCCGGATAGTGCTCCTGGATGTGGGCGGCGACGGTGCCCTTGCCGACGGCGGTGGGTCCGGCGAGGACCAGCAGACGGCTGCGGGCGGCTCGGGGCTGCGGCTCCGGGAGTCGCCCGTCGAGCCACTCCTGCAGTGCGGCGCGCTGGCGCACCCCGAGTCCGCCGAGGCGCTTGACGGGCGAGATACCGAGCTCGGCGAGGATACGGTCGCGCTTTCCCTCTCCGATGGCGGGGAGCGAGGTGAGGAACTCCGGAACGCGCAGGGTCCCGGCGGCGGATGCGGGATCGGCCAAGGCCCGGCGCAGCACCTCCTGACCGCTGATCACGCGCGTGGAGAGGTCGCGTTTGAGCGACGCACGAGCGCGGCGGGCCTCGACGGCCCGCCGTGAGGCGGCGGCGCGGTCCACCTCGGGGGGTGTTCGGCTGTCAACCATGGCGAACCTCCGAGTAGAGCGCACGTCTGGCGTCGATGCGGGCGGCGAGATCGGCAGGGCCTGCCGAGAGGATGCTTCTGCTCTCGCTCGCGACCACCTGCGACGCGACGTAGCCGAAGCGCGCGCCGAGGTCGGACGGCTGTGCGCCCTGCGCGCCGAAGCCCGGTGCCAGGATCGGTGTTCCGGCCAGCACCGTGTCGGTGAGTCCGAACGACGCACGCTGCAGCGTCGCCCCGACGACGACGCCCGCGGGGCCGAGGGCGCCCGCGCTCCCCACGTTGTAGGAGCCCACCTCGCGTGCGACGCGGGCCGCGAGCGGCTCGTCGTCGCCGGCGGACGCATCCACGGTGATGGCGGTCTGCACGGCGGCGGCCTCGCGGTTGCTCGTGGCAGCGAGGACGAACACGCCCTTGTCCGCCCGGATCGCGCGCGTGATCGTCTCGTGCAGGGATTCAGGTCCGAGATACGGGCTCAGGGTGAGGGCGTCGGCTTCCAAGGGCGCTCCCGGCTCGAGCCATGCCGCCGCGTAGCCGTCCATCGTGGTGCCGATGTCTCCGCGCTTCGCGTCGGCGATCACCAGCAGACCCGCGTCCCGCGCCGCCGCGAGAACGTCCTCGAGGGCGGCGTAGCCCGCCGACCCGAACCGCTCGTAGAACGCGACCTGCGGCTTCACGACTCCGACCCGCCCGGCGGCCGCATCCACGACGCGCAGCCCGAACTCGCGCACGCCCGCGGCATCTTCGCCGAGACCCCAGGCACGCAGGAGCTGTGCGTGGGGATCGATCCCCACGCACAGCTGCCCGTACTCGTCGAGCGCGGCTTGCAGCCGTGTCCCGAAGCCGGATGCGCTCACGCGCGCGCCGCCCGCTCCACCGCATACTCCTGCAGGCTCTTCACGTCGAAGCCCTCTCGCAGCACCGGAAGCGCGCTCACGGCAGCACCGAGGACGGCCATCGTCGTGAACAACGCCTTGTCCGCGGCCACCGCGGCCGCGCGGATCTCATAGCCGTCCGCCCGGGCCAGGCCACCGCTGGGCGTGTTGACGATCATGTCGATCTCACCCGCGTTGATGAGGTCGACGATGTTCGTCTCCCCCGTCTCCTGCGTCGCCGAGTACTTGTTGACCGTGCGTACGGCGATGCCGTTGCGGGCGAGGATCTCCGCCGTGCCCTCCGTCGCAACCAGCTCGTAGCCGAGCTCCTGGAGGCGGTGGGCAGGAAGGATGACCGCGCGCTTGTCCGCGTCGGCGACAGAGATGAACACCGTGCCAGACAGGGGCATCCCGCCGTAGGCGGCCTGCTGACTCTTCGCGAACGCCGTCGGGAAGTCACGGTCGAAGCCCATGACCTCACCGGTCGAGCGCATCTCCGGGCCGAGCACGGAGTCGACGGTCTGACCGTCCTTCGTGCGGAACCGCTTGAAGGGCAGCACCGCCTCCTTGACCGCGACCGGCGCGTCGAGCGGGACACGGGATCCGTCCTGCTCGGGCAGCATGCCTTCGGCCTTCAGCTCGGCGATCGAGCTGCCGGCCATGATGCGGCTCGCGGCCTTCGCCAGCGGGATACCGAGCGCCTTGGACACGAAGGGAACCGTGCGGCTCGCCCGCGGGTTCGCCTCGATCACGTAGAGCACGCCCGCGCTGATCGCGAACTGCACATTGAGCAGTCCCCGCACACCCACGCCCTGGGCGATGGCGAGCGTCGCCTCGCGGACCCGATCCACGTCGGTGCGGCCCAGCGACACCGGCGGGAGGGTGCAGGACGAGTCGCCGGAGTGGATGCCGGCCTCCTCCAGGTGCTCCATCACGCCGCCGATGTAGAGCTCCTCACCGTCGAACAGGGCATCGACGTCGAGCTCGATCGCGTCGTCGAGGAACCGGTCGACGAGAAGCGGGAGGCCTGGACCGATGATGGCCGCGTCGGCGATGCGGACGAAGTAGTCGCGCAACGCCTCTGTCGAGTAGACGATCTCCATGCCGCGGCCGCCGAGCACGAAGCTCGGACGCACGAGCACCGGGTACCCGATCTCCTCGGCCACGCTCACCGCGCCGTCGACGTCGATCGCCGTGCCGCTCCGGGGAGCGACCAGACCCGCCTCGTCCAGCAGGCGCGAGAACAGCTCGCGCTCCTCGGCCAGATCGATCGCGGCGGGGCTCGTGCCCAGGATGCGGTAGCCCGCTGACTCGATGCCCTTCGCGAGGCCCAGGGGCGTCTGTCCGCCCAGCTGGCAGATGACCCCGAGGATCTCGCCCGAGGCGCTCTCGGCGTGCAGCACCTCGAGCACGTCTTCGAGCGTGAGAGGTTCGAAGTACAGGCGGTCGCTCGTGTCGTAGTCGGTCGAGACCGTCTCGGGGTTGCAGTTGATCATGACCGTCTCATAGCCCGCGTCCGAGAGCGCGAAGCTCGCGTGCACGCACGAGTAGTCGAACTCGACGCCCTGACCGATGCGGTTGGGGCCGGAGCCGATGATGACGACCTTGGTGCGCTCCGAGGGCGACACCTCCGTCTCGGCGTCGTAGCTCGAGTAGTGGTACGGCGTGAGCGCGGGGAACTCCCCCGCGCACGTGTCGACGGTCTTGTAGACGGGCCGGAGCCCCAGTGCGTGGCGGATGCCGCGCACCTCGGCTTCGCCGATCCCTCGGAGCTCGGCGATCTGCACATCGCTGAAGCCGTGCTCCTTCGCGGCCCGCAGGACCTCGGCGTCGAGCTCGCCGGCTGCGCGCACGAACTCGGCCACCTCGTTGATGAGGGCGATCTGGTCGAGGAACCAGGGGTCGATCGCCGTCGCCTCGAAGGCCTGCTCGATCGTGGCGCCCTTGCGCATGGCCTGCTGCAGGACGACGATGCGGCCGTCGGTCGGGGTCTTGGCGATCTCCAGCAGCTCCTCGACAGAGCGCTCCTCCTCTCCCCAGTGGAAGCTGGAGCCGCGCTTCTCGAGCGAGCGCAGCGCCTTCTGGAGAGCCGTCGCGTAGTTGCGGCCGATCGCCATCGCCTCGCCGACCGACTTCATGGTGGTCGTGAGGGTCGTGTCCGCGGCGGGGAACTTCTCGAAGTTGAAGCGGGGCACCTTGACGACGACGTAGTCCAGCGTCGGCTCGAAGCTCGCCGGGGTCACCTTCGTGATGTCGTTGGGGATCTCGTCGAGGCGATAGCCGATGGCGAGCTTGGCCGCGATCTTGGCGATCGGGAACCCCGTGGCCTTGGAAGCCAGCGCCGACGAGCGCGACACGCGCGGGTTCATCTCGATCACGATGATGCGCCCGGTCACGGGGTCGACGGCGAACTGGATGTTGCAGCCGCCGGTGTCGACGCCCACACGACGGATGATCTCGATGCCGATGTCGCGCAGCTTCTGATACTCGCGGTCGGTGAGCGTGAGAGCCGGGGCGACCGTGATCGAGTCTCCCGTGTGCACGCCGACGGGGTCGACGTTCTCGATCGAGCAGACGACCACCGTGTTGTCGGCGGTGTCGCGCATGAGCTCGAGCTCGTACTCCTTCCACCCGAGGATGGACTCCTCCAGGAGCACCTCGTTCGTGGGCGAGTCGTGCAGCCCCGCGCCGCCGATGCGGCGGAGGTCGGCCTCGTCGTACGCGAAACCGGAGCCGAGTCCGCCCATCGTGAACGAGGGACGCACCACGAGCGGGTATCCCAGCTTCTCGGCCCCGGCGAGCAGTTCGTCCATGGAGTGACAGATGACGGAGGCGGCCACATCCGCACCGGCCTCGATCACCAGCTCCTTGAAGATCTGACGGTCTTCACCCTTGTTGATGGCCTCGAAGTTGGCGCCGATGAGCTCGATGCCGTACTTGTCCAGCACACCGTTCTTGTGCAGGTCGATCGCCGCGTTGAGCGCGGTCTGGCCACCGAGCGTCGGCAGGATCGCGTCGGGGCGCTCCTTGGCGATGATGGTCTCGATGACCCGCCAGTTGATGGGCTCGATGTAGGTCGCATCGGCGAAGTCGGGGTCGGTCATGATCGTGGCCGGGTTCGAGTTGACCAGGATCACGCGAACGCCCTCGGCGCGCAGCACACGGCACGCCTGGGTACCGGAGTAGTCGAACTCACAGGCCTGACCGATGACGATCGGGCCGGAGCCGATGACGAGGACGGAGCGGATGTCGTCGCGCTTGGGCATTACTTGGTGTCCTTCTTGCTCTGCTCGGCGATGACCATGTCCCGGAACCGGTCGAAGAGGTAGTTCGCGTCGTGCGGGCCCGCAGCGGCCTCCGGGTGGTACTGCACGCTGAACGCGGGGATGTCGAGGGCGCGTAGACCCTCGACCACCTGATCGTTGAGGCCGACGTGGCTGACCTCGACGCGGCCGTAGCCGTTCGGGCTGTCGCTCACGCCCTCGAGCGGCGCATCCACTGCGAAGCCGTGGTTGTGCGCGGTGATCTCCACGCGCCCGGTCGTGCGGTCCATGACGGGCTGGTTGATGCCGCGGTGGCCGAAGGGCAGCTTGTACGTGCCGTAGCCCAGCGCGCGCCCCAGCAGCTGGTTACCGAAGCAGATGCCGAAGAACGGCAGGCGGTCATCGAGCACCGCGCGCAGCAGCTCGACGTGGTCGGCGGATGCGGCCGGGTCGCCCGGCCCGTTGGAGTAGAACACCGCGACGGGCTCGATCGCGCGGATCTCCTCGATCGTGGCGGTCTGCGGCAGCACGTGCACGTCGAATCCGCGGGCGGCGAGATTGTCGATCGTCGCCTGCTTCACACCGAGGTCGAGCACGGCGAGGTTGCCGACCCGTTCCGCGGTCGCAGGCGTGACCTCGGTCTCGGAGACGGACACGGAGGCGGAGAGGTTCTGCCCCGCCATCGCCGGCGCCTCGCGCACGATGCGCAGCTGCTCCTCGGGGTCCATCGACGCGGCGTCACCCGAGAAGATCCCGCCGCGCATGCTGCCGGCGGAGCGGATGTGGCGCGTCACGGCCCGGGTGTCGATCCCGCTGATGCCGACGATCCCGTCGTTGGTCAGCGCCTCGTCGAGCGATTCGTCGGCACGCCAGTTGGACACGATCCGCGAGGGGTCGCGCACGATGTATCCGGCGACCCAGATGCGACGCGACTCGGGGTCCTCATCGTTGACACCCGTGTTGCCGATGTGGGGCGCCGTCTGCAGGACGATCTGTCCCGCGTAGGAAGGGTCGGTGAGGGTCTCCTGATATCCGGTCATCCCGGTGGCGAAGACGACCTCGCCGAGGGTCGTGCCGGTGGCGCCGTAAGCGCGGCCGGTGTGGCGTGTGCCGTCTTCGAGGACGAGGACGGCCGGTCCGGTGCGGAAGAGAGTCATACGTCGGTTCCCGTCGAGGTGGGGTGGGGCAGGATCGCGTCGAGGGCGGCGGCGACCGCGCGCGCCGAGGCGTCCTGCGGGCGGAAGTAGGAGTCGACGAGCGTGTCGTCGTCGATGCGCCAGGTGAGGCGAGCGAGCCCGTCGCGTTCGACCACGCGGTCGATCGTGACGGTGGCCTGCTGAGCCGACTCCAGGCGCGTTCTGTCGATGAACACCGGCTCGCCCCCGTAGGCGAGCAGCGCCACGCCGGCGTCGGTGATCAGGAGGTCGGCCTTGGCGCGGAATCCGAGTCCTCGAACGGCGAGACGTTCCAGGGCGGTGTCATGCGCGGTCGTCGCGACGTACAGGCCGGCGAAGCGTGCGAGCACCTCTGCCTGGGCCGGCGGCGATCCGAGCGGCGCGGCAAGGCCGCTGTCTCGTCGCACTCGACGTCGCCAGCCCCAGAAGGTGAGGCCGATCAGCAGCAGTGCGACGGCGAGCATGACCAGCAGCGCGCCTTCCCGGCTCACGCGTGCACCTCCGCCGCATCCGCCACGACGCCGTCGCGCACCGTCGCCACGCCGGCGCGGAACGTCCAGCGCGTCGAACCCGGCAGCTCGCGCCCGAGGTAGGGCGAGTTGGTGCTGCGTCCGCGCAGGTCGTCGACGGCGAACCTCGCGCGTACCGTGTCGTCGTACAGCGCCAGGTGGGCGGGCTCGCCGACGGCGAGGGGGCGACCGTGACCCGTCAGACGGCCGATGGCCGCGGGGGTGCTGCTCATGACCCGTGCGACATCCGTCCAGTCGAGCAGTCCGGTCTCGACCATCGCGTGGTGCACGACGCGCAGGGCGCTTTCGAGTCCGACCATGCCGTTGGCTGCTGCCTGCCACTCGCAGGCTTTCGCCTCGGCGGGATGCGGCGCGTGATCCGTCGCGACGATGTCGATCGTGCCGTCGGCGAGGCCCTCCCGGACCGCCTGAACGTCTTCGTCCCGCCGCAACGGCGGGTTCACCTTGAACCGCGCGTCGTAGCCGCGCACGAGCTCCTCCGTCAGCAGGAGATGGTGCGGGGTTACCTCGGCGGTGACCGCGATCCCCCGCTTCTTCGCCCAGCGGATGATGTCGACGCTGCCGGCCGTGGAGAGGTGGCACACGTGCAGGCGCGAACCGACGTGCTCGGCGAGCAGGACATCGCGCGCGATGATCGATTCCTCCGCGACCGCGGGCCATCCGGTGAGGCCCAGCTCCGCGGAGACCGCGCCTTCGTTCATCTGGGCGCCCTCGGTCAGCCGCGGATCCTGCGCGTGCTGCGCGATCACACCGTCGAAAGCCTTCACGTACTCGAGCGCGCGACGCATGATGAGCGGATCGAAGACGCAGAAGCCGTCGTCGCTGAACACGCGCACGCGCGCACGGGAGTGCGCCATCGCGCCCAGCTCCGCCAGGCGTTCGCCCTTCTGTCCGACCGTGACCGCGCCGATGGGCTGCACGTCGACGAAGCCCGCGGCCTCGCCGAGCGCGAGCTCCTGTTCGACGACGCCGGCCGTGTCGGCGACGGGCGACGTGTTCGGCATGGCGAACAGCGCGGTGTACCCGCCTGCGGCGCCGGCCCGGGAGCCGGTGAGGATGGTCTCCGACGCCTCGTACCCGGGCTCGCGCAGGTGCGTGTGCAGATCGACCAGACCGGGGAGGGCGATGAGGCCGTCGGCGTCGATGACCTGGGCCCCGGCGCGGCTGAGGCCGCTGCCCATCTCCTGGATGAGGCCGTCCGCGACGACGAGATCGAGCGCAGCGGCGCCGACCGGTCGCACACCGCGGATCACATATGTTCCGCTCATGACGCACCTTCTTTCTCGGAGGCGGGACGTTCGCCCGCAAGCAGCAGGTACAGCACGGCCATCCGCACGGATACGCCGTTGGTGACCTGCTCGAGCACCGTGGAGCGCGGCGAGTCCGCCGCCGCAGCGGAGATCTCCAGACCGCGGTTCATCGGCCCAGGGTGCATCACAATGCTATCGGCCGGCAGGGCGTCGAGACGCTCGCCATCGAGGCCCCACGCTCGCGCGTACTCGCGCTCCGTCGGGAAGTACGCCGCGTTCATCCGCTCGAGCTGGATGCGCAGCATCATGAGCGCATCCGGTCCGGCGCCGATCGCACGATCGAGGTCGTACTCGATCGTGGCGGGCCACGCCGACACATCCTGCGGGATGAGGGTCGGCGGCCCGACGAGGGTGATCCGCGCCCCCAGCGTGTGCAGCAGCCAGACGTTCGAGCGAGCGACGCGCGAGTGCAGGATGTCGCCGACGATCGCGACGGACACGCCCGAGAGGTCGCGCCCCCGGCTGTCGGAACCGAACAGACGCTTACGCAGCGTGAACGCATCCAGCAGCGCCTGTGTCGGATGCTCGTGCGTGCCGTCGCCGGCGTTGACCACACCCGCCGTGATCCAGCCGCTCGTGGCGAGCGTGCGCGGCGCGCCCGAGGCGCCGTGCCGGATGACGACCGCATCCGCTCCCATGGCCTGCAACGTCTGGGCGGTGTCCTGGAGGGACTCCCCCTTCGACACGCTCGAGCCCTTGGCGGAGAAGTTGATGACATCGGCGGACAGGCGCTTCGCCGCCGCCTCGAACGAGATCCGCGTGCGGGTGGAGTCCTCGAAGAAGAGGTTCACGACCGTCTTTCCCCGCAGCGTCGGCAGCTTCTTGATCTCGCGCTGCTGCGTGTCGGCCATGTCTTCGGCGACGTCGAGGATGCGCAGTGCCTGCTCGCGGCCGAGCGTGCGGGTGTCCAGGAGGTTCCTCATGACTCGATCGTCACCTCCTCGACGCCGTCGGTCTCGGCCAGACGGACGTTGACGCGCTCGTCGCGCGCGCTCGGCAGGTTCTTCCCGACGAAGTCGGGGCGGATCGGAAGTTCACGATGCCCCCGGTCGATCAGAGCCGCCAACCGTACGGCGGCGGGGCGTCCGATGTCCTGGAGCGCGTCGAGGGCGGCGCGGATGCTCCGCCCGGAGAAGAGCACGTCGTCGACGAGGACCACGGTGCGTGCGTCGATGCCTTCCGCGGGGATGTCGGTGCGATGCGGAGCCCGGGTGGGGTTGCTCGCCAGATCGTCGCGGTACATCGTGACGTCGAGAGCCCCCACGGGTACCGGTGCACCGCCGAAGTCGGAGACCAGGGCGCCGATGCGACGTGCCAGCGGCACTCCTCTGGTGGGGATGCCGAGGATCACCAATCCCTCCGGACCGCGGTTGGACTCCAGGATCTCGTGGGAGATCCGAGTCAGGGCTCTGGCGATGTCGGCCTCATGCAGCACGGTGCGCGTGCTCATCCGCCGCTCCCTTCTCCGCCTCACAGGACGGTGTTAAAGGTTGCTGTGGTTTGCAGACAGACTATCCCAGAGAGTCCGCTCCGCGCTCGGTGGCGCGGACGCTGTTAGGCTCGCGTGCGTTCCTATGACCACTTCTTCTGCCCGTCCCGCGCGCCCATCCGACGCGCCGGCGACGCCGACCCCCACTGCCGCCGCGAGCGGACGGGCATCCGGCAAGGCGATCCTCCTCGGCGAGCACGCCGTCGTCTACGAGCGGCCGGCCCTGGCCATCCCGCTCTCCGCGCTGCAGGTCCGCGCGGACGTCCGCCGATCCGGTGGTCCGAGCCTCCTGCACAGCGCGCTCTACGACGGTCCGCTCGCCGCGGCGCCCCCACGCCTGGGGCCGACGGCGATGGCGGCCGCCGCGGCGCTCGAGGTGGTCGGCGCCACCGGCGATTCGATCGACCTGCGCATCGAGAGCAACCTGCCTGCGGAGCGCGGTGTCGGATCCTCCGCCGCCGTGGCCGCGGCCGTCGTTCGGGCCGTGACCGCGGCCTACGGGATCGTCTTGGATGCCGCCGAGGAGCACGAGATGATCCAGCGGGCCGAGCGCGTCGCGCATGTGGCACCGAGTGGACTCGACGCGCACGCCGTGCGCGCCGGTGCACCGATCTGGTTCGAGGGCGGTGCCGTATCGCCCGTCGTCGTGGCCGTCCCGCTGACGTTCGTGATCGCCGATACCGGCGTCGCCGGCCGCACACGGGAAGCGGTCGCGGGCGTGCGTGTACGTCACGATGAAGACCCGGCGGGCACGACCGCTCTCCTCGACGAACTGGGCGAACTCACCCGCGATGCCCGCGCACACCTCGCCGCGGGCGACGCGCGAAGCCTCGGCGCCGTCATGGACCGCGGGCACGTGGCCCTCGACCTCCTGGGCGTGGGCGATCCGGCGCTCGACGAGCTCGCGACGACGGCGCGCGCGCACGGCGCCTGGGGCGCCAAACTGACCGGCGGAGGGCGCGGCGGCTGCATCCTCGTGCTCGCCCGAGACGACGAGAGCGCTGCCGAGGTCGCCGGCGCCCTGCGTGCCGCGGGGGCGGCCGCGACCTGGACCACCACGGTGGAGGCGACGACATGACCGAGGCTCGCGCGATCGCGCATCCGAACATCGCCCTGGTGAAGTACTGGGGCAAGCAGGACACCGCGCTCAACCTGCCGGCGACGGGCAGCCTGTCGATGACCCTCGGGGTGTTCCCCACGACCACCACGGTCGTCGTGGACGACTCTCTCGAAGCCGACGTCTTCGTGTTGAACGGCCGAGAGCAGTCCGGCGTCCCCGCCGAGCGCACCGCGCGGTTCCTCGATCTCGTGCGGGGCCTCGCCGGCACCGGGATGCGGGCCCGTGTCGAGTCGCACAACACCGTGCCCTCCGCCGCGGGTCTCGCCTCCTCCGCCGCCGGCTTCGCCGCGCTCGCAGGTGCGGCCGCATCCGCCTACGGACTGCAGCTGAGCGCACGGGAGCTGAGCAGGCTCGCCCGCCGCGGCTCGGGCTCGGCTGCCCGTTCGATCTTCGGCGGCTTCGCCCTCTGGCACGCCGGCGACGATGAGCAGTCGTACGCCGAACCGCTGCCGGCACCGGCGGAGCTCGCCATGGTCGTCGCGATCGTGGACAGCGGAGAGAAGCAGATCTCGAGCCGGGAGGCGATGCGTCGCACCGCCGCCACGTCTCCCTTCTACCCCGCGTGGATCACCTCGACCGCCCTCACGCTCGAGGAGGCACGGCGTGCCTGTGTCGAGGGCGACGTCGCCCAGCTCGGACGTCTCACCGAGAACAACGCGCTGCGGATGCACGCCGTGATCCAGGCTGCGGCGCCCTCCATCCGTTACCTCTCTCCGACGAGCATCGCGTTGTTCGATCGCGTGGCGGCGCTGCGCGACGCGGGTCTGGAGGCGTATGCGACGGCGGACGCGGGCCCGAACGTCGTCGCGCTCTGCCGCGCCGCCGACGCGGAAGCCGTCGCGGGTGAGCTCGGCGCCCTCGCCGAGACGGTCGTGGCGCTGCCCGGGCCGGGGCTGGTGGTCGGCGGGCGGTCCGTCGAGTGACCGCCCCGATCGTCGTCCGCTCGCCGGGCAAGCTCTTCATTGCGGGCGAGTACGCGGTCGTGACGCCCGGAGAGCCGGCGGTGCTCGTCGCCGTCGATCGCTACCTGACGGTCCGCCTCACCCCCAGTGCCCACTCGGGCAGCATCCACTCGCCCGAATTCGGGCGTACTCCCCTGGTCTGGGGCCGTACGGGCGACGGTCTCACGATAGACACCGAGCATCATCCCTATGAGTACGTGCTCGCGGCGATCACCCTCGCCGAACGTCTGCGCTCGGAGCGCGGGCTGACCGCGCACTACTACGACCTCCACATCGACAGCGGGCTGGATGACGCGTCCGGCCGCAAGTTCGGTCTCGGATCCTCCGCTGCGGTCACGATCGCGACGATCCGCGCCATCGACGAGTTCTACGGATTCGGACTCTCCCGTCGCGACGCGTACCGACTCGCGCTGCTGGCCACCGTCCAGGTCGCGCCGCAGGCGTCCGGCGGCGACCTGGCCGCGAGTGCGTTCGGCGGTTGGATCTCCTACCGCTCCCCCGACCGGCGAGTGCTGCGACAGTCTCTCGACGAGGGCGCGTCGGTCGCCGAGCTGTTGGCATCTCCCGGGTGGGAGCCGATGGACATCGCCCGCCTCACGCCGCCCGCCTCCCTCCGCTTCCTCGTCGGGTGGACGGGTCGTCCCGCATCCACCGCGCGGCTCGTCGACGCGGTGCGCGACGGATCCGGCGCCATGGACTACCCCGCGTTCCTGCTCGACTCACGCGCGTGCGTGACGGACCTGGCACGCGCCCTGGACGAGGGCGACGACTCCGCCACGCTCGACGCCGTCCGTCGGGCGCGCCGCCTGCTGCGTCGGCTGGGCCGAAGCGCCGGCGTGGCGATCGAGACGGATGCGCTCGCGGCGCTCTGCGACACCGCCGAATCGGCCGGGGCCGCCGCGAAGTCGTCGGGCGCCGGCGGCGGGGACTGCGGCATCGTGCTGGCTCCGGAAGATGCCGACATCGCCGGCATGCTCCGCGATTGGGAGGAACGCGACATCCGGCACCTCACCCTGTCGGTGTCTCCCGCCGAAGGAGGTGCACCGTGAGCGCCGCGGACCGCAAAGACGATCACGTCCGACTCGCTGCCGCCCAGCATCCGCTCGTCGCCGGAAATGCCTTCGACGACGTCCGCCTGCTCCATCACGCCCTGTCCGGCATCGACGCCGCCGACGTGACGCTGGCGACAGAGGCGGCTGGGCTGCACTGGCCGGCGCCCTTCTACATCAACGCGATGACCGGTGGCAGTAGGCGCACGGGCGAGATCAACCGCGCTCTCGCCGCCGCGGCCGCCGCGGCGAGTGTGCCGATCGCGTCCGGCTCGATGAGCGTCGCACTCGACGACCCGGATGCCGCACCCACATTCCGCGTCCTGCGCGAACAGAACCCGGACGGACTCCTGTTCGCCAACATCGGAATCGAACGATCCGCGGACGATGCCCGACGCGCCGTCGCCCTCATCGACGCCGATGCGCTGCAGATCCACGTGAACGCCGTGCAGGAGATCGTGATGCCCGAGGGCGGGCGTTCGTTCGGGCACTGGGTCGCCTCTCTGGAGCGCATCGTCGCCGCCGTGGACGTCCCCGTCATCGTCAAGGAGGTCGGCTTCGGCCTCAGCCGGCGCACGCTCTCCGTCCTGGGAGAGATCGGGGTCGCCGCGGCGGACGTCGCGGGACGCGGCGGAACCGACTTCGTGCAGATCGAGAACGCGCGGCGGACGGACGCCGATTTCGGCTACCTGGCCGGTTGGGGTCAGAGCGCCGTCGAGAGTCTGCTCGACGCACCCACCGATGCCCCGCCCCTGCTTGCCTCGGGGGGCGTGCGCACTCCCCTGGACGTCATTCGGGGCCTCGCCCTCGGAGCGGGCGCCGTCGGTGTCTCCGGCACCTTCCTGCGGATGGTGCTCGACGGCGGCGCGGATGCTCTGTCCACGGCGCTCGACGCGTGGAAGACGCAGCTGCGGTCCGTCATGACCGTTCTCGGGGCGCGCACGAGCACGGACCTGATCCGAACGGACCTGATCATCGGCGGCGCGACCGCCGAATTCGCGCGGGCACGCGCGATCGACATCACCTCGCTGGCGCATCGCTCCGATGCGCTCGGCGCACCTGGAAGGAGCCGGAATGACCGGTGAGTTCACGCCCGTACCCACACGCTGGGTGGGTCCGCTACGCCTGAGCGGCGATGTCGTGGGCGAGCAGGAGGTTCCCCTCGCCACCTACGAGAGCCCGCTCTGGCCCTCGGTCGGGCGCGGCGCGCGCGTGTCGCGCTTGGTCGACGACGGTATCCGGGTGACGGTCGTGGACGAGCGGATGACGCGCTCCTCCCTGTTCACCGCCGTCGACGCTGCGACCGCCGTCCGCGCCGGACGCGACATCCGGGGCCGCTTCGCCGAGCTCGCGGCGACAGTGGCCGCTCAGAGCCGGCATGCTCGACTGCTCGATGTCGACACCGAGGTCGTCGGCAACCTGCTCTTCGTGCGCTTCGCTCTGTCGACCGGCGACGCCTCCGGGCACAACATGGTGACGCTGGCCGCCGAGTCGCTCATGACGCAGATCCTGCAGTGGCATCCGGAGCTGGAGTACGGATCGATCTCCGGCAACTACTGCTCCGACAAGAAGGCGACCGCCGTCAACGGCATCCTGGGCCGCGGTCGCAATGTCGTCGCCGACATCCTCATCCCCGCAGAGCTCGTGGAGTCGCAGCTGCGCTCCAGCGCAGCGCGGATCGTGGAGCTGAACACCCGCAAGAACCTCGTCGGCTCCACGATAGCGGGCGCGCTGCGCTCGGCGAACGCCCACTACGCGAACATGCTGCTCGCGATCTTCCTCGCGACCGGTCAGGACGCCGCGAATATCGTGGAAGGGTCGCAGGGGATCACGTGGGCCGAGGTCCGCGGCGACGGCGACCTGTACTTCTCGTGCACGCTGCCCACCCTTGTCGTCGGCACGGTCGGCAACGGCAAGGACCTCCCCCAGGTCGAGGAGGCGCTCACCCGCCTCGGATGCCGCGAGGATCGCGAGCCGGGTGAGAACGCTCGGCGCCTCGCCGCTCTCGTGGCGGCCACGGTGCTCTGCGGCGAGCTCTCTCTGCTCGCCGCCCAGACCAATCCCGGAGAACTCATGACCTCCCACCTCCAGCTGGAGCGCAACGGAAAGGCCACGCGATGACCGCGCCCCTGATCGGAATCCACGACCTGGCGGTCGCGACCGCCGGCCACGTACTGGAGCTCGACGACCTGGCGGCGGCGACAGGCGTCGACCCCGGCAAGTTCCACATCGGACTCGGCCAAGACCAGATGAGCGTCCCCGGTCCGGATGAGGACATCGTCACGATGGGTGCGACGGCCGCCCGGCGGATCCTCGACCGGCACGGCGTCGACGGCATCCGCACGGTCTTCTTCGCCACCGAGTCCGGCGTCGACCAGTCCAAGTCCGCCGGCGTCTGGGTGCATGATCTGCTGGGGCTGCCCTCCACGAGCCGCGTCATCGAGCTCAAGCAGGCCTGCTACTCCGCCACCGCCGCATTGCAGGCGGCCGCCGGGCTGGTCGCCCGCGAGCCGGGATCCAAGGTGCTCGTCATCGCGAGCGACATCGCCCGCTACGAGCTCGACTCGGCCGCCGAACCCACGCAGGGCGCCGGCGCGGTCGCCATGCTCGTCACCGCGGATCCCGCCCTGCTGAGCATCGAGCCGGCGACGGGACTGCATACCGCTCACGTCGACGACTTCTGGCGGCCGAACGACAGCGTGACCGCCGTCGTGGACGGCAAGCTGTCCATCGATGCATATCTCGACGGCTTCGTCGGCGCGTGGGACGACTATCGTGCCCACGGCGGGGTGGACGCCGCCGAGATCGACGTCTTCACCCACCACCAGCCCTTCACACGGATGGCCGCCAAGGCGCATCGCCGTCTCGCCGAGCACCTGGGCACGGAGCTCGCGGAGGACCGTTACCTGCGCTCGACGCTCTACAACCGACGCATCGGCAATTCGTACACGGCGTCGCTGTACTTCGGACTCGCCGCTCTTCTCGACGGCGACGACGATCTCACCGGCAAGCGCGTGGGCATGTTCAGCTACGGCTCCGGCAGCGTCAGCGAGTTCTTCGCGGGCGTGGTCCAGCCCGGTTACCGTGAGCACACGCGCGCGGATGAGACCGCGGAGCTGCTCGCCGCACGCACGCGCGTGGATGTACCTGCCTACCGCGCGCTGCATGCCGCGGCACACCTGGGGAGCCGTCAGGACGTGGCCGTGCCGGCCCAGTCTCCGTGGCCGTACCACTTCGCAGGCGTCCGGGGTCGCGCCCGCCAGTACACCGCCGACCAGGCCTGATCTGCCGCGCGTCGTCTCTCCCCGCTCGCGGAGCCGGGACAGGCGACGCGACGGCGGTTCAGACGCCGGAGGCGATCTCGGCGGTCTCGCGCGACGCGCGGATGGGGTGTCCCTGCGTCGTCAGGCAGCGTCCGCTCGCGAGGTCCCACTTCCAATCGTGCAGACTGCACGTCAGCACGCCGTCCTCGATCTTGCCGGTCTTCGTGAGGTCCGCGCGCAGGTGGGGGCAGCGGCGCTGCACGACCCAGTCGCCCAACTGGGCGTCCTCGGTCTGGTCGGACTGCTCGGCGTACCAGTTCTCGACGTACTCGATGCGATCGCGTGAGAGGCATTTGAGGAACGTGGTGAGGAACTCGTTGAACTTGCCGCTGCGTCCGACCTCGAACTGCATCGACAGGAAGATCGAGTTGGACCAGTCGATCTCGTGGTCTGCGATGTTGGTGGAGACGAGGTCGGCTGGGATCGTGTACCAGTAGATGCACTCCTCCCCCGCATACTCGCGGACCTTCGCCTTCGGGAAGTCCACCACCATGTCCAGTTCGCCGATGCGGAACCGGACGTTGCCCCCCACCCCGTTGCGGATCGTGCGTGCGCGGCGCAGCAGCGGCTCCCACCACTCCTTGATGGCGGTGAGCATCTCGGCAGGCGGCAGCACCTCGGCCCGGCTCGCCTCCTCGTCGTGGATCTCCTGCTGACGGCTGTCACGCTGCTCGGCGAGGTAGGCCCACTTGTCGGCGAACATACGCTCGATCTCGGCTTCGGTGTACAGGGTCTGCGTGACCTCGATCGCGCCATGGTTCAGATCGACCTGCGTCCCGGGGACGAACAGATAGCCCTTCTGTTCGGGGCGATGCTCGGCCATGTGCGCGAGGAACTCGCTTTGATCGGTGAAGATCGAGTCGTTCTCGAGACCGAGACCGTTATAGCGGAACAGTTCCTCGCGCAGGAACATCGGCGGGCCGGCCATCGGGAACACATGCTCGGCATCGACCTTCTCGATGTAGTACATCGCGCGCTTGTTCTGCGCGTCGCGCTTGAGCTTCGCGAAGTTCTGCTTCGCATCCTGCGGCAGGTCATAGACCATCGGCCACCAGATGGCTCCGGAGACCTGCGTGAAGTACGCATCCGGCTTCGAGAACGAGAGCAGCTTCTCGAGATCGAGCGGATGCGAGTCGTTCTGGTTCAGGACGGAGGCTGATCCATCGTCCACGCTCAACGACGAGTCTCCGATGGGGCCGTCACTGGGCGCCCGCAACGGCGTGACCATGACGGACAGCTCGCCGTACTGCAGCGGAACGCCGGCCTGCGTGTAGACGATGTTCTCGTAGCCGAGGGCACGCAGATCCTGCTCGAGGTCGTCCGTCGGATAGTCAGGAAGCAGCACGGGGATGTCCGAGCGCACATACCGCTGGAGCAGCCGGGGGTCGAAGTGGTCGCGGTGCCGGTGCGAGATGTAAAGGAAGTCCGCCTGCCCGAAACGCTCCCAGTCGAGCCCGCGGTTGTCGGGGAACGGAAACCACGACCCGAAGAACGAGGGGCCGATGACGGGGTCGCAGAGGATGCTGCCGCCTGCCGTCTCGATGAACATGCCCGCGTGGCCGAGACCCGTGATGCGCATAGAAGAGTCCTTTCCGCTGTCGAGTCTAGGCAGCCGCGGCTGTGTGTCCCGTCCGCACCGCCGGGGCCCACCGCTCCCGGATCAGGCCCGCGGCTCGTGCGTCAGGCGGAGCGGGCGATGCGCGCGAGCACGCCGTGCACGAAGGCCCCGGCCTCGTCGGTCGAGTACTCCTTCGCCAGCTCCACGGCCTCGTCGATGGCGACGGCGACGGGGACCTCATCGTTGAAGACGGCCTCCCAGACGCCGATGCGCAGGACGGCGCGGTCGACGGCCGGCATCCGCTCGATCTTCCAATCGCGCGCGTGGGTGACGATCTGCTCGTCGATCTCGTCGCGGTGGTCGATGACACCATCGACGATGTCGCGCGCGTACAGCCAAGAGCTCTGGCGGTCGGGTTCGCCCGCCGCACGGGAGGCCTCTGCGGCGAGGATGGCCGCGGGGTCCTCGCCGCGGACGTCGGCCTGGAAAAGGATGTCGAGGGCGCGCTTACGCGCCTTGCTACGAGCGCTCACCCGTCAGCTGACGCGGCCGAGGTAATCGCCCGTGCGCGTGTCGACCTTGACCTTGGTGCCCGTCTCGACGAAGAGCGGGACCTGGATCTCGTGACCGGTCTCCACCGTTGCCGGCTTCGTTCCGGCGGACGAGCGGTCACCCTGGAGACCAGGCTCGGTGTAGGTGATCTCGAGAACGACGGAGGCGGGCAGCTCGATGTAGAGCGGGTTGCCGTCGTGGAGCGCGATCTGCACCTGCTGGTTCTCGAGCAGGTAGTTCGCCGCGTCGCCGACCGTCGCCGCACCCACCGTGATCTGGTCGTAGTCGGCGACGTCCATGAAGACGAAGCCCTCACCATCGTTGTAGAGGTAGGTGAAGTCACGACGATCGACGTTCTGGATGTCGACCTTGGCGCCGGCGTTGAAGGTCCTGTCGACGACCTTGCCGGTCATAACGCTCTTCAGCTTCGTGCGGACGAACGCGCCGCCCTTGCCGGGCTTGACGTGCTGGAACTCCACGACGTTCCACAGCTGTCCGTCGATGCTGAGGACGACGCCGTTCTTGATGTCTGCGGTAGATGCCATGAGGGTGGAGGTTCCGTTCGTCGTGAGATCTGCGGGCGCGTCGTGACTACCGATGGCCCAGCGTCCTATCTTACGGGATGGTCGCCGGTCCCGCCGGGCACCCGGTGGCGCAACGGCGGGCCGGCGTGCACATCATGCGTAGCGATAGAAGCCCTCGCCGGTCGCGACACCCAGCTTGCCCTGGTCGATGTAGTTCTCCTTCAGCCAGGCGGCCAGCGCCTGGTCCCCCGTGCTCGAGTGCGTGAGGATGTTGTACGGCGTGTTCAAGCCGATGACGTCCAGCATCTGCAGGGGGCCCATCGGGGCGCCGGTGGCGATGCGCCACGTCTTGTCGATGTCGGCGACCGATGCGTACCCGCCGGCTGCCAGTCCCATACCGGCGTTCAGCAGCGGGACGAGGAGCGAGTTGAGCACATACCCTGCCTTCTCCTTGCGGATGGCGATGGGCACCATGCCGATGGCGTCGGCGAACCGCATCACCGCATCGAACACCTCGGGAGCCGTGTGCTCGGTTCCCATCACCTCAGCGGTGTTGAACTTCCACACCCGGTTCGCGAAGTGCAGCGCGAGGAACCGTTCGGGGCGACCTGTGAAGTCGACGATGTCGGACGGCAGGAGCGTGGACGAGTTGGTCGCGAAGATCGTGTTCTCGCTCGCGAGCTCGGACAGGCGCGAGTACACCTCGCGCTTCAGATCGAGCACCTCCGGAACGGCCTCGATGACGAGGTCGGCCTTCGCCGCGTCGGCGAGACTGGTGGTCAGGCTCAGGCGCGCCAGCGCGTCGTCGACGCGCGTACCCTCGGCAGCTCCGGGCACCTCGGCCCGATAGGTGGCCGCGAGGCGTTCGAAGCGCTCGCGCGCAGAGCTCAGCGCCTCTTCGCTGATGTCGTATGCGACGACGGGGAATCCGCTGTAGGCGCTCTGAAACGCGATCTGCGAACCCAGAACGCCTGTTCCGAGAACGGCGACAGTCGTGATGTCGGTCATCATCTCTTCTTTCTGACGGGGGTCTCCCGTCGCTCACTCCGCGGTCGGTCGGCCGCGGTCTCACCGGCGCCGGCACGGTAGCCGGCGACGATCTGCGCGATCTGCGTGGGCAGATCGGTGGTGTCGAAGCCCTCTTCGCCCCGAGGTCGGACGAGCACGATATGCGCGCACGCGAAGATCGCGCGGGCCGCGCTGCGGGCTGCGGCGCTCGCCGGACCGCCGGTGAGGATCCTGGCGATGCCGTCCTCCAGCTCGGCGACCACCGACAACCCGTCGGCGCGGTGCGGGTCGTCCGCATCGCCGAACATGAGCTCCCGCTGGTACACGGCTGCATCGGCCGCGCGCTGCGCCGCGGTGTCGAACAGCGGGCTCAGGGCGGCGCGGACCGCCTCGGCCGCATCCGGAACGGCTCGGGCCGCTTCCCATCCGCGTCGGACCGCTTGGCGCACTTCCTCGTTGCGCACCATGAGGAGAAGCTCCGCCTTCGTCGCGGCGTAACGAAAGACCGTCCCTACCGCGACATCCGCGCGATCCGCGACCTGTTGAGTCGTGACCCGGGCGTAGCCGAACTCGTCGAACAGATCACGCGCGGCCGCGGAGATCCGCTCCCGCTTCAGCTGCTTCCCGCGCTCTCGGCGCCCCTGATCGCTCGACACGAATGAGTCAACTCAAAAATGAGCAGACTCATTCCCGGTGCGGCCGAACGAGTTCTCAGCCGTCGGCTTGGCCGGCGACCACCCGGATGAGGCGGTCCACCGCCGTGGCATAGCCCTGCACGCCTTCGCCGATCACGTGAACGATCGCGACGTCGCGGACGTAGGAGTGGCGTCGGAACTCCTCGCGGGCCATGACATCCGAGATGTGCACCTCCGCGACCGGTAGGGAGACACCGCTGAGCGCATCGCGCAGGACCACCGAGGTGTGCGTGAGCCCGCCCGGGTTGATCACGATCCCCGCGCAGTCCTGGCGCGCGGCATGGATCTCATCGAGCAGCGCGCCCTCGTGATTGCTCTGTACCGCGCGCATCTCGAAGCCGTGCGCGGCCGCGGCCTCCGACGCGATCCGCTCGACGTCGGCCAGCGTCGCCGTGCCGTAGATCCCGGGTTCGCGCGCACCGAGCAGGTTCAGGTTCGGGCCGTTGACGAGCAGCAGACGACGTGCGGTGGTCACGTTCGCACGCTACCAGCAGGACGAATCGAACGAGACGCCATCAGTCGGCGACCTCCTGGTACGCCGCGAACAAGAGCGACTCGTCGGGGGCCTGCAAGACCGTAGGGCGAGCGATGTCGTCCAGCACGATGAACCTCAGCATCCCGCCTCGCGACTTCTTGTCGCGCTGCATGGTCGCCAACAGCTGCGGCCACGCGCCGGCGCGATAGCTCGTGGGGAGCCCGAGGGACTCCAGGATGTCGCGATGGCGCGCTGCAGCCGCATCCGACAGGCGTCCGGCCAAGCGCGACAGCTCCGCGGCGTAGACCATCCCGATGGAGATCGCGGCACCGTGACGCCAGCGGTAGCGCTCCGCGTGTTCGATCGCGTGCCCGAGTGTGTGACCGTAGTTGAGGATCTCCCGCAGCCCCGCCTCGCGGAAGTCCTCGCCGACGACGCGCGCCTTCATATCGATCGCAAGCTCCAGACAGCGTCGGAAGGACGCGGATGAAGGGTCCACGATCGACTGAGGTTCCGCTTCGATGCGGTCGAGGATCTCAGGCGCCCAGATGAAACCCGCCTTGACCACCTCGGCGAAGCCGGCGGTCGCCTCGTTCTGGGACAGACCGTCGAGCATCGACAGATCGCACACGACGGCCTGCGGAGCCCAGAACGCGCCGACGAGATTCTTGCCTTCGGCGGTGTTGATGCCCGTCTTGCCCCCGACCGCCGCGTCGACCATCCCGAGAACGGTCGTCGGAACCTGCACGACCTGGATACCGCGCAGCCAGGTCGCGGCGACGAAGCCCGCCAGATCGGTCACCGCGCCGCCGCCGAATCCGACGACCGCATCCGTCCGAGTGAAATCCGCCTGCCCCATGACCTGCCAGCAGAAGGCCGCCACCTCCACGCGCTTTCCCTGCTCGGCGTCGGGAATCTCCGCCAGCAACACATCGCGTCCGCCGTCGGACATGAGTCGCTCGCGGAGCGTGGTCGCGGACGCTGCCAGCGTGGGCGGGTGAACCACGAGCACCTTGCGCACCGAAGCCGCCAGCGCCTCGCCCACCCGATCCAGGATGTCGCGCCCGAGGTGGATCGTGTACCCGTTGTCGCCGGCGACGGTGATCTCGGTCGTCTCGGTCATGATTGTCCCTTCGGTACGGCTGTGCGCGCCCACGCCACGATCTTCTCGACGACGTCGGAGAGCGGCCCGTGTGAGGTGTCGAAGGTCGCGTCGGCGACTTCGGTGTACAGCGGCATTCGTTCCTCGAGGATGCGGCGCCAGCGCGTGACCGGATCCTCGTCCTCGTCGGCGAGCAACGGACGGTGTCCGCCGCCGATCCGACCGGCGACGACCGAGGGTGAGACCGTCAGCAGCGCGACGCGGTGTGCCCGCAGATGGACACGTGTCGCAGGGTCGAGGACGGAACCACCGCCGAGCGACACCACGCCACCGCGTGCCAGCGCCTGCGCGACGGCATCACGCTCGAGTTCTCGGAAGCGTGCTTCGCCGTGCGTGGCGAAGATGTCCGAGATGGCACCGTGTGATCGCACCACCGTGGCGTCGGTGTCGACGAAGCCGACCTCCAGCGCTTTCGCGACCCGCTTGCCGATGCTGGTCTTGCCGGCACCCATGGGGCCGACGAGCACGATCGCCGAGTCGGCGGGCGCGATCATCGATCCAGATCGGGATCGCTGGCGTCCGCCGTGCGCAAGGTGTCCGGGATCGCCGCCAGGTAGGACTGCAGGTTGCGGCGGGTCTCGACGATGTTGTCGCCGCCGAACTTCTCCAGCACGACATCGGCGAGGACGATGGCGACCATGGCCTCGGCGACGACGCCGGCCGCGGGGACGGCGCACACGTCCGAACGCTGGTGGTGCGCCGAAGCGGTCTCGCCCGTCGCGACGTCGATCGTGCGCAGGGCATGAGGGACGGTCGCGATCGGCTTCATCCCCGCCCGCACCCGCAGCACGGTCCCGGTGGACATCCCGCCCTCGGTTCCGCCGGCACGGTCGGTGCCGCGCGTGATGCCGCCGTCCGTCGCGAACAGCTCGTCGTGCGCCGCTGAGCCGCGTCGACGAGTGGTCTCGAAGCCGTCGCCGACCTCCACGCCCTTGATGGCCTGAATGCTCATGAGCGCTTGCGCCAGCTTGGCGTCGAGACGGCGATCCCACTGCACGTGCGAGCCCAGCCCCGGCGGGACGCCGTAGGCGAGAACCTCGACGATGCCGCCCAGAGTGTCGCCGTCCTTCTTCGCGGCGTCGACCTCGGCGACCATGGCCTCGGACGTCGTCGCATCGAAGCAGCGCAGCGGATCCGCATCCAGCGCGTCGACGTCGTCCGGCGTCGGAAGCGCTGCGCCCTCGGGCACGCGCACCGGCCCGATCGAGAGCGTGTGGCTCACGAGCCGGATGCCGAGCTCGCCGAGGAACGATCGCGCGATGGCGCCCAGGGCGACGCGCGCGGCGGTCTCTCGGGCGCTGGCGCGCTCGAGGATCGGACGCGCCTCGTCGAACCCGTACTTCTGCATACCGACGAGATCGGCGTGACCGGGGCGCGGCCGCGTGAGAGCCGCCCCCCGACCGCGCGAACGCTCGGTGAGGGTCACGGGGTCGGGGCTCATGACCTCGACCCACTTCGGCCACTCGGTGTTGCCGACGCGCAGCGCGAGGGGACTGCCGATGGAGTACCCGTGCACCACACCCGAGGAGATCGAAAGCTCGTCCTCCTCGAACTTCATCCGCGAGCCGCGGCCGTAGCCCAGCTTGCGGCGGGCGAGGTCGGCTTGGATCGCCTCACGGGAGACGGGGACGCCGGCAGGCAGACCCTCCATGATGGCGACGAGTTCGGGGCCGTGCGATTCGCCGGCCGTGAGCACGCGGAGCATTCGTCTATTCTCCCACGAGCGCCCGGCGCATTGCGGCCAGCACCCGGGCTTCGTCATCGAGCGGCTGGTCCTGCTCCCCGCCCACGAACACCCGCACCTGTCGGAGCGCCTGATGAAGCAGCATGGGAAGCCCGGACACCGCGGTCAGACCACGGTCGGACCATGCCGCCGACAGAGGCGTCGGCCAGGTGCCGTAGACGACGTCCATGAGGGTGCCGCCCGCATCCGCCAACGAGGACACCGTCGCGGAAGGGAGGACGGCGTCCCCGGGAAGCGTCGCCACAGTCACCTCGATGGCGCGATGCGGACCGTCCAGAGAACGAGCCGTGGTGCGCATCCCCAGCTCGGTGCCCCGGGCCACGAGTTCGTCGGCCGCATCAGGACGGCGGGCCAGGATCTCGACGGAAGCGACACCCATCTCCGACAGTGCGACCAGCGCGGATGTGGCGGTCGCTCCCGCTCCGAGGATCCGTGCCGACGACACCTGACCCACTCCCGCTTCACCGAGCGCGGCTACGATGCCGCCGACGTCCGTGTTGTACCCGCGCGGACCGCGCGGACCGAGTAGCAGCGTGTTCACCGCACCGGTCGAGCGCGCCCTCGCGTCATGCGCGACAGCCGCACGGAAGGCCGCCGATTTGAGAGGCATCGTGAGCGAAAGGCCCCGCCACGACGCGTCGAGAGATGAGAGCGCCGCCGGAAACCCCGCCTCGTAGACGCGTCGCCTGTCGTACGTCCACGGCGCATCCAGCACGTCGTACGCAGCCGCGTGCAGCAGCGGCGAACGGCTGTGGGCGATGGGATCGCCCCATACGGCGAGACGCGTGCCGCTCAACATCCCGAGTCCGGGTGCTCGCTGCACCACTGCTGGAACTGCTTCACATACTTCTGGTGCTCGGCGTATGTCGTCGTGAACACCGTCTCCCCGGTGTCCAGATTCACCGTGACGAAATAGAGCCACGGGCCGTCAGCGGGGTGCATGGCCGCATCGATAGCCACATCCCCCGGGTTCGAGATCGGTCCGACCGGCAGACCGGGATGCACGTACGTGTTCCACGGATTGTCGTCGTGCTGCGCCTGTTCGGAGGTGCTCACCGAACCCGCATGGAGCTCGCCGTAGCCGTACTGCGCGGTCGAGTCCATCTGCAGCAGACCGAACGTCTCCTGGTTGGAGGGATCGAGACGGTTGAGGATGACGCGCGACACCTTCTGCATGTCGGCCTCGTAGCGCGCCTCGCGCTGGATGATCGACGCGATCGTCAGGATGCGCTCCCGCTGGTCGGCGGGGACGCCGGCCGCGTCGAGCGACTGGATGGTGCGATCGACCATCATCTGGATGATCGCCGTCGCACTGGTGCCGGGCTCGATCGTGTAGGTCGCGGGGAAGAGCCAGCCTTCCAGGCTCGACGCCGAGACGCCGTAGGCCGATGGGTCGGCGACGGCCGCCGTCAGATCGTCGAGCGACACGCCGGCTCCGTCGGCGATCCGCTGCAGGGACACATCGACCGTCAGCCCTTCGGGCAGCACGACGCGCCCCTCCATCCGGTTGGCCGGATCTCCGAGCGCCTCCAGCGCCGCCGCCGAGGTCATCTCCTGCTGCAGCTTGTACGTTCCCGGCTGGAAGGTGAAAGCGATGTTGTTGTCGATCATGTAGCTGTACAGCGAGTTCGCCGTGCGAGTGACCCCGGCGTCGAACATCTTCTGGGAGACCTGGGGACCGGCGTCACCGCTGACGACGGTGATGGTCGCCTCGCCGTGTGCTTGTCCGGCTTCGAACTCGGTGGGCTCCTCCCAGCCGAGCACAGCGCGGATCTTGTCCTCGTAGGTGTTCCACACCCAGAGTCCGCCTGCGGCGACACCGCCCACCAGCACGACCACGATCGCGAGGGCGATCCACCCGCCCTTGCGGCGGCGGCGCTTGTGCGGCGGGGGCGGCGGTGCACCCAGAACGTCGGTCGTCGCTTCACCTGTGAACAGATCGTCCAACGAGGGACGCGCCGCCGGAGCCGGTGCGGGCTCGGCCGGCGTACGGAAGATCGCCTCGGATGCCGAGGGAGTCGGCTGAGCGGACGGCGCCGGCTGCGGCGTGCTCGCACGCTCGCGTTCGGCGGCCTCGCGCGCCTCGCGGCGGGAAGAGGGAGTGTCGGACATCAGTCGGTCTCCTGGTCCGGGTCGACGGGAGTGCCGGGCGCCCGCCCTGTCTGCTTCTCGACGTCGAGCGCGTTCTGCAACAGGATCACGGCGGCGACCTGGTCCACTATCCCACGCGATGAGCGCTGGGAACGCCCTGAACGCCGGAGCGCCGCATGTGCCGACACCGTACTCAGCCGTTCGTCGACCAGTCGCACGGGGAGCGACCCCGAGGTCGCGAGGGCCTGCGCGAACTCACGGGCGTCCTGCGTCGACGACGTCTCGTTACCGTTCAGGCTGATGGGCAGTCCGACGTAGAGCGCGGTGGCGTTTTCCTGCTGGGCGATGGCGAGCACACGCTGCGGTGAGTCCTCTGCTCTCGCGACGGTCTCCACCGGTGTCGCGAGCAGCCCGTCGGGATCGCAGCGCGCGACGCCGACCCGGGCCTTCCCGACGTCGATGCCGAGCCTGACGCCCCTGCGGAAATCGCTCACGCCGACGTGGTCTCCAGCGATCGGACGATCCCCTCGAGCGCGTCGGGCAGTGCAGCCGCATCCGAACCGCCACCCTGAGCCACGTCATCACGGCCGCCGCCGCCGCCGCCGAGCACGCCCGCGGCGCCCTTGGCGAGCACCCCGGCCTTCACGCCCGCGCGCCGCGCCGCCTCGTTCGTGGCGACGATGACGATCGGGCGGCCGCCTGCGGTCGCACCGAGCGCGACGACGCTCGCGTCCTCACCGAGACGATCGCGCACCGCCAGGGCCACCGTACGCAGGTCGTCGGCAGATCCGACGGCGCCGATGGAGGCGACGA
This sequence comes from Microbacteriaceae bacterium PS02066, assembly GCA_029959545.1. Classification (GTDB taxonomy): domain Bacteria; phylum Actinomycetota; class Actinomycetes; order Actinomycetales; family Microbacteriaceae; genus Microbacterium; species Microbacterium binotii. The sequence continues at coordinate 30,342 of JASCPH010000002.1, read as the reverse complement.
CGGCACCGACCTGTCCCACACGACGCGCCTGGGTCGCGAGCTCAGGGGCACGCTGCGCGAGAGCCTGCGCCTCGAATGCCGCGATCTTCTTCTCCGCCGCCTTCAGGCTCGCGGCGAGGTCGGCGATCCTTGCGGGGATCTGCTCGCGCGGGACCTTCAAGTCCGAGGTCAACTGGGAGACGATGGCTCGCTCGGCCGCGAGATCACGGAACGCGTCGAGTCCGACGAGCGCCTCCACGCGTCGAGCAGTCGCTCCCACCGAGGACTCCCCCACGAGGTTGATGAGTCCGATCTCCGCGCTCGAGGACACGTGCGTACCGGCGCACAGCTCACGCGACCAAGGTCCGCCGATGTCGACCATGCGTACGGTGGTCCCGTACTTCTCACCGAACAGCGCCATCGCGCCCAGTTCCTTGGCTTCATCGAGGGGCAGCACGCGGGTCGTCACCTCGAGGTTGTCGCGCACGGCGTTGTTGGCGATCTCCTCGATCTCGCTGCGCGTGGCAGGCGAGAGCGCCTGGCTCCAGTTGAAGTCGAAGCGCATGTAGCCCGCACGGTTCAGCGAACCCGCCTGGGTGGCGGAACTTCCCAGAGTGTCGCGCAGTGCCGCATGCACGAGGTGGGTCGCGGAGTGCGCCTGTCGCGCGGCGCGGCGGTTCGCCGCATCCACGACCGTCGTCGCGGCATCGCCCACGCCGACCTCACCCGTGAGCACCTCGACGGTGTGGCTGATGAGTCCGGGCACCGGCTTCTGCACATCCAGCACATCGAGTTCGAAACCCGAGCCGACGATGGTGCCCTTGTCGGCGACCTGGCCGCCGGACTCGGCGTACAGCGCCGTGGCCGGCAGGATCACCTCGACGACCTGCCCCTGACGCGCTCGGTCCACCGAGACACCGTCGTGCAGGATGCCGAGGACGCGCGACTCGGTCGCGAGGTCGGTGTATCCGGTGAAGACGGTCTCGCCCTGCGCACGGAAGTCGCGGTAGACGCTGTGGTCGGCGAGCTGGCGACGACGGCTCTTGGCGTCGGCCTTCGCGCGGGTGCGCTGCTCCTGCATCAAGCTGTCGAACGCGTCGCGGTCGACGCTGAGCCCGGCCTCTTCGGCGACCTCGAGCGTGAGATCGATCGGGAAGCCGTAGGTGTCGTGCAGGAGGAAGGCCTGGTCGCCGGAGATCGACGAACCGCCGGTCTTCTTCGTCTCGGCGATCGAGAGGTCGAGGATGGACGAGCCCGACGCAAGGGTACGCAGGAACGTCTCCTCCTCCGCGAAGGCGTACTGCGAGATGCGCCCCCAGTCCTCGGCCACCACAGGGTACGACGCAGCCATCGCGTCGCGGGACGCGGCGAAGAGCTCCGGGAATGTCGCGCCGTCGACGCCCAGCAGTCGCATCGCGCGGATGGAACGGCGCATGAGGCGACGCAGGATGTAGCCGCGTCCCTCGTTCGACGGCGTCACACCGTCGGAGAGCAGCATGAGAGAGGAGCGCACGTGGTCCGCGATGACGCGGTAGCGCACGTCGTCCTCGTGCTCCTTGCCGTAGGGGCGGCCGGAGAGCTCCACGGCACGGTCGAGGACGGGACGCACCTGGTCGGTCTCGTACATGTTGTCGACGCCCTGCTTGATGAAGGCGACGCGCTCGAGTCCCATGCCCGTGTCGATGTTCTTGTTCGGCAGCTCACCGACGATGTCGAAGTCGATCTTCGAGCGCACATTGGTGATCGCGTACTGCATGAACACGAGGTTCCAGATCTCCGTGAACCGCGAATCGTCGACGGCGGGGCCGCCGTCGCGACCGTAGGCAGGGCCACGGTCGAAGTAGATCTCGGAGCAGGGCCCCGCCGGTCCCGGCTGCCCGGTCGACCAGTAGTTGTCCTCGCGACCTAGTCGCTGGATACGGTGCTCGGGAAGCCCGGCGATGCGACGCCAGAGGTCGGCGGCCTCATCATCCGTCTCGTAGACCGTGACCCAGAGGTCCTTCTCCTGGAAACCCAGCCCGCCGTCGGCCTCGGAGCGCGTGAGCAGATCCCACGCGTAGGTGATGGCACCTTCTTTGAAGTAGTCGCCGAACGACCAGTTGCCCAGCATCTGGAAGAACGTGCCGTGCCGTGCCGTGTGACCGACTTCCTCGATGTCGTTGGTCCGGATGCACTTCTGCACGTCGGCGGCGCGCGGGAACGGCGGCGGGACGGTGCCGTTCAGGAACGGGACGAACGGCACCATGCCGGCGACCGTGAACAGGAGCGTCGGGTCATCGCTGACCAGAGAGGCGGAAGGAACGATGGTGTGATCGTTCTTCTCGAAAAAGTCGAGGTAACGCTGGGCGATCTCGGCGGTCTTCATGCGGTGTCTTCCTCGGGCAGGACAGGAAGGCCGCCGGAGCGGCCGTTCGGAGTTCGCGGGTGGTCAGCGATCGTCAGCGGCGGAGCCCGCGGCGTCGGGCTCGGTGTCGAACCGAGCCTGCTGCTCGCGGTAGGCGTCCTGGATGCGGTCGGTGAACTCGGTGATGCGGGCGTCGATCTCGGCGAGCACCTCGTGTCCGCGCGGATCCTTGTTGACGAGGTGCGCGAGCACGAACCCGGCCGTCGTTCCGACCGCGAACCACAGAAGACTTCTCACCGTGACCTCTTCCTCATCGTGTCCGCGTCTGTCGCGAGCATCCTCCATCGTAGGCGAGAACGGATGCCGGCGACGGGTGGACGACGAAGGGCGCCGGGATGACCCCGGCGCCCTTCGTGCGCGAACGACTCAGCGCGCGGCGTAGTACTCGACGACCAGCTGCACGTCACAGGTCACGGGGACCTCGGCGCGCTTGGGGCGACGCACCAGGCGTGCCTGGAGCTTGTCGAGCTCGACCTCGAGGTATCCGGGGACGTTCGGCAGGACCTCGGCGTGACCGCCGGCGGCCGCGACCTGGAACGGCTCGGTGCCCTCGGAGCGGGCCTTGACGTGGATGAGCTGGCCGGGCTTCACGCGGAACGACGGACGGTCCACGATCTGGCCGTCGACCATGATGTGGCGGTGCACGACGAACTGACGCGCCTGCGCCGTGGTGCGGGCGAAGCCGGAGCGCAGCACGAGGGCGTCGAGACGCATCTCGAGCAGCTCGACGAGGTTCTCACCCGTCAGACCGTCGGTGCGACGGGCCTCGTTGAACGCGATGCGCAGCTGCTTCTCGCGGATGCCGTACTGCTCGCGCAGACGCTGCTTCTCACGCAGACGAACGGCGTAGTCGCTGTCGGCCTTGCGCTTCGTACGGCCGTGCTCGCCGGGAGCGTAGGGACGCTTCTCGAGGTAGCGGGCGGCCTTGGGGGTCAGCGCGACGCCGAGCGCGCGCGACAGGCGGACCTTGCGGCGGTCCTGGGACTTCGTGGTCACGAAGATGTCCTTCCGATGACGTGGCCGCGCCTTTCGCGGCTCACGGGCGTATCACCCGACTTCTCCCGATGACGCGCACGCCGGGGCGCGTCGGACGGTGGTGCAGAAGGAGGGGGATGCCCGAAAACTCGGTTTCGAGCCGATTCATCTTATCAGACGGCCGTACGGCGCTATTGGGCGCGCGAACACGTCACCCCTCGAGGATCCGGCGGATCTTCTCGACGCGCGCGGCGATGTCGCGCTCGATGCCCCGCTGAGTGGGCTGGTAGTACCGCCGCCCGCGGAGCTCGTCGGGCAGATACTGCTGGGTCGCCACGCCGACGTCGAGGTCGTGGGGGTAGATGTAACCCTTGCCGTGCCCCAGGCGCTTGGCACCCGGATAATGCGCGTCGCGGAGGTGCGTGGGGACCCGCCCGAAGCCGCCGGCTTTGACATCGGCGATCGCGGCGTTGATGGCGTTGTAGGCGGCGTTCGACTTGGCGGTCGTCGCCAGGTACACGGTCGCCTCCGCGAGCGGGATGCGCCCCTCGGGCATTCCGATGAAGGCCACCGCGTCCGCCGCAGCGACGGCGATCTGCAGAGCCTGGGGGTCGGCGAGCCCGATGTCCTCCGCGGCGGAGATGACCAGACGCCGCGCGATGAACCGCGGGTCCTCGCCCGCCTCGATCATGCGCGCGAGGTAGTGGATCGCCGCATCCGCATCCGACCCGCGGATCGACTTGATGAACGCGCTGATGACGTCGTAGTGCTCGTCGCCCTGGCGGTCGTAGCGCAGCAGCGCGCGATCGACCGCCTGCGCGATGAGCGCAGCCGTGATCCGTGGTGACTCCTCGCCGTCGGTCATGGCGGCCGCGGCCTCGAGCGCCGTCAAGGCGCGCCGGGCGTCGCCGGATGCGAGGCGCACGAGCGCGTCCCGGGCTTCCGGCTCGAGCGCGACGCGCCCGCCCAATCCCCGCGGATCACTCACGGCCCGATCGACGAGCGCTCCCAGATCGTCGTCGCCCAGCGGCTTCAACGTCAGCAGAAGAGAACGCGACAACAGCGGCGAGATGACGGAGAACGACGGGTTCTCCGTCGTCGCCGCGATGAGCACGACCCACCCGTTCTCGACGCCGGGCAGCAGCGCGTCCTGCTGCGCCTTGGTGAAGCGATGGATCTCGTCCAGGAACAGGATGGTGGACTGCCCGTACAGATCGCGCTGGTTGAGCGCCTCCTGCATCACCTCCCGCACGTCTTTCACTCCTGCGGTGATGGCGGAAAGCTCGACGAAACGACGCCCCGACGAGCGGGCGATCGCCTGCGCGAGGGTGGTCTTGCCGGTGCCCGGCGGGCCCCAGAGGATGACGGAGACCGCTCCGGAGGTCTGGCGCTCGGGATCGGCCAGCGCGACGAGCGGCGAACCCGGCTTCAAGAGGTGTCCCTGGCCTGCGACCTCCGCCAGCGACACCGGCCGCATGCGCACGGCGAGAGGCGTCTGGCCCTGGAAGAGGGCACCGGAGGAGGTCACTCCCCCAGGCTAACGGCGCCCGACGACGCCGGCTTTGATGACCGCCGTCGGCGCCGCATAAGATCGGCTGGTCCGGCCGACGAGGAGGAACCGTGGCAACGGGAAGCAAGCAGCAGCGCGCCGAGCGCGAACGCGCTCGTCTCTACCAGGCGCGGCGCGCCCACCACGACGCCCAGATCCGTCGGCGTCGCCGCGACAACCTGATCGCGGGCATCGGCGGTGGAGTACTCGTGCTCGCTGTGCTCGGCGGTCAGATCGCCTATTACACGCTGGGGCCCGGCGCGATCTCCCCGACCGTGGAGACGCCGTCACCGACGCCTTCGGGCACCACGCCACCCTCGACCCCGCTGCCGACACCGGAACCCACGTCCTGACCTGCACGGCGCCCCACCGGCTGGCGTACTAGGCTGAATCCGATTTCCCCCGCCGACGCGAGACGCTCGAGGTGCCCCGTGACTGCCGCGACAGACCACACCCCTGACCAGCCCGACACCACCGGGGCCACTGACGAGCCTTGGGGTCGGGTGGATGCCGACGGCACCGTCGCCGTACGCGAGGGTGAGAACTGGCGCGTCGTCGGCCAGTATCCCGACGGAACACCGGAAGAGGCGCTCGCCTACTTTGTGCGCAAGTACACCGATCTCGCGAGCGAGGTGACCCTCCTCGAGGTGCGCCATCGTCGCGGCGGTGCATCGGCTTCGGACCTTCGGCACACGGCGAACACGCTGCGGGAGAAGGTCACGGACGCCGCGGCCGTCGGCGACCTCGAGGCATTGCGCGCTCGGCTCGACGCCCTGGTCGCGTCCCTCGCCGAAGCCACCGCGAACGAGGCGGAGGCGGCGAAGGCCGCTGTCGACGAGGCACTCGCCCAGCGCACTGTGCTGGTCGAGCGGGCCGAAGCACTCGCGGCGCGCGACCCGAAGTCGCTGCAGTGGAAGCAGGTCACCGCAGAGCTGTCCGAGCTGTTCGATCAGTGGCAGAGCCAGCAGCAGAACGGCCCGCGCCTGCCGAAGTCCGCGTCGCAGCAGCTGTGGACGCGCTTCCGCGACGCACGCAGCACGCTCGAGCGTCATCGTCGCGCCTTCTACGCCGAGCTCGACGAGGTGCACAAGGCCGCCAAGGACCGCAAGACGCGCCTCGTGGAGCGCGCCGAGGGTCTTGCCCCGCGTGGCGAGGACGGCATCCCCGCCTACCGCGACCTCCTCGACGAGTGGAAGGCCGCGGGGCGCGCCGGCAAGCGCGTCGACGATGCGCTCTGGGCGCGCTTCAAGGCCGCCGGTGATGCGCTCTACGGAGCGCGACAGGGCCGCGAGGCGGCCGAGGCCGAGGAGTCCAAGGAGCGGATCGTCGCCAAGCAGGCGCTGCTCGAGACGGCGAAGCCCATCGTCGACGAGAAGAACCTGTCCACCGCACGTCAGCGCCTCACCGAGATCCAGCGTCAGTGGGATGAGATCGGACGCATCTTCCCGCGGGATCGCGAGCGCGCCCTCGACGACGAGCTCCGCAAGATCGAACAGCACGTGCGCGGCCGCGAGGACGCCGAGTGGAAGCGCAACGAGCCGGAGACGACGGCCCGCGCCAACGACATGACCCGCCAGCTGACCGATGCCATCGAGAAGCTCGAGAGCGAACTGGCCGAGGCGGAAGCCCGCAAGGATACGAAGGCTGCCAAGACGGCGCGCGAGTCCCTCGAGGCCCGCAAGGCGTGGCTGCGCGCCATCGGCGGCTGACCGCTCCTCCTCCCGACCTCGACGCGCGGGACCTGTCCACAGATCGGATGGGCCCCGCGCGTCTTCGCGTGCGATCGCGGCACACTGAGGCGATGGGCTCCCGTTTCCTCTACTTCCCGAGCGAACTGCTCAGTCGAGCCGAGCTCACGGCCGCCTGCCTCGATGGAGATCTCGTGGGACTCGGCGAGGGCTTCGTTCCGGCGGACACGATCGAGACCGCGGCGATGCGGGCCGCATCCCTGCGCCCGCTCGTCGGCGAGCGGATGGCGGCGACCCACCGCAGCGCGGCCTGGGTCCACGGCTTGATCGACGAGGTGCCCGTCCGCCACGACCTGCAGCGCATCAGCGCGCACCGTCTGCACGAGCCGGTGGACCGACGCTTCGTCTACCGCGATCCGCGCATCCCCGACGAAGACCTGGTCCGCCTCGGCGGGGTTCCCGTCACCACGCCCGCTCGCACCATCGCCGATCTCGCGCGAGGCACCGACGAGACGGTGCATGCCCTCCTCGGGCAGTGCGCGGAGCGGGCGCCACACGCCGCCCACGGGGCCATCGCGTGGCTGGCGGCAAAACGACGCGTGCCCCGTCGCCTGGCCGCGCTCGCTCTGCTGGAGGAGCTCGTCAGGAAGAGGTGACGCGGTACACGTCGTAGACGGCGTCGATGCGGCGCACCGCGTTCAGCACCCGGTCGAGGTGGACCGTGTCGCCCATCTCGAACACGAAACGGCTGAGAGCGAGACGATCGTTCGACGTGGAAACCGTCGCGGAGAGGATGTTGACGTGGTGTTCGCTCAGCACCCGCGTCACGTCGCTGAGCAGCCCCGAGCGATCGAGCGCCTCGACCTGGATCTGAACGAGGAACACGCTCTTCGTCGTCGGCGCCCACTCGACATCGATCATGCGTTCGGGGTCCGACTCCAGCGACTTGACGTTGGTACAGTCGGCGCGGTGCACCGAGACGCCGCTCCCCCGCGTCACGAAACCGACGATCTCGTCGCCCGGTACTGGGGTGCAGCACTTGGCGAGCTTGACGAGGATGTCGGGCGCACCGCGCACGAGCACTCCGGAATCGCCGTCGCGCGGCGCACGACCGCGGCCGATGTGGGGGATGTCGATCGGCCCGGTTGAGGTGTCGTTGTCCGCCGCGACGAGCGCCGTCACCTTCTCGATCACCGACTGGGTGGAGACGTGCCCCTCACCGACGGCTGCGTACAGCGCAGACACGTCCTCGTAGCGCAGCTGCTGCGCGACCTGCGTGAACGAGTCCTGGCTCATCAGGCGCTGCAGCGGCAGGTTCTGGCGCCGCATGGCTCGCGCGATCGATTCGCGACCCTGCTCGATGGCTTCTTCACGGCGTTCCTTGGTGAACCAGCCGCGGATCTTGTTGCGCGCGCGGGTGCTCTTGACGAACCCGAGCCAGTCCTGGCTGGGTCCCGCATCCGGATTCTTCGAGGTGAAGACCTCCACGACGTCGCCCGAATGCAGCTCGGACTCGAGAGGCACGAGCCGGCCGTTCACCTTCGAGCCCATCGTGCGGTGCCCGATCTCGGTGTGGACCGCATATGCGAAGTCCACCGGCGTCGCGCCCGCCGGCAGACCGATCACCCGCCCCTTGGGGGTGAAGACGTAGACCTCTTTCGCACCGATCTCGAACCGCAGCGAATCGAGGAACTCGCCCGGGTCGGCGGTCTCGGCCTGCCAGTCGGAGATGTGGGCGAGCCAGGCCATGTCGGCGTCGACGGCCTTGGTGTCGGTCTTGGCGCCCGACATGCGTTCCTTGTACTTCCAGTGCGCCGCGACACCGAACTCGGCCTGCTGGTGCATCTCGTTCGTGCGGATCTGGATCTCGACCGTGCGCCCGTTCGGGCCGATGACGGTCGTGTGCAGCGACTGGTACAGGTTGAACTTGGGCGTGGCGATGTAGTCCTTGAAGCGCCCCGGCAGCGGTGTCCACCGCGCGTGGAGTGCGCCGAGCACGGCATAGCAGTCGCGGACGGTCGCGACGATCACCCGGATGCCGATCAGGTCGTAGATGTCGTCGAATTCACGACCCCGAACGACCATCTTCTGGTACACGGAGTACAGCTGCTTCGGTCGGCCCGCCACGCGTCCGCGGATGCGCAGCTCGCGCAGATCCTCTTCGACCGCGTTGATCACGTTCTGCAGGTACTGCTCGCGCTGGGGCGTGCGCTGCTTGACGAGGCTGTCGATCTCGACGTAGAGCTTCGGGTGGAGCACGGCGAACGAGAGGTCTTCGAGTTCGGACTTGATGGCCTGGATGCCGAGCCGATGCGCGAGGGGCGCGTAGATCTCGAGGGTCTCGGTCGCCTTCTTCGAGGCCTTCTCGGGGGGCACGAAACCCCACGTGCGCGCGTTGTGCAGGCGGTCCGCGAGCTTGATGACGAGGACGCGGATGTCGCGAGACATCGCCACGATCATCTTGCGGACGGTCTCTGCCTGCGCGCTCTCGCCGTATTTGACCTTGTCGAGCTTCGTGACTCCGTCGACGAGCATCGCGACCTCGTCGCCGAACTCGGCACTCAGCTCGTCGAGCCGGTATCCGGTGTCCTCGACCGTGTCGTGCAGGAGAGCCGCGGCGACAGCCTTCGGCCCGAGTCCGAGATCGGCCAGGATCTGGGCCACCGCGAGCGGGTGCGTGATGTACGGCTCGCCGCTCTGCCGCTTCTGTCCCTCGTGCGCCCGCGCCGCCACCACGTACGCACGCTCGACGATCGCGAGATCGCCCTTGGGATGGTGTGTCCGAACCGTGCGGACGAGCTTGTCGACATCGTCGCGACGGGCGGCGCGCGAGAAGATCCGCGGGATCAGGCGGCGCAGAGACGAACTCTGGGCGCCCGCGGGAAGCGTCTCGGCCATGCCTCGATCACCACCCTTCGCCCGGTCGGATCATTTTACGCGCGTGCGACCCGATCAGGCTTCGACGACGGCACGCTCGCGTGCCGACCGCACCCGCGCATCGCTCGCCTTGACCTTCGCCTCTCCCTCGCGGAAGAGGCTGTACAGCGGTGCGGCGAGGAACAGCGTCGAGTACGCGGCGACGATGGTTCCCACGAAGATCGACAGCGAGATGTCCGTGAGGGTCTGCGCACCGAGCCAGAACGCACCGATGAACAGGATCGCGCCGGTCGGCAGAATGGCGACCACGGTCGTGTTGATCGAGCGGATGAGGGTCTGGTTGACCGCGAGGTTCACGGACTCTCCGAACGTGCGGGCAGAGATCTCCCCGTCATCCCGCGTGTTCTCTCTGATCTTGTCGAAGACGACGGTGATGTCGTAGAGCGAGTACGCGAGGATCGTGAGGAATCCGATGACGGCGGCCGGCGAGATCGGGAATCCGAACACCGCGTAGATGCCGACCGTGACGACCAGCACGTCGACCACGCCGATGATGGCGGCCGCGGACATCTTCCAGGTGCGGAAGTACAGGGCCAGGATCACGAAGGTCAGCGTGAGGAAGATCGCCAGGCCCCACAGGGACTGCCGTGTCACTCCCTCACCCCAGCTCGGCCCGATGAACGACGACGTGACGTCTGCGGCAGGCACGTTGTAGGCCTCCGCGAGCGCTTCGGACACGCGCTGCGTCTCGTCGTTGGACATCTGGTCGGTCTGCACCCGGATGGAGTCCGAACCGACCGTCGTGACTCGCGTCTCTGCGTTCGGGACGACGGACTGGACGGCGGTGGTCGCAATGGCCTGGTCGGGATTGGACAGCTCGTTGATCGTGAACTGGGATCCGCCGGTGAACTCGATCGAGAACTCGATCGGGCGCAAGAGCGGCACCAGCGCGGAGGCGATGACGAGCAGCGCACCGATCAGGAACCAGAGCCGGCGACGTCCGACGAACGGGAAGGAGGTCTTGCCGGTGTAGAGGTCGTTACCGACCTGGGACATCGAGCGCATCAGTTGCGACCGCCCTTCGACGGGGACACGGTATCTTCCGCGGGTGTGGAGCCGGCATCCCCCTGCTGCGCCGCGCGCTTGCGCTCGGCGATGGTCTGACGACGCTCCGCCTCGCCGCGCGAGCGCGCGACGCGACCGGTCGGGGCCACGGGAGCGCGGAACTGCGCGCGACCGCGGTACACCGCGCCGAGCGCTGTCGGGTCGAGACCGGACAGCGGGTGGCCCGAGCCGAAGAATCGGGTGCGGGCCAGCAGCTGCATCACGGGATGGGTGAACAGGATGAAGATGAGCACGTCGATGACGGTCGTGAGGCCCAGCGTGAACGCGAAGCCCTTCACGGTCGCATCGGCGAGGATGTAGAGCACCACGGCGGCGAGCACGTTGATGGACTTCGAGATGTAGATCGTGCGCTTGGCACGGCTCCAGCCGTCCTCGACCGCTGCGGTGATCGACTTGCCGTCGCGCAACTCGTCGCGGATGCGCTCGAAATAGATGATGAACGAGTCCGCCGTGAATCCGATCGACACGATCACGCCCGCGACGCCGGCCAGCGACAGGCGGTATCCCATGCGCCAGGCGAGGATGCAGAGGGTGATGTAGGTGAGCACACCCATGACCACGAGCGACGCCATGATCACCGTGCCGAGTGCTCGGTAGACGATCAGCGAGTAGACCGCGACGAGAGCCAGACCGATGAGGCCGGCGATCAGGCCGATCATCAGCTGCTGAGATCCGAGGGTGGCCGAGATCGTGTCCGAGCTCTGCACCGTGAAACTCAAGGGCAGGGCTCCGTACTTGAGCTGGTCCGCCAGCGTCTTCGCGCTCTCCTGCGTGAAGGAACCGGTGATCTGCGGCTTTCCGTCGGTGATGATGCCGTTCATCGACGGCGCGGAGAGCACGGTGCCGTCCAGCACGAACGCGAACTGGTTCAGCGGACGCTGGAGCGGATACAGCCGCTGGCTGATCTCGGTGAACTTCTCGGTGCCTTCCGCATTGAAGACGAGGTTGACCGCCCACTGGCCGTTGGTCTGCACGACCCCCGAGCTCGCGTCGGCGACGTCGTCACCCTTGATCTCGACCGGACCGAGGATGTACTTCGCGGTGCCGTCGGTCGAACAGGTGATCAGCGGGTCGGCGTCGGGAGCATTCGCGGGATCGTTCGTGGGGTTGGCGCAGTCGTAGGCCTGGAACTCCGCTTGCAGCTTCGGGGTGATCCAGCTGACGTCGCTGCCGTTCGTCGGCGACGCGGTCGGCGTGGCCGCGAGCGAGGGATCGGGCGTCGGATACGGCGTGGCCGTGCCGTCCTGACCGATGAAGCTGCCGCTGACATCGCCCGACTCGACGAGCACGGGACGCAGCTGCAGCTGCGCCGAGTCCTGGATGCGCTGACGGGTCTCCTCGTCGGCCTCGCCCGGGATCTGGACGACGACGTTGCGTCCGCCCTCGGTCGTGACGTCCGCCTCGCCGACGCCGGAGGCGTCGACGCGCTGGCGGATGATCGTGACGGCCTGGGTCATCTGCTCACCGCTCGGAGCGGCGCCGTCGGCGGTCTGCGCCGCCAGGATGATCTGCGTGCCGCCCTGCAGGTCGAGGGCGAGCTCCGGAGACCAGGAGCTCGCGGGAGCCCCGGCGGAGGTCTTGAAGACGTAGACGCCCAGGGCGTTGACGCCGAAGAGCACAGCGGTCACCGCGAGGAGCCCGATGAGGGCGCGCCAGGCGTGACGGACGGGAGTGGATGTCGCCACGGACGATCAGCTTTCTCGTGCAGGAAGGGACGGAGGTGTCAGACCTCGGGCTTGTCCTTCTTGTCGTTGTCGACATCGTCGCTCGGCGACGAGTACTTGTGGTCGTCACTGATCGAGGTGATGTCACCGTCGGCGACCCCGGCGATGTACTCGGCCTCACTCGCCTCGGCCTCGATGAACTCGTCCTCGGTCACGACGCCCTCGGCGGGGTCGACGACGCGGAGGATGGCCTGGCTGTGCACCTTGATCTCGACGCCGGGGGCGATCTCGATGAGTGCCGGCTGGTCGAGGTTGTCGGGATCGAACGCGACGATGGTTCCGTACAGACCGCCCTGCAGCAGCACCTCGGCGCCGGGAACTGTCTGGCGCGCCTTCTGCTCCTGCTCGGCCTTCGCCTTCTGCATGCGGCGACGCGAGCTCCAGAACATGAAGATCAGGAGGATCACCAGCAGGATGATCAGACCGTAGTTGGCGAAGAAGGTCGCGAAGTCCATGAAGTGGAGGGGGCCCTTTCCGGGGCAGCGCGAACCGGGTCCAGCGCTGGTCGAGTCAGTTGCGGCGAAAGCCTTCAGCGATTATAGGTCATCGAGCCGCAGCGCTCCGGTCGGATGCGGCACGCCCAGGTGGCCGTAGGCCTCCGGAGTCGCCACGCGCCCCCGTGGCGTGCGCCCCATGAAGCCGATCCGCACCAGGTAGGGCTCGACGACCGACTCGATCGTGTCCGCCTCCTCACCCACCGCGACGGCGAGGGTGCTCAGCCCCACGGGGCCGCCGCGGAAGCGACGGATGAGCGCGTCCAGCACGGCCCGGTCGAGCCGATCGAGACCGATCGGATCGACGTCGTACAGCTCGAGCGCCGCATCCACGCTGGCGAGAGTGCCCGATCCCCCATCGCCGTAGACGATGAGGTAGTCGCGCACTCGTCGCAGCAGTCGGTTCGCGATACGCGGGGTTCCGCGCGAGCGGCGGGCGATCTCGGAGCGCGCCGTGGCCGGCAGATCGACGCCGAGCATCGTGGCCGAGCGGGCGATGACTCGTTCGAGCTCCTCGGGCTCGTAGTACTCGAGGTGCGCGGTGAAACCGAAGCGGTCGCGCAGCGGATTGGGGAGCAACCCGGACCGCGTGGTGGCACCCACGAGGGTGAAGGGCGCCAGATCGAGGGGGATGCTGGTCGCGCCGGCGCCCTTGCCGACCATGATGTCGATGCGGAAGTCCTCCATCGCGAGGTAGAGCATCTCCTCCGCGGAGCGCGCCATCCGGTGGATCTCGTCGATGAACAGCACCTCGCCGGGCGTCAACGACGACAGGAGCGCCGCGAGATCGCCGGCGTGCTGGATGGCGGGCCCGCTGGACATCCGCAGCGCACGGCCGCTCTCATGCGCGACGATCATCGCGAGCGTCGTCTTGCCGAGCCCGGGAGGGCCGGAGAGCAGGATGTGGTCGGGCGGGCGCTGTTGGATGCGCGCCGCGTCGAGCAGGAGCTGCAGCTGTCCGCGCACCTTCTGCTGACCGACGAAGTCGACCAGCGACTCCGGACGCAGCGCGCCCTCGATCGCGAGTTCGCTCTCGTCTGCGGGGGTACCCGCATCCCTCAGCTCATCCACGCAGCACCTCCCCGCGGGCCGGGCCCAGTGCCGCCAGCGCACGGCGCAGCAGGGCGGCGACCGTGCGTTCGTCGGGTGCATCGGCGATCACGACCGCCGCGGTCTCGGCGGCGACACGCTCGGACCATCCCAGACCCACGAGCGCCTGCGCCAGCTGAGCCACCAGATCGGTGGACGCAGCCGTCGAGCCCGTGGTGGATGCGGTCGGAGGTGCCAGTTTGCCGGCGAGCTGCACCACGATCAGCTTCGCCGTCTTGGGTCCGATCCCCGAGACCTTGCGGAACGGGGCGTCGGCCTCGTCGGCCACCGCTTGGGCGATCTGGTCGATGCTGAGCTCCGCCAGCACACCGAGCGCGGACTTCGGTCCCACTCCGGACACCGCGATCAACGCCGCGAACACCGCGAGCTCTTCTCGGGTGCGAAAGCCGACGAGCGACAGGGCGTCCTCGCGGACGATCATGTGCGTGTGCAGCAGGATCTCGTCGCCCAGGTGTACCGCGCGCGAGACGTCCGGCGTGACGGCCACGCTGTAGCCGACGCCCGCGACGTCCAGGACGAGGCCGTCGGAGGATGCGTGCGCGACGGTACCGCGGAGCGAGGCGATCATGGCTGCGAGCCTATCCCGCTTCGCACCTTTGTTCGATTCGACACGCTCAGCGGCGCGCCTTCTCCGCCGCCCGCCACGCGCGCTGCGCCGGTGTGAGCGCCGCGTCCGTGACCGCCGCTGAACCGGCACTGCCACCGCGCCACGCGTGACACAGCGCGAGCGCGAGCGCATCCGCGGCATCGGCGGGCTGCGGGAGCGCGTCGAGTCTGAGAACCCGGGCCACCATCGTCTGGACCTGCAGCTTCTCGGCCGAACCGTATCCGGTGATCGCCGCTTTGACCTCGCTGGGCGTATGGGTCGCCGTACGCAGACCGTGCTCGGCGGCGATGAGGAGCGCGATGCCGCTGGCTTGCGCCGTCCCCATCACGGTGCTGCGGTTCTGCTGCGCGAACACGCGCTCGACGGCCACCACATCGGGGCGATGCTCCCGCACGGCGTCACGGAGCCCCTGCGCGATGAGGTGAAGCCGTTCGGCGACCGGCTGGTCGGGCGACGAGCGGATGACGCCGACGTGCACCAGACTCGCGCGACGGTCGGCCCCGACGTCCACGACGCCCACGCCGCAGCGCGTCAGGCCCGGGTCGACACCGAGCACACGCAGAGAAAAACCCACCCCGTCACGCTACGTGCCGCGCGGCGAACCGGGGCCCCGACGCGCCCGCAATGCCCGCTTACTCGTCGGCCTCGAGCTCCGCCTGCACCTCGGGCGTCAGATCGAAGTTACTGAAGACGTTCTGCACGTCGTCGCTGTCCTCGAGGGCGTCGATCAGGCGGAACACCTTCCGCGCCGTCTCGGCGTCGACTTCGACCTTGAGGTTCGGGACGAACTCGACATCGGCCGATTCGTACTCGATGCCCGCCTCGGTCAGCGCGGTGCGCACCGACACGAGGTCGGACGCCTCGGTGATGACCTCGAAGCCCTGAGCGTGCGGCTCGATCTCCTCCGCGCCCGCCTCGAGGGCAGCCATCATGACGTCGTCCTCGCTCGTGCCCTCCTCGGCGACGACGATGACGCCCTTACGGGTGAAGTTGTAGGCGACAGAGCCGGGGTCGGCGAGCGTGCCGCCATTGCGCGAGAGTGCCGTGCGGACCTCGGCAGCGGCACGGTTCTTGTTGTCGGTCAGACACTCGATCATGAGGGCCACGCCGTTGGGACCGTAGCCCTCGTACATGATCGACGAGTACTCGACCGACTCGCCGCCGATGCCGGCTCCACGCTTGATGGCGCGGTCGATGTTGTCCTTGGGCACCGAGGTCTTCTTGGCCTTGAGCACCGCGTCGAAGAGCGTCGGGTTGCCCGCCAGATCGGCGCCGCCGAGCTTCGCGGCGACCTCGATGTTCTTGATGAGCTTCGCCCACGACTTCGCACGGCGGGCGTCGACGACGGCCTTCTTGTGCTTGGTGGTGGCCCATTTGGAGTGACCGGACATGAGTCTCCCGTGTTCAGCGGCTGGAAAGTCCAGCGTCGATCTTAGTTCAGCCGCGCACGGACCCGCTCGAGGAGACGTTCGTGGAACCGCGTCTCGTCCGAGACCTCGGGGTGGAACGACGTCCCCAACACGTTGCCCCGCTCCACGGCCACCACCCTTCCGTCGTCCAGCGTCGCGAGGACCTCGACGCCCGCGCCGACGCGTTCGACCACGGGGGCGCGGATGAAGACGGCCTTCACCGGAGGTCCGCCGAACGCCTCCACGTGCAGGTCGCTCTCGAACGAATCGAGCTGCGAGCCGAACGCATTGCGTCGGACGGCCACATCCAGTCCGCCGAAGCTCTGCTGACCCGGCAGACCGTCGAGCACCTCGTCGGCGAGCAGGATGAGCCCCGCACACGTCCCGTAGACCGGCAGCCCCTCGGCGATCGCCCGGCGCAGCGGTTCGCGCATCCCGAACGCCCGGCTCAGCTTGTCGATCACACTCGACTCGCCGCCCGGAATCACCAGGCCGTCCACCTCGGCGAGCTCGGCGGGCCGGCGAACCGTGCACACCGCCGCGCCGAGGAGGCGGAGGATGCGCACGTGCTCGCGCACGTCGCCCTGGAGTGCCAGGACCCCGATACGCGGGGTGTCACCAGCCACGGTCGGCGAGGCGGTGCGGAGCGGGCAGGTCGGCGACGTTGATGCCGACCATCGCCTCGCCGAGTCCTCGTGAGGCTTCGGCGATGACGGCGGGGTCGTCGAAGAAGGTGGTCGCCTTCACGATCGCCGCCGCCCGCTGGGCGGGATTACCGGACTTGAAGATCCCGGAGCCCACGAACACGCCGTCGGCTCCCAACTGCATCATGAAGGCGGCATCCGCCGGCGTCGCGACGCCGCCAGCGGTGAACAGGACGACCGGGAGCGTACCGGTGCGGGCGACCTCGGCCACGAGTTCATACGGAGCCTGCAACTCCTTCGCCGCGACGTACAGCTCGTCGGCGCTCTTCGCGCCGAGAGCCGCGATCTCGCCGCGGATCGTGCGGATGTGCTTCGTGGCCTCCGAGACGTCCCCCGTGCCGGCCTCCCCCTTGGACCGGATCATCGCCGCACCCTCGGTGATGCGCCGCAGAGCCTCTCCGAGGTTCGTCGCACCGCACACGAAGGGAACGGTGAAGCCCCACTTGTCGATGTGGTTGACGTAGTCCGCGGGCGAGAGCACCTCGGACTCGTCGACGTAGTCGACACCGAGCGCCTGCAGCACCTGAGCCTCCACGACATGACCGATCCGCGCCTTCGCCATGACCGGGATCGACACCGCCGCGATGATCTCGTCGATCAGGTCGGGATCGCTCATCCGCGCAACGCCGCCCTGCGCACGGATGTCCGCGGGGACGCGCTCGAGGGCCATGACGGCGACGGCTCCCGCGTCTTCCGCGATTCGGGCCTGCTCGGCGGTGACCACGTCCATGATCACGCCGCCCTTCAGCATCTCGGCGAGTCCGCGCTTGACGCGCGTGGAACCGGTGAGGGAATCGGTCATCGGGTGCTCCTTCGTCGACGTCGCGTCGAGCGACATTTTGTCCTAGGCCAGAAAATAGCATGTCCTACGGCGTAGGCTGGTCTCGATGTCTCTGTCTGACACGCGTCCCGAGATCCGCGGTTCCTCCGCCGCGGAGATCGCCGACAGCGTCCGCGCGCTCGTCGAGCGCGGCGAGCTCGCCCCAGGGCAGTCGCTTCCGCCGGTCCGGGCGCTCGCCGAGTCGCTGGACGTCAACCGCAACACGGTCGCCGCGGCGTATCGACTGCTCACTCAGGCGGGCACCGTCGTCACCCGCGGGCGCGGCGGCACGCTCGTCGCCGAGGCCGCACCCGTCGCGCAGGAGGGCTTCGCCGCCGGCACCGTGCTCCGCGACGTGGGCACGGGCAATCCCGATCCCGACCGGATCCCGGATGCTGTTCCCGCGCTCACACGCATCGCCCGCCGCCCGGTCCTCTACGGCGAGCCTGTCATCGACCCCGATCTCGAGGGGTGGGCCCGAGAGTGGGTCAGCGCCGACCTCGCGCCGTCGACGGTGCGCTTGACGATCACGAGCGGGGCGGTCGATGCCGTGGAGCGCCTGCTCGCGCAGGCGCTGACCCGAGACGACGCCGTCGCCCTCGAGGACCCCTGCTTCCTGGCCAGCATCCACACCGTCCGTCTCGACGGCTATCGCGCGGTTCCGGTTCCCGTGGACGCCGAGGGGATGACCGTGGACGGGCTTCGCGCGGCGCTCGCTGCCGGTGTTCGCGCGATCGTCTGCACGCCGCGCGCCCAGAACCCGACCGGCGCGAGTCTGAGCGCCCGCCGAGCCGCCGAGCTGCGCGCGGTGCTGGAGAATCATCCCTACGTGCTGATCATCGAGGACGACCACTTCTCGCTTCTCTCCGCGCAGCCGTACCACTCGATCATCGGCGGCGACCACCGGCGCTGGGCGCTCGTGCGGTCGGTGTCCAAGTTCCTCGGGCCCGATATGTGTCTGGCCGTCGTCGCCTCGGATCCCGAGACGGCGGACCGACTCTCTCTCCGACTCAGTCCCGGCACCACCTGGGTCAGCCACCTCCTGCAGCGACTCGCCGTCGCTCTCCTCGCCGACGACGCGGTCCGCGGCGCCATCGGATCGACGGGACGGCACTACGCGGACCGCAACCGCGCGTTCGCCGAACGGGCGCGGCAGCACGGCTTCGCCGTCGATCCCGGCGACGGTCTCAACCTGTGGGTCCCGCTCGGCGTGTCTGCCCGCGCGGTCGCCGAGCAGCTCATGCGACGCGGCTGGCTCGCGCGCACTGGAGACGAGTTCGTCCTCGCCGACGCGCGAGCGACGCACCATGTGCGCCTGACGGTGCACGATCTCACCGACGATGACGCCGACCGGCTCATCGCCGACCTCGCCGCGGCCGTGGATGCGGTCGCCGCCACCTCGAAGATGGGATGACTCCGCCGTGAAGGTACTTTCGATCCAGTCCGCCGTCGCCTACGGTCACGTCGGTAACTCCGCCGCGGTGTTCCCGCTCCAGCGCATCGGCATCGAAGTGCTGCCGGTGTACACGGTGAACTTCTCGAACCACACCGGCTACGGCGCCTGGCGAGGACCGCTCATCGCACCGGACGACGTGCGCGAGGTCATCACGGGTATCGAGGAGCGGGGGGTCTTCGACAAGATCGACGTCATCCTGTCCGGATACCAAGGCTCTGAGGGCATCGCCGACGTGATCGTGGAGACCGTGGCGCGCGTGAAGGCTGCCAACCCGAACGCCGTGTACGCGTGCGACCCCGTCATGGGCAACGCCAAGTCCGGCTGTTTCGTCGCCCCCGCCATCCCGGAGCTCCTGCGCGAGAAGGTCGTGCCGGTGGCGGACATCATCACGCCCAATCAGTTCGAACTGGGCTTTCTCACCGGCACGGATCCGCACACGATCGAGGAGACCCTCACTTCGGCGGATGCCGCCCGCGCGATGGGACCGGGCACGGTACTGGTCACGAGCGTCGAGCGCCCCGACCGCGAGGAGGGAACGATCGAGATGATGGCTGTGACGCCCCGGGGCGCCTGGATCGTGACGACTCCCCTGCTGCCGATGAAGGCGAACGGTTCCGGCGACGTGACCGCGGCATTGTTCACCGCGCACTACACGCGCACCGGCGATGCCGCGGATGCCCTCGCGCGCACCGCATCCAGCGTGTTCGACCTGCTGGAGGCGACGCACCGCTCGGGTGAGCGCGAGCTCCAGCTCGTGGAGTCGCAAGACGCCTACGCGCACCCGCGCCTTCAGTTCCCGGTGCGTCAGGTGCGCTGAGCCTCCTCAGCCGCCCGTGGATGCACGGAAGGCGTTCTCCCACTGCGGAGCGTCGGCCGGGCACAGGAACCCGGTTCCGAACACCATGATGCTGACGACGTTGCGCTCGGTGGTCGGGTCGCCGTTCGCGAGCGCCGAGATCAGCGGCGAGGTCGCGATGTGCGTGGCGTACAGATCCGCATCCACGTCATGCCCGTTGAGGATCGAGGTCTCGCAAGCGTCCAGCGCGAGGGCCAGGGTGATGCTCTCGATCTCCGGCGACCACGTGCCGCCCTGCGACTCGGTGTGCGCCCGCTGCTGCGAGATGAACTCCTGCTGCTCCGGCGTCTTCGGGGTCAGCATCGGGTCGCCGGGGATTTGCTGCTGAGCCTCGAAGAAGGCATCGCGCTCGGCGAAGACGTCACCGTCGATCAGATCGTCGGAGCCGGATTCGCCGGTGCTCTGGGTGGGCTCGTCCGAGGGAGAGAGTGCCTCGCCCGGTTCGCTGGATGCCGGCAGCGGAGTGAACTGGCACCCCGCCAGCGGCACCAGGGCCAGCAACAGCATGGGTGCGATGAGGCGGACCGAACGTGTGCGCATGAGAGACCCCCGGGCTCGTGGAACGATGCCCGCAACGCTATCGACAGCGCCCGGTCCGTGCCGGGGGCTTGTGGAGAACGCTCAGAGCGGCCAGGCGTCCGCGAGGGAGCGGCGCACGTCCCCGAGCAGCTGCGGCAGCGCTTTGGTGCGCGCGATGATGGGGAAGAAGTTCGCGTCAGTCGCCCATCGCGGCACGACGTGCTGATGAAGATGCCCCGCCACCCCGGCGCCGGCGACCGCGCCCTGATTCATCCCGATGTTGAACCCGTCGCACCGGGAGGTCTCGCGCAGCACGCGCATCGCTGTCTGGGTGAGCGCACCGATCTCGGCGACTTCCTCGGCATCCGCCTGGTCATAGGTCGGGATGTGGCGGTAGGGGCAGACCAGCAGATGGCCGGAGTTGTACGGGAACAGGTTCAGCAGGACGTAGGCGCGGACTCCGCGATGAACGATGAGTCCGTCTTCGTCGCTTTTGTGCGGCGCCGCGCAGAACGGGCACTGCTCGGAGTGCGGCTCGGGGCCGGCCTGGATGTACGCCATGCGGTGCGGAGTCCACAACCGCTGGAATTCATCCGGGACGCCGGGCAGATCGGATGCGGCGACCAGCGCCGCATCCGTCTGCTCCGGCTCTGTCGTCACGCGAGGTCCTCCGCGGTGTTGACGAGGACCTTCTCGGCGATCGCCCGCTGGATCATCGCGATCGCGTCGTCGACGGGAATCCCGTTGGTCTGCGTCCCGTCACGGAAGCGGAACGAGACGGTGCCGGCACTGCGGTCCTGCTCCCCCGCGATCAGCTGGATCGGGACCTTCTGCGTCGTGTGGGTGCGGATCTTCTTCTGCATCCGGTCGTCGGAGTGGTCGACCTCCGCCCGGACGCCCGACGCCCTGAGGCGGGCGACGATGCCGTCCAAGTAGTCCGCGAACTGGTCGGCGACCGGGATGCCGACGACCTGCACGGGCGAGAGCCACACGGGGAAAGCCCCTGCGTAGTGCTCCAGCAGGATGGCGAAGAAGCGCTCGATCGAACCGAACAGCGCCCGGTGGATCATGATCGGGCGGTGCTTCTCACCGTCGGGCCCCGTGTACTCGAGGCCGAAGCGCTCGGGGAGGTTCGGGTCGACCTGTACGGTCGACAGCTGCCACGTGCGGCCGATCGCGTCGCGGGTCTTGAGGTCGATCTTCGGCCCGTAGAACGCGGCCTCGCCCGGCACTTCGGTGAGCTTCAGACCGCTCGCCATGGCGACGTTGCGCAGCGCATTCGTCGAGTACTCCCAGAACTCGTCCGAGCCGATCCACTTCGACTTCTCGTCGTCACGCATCGACAGCTCCAGCTCGAAGTCCTCGAGGCCGAAGTCGCGGAGCATCGAGATGACGAACTCCAGCACGCGGGTCGCCTCGGATTCGAGCTGCTCGGGGGTGACGAACAGGTGCGAGTCGTCCTGAGTGAACCCGCGCACGCGGGTGAGACCGTGCAACGCCCCCGAGAGCTCGTTGCGGTAGACGGTGCCGTTCTCCGCGAGCCGCATCGGCAGGTCGCGGTAGCTGCGGCCGCGCTCCTTGTAGATGAGGATGTGCATCGGGCAGTTCATCGGCTTGAGGTAGTACTCCTGGCCGACCTTCGTGACGTTACCCTCTGCGTCGCGCTCCTCGTCCATCGTGATAGGCGGGAACATGCCCTCCCGGTAGGTCACCAGGTGATTCGAGGTGATGAACAGGTCTTCCTTGGAGATGTGCGGGGTGTAGACGTAGGTGTATCCCCCTTCCACATGCCGACGGCGGGCATGCTGCTCCATCTCGCCGCGGACGATGCCGCCCTTGGGATGCCAGACACTGAGGCCGGAGCCGATCTCGTCGGGGAACGAGAACAGGTCGAGTTCTTTGCCGAGTTTGCGGTGGTCGCGCTTCGCCGCCTCCTCCAGTCGGTGCTGGTAGGCACGCAGGTCGTCCTTGGTCGCCCACGCGGTGCCGTAGATGCGCTGCAGCTGCGGGTTCTTCTCGCTGCCGCGCCAGTAAGCGCCGGCGATGCGCTGCAGATCCCAGCCATTGCCGATGACGCGGGTGCTCGGCACGTGGGGCCCGCGGCAGAGGTCCTTCCAGACCGTCTCACCATCGCGGTTCACGTTGTCGTAGATCGTCAGCTCGCCCGCGCCGACCTCGACCGATGCCCCCTCGGCCGCTTCCTTCTTGCCGCCCTTCAACCCGATCAGCTCGAGCTTGAAGGGCTCGTCGGCGAGCTCCGAGCGCGCCTCGTCGTCCGTGACGACGCGGCGCACGAAACGCTGGTTCTCCCGGACGATCCGCTCCATCTCCTTCTTGATGGCCTTGACGTCCTCCGGGGTGAAGGGAGTGTCGGTGCCGAAGTCGTAGTAGAAGCCGTCGGTCACGGGCGGACCGATACCGAGATTCGTCTGCGGCTTGATGCGCTGCACCGCCTGGGCGAGCACATGCGCGGTGGAGTGCCGGAGGATGGCGAGGCCGTCCTCGGACGAGATCGTGACCGGCTCGATGACGTCGGTCTCAGCGACCGTCGTCGCGAGGTCCTTCAGTTCGCCGTTCACGCGCAAGGCGATGACGGAGCGGTCGGGGAAGAGGGCGAATCCGTCTGCGGGGTAGGCGACGGCTGCCGGGGTCAGATCAGTCAAAGGACGCTCCTGAAGTGGGTCTCGATCGATCCTATCGAGCTTGCGAGGCGGCAAGATGGTGTCGTGAAGCTGGCTCTCATCGGCGGCGCGCTGCTGCTGGTCGGCATCGCCGCGGTCCTTTTCGGCGTCCTCCCCCCGGATGCGGCTGTCGCGGTGGCCGAACGCATCCTCCCCGTCCTCGGCTTCGTCACCGCGATCACGGTCGTCGCGGAGCTCGCGACCCGTGTCGGTCTGTTCGATGTGCTGGGTGCATTCCTGGCCCGCCTCTCGCGCGGGCGCACCGTCCTACTCTGGCTTCTCGTGGTGGCGCTCGCGCTCGTGTCCACCGCCTTCCTCTCGCTCGACACCACGGCGGTGCTCCTGACACCCGTCGTCGTCGCCGTTGCGAGGGCGAACGGGCTTCCGCCGCTCCCGTTCGCGTTCGCCACGGTATGGCTCGCCAACACGGCATCGTTGTTTCTGCCGGTGTCGAATCTCACGAATCTGCTCGCCGCACACAATCTCGACGGAGGCACGGGAGCGTTCATCGGGCTGCTCGGACCTTCCGCACTGATCGCCGTGTTCGTCTCCGTCGTCCTGCTGTGGCTGCGCGACCGTCGTCAACTGCGCGGACGTTTCTCCCCCGCCCGATCACCACAGGTCGCCGATAGGGCCTTGCTGATCGCGGCCGGAGTGATCGTCGCGGTCATGCTGCCGCTGTTGGTCTCGGGCCTCGAGCCCTGGATCCCGGCGGCGTTCGCGGCGGTCCTCCTCGTCGGATTCGTCGCGTGGCGCTCACCACGCCTGCTCTCGCTTCGGCTCATCCCGTGGCAGCTCCTCGTCTTCGCGAGCGGTCTGCTCCTGGTCGCCTCGGCGGCGGATGCGGCAGGCCTGCTCGATCCCGTGTCGGCCGTCCTCAACGCCTCGGACCAGCCGTGGACCGTCTTCGCGGTCGCCGGTGCGGGCACGGTCGGTGCGAACGTCATCAACAACCTGCCTGCCTATCTGGCACTCGAGCCGGCGGTCGCCACATCCCCCGTCCATCTCGCGGCCCTGCTCATCGGCGTCAACGCCGGTCCGCTCGTCACGCCATGGGCATCGCTGGCGACGCTGTTGTGGCACGAGCGGCTGCAGTCCGAGGGCATCGAGGTGTCGTGGGGACGATTCATCCTGTGGGGTGCGCTGGCCGCTCCCCTTGTGGTGGGTCTCGCCACGCTTCCGCTGGTCTGGATGCGGTGAGCTCAGGCCTCGGTGATGTCGTAGTCGGGGTCGTATCCGTCGTCCGGCTCGCTGTAGCCCTCGACCGCTCGCAGGTGCCGTTCGGGCGTCGGGCGCACCCGCGCGAGGTGGGCCTCGAGCTCGGAGCCGTCGAAGTCCGGATCGTCGCCCTCCCACGCGACGGGCACCGAGAGCACGTCGTTGCCGAGGCCGACCACGAGTTCGGCGGCGCCCTCAGGATTGATGGGGACCCGCACGGCAGCCGCTTCGCCACGCTTGGCGAGTTCCGCCGTCAGTTCCACGAGCACGCGCGCCACGTCGTCGGTGGTCAGAACGTTCTCGCCCGCGTAGGTGATGCGTCTCATGCATCCCACCATGCGCTCGGGCCCATCGCGTGCCGGGGCGGTTGCGACGACCTCTGCAGTGGTCTAGGTCTAGGCACGCGCAGAACCGACGATCTCGAGGCTGCGACCTGAGCGATCTGTTGACCCACAACGCATCGCGGAAGGCGTTTCGGGTGCGTTAAGAGATCGCCATGTTGCTGGGTGTTCGCTCACGATGAGGTGCGAATGACCTGCATGCGCCGGGCGAAGTGCGCCCGGGGACCATTCACAGCAGGGATACCACTATGTCTCTTGTTCACATCAGGCGCGGCCGCACAGCGCTCGCACTCGCCGCTCTTGCCGGCACGGCCGTGATGCTCGCCGCTTGCTCCAGCGGCGACAGCGGCGAATCGAGCGGCGGCGGCGAAGGCGGCGACCTCATCGTCGGCACCACCGACAAGATCACCTTCATCGACCCGGCCGGCTCGTACGACAACGGTTCGTTCGCGGTGATGAACCAGGTCTACCCCTTCCTCTTCAACAGCCAGTACGGCACCGCGGATGTGACCCCGGACATCGCCGAGTCGGGCGAGTTCACCTCGCCGACGGAGTTCACCGTCAAGCTCAAGGACGGCCTCACCTTCGCGAACGGTCACGAGCTCACCTCGTCGGATGTGAAGTTCAGCTTCGACCGGCAGCTGAAGATCGCCGATCCGAACGGCCCCTCCTCGCTCCTCGGCAACCTCGCATCCGTCGAGGCTCCCGACGACACCACCGTCGTCTTCACCCTGAAGAACGGCAACGACCAGACGTGGGAGCAGATCCTCTCCAGCCCCGCGGGCCCCATCGTCGACGAAGAGGTGTTCTCGCCCGACGCCCTCACGAGCGACGACGACATCGTCGCCGGGAACGCCTTCGGCGGTCAGTACGTCATCGACTCGTACAAGATCAACGAGCTCATCTCCTACAAGCCGAACCCCGACTACAAGGGCGCGCTCGGTGCCGCGGAGAACAGCAGCGTCACGGTCAAGTACTACGCCGATTCGTCGAACCTGAAGCTCGACGTCGCCGGCGGCGACATCGACGTCGCTTTCCGCAGCCTCTCCGCCACCGACGTGGACGATCTGTCGAAGAACGACGCGGTGAAGGTCGTGGATGGTCCGGGCGGCGAGATCCGCTACATCGTGTTCAACTTCGACACGATGCCGTTCGGTGCCGCGACGCCCGAGGCCGACCCGGCCAAGTCGCTCGCGGTGCGGCAGGCGATGGCCGACCTCGTCGACCGCCAGGCGCTGAGCGAGGACGTCTACAAGGGCACCTACACCCCGCTGTACTCCTATGTGCCGCAGGGTCTGACCGGAGCAACCGAGCCCCTCAAGGAGCTCTATGGCGACGGCGCGGGTGCGCCCGACCTCGACAAGGCGAAGGCCACCCTCGAGGCCGCCGGCGTCTCCACTCCGGTGACGCTGAACCTCCAGTACAACGGCGACCACTACGGCCCCTCTTCGGGTGACGAGTACGCCGCGGTCAAGTCGCAGCTGGAAGAGGGAGGCCTGTTCACCGTCAACCTCGCGCAGACCGAGTGGGTGCAGTACTCGAAGGACCGCACCGCCGACGTCTACCCGATGTATCAGCTCGGTTGGTTCCCCGACTACTCCGACGCGGACAACTACCTCACGCCGTTCTTCACCGCGGACAACTTCCTCGCGAACCACTACGACAACAGCGCGGTGCAGGAGCTCATCACGGCTCAGGCGTCCGAGACGGATGCGTCCGCGCGCCAGTCGGACATCGAGCAGATCCAGGAGCTCGTGGCGAAGGACCTCTCGACGCTGCCGCTGCTGCAGGGCACGCAGGTCGCAGTCGTCGGCAAGGATGTGGACGGCGCCGTGCTCGACGGCTCGTTCAAGTTCCGCTACGCCCCGCTCCACAAGTAAGACCCACCGGTCCCCCATCGCTCCGGACGACGCGGCCGCCTCGCGGCGGCGTCGTCCGGACGCGGACGGAGGACTCCGACCGTTCAAAGGTTTCCGCATGGTCACAGCGGTAGACGCCGCCGCCGTCGTCAAGCCCGTCGCCCCCCAGCGGGACGGGCTCTGGCGCTACATCCTGATCAGACTCGTCCTGATCATCCCCACCGTCTTCATCCTCGTCACCGTGGTCTTCCTTCTGATGCGGGTCACCGGAGACCCCATCACGGCCGCCCTCGGCGGCAAGCTCCCCCCGGATCAGCTCGCCGAACGCATCCACGAGGCCGGTTACGACCGCCCGTTGATCATCCAGTATGCCGAGTACATCGGCGGCGTCTTCCGCGGCGACTTCGGCAACACGATCACCGACGGGCGCCCGGTCGTCACGATCCTGCTGCAGTACGGATCCGCAACCCTCGAGCTCGCCCTGTACGCGCTGATCGTCGCCTTCGTGCTCGGCATCCCGCTCGGTCTGCTCGCGGCCTACCGCCGCGACCGCTGGCAGGATGCGGCGCTGAGGATCGCCGCGATCCTCGGCTACGCGACACCGATCTTCTTTCTGGGGATGGTGCTCAAGCTCATCTTCTCCGTCGGACTCGGCGTGCTCCCCGCATCCGGACGCGCGGGAACGCGCACCGAGCTCGCCCTGCAAAGCCTCGACGGTCAGACCGGGATCTACCTGATCGACGCCATCAGACTCGGCAGAGCGGATGCGATCGGCGACGTCCTGTGGCACGCCGTGCTTCCGGCGCTCGCCCTCGGCATCCTCACGGCCGGGATCTTCCTGCGTCTCGTGCGCACCAACGTGATCGGCACCCTCGGCTCCCAGTACGTCACGAGTGCACGCGCCCGCGGCGTGGGCGAGTATCGGCTCGTCACGAAGCACGCCTACCGCCCGGCCCTCATCCCGATCGTCACCGTCATCGGCCTGCAGATCGCCGTGCTCCTCTCGGGCGCCGTCCTCACCGAGACCACCTTCGAGTGGAAGGGCATCGGCTTCATGCTCTCCGAGTATCTGAAGGCGCGGGACTTCGTGGCCGTGCAGGGCATCGTCGTCATGATCGCCGTGGTGGTGGCGGTCACGAACTTCATCGTCGACGTCGTCGCCGCCCTCATCGACCCCCGAGTGAGGTACTGATGACCGCCGTCTCCTCTCCGGCCGCCGTCACCGAACGCCGCCGTCCCCTGATCGACCGGCTACCGGTCCTCTCGCAGCTCCGCCGGAGCGTGGGACTGCAGCGGGGCATGCTCGTGACCGGGCTCGTCATCACGGCCCTGTTCATCCTGACCGCCGCCCTCGCCCCGTGGATCGCGCCTTACGGCTTCGCCCAGCGCTCCGTAGACGGTCAGGACTTCGGAACCCTCCAGGCACCGAACGCGGTCAATCTCCTCGGAACGACCGTCAGCGGCTTCGATGTCCTGTCGCGGACGCTCTGGGGGGCGCAGACCGCGCTGCTCGCCATCGTGTGCGCCATCGCGTTCTCGATCTTCCTCGGCGTGCTCGTCGGCCTGCTCGGCGGATACTTCGGGGGCTGGCTCGACCGCATCCTCGTGGTGCTTGCCGACGCCATCTACGCCTTCCCGTCGCTGCTGCTGGCGATTGTCATGTCGATCGTCATCAGCCGGGGACAGTCGACTCTCTGGGGCGGCATCCTCGCCTCGGCCATCGCCATCACCGTCGTCTTCGTCCCGCAGTACTTCCGGGTCGTCCGCAGTGAGGTGGTGCGCGTCAAGGCGGAGCCGTTCGTGGAGTCGGCGCAAGTCATCGGCGTGCCGACCTCGCGCATTCTCCTGCGGCACGTGCTGCGCAACTCCACGCGGTCGCTGCCCGTGGTCGTCACCCTCAATGCATCGGAGGCGCTGCTGACCCTCGCCGGCCTCGGCTTCCTCGGATTCGGCATCGAGGCGACGGCGGCCGCGGAGTGGGGCTACGACCTCAACCGCGCCGTCTCGGACGTCACGAGCGGCATCTGGTGGACAGCCATCCCGCCGGGCGTCGCGATCGTCCTCGTCGTCCTCGGCATCACGCTCGTCGGCGAGAGTCTCAACGATCTCAGCGACCCGCGTCTGCGCACCCGGCGGCGCGCGGCGCGCCCGCGCAAGAAGGAGGCGACCGCATGACCGATATCGCACGCATCGACGACCTCACCGTCACCTTCGCCACCGACGGCGAGCCCGTCGTCGCCGTCGCAGGCATCTCGCTCGCCGCGCACGCGGGCGAGGTCCTCGCCGTCGTCGGGGAGTCCGGTTCCGGAAAGACCGTGACGGCCAACACCCTGCTCGGCCTGCTCCCGGAGACGGCGACCACGTCGGGCGCTGTCGTGATCCAGGCTCGGGACGGGGGCGAGACGGACATCGTCCACGCGACCGCCTCCCAGCTGCGCGCCATGCGCGGTCGCGATGCCGCCATGGTGTTCCAGGAGCCGTCGACGGCGCTGAATCCCGTGTTCACGGTGGGCTGGCAGATCGCCGAGGGCATCCGGGCCCACGAGCGCGTCACCCGCGCAGAGGCGCGGCGCCGCTCGGTCGAGATCCTTCGCAGAGTGGGGATCCCCGACCCGGAGAGGCGCGTCGACGACTACCCGCACCAGTTCTCCGGCGGGCAGAAGCAACGCGTCGTCATCGCGATGGCGCTCGTCCTCAACGCCGGACTCATCATCGCGGACGAGCCGACGACCGCTCTGGATGTCACCGTGCAGGCCGAGATCTTGGAACTGCTGCGCGCCTGTCGCGACGAGTTCGGCGCGACGATCGTGCTCATCACGCACAACATGGGCGTGGTCGCCGACCTCGCGGATCGCGTGGTGGTCATGTATCGCGGGGAGATCGTCGAGCAGGCGCCGGTGCGCGAGCTCTTCGCCGATCCGCAGCAGTCCTACACACGGGAGCTGCTGGCCGCCGTCCCCCACGTCGGCGCTGGCAAGAGCGCCGCGCAGGATGCGGCCGCCGCCGCCCCGTCCGAGCCGCCGGCGGGCAGTCTCGTGGTCGCTCGCAACCTTCACATCGCCTACCCGGGTCGTTTCGGCCGCACGGGCGTCGTGGCCGTGCACGGCGTCGACTTCTGGATCGGACCCGGTGAGGTCCTGGGCCTGGTCGGTGAGTCCGGTTCCGGGAAGACCACCATCAGCCGCGCGATCGTCGGTCTGACCTCCGTCGTCGACGGGTCGTTGGAGGTTCTCGGCACCGAGATGCGCGACGTGAGGCCGCGGTCACTCGCGGCCCTCCGCCCGCAGGTGGGATTCGTCTTCCAGGATCCGGCGACGAGCTTCAATCCCTTGCTGACGATCGCGGAGTGCATCGCCGAACCCCTCGTGGTGCACAAGCGGGTGCGCAGCGCCGTTCAGGCGCGGAAGCGGGTCGACGAGCTGCTGGATGCGGTGCGCCTGCCCGCCGCATACGGCGACCGTTTTCCGCACGAGCTGTCCGGCGGTCAGCGTCAGCGCGCGTCTCTCGCACGTGCCCTCGCGCTCGACCCGAAGCTCCTCATCGCCGACGAGCCGACGAGCGCCCTCGACGTATCGGTGCAGGCGACGGTACTGGAGCTGTTCGCGACGCTTCAGCGGGAACTCGGCTTCGCGTCGCTGTTCATCAGCCATGACCTCGCCGTCATCGACGCCGTGGCGGATCGCGTCGTCGTCCTCCGACAGGGCGAGGTGCGCGAGCAGGGAACGACCGCGCAGGTGCTCCTGCATCCACAGGACGCCTATACCGAGCGTCTCCTGACGTCGCTCCCGGTGCCGGACCCGGTAGCGCAGGCGGAGCGCCGCGCCGCGTGGCTCGCGCTGCCTCCCGAAGCGGAACGCTGAACACCGCGTGGGCCGGGACCTCGCCGCAGGCGGCCCGGTCCCGGCCCACGCATCCGCTCATCCGCGCAGGGGCGTGATGCCCTGTGC